>NZ_CP009459.1:665615-1331231 GCF_000758325.1 Cedecea neteri | reverse complement strand
CGAACTTTAGTCTGGGTAACTTCTACGCCACACTTCTCACAAATGACACCACGGTGCTTCAGGCGCTTGTACTTACCGCACAGGCACTCGTAGTCTTTCACTGGCCCAAAAATACGGGCGCAGAACAGACCGTCACGCTCAGGTTTGAACGTACGGTAGTTGATGGTTTCCGGCTTTTTAACTTCACCGAAAGACCATGAACGGATCATGTCTGGCGATGCCAGAGCAATTTTGATCGCATCAAACTCTTCGGTTTTAGTTTGCGCTTTCAGAAACTTTAATAAGTCTTTCACGGATTTGCTCCCGTCGGAGTTAGCACTCTGTGATGCCCGGCGTTAGCCGGGCACCCTGGACCTTTTGAGCAACGATTACTCGTCTTCCAGCTCGATGTTGATACCCAGCGAACGGATCTCTTTCAACAGAACGTTGAAGGATTCCGGCATGCCCGGTTCCATCTGATGGTTGCCATCCACGATGTTCTTATACATCTTGGTACGGCCGTTCACGTCATCAGACTTAACGGTCAGCATTTCCTGCAGGGTATATGCAGCGCCATATGCTTCAAGCGCCCACACTTCCATCTCACCGAAGCGCTGACCACCGAACTGAGCCTTACCACCCAGCGGCTGCTGAGTAACCAGGCTGTAAGAACCGGTAGAACGCGCGTGCATCTTATCGTCAACCAAGTGGTTCAGTTTCAGCATGTACATGTAACCTACGGTTACCTGACGCTCAAACTGTTCACCGGTACGGCCGTCGAACAGGGTAATCTGACCAGAAGATGGCAGACCGCCGAGTTGCAGCAGCTCTTTGATTTCCGACTCTTTTGCACCGTCGAATACCGGAGTAGCAATCGGCATACCTTTTTTCAGGTTTTCAGCCAGACGCAGAACTTCTTCGTCGGTGAAGGTATTCAGATCAACCTTCTGACGAACGTCTGTACCCAAGTCATACGCTTTCTGGATGAATTCGCGCAGTTTCGCGACTTCCTGCTGCTGTTTCAGCATGGCGTTGATCTTCTCGCCAATGCCTTTCGCAGCCATACCCAGGTGGGTTTCCAGGATCTGACCGATGTTCATACGAGATGGTACGCCCAGCGGGTTCAGTACGATGTCTACCGGCGTGCCGTTTTCATCGTATGGCATATCTTCGATCGGGTTGATCTTGGAGATAACACCTTTGTTCCCGTGACGACCTGCCATCTTGTCACCAGGTTGAATCTGACGTTTAACGGCCAGATACACTTTCACGATTTTCAGCACGCCAGGTGCCAGGTCATCGCCCTGAGTGATTTTGCGGCGCTTAGCTTCGAGTTTCTTCTCAAACTCGTGCTTCAGCTCGTCGTACTGCTCTGCCAGCTGCTCCAGCTGGTTTTGCTTCTCTTCGTCGGTCAGGCCCAGTTCCAGCCAGCGGTCACGTGGCAGTTTGTCGAGCTTGTCAGCTTCAACACCACCGGAAACCAGCACGGCATAGATACGGCTGAACAGACCCGCTTCGAGGATCTGCAGTTCTTCAGACAGGTCTTTCTTAGCCTGCTTCAGCTGCATCTCTTCGATTTCCAGCGCACGTTTGTCTTTTTCCACACCATCGCGGGTGAAGACCTGAACGTCGATAACAGTACCGGAAACACCGTTTGGTACGCGCAGGGAAGAGTCTTTAACGTCAGACGCTTTCTCACCGAAGATTGCACGCAGCAGTTTTTCTTCTGGCGTCAGCTGGGTTTCACCTTTCGGCGTTACCTTACCAACCAGAATATCACCGCCGGTCACTTCAGCACCGATGTACACGATACCGGATTCATCCAGTTTGGAGAGCGCAGCTTCACCCACGTTAGGGATGTCAGCAGTGATCTCTTCTGGCCCCAGTTTGGTGTCGCGAGACACACAAGCCAGTTCCTGAATGTGGATGGTGGTGAAACGGTCTTCCTGAACAACACGCTCGGATACGAGGATGGAGTCTTCGAAGTTGTAACCGTTCCAAGGCATGAACGCTACGCGCATGTTCTGGCCAAGCGCCAGCTCACCGAGGTCGGTAGACGGGCCGTCTGCCAGCACGTCGCCACGTTCGATCGGCTCACCCAGGGACACACAAGGCATCTGGTTGATGCAGGTGTTCTGGTTAGAACGGGTGTACTTGGTCAGGTTGTAGATGTCGATACCCGCTTCGCCTGGGTACATCTCGTCTTCGTTAACTTTGATAACGATACGGGATGCATCAACGTACTGAACGGTACCGCCACGTTTAGCTACGGCAGTAACACCGGAGTCAACGGCTACAGCACGTTCCATACCGGTACCAACCAGCGGCTTATCAGCACGCAGAGTTGGAACCGCCTGACGTTGCATGTTCGCACCCATCAATGCACGGTTGGCGTCATCGTGTTCCAGGAACGGGATCAGGGACGCACCGACGGAAACCACCTGCTGGGTGGAAACGTCCATGTAGTCAACCTGGTCGTTGCTGAACAAGCTGGATTCGCCTTTGCTACGGCAGGTAACGAGGTCGTCTACGAAACGGCCTTCTTCGTTCAGGTTAGTGTTCGCCTGAGCGATGACGTAGTTACCTTCTTCGATAGCAGACAGGTAATGAATTTCGTCGGTCACAACACCGTCAACCACGCGACGATACGGAGTCTCAAGGAAGCCGTATTCGTTAGTCTGTGCGTACACGGACAGGGAGTTGATCAGGCCGATGTTTGGACCTTCAGGGGTTTCGATTGGACACACACGACCGTAGTGGGTTGGGTGTACGTCACGTACTTCGAAGCCCGCGCGCTCACGGGTCAGACCGCCTGGGCCCAACGCGGAGATACGACGTTTGTGCGTAATCTCGGACAGCGGGTTGTTCTGGTCCATGAACTGAGACAGCTGGCTGGAACCGAAGAACTCTTTCACTGCCGCAGAGATTGGCTTGGCGTTGATCATGTCCTGAGGCATCAGGGTATCCAGATCGCCCAGAGACAGACGCTCTTTCACCGCACGCTCAACACGCACCAGGCCAACACGGAATTGGTTTTCCGCCATTTCGCCTACGGAACGGATACGACGGTTGCCGAGGTGGTCGATGTCATCCACTTCGCCTTTGCCGTTACGGATATCGATGAGCTTCTTCATCACTTCGATGATGTCGTCGTTGCTCAGGATACCGGAACCTTCAATCTCTTCACGCAGCAGAGAACGGTTGAACTTCATACGACCTACCGCAGACAGATCGTAGCGGTCTTCAGAGAAGAACAGATTCTCAAACAGGCTTTCGGCTGCTTCGCGTGTTGGTGGCTCACCAGGACGCATCATGCGGTAGATCTCAACCAGCGCGCTCAGGCGGTCGTTGGTTGGGTCGACGCGTACGGTTTCAGAAATGTACGGGCCGTGATCCAGGTCGTTGGTGAACAGCGTTTCGATACGCTTGTGGCCTGACTGGCTCAGTTTGGCCAGCAGATCCAAAGACAGTTCCATGTTCGCCGGGCAAATCAGTTCGCCGGTAGAAGCATCAACGTAGTCTTTAGCCGCAACTTTACCGGCAATGTACTCAACAGGAACTTCGATATGTTTGATATCGTCTTTTTCCAGCTGGCGAATGTGGCGCGCGGTGATACGGCGGCCTTTTTCAACGTACACTTTGCCGTCAGCTTCGATGTCGAAGGAGGCGGTTTCGCCACGCAGGCGCTCCGGTACCAGCTCCATCTGCAGCTTGTTGTCACGGATTTCGAAATTAACTTTCTCAAAGAACAGGTCAAGGATCTGCTCAGTGGTGTAGTTCAGTGCGCGCAGGATGATGGTCGCAGGCAGTTTGCGGCGACGGTCAATACGCACGAACAGGTTATCTTTCGGGTCGAATTCGAAGTCCAGCCAGGAACCACGGTAAGGGATGATACGTGCGTTATACAGCACCTTCCCTGAAGAGTGGGTCTTACCTTTGTCACTGTCGAAGAACACACCCGGGCTACGGTGAAGCTGAGAAACGATAACGCGCTCAGTACCGTTGATAACGAAGGTCCCGTTGTCGGTCATGAGCGGAATCTCGCCCATGTACACTTCTTGTTCTTTGATGTCTTTAACGGTGCCTTCCGGCGCTTCGCGCTCGTAGATCACCAGACGCAGTTTTACACGCAGCGGAGCAGAATACGTCACGCCACGGATTTGACATTCTTTAACGTCAAATACAGGTTCGCCCAGGCGATAGCTCACATACTGCAGCTCGGAGTTACCGCTGTAGCTTGCGATCGGGAATACGGAGCGGAAAGCTGCTTCCAGGCCGTACTGTCCTTCGGGATCTTGCTCGATAAACTTCTGGAACGAGTCAAGCTGGATAGAAAGGAGATAAGGAATGTCCAGTACTTGTGGACGCTTTCCAAAATCCTTACGAATACGTTTTTTCTCGGTATAGGAGTAAACCATTAGGGTTCCTCAGCTCGCTGACAAGTCGACCCATCTGCCCGTCGAAAGGGGCAGTTTATGCAACACTATTTTGTGGACCGGAAAGTGGAACACTCCCCGCAATACCTGTTTCTATCACTCTTAAACCATTTCATTGCGCTTTACCCCGGAACTCCCGGCGTAGAAAGTCGCAGTATATTAAGGCGTCGATAGAAACATGCATTGAATGGAAACCAGCAGTCAAACAGTGTGAAACACTACTGGCACCCTACAGCGCAAAAAGGCTGGTGACTAAAAAGTCACCAGCCATCAGCCTAATGACTTAGGCTGCAACCGGAAAGGTTGGCTTATTTAACTTCAACTTCAGCGCCAGCTTCTTCCAGAGATTTTTTCAGAGCTTCTGCGTCGTCTTTGCTGATGCCTTCTTTCAGAACGGCATTCGGGGTTTCTGCCAGGTCTTTAGCTTCTTTCAGACCCAGGCCAGTTGCGCCACGAACTGCTTTGATTACGGCAACTTTGTTAGCGCCAGCAGATTTCAGAATAACGTCGAACTCAGTTTTTTCTTCAGCAGCTTCAGCTGGGCCAGCAGCAACAGCTACAGCAGCAGCAGCAGAAACACCGAATTTTTCTTCCATTGCAGAGATCAGTTCTACAACGTCCATTACGGACATAGCGGATACTGCTTCAATGATTTGATCTTTAGTGATAGACATTTAAATTGTTCCTGAATATCAGAATAAGTTTATACGTAAGCGAATACTTGATAAAGAAAACTGCGATTAAGCAGCTTCTTTCGCATCGCGTACAGCAGCCAGAGTACGAACCAGTTTGCCAGCCGAAGCTTCTTTCATGGTTGCCATCAGGCGTGCAATTGCTTCTTCGTAGGTCGGCAGAGTTGCCAGGCGGTCGATTTGCGACGCCGGGATCAGCTCACCTTCAAAGGCAGCGGCTTTGACCTCAAATTTTGCATTCGCTTTAGCGAACTCTTTGAACAGACGAGCAGCAGCGCCCGGGTGTTCCATAGAATATGCAATCAGGGTCGGACCAACGAACGCGTCTTTCAGGCACTCAAACTGAGTACCTTCAACAACACGGCGCAGCAGGGTGTTACGAACAACACGCATGTAAACGCCGGCTTCGCGACCTGCTTTACGCAGTTCGGTCATTTTGTCTACAGTAACGCCACGGGAATCCGCAACTACTGCAGACAGCGCGCCTTTGGCTACTTCGCTGACTTCAGCAACAATCGCTTGTTTGTCTTGAAGATTTAAAGCCATTAGCTTTTGCTCCTGGGTTTTAGCCGGGACGAAACGTCCCGAAACTCACTTCGCACTTAACCAAAATGGAAAAGTGCGTCTACATACGGTGAGCAGAAACAAGCTAAAGACTATCTAAAAATATTCTTCAGGTTCTGTCACCGTCTACGCAGGCAATTAAGTCTCTTGCGAAACACCTGCGGTCTTGGACGGAGGCCTGGATAAGGCCAGGCTCCAACCGAAAATTCTTTGTGTTCTGCCTAAACAGAACAACGGGCGTAAGATAATAGACTAATCTTTCGCCCGCGTAAAGGCGATTATTAGTTCGCCGCTGCGTTCAGACCAGCCTGGTCAACCGCAACACCTGCACCCATGGTGGTGGAGATGCTAACTTTCTTGATGTACACGCCTTTTGCCTGAGATGGTTTTGCTTTTTTCAGCGCAACCAGCAGAGATTCCAGGTTTTCTTTCAGTTTGTCAGCGTCAAAGTCCACTTTACCGATGGTGGTGTGGATGATGCCGTTTTTGTCGTTACGGTAACGAACCTGACCTGCTTTAGCATTTTTAACTGCTTCAGCAACGTTAGGAGTTACGGTACCAACTTTCGGGTTTGGCATCAGGCCGCGTGGACCCAGAACCTGACCCAGCTGGCCAACAACGCGCATTGCATCTGGAGATGCGATAACAACGTCGAAGTTCATTTCGCCTTTCTTGATCTGGTCAGCCAGATCTTCCATACCTACCAGCTCTGCGCCAGCAGCTTTAGCTGCTTCAGCGTTAGGGCCCTGAGCAAATACGGCTACGCGAACGGAACGGCCAGTACCGTGTGGCAGTACAGTTGCACCACGAACGTTCTGGTCAGATTTACGAGCATCGATGCCCAGGTTAACAGCAACGTCAACGCTTTCAACGAACTTAGCGGTAGCCAGTTCTTTCAGCAGAGCGATAGCTTCGTTGATGTCGTACTGTTTGGTAGCATCAACTTTGTCACGGATCACGGACATGCGCTTGGTCAGTTTAGCCATTTCTTAGTCCTCCACTACCAGGCCCATGGAACGTGCAGTACCTTCAATGGAGCGAGTCATCGCTTCAATGTCGGAACCAGTCATGTCGGCAGCTTTGGTCTGCGCGATTTCCTGCAGCTGGGCGCGGGAAACTTTACCTACTTTGTCTTTGTTCGGCTTACCGGAACCAGACTTGATACCAGCCGCTTTCTTCAGCAGAACTGCTGCTGGAGGGGTTTTGGTAACGAAAGTGAAAGAACGGTCAGCGTAAACGGTAATAACAACCGGAATTGGCAGACCTTTTTCCAGGGATTCAGTTTTTGCGTTAAACGCTTTACAGAATTCCATGATGTTCACACCCTGCTGACCCAGAGCTGGACCAACTGGTGGACTTGGGTTCGCCATACCAGCTGCAACCTGCAGCTTGACGTAGGCTTGTACTTTCTTAGCCATTCTAAAATCCTCTGATTGGGTAATAGCGCCTCAAGAAGGCTCCCCGTGAATAAACGTCTTACGTGTACTGGACACATAAAAACAAAAGGCGCGAAATTGTATGCCAATTTCGCGCCCTGTGCAATGAACAATCGCTGCTTAAACGATCAAATTATCAGGCTTTTTCCACCTGAGCAAAATCCAGCTCAACCGGTGTTGCACGACCAAAGATGGAAACGGAAACCTTCAGGCGGCTCTTCTCGTAATCCACTTCTTCCACTACACCGTTGAAGTCCGCAAATGGACCGTCATTAACGCGAACCATTTCACCTGGTTCAAACAGCGTTTTCGGACGCGGCTTGTCACCCACCTGCTGCAGGCGGTTCATGATCGCATCAACTTCTTTATCGCTGATTGGGGCTGGACGATCGGAAGTCCCGCCGATGAAACCCATTACGCGCGGAACGCTACGCACCAGGTGCCAGCTCGCATCGTTCATCACCATCTGGACCAGAACGTAACCCGGGAAGAATTTACGTTCGCTCTTACGGCGTTGGCCACCGCGGATTTCAACAACCTCTTCGGTTGGAACCATCACTTCGCCAAACAGCTCTTCCATATTATGGAGTTTGATATGTTCGCGCAGCGACGTGGCTACACGACCTTCAAAACCGGAAAACGCCTGAACGACGTACCAACGCTTTTTAGGGGCTTCAGACATCTCAGAACCTCAGGCCAGTAATAAAAGATACCAGGCGGACCAGAATACCATCCAGCCCCCACAGAATCAGTGACATCACAGCGGTAACCGCTGCCACGATTAAAGTGGTGTGCAGAGTTTCCTGGCGAGTAGGCCAAATAACCTTACGTACTTCCGTTCTTGCTTCACGAGCAAACGCTACGGTTGCTTTGCCTTTTACCGTCAGCAGCGCAACACCACCTGCTGCTGCAATCAGAATGACCACAGCCAGTGCTCGAAGCGGCAGAGTGATATCACGATAAATGTAGTTGCCCACGATTGCCACGAGCAGCAAAACGACTACTGCCAGCCACTTCATCGCTTCGAGGCCACGCCCGCTCCCTTGAGCTTCGGTATTCGCACTCATAAACCAACCTGTCACAATAAATCAGACAAACACTTTTGCCCCGCCACTGCGAGGCAAACCAAACCGAATGGCTCTTTTCAGACACTACCCGGCATAAACGCCATCTTCAGAGCCTGTCTCAGCAATGATTATCGGTAAAAAATCACTGATGAGCCAGGTTCTGGTTCGAAAGCGTACAAAAAGGGCATCAAATGATGCCCTCTTCTTGTGCATTGCGTCAAATGTTATCAGCGATTAAGCGATAACTTTAGCTACAACGCCTGCACCAACGGTACGACCACCTTCACGGATTGCGAAACGCAGACCGTCATCCATCGCGATTGGGTGGATCAGGGTAACAACCATTTTGATGTTGTCGCCTGGCATTACCATCTCTACGCCTTCTGGCAGTTCGATGGTACCGGTCACGTCAGTAGTACGGAAGTAGAACTGTGGACGGTAGCCTTTGAAGAACGGAGTATGACGGCCGCCTTCGTCTTTGGACAGGATGTACACTTCAGATTCGAACTTGGTGTGTGGCTTGATAGAGCCTGGCTTAGCCAGTACCTGACCACGTTCGATTTCTTCACGTTTGATACCACGCAGCAGAACACCTACGTTCTCACCAGCACGGCCTTCGTCCAGCAGTTTGCGGAACATTTCAACGCCGGTACAGGTAGATTTCGCAGTATCTTTGATACCAACGATTTCAACTTCTTCACCCACTTTAACGATACCGCGCTCTACACGACCGGTAACAACGGTACCACGACCGGAGATGGAGAATACGTCTTCGATTGGCAGCAGGAACGGCAGGTCGATTGCACGTACTGGTTCTGGGATGTAAGAATCCAGGAAGCCAGCCAGTTCAACGATCTTAGCTTCCCACTCTGCTTCGCCTTCCAGCGCTTTCAGAGCAGAACCACGGATGATTGGGGTGTCATCGCCTGGGAAGTCGTACTGAGACAGAAGTTCACGAACTTCCATTTCAACCAGTTCCAGCAGCTCTTCGTCATCAACCATGTCACATTTGTTCAGGAACACGATGATGTAAGGAACGCCAACCTGACGACCCAGCAGGATGTGCTCACGGGTCTGAGGCATAGGGCCGTCAGTCGCAGCAACAACCAGGATAGCGCCGTCCATCTGAGCAGCACCGGTGATCATGTTTTTCACGTAGTCGGCGTGCCCTGGGCAGTCAACGTGCGCGTAGTGACGAGTCGGGGTGTCGTACTCAACGTGGGAGGTGTTAATGGTGATACCACGAGCTTTCTCTTCTGGTGCGTTATCGATCTGGTCGAATGCACGAGCAGAACCACCGTAGGTTTTAGCCAGAACGGTAGTGATTGCAGCGGTCAGCGTTGTTTTACCATGGTCAACGTGGCCGATAGTACCGACGTTAACGTGCGGTTTTGTACGTTCAAACTTTTCTTTAGACATCGATTGTCCCTCTAAGACACGGATAAATCGGTGATATCACCACATCAACCAGGCATATGCCTGAATTAGCTGAATGCATTAACAGAAGAGAAACAGGGAGGAGATAAAGAAGTGGTGCTGATAGGCAGATTCGAACTGCCGACCTCACCCTTACCAAGGGTGCGCTCTACCAACTGAGCTATATCAGCACATCTTGTTGGAGCGGGCAGTGGGAATCGAACCCACATCATCAGCTTGGAAGGCTGAGGTAATAGCCATTATACGATGCCCGCATCCTGGAACTCGGCTACCTGAATCTTTCTGTAGTGAATATGAGAGAAGGCCTCTCAGTATTCGGGTCGACAAACTGTTCGTTTATCGCACCGGGCTTCGCAATGCGTTGCCGAATATGGTGGTGGGGGAAGGATTCGAACCTTCGAAGTCGATGACGGCAGATTTACAGTCTGCTCCCTTTGGCCGCTCGGGAACCCCACCTGGGGTACTTGATGGTGCCGGCTACCGGAATCGAACTGGTGACCTACTGATTACAAGTCAGTTGCTCTACCTACTGAGCTAAGCCGGCATCAAGTAGCGCGCATTCTAGGAAGAGAGCGCCGCTCATGCAACAAAAAAATCGCATAAAATGCACTACCGCTCATATTTTGCGCTAGATCTCGAGAATATGGCGGCTAAAGCACCAATTGAGAGCAAATTTTCATCGTTCCCGGCATCCGTTTTTCCTGGGAGTAGGTGCCTGACGATGCCTGAATGACAAATAATAATCATCAGAAATAAGACTGTCCCTCTAAAATAGCTCGCAGCCCCTTCTTTCACTGCAAGCGCAACGTGATGCACCCGCCGTAATACATCAATGTTGTTGATTTTTTCTTATCGTTCTCTTCATTCAGGTGTTACCCTCCTGCCCACTGTTGAAAAGTTAAATACGCGGCATACTTTTTATACACAACGTCTGATTACTTGCGTTCGAGAATGTAGCGCGTAAATTTTGTCCTGAATTACAGGCAGAAGCATGCTTATGAGTAATAAAGAGCAAATGTTGGCAACAACCCCTTATCTACAATTTGACCGGAGCCAATGGGCAGCATTGCGTGACTCTGTTCCCATGACGTTAACCGAAGGGGAAATCGCCCGGTTAAAAGGCATTAACGAAGACCTCTCCCTGGAAGAGGTGGCGGAGATTTATCTGCCGCTGTCTCGTCTGCTCAATTTCTATATCAGTTCAAACCTACGGCGCCAGGCAGTACTCGAGCAGTTCCTTGGCACCAATGGCCAACGTATTCCCTACATCATCAGTATTGCGGGAAGCGTGGCTGTCGGAAAGAGCACGACAGCGCGTGTGCTGCAGGCGCTACTCAGCCGTTGGCCTGAGCATCGTCAGGTTGAACTGATTACCACCGACGGCTTCCTTCATCCAAATAAAGTGCTTAAAGAGCGCAATTTGATGAAGAAGAAAGGTTTCCCTCAATCCTATGATATGCATCGCCTGGTGAAGTTTGTCTCTGACATCAAATCTGGCGCAACCAACGTGACGGCACCTGTGTACTCACATTTGGTGTACGACGTGATCCCCGAGGGCGATAAGACCGTTGCCCAGCCGGATATCTTGATTCTGGAAGGGTTAAACGTTCTGCAAAGCGGAATGGATTATCCTCACGACCCACATCATGTATTTGTTTCTGACTTCGTAGATTTTTCTATATATGTAGATGCGCCGGAAGAACTATTACAGAATTGGTATATAAATCGGTTCTTAAAGTTCCGTGAAGGTGCATTCACCGATCCAAACTCTTATTTCCACAGCTATGCAAAGCTCTCTAAAGATGAAGCGATAAACATTGCAACGCAGCTATGGAATGAAATTAATTTATTGAATTTAAAACAAAACATATTACCAACACGAGATCGTGCAAGCTTGATTATGACAAAAAGTGCTAATCATGCCGTTGATTGTGTCAAGCTGAGAAAATAATAAGATGAGGGGGGATTCCCCCTCTCTTTAATTTACGCCGCGCAGAGAAATCTCACCGCCAACCCAGGCCTTTATTACTCCGTCCTGCTCCAACAATAATCCACCCTGCTCATTAATGCCGCGAGATATTCCATGAACCTCTCGTTCTCCAATAATGAGTTTTACCGGCCGATTAATAAAGTTATCCAGTTTTTCCCAACGAGGCAGGAACGGTAATAAACTTTCTTGCTCAAAGAGTTGTAATGCCGTACGTAATTCCTGGATTAGAGTGACAGCCAACGTATTCCTGTCAATGCGGATACCAGCTTCCTGAAGGTTGATCCATCCCTGATTAATCACATCTGTAGCAACATTACGCATTGCAAGATTGATCCCAGCGCCGATAACGATTTGCGCTGCATCCCCTGTTTTACCGGTGAGTTCAACCAGAATACCAGCAAGCTTACGGTCATTGAGATAGAGGTCATTTGGCCATTTTACCCTGACGTCTTCAGCGCCAAGGCGTTGTAATACTTCCGCCATCACAATACCAATAACCAGACTGAGCCCAATTGCCGCAGCTGGCCCCTGTTCCAGACGCCAGTACATGGACAAATAGAGATTTGCTCCAAAGGGCGAGAACCACTGACGGCCTCGTCTTCCACGCCCGGCCTGCTGATATTCAGCTATGCAGGCATCACCAGATTGAAGGGAATTAAGGCGATCGAGCAGATACTGGTTGGTAGAATCAATCACCGGGAGGACAGCCACGCTCCCGTTAGCTATTTGTGACTTAATAAAGCCTTCATCCAGTAATTGGATAGGCTCCGGCAAACTATATCCTTTCCCCGGCACGGTAAATACGTCAATACCCCAGTCTCGCAGAGTCTGTACGTGCTTATTAATGGCCGCACGACTCATCCCTAACTGCTCACCCAGCTGCTCACCTGAATGAAACTCACCGTCTGCCAGAATACCAATTAACGTTAACGGAACTCGATTGTCTTTCACGCGATAGTCTCCACGGCACTGGCTTCCCCTTTGCTCGCCATAAAGCGAACTTCTGGTTCAAGCCAGACATCAAACTTTTCACCAACCTGTTGGCGTACGTAGTGTGCAAGGGCAACAATATCTGCGCTGCTGGCATTTTCTTCGTTAATGATAACCAAAGCCTGTTGCCGATGAATCGCAGCTCCACCAATGCGGTATCCCTTCAACTGGCATTGATCGATCAGCCAACCTGCTGCAAGTTTAACGCTGCCATCTGGCTGAGGGTAATGGGGGACGTTCGCGCCGCAAGAAATCAGTTTTTCTGCCTGTTCCGCGCTAACAACGGGGTTTTTGAAGAAACTGCCGGCATTACCATTCACTTTTGGATCGGGCAGCTTCGAGCGTCTCATATTGCAGACGCTTTCAAAAACCTGCTGGGGTGTAACAATCGCAGGATCCAGTTTAGCCAGATCGCCGTAGCTGAGCACCGGCCTCCAGGCTTTAGGCAAGCGATAGCCAACGGCAATAATTGCAAAGCGGTCCTGGTAGTCATGTTTAAAGATGCTGTCCCGGTAGCCAAAGCGACATTCTGCGTTTGTTAAACGCAGTGCCTGGCCATTACTTAGCTCAACGCAATCGACATAGTTACATACCTGTTTAATTTCAACACCATATGCACCAATATTTTGAATGGGCGATGAGCCAGCACAGCCCGGAATCAGAGCGAGGTTTTCCAGACCAGGCATGCCTTGTTGGAGAGTATATTCCACGAGGTGATGCCAGTTTTCACCAGCGCCGACATGGAGCAACCAGGCATCATCCGTCTCAACAATCTCAATTCCTTTAATGCGATTGATAATGACCATGCCTTCGAAGTTTTCGAGGAAAAGAACGTTACTGCCTTCCCCCAGAATAAGGACTGGCTGATGAGCCTGCGTCGATTCTGCCCATGCTTCAGTAAGCTGTTGTACAGATTCAGCGATAACAATATGTGCCGCAGTTGCCTGAATACCGAAGGTATTGAAGGGTTTAAGAGAGGAGTTCATGTCAGCCATTTTCCGGAATATCAACTCAACTAGTTTACCCGATCCTGTTAGGATTGGCTTGCCTGTCTCAGTTGAACACGCACAGCAAAAAGGCCCAGTCTTTCGACTGAGCCTTTCGCTTTTATTTGATGCCTGGCAGTTCCCTACAATTCTCGTATCATCCTGATACTCGCCCCTCCGGGGCCGCCGCGAGCGGCGTTCAAAAGTGTTCCCGACACTTTTGTCGCATGCCCATGCTCGTGCAGAGAATTTCCTGATACCAGATAAACAAAAAACCCCAGCCGTCAGGCTGAGGTTTTTTGTTTTATTTGATGCCTGGCAGTTCCCTACTCTCGCATGGGGAGACCCCACACTACCATCGGCGCTACGGCGTTTCACTTCTGAGTTCGGCATGGGGTCAGGTGGGACCACCGCGCTACGGCCGCCAGGCAAATTCTGTTATTGACCGCTATGCTCGCGCATAACCATCAATCTAATCCTGAACTAAGCTGAAAATCTCTCTAAAACACCTTCGGTGTTGTAAGGTTAAGCCTCACGGATCATTAGTACTGGTTAGCTCAACGTATCACTACGCTTACACACCCAGCCTATCAACGTCGTAGTCTTCAACGTTCCTTCAGGACCCTTAAAGGGTCAGGGAGAACTCATCTCGGGGCAAGTTTCGCGCTTAGATGCTTTCAGCGCTTATCTCTTCCGCATTTAGCTACCGGGCAATGCCATTGGCATGACAACCCGAACACCAGTGATGCGTCCACTCCGGTCCTCTCGTACTAGGAGCAGCCCCCCTCAATTCTCCAGCGCCCACGGCAGATAGGGACCGAACTGTCTCACGACGTTCTAAACCCAGCTCGCGTACCACTTTAAATGGCGAACAGCCATACCCTTGGGACCTACTTCAGCCCCAGGATGTGATGAGCCGACATCGAGGTGCCAAACACCGCCGTCGATATGAACTCTTGGGCGGTATCAGCCTGTTATCCCCGGAGTACCTTTTATCCGTTGAGCGATGGCCCTTCCATTCAGAACCACCGGATCACTAAGACCTGCTTTCGCACCTGCTCGAGCCGTCACTCTCGCAGTCAAGCTAGCTTATGCCTTTGCACTAACCTCACGATGTCCGACCGTGATTAGCTAACCTTCGTGCTCCTCCGTTACGCTTTAGGAGGAGACCGCCCCAGTCAAACTACCCACCAGACACTGTCCGCAACCCGGATCACGGGTCTACGTTAGAACATCAAACATTAAAGGGTGGTATTTCAAGGTTGGCTCCACGCAGACTGGCGTCCACGCTTCAAAGCCTCCCACCTATCCTACACATCAAGGCTCAATGTTCAGTGTCAAGCTATAGTAAAGGTTCACGGGGTCTTTCCGTCTTGCCGCGGGTACACTGCATCTTCACAGCGATTTCAATTTCACTGAGTCTCGGGTGGAGACAGCCTGGCCATCATTACGCCATTCGTGCAGGTCGGAACTTACCCGACAAGGAATTTCGCTACCTTAGGACCGTTATAGTTACGGCCGCCGTTTACCGGGGCTTCGATCAAGAGCTTCTCCTTGCGGATAACCCCATCAATTAACCTTCCGGCACCGGGCAGGCGTCACACCGTATACGTCCACTTTCGTGTTTGCACAGTGCTGTGTTTTTAATAAACAGTTGCAGCCAGCTGGTATCTTCGACTGCCTTCAGCTCCACCCGCGAGGGGTTTCACCTACCGACAGCGTGCCTTCTCCCGAAGTTACGGCACCATTTTGCCTAGTTCCTTCACCCGAGTTCTCTCAAGCGCCTTGGTATTCTCTACCTGACCACCTGTGTCGGTTTGGGGTACGATTCAATGTTACCTGATGCTTAGAGGCTTTTCCTGGAAGCAGGGCATTTGTTACTTCAGCACCGTAGTGCCTCGTCATCACACCTCAGCGTTAACAGAAGTCCGGATTTACCTAAACTTCCCGCCTACATGCTTAAACCGGGACAACCGTCGCCCGGCTAACATAGCCTTCTCCGTCCCCCCTTCGCAGTAACACCGAGTACAGGAATATTAACCTGTTTCCCATCGACTACGCCTTTCGGCCTCGCCTTAGGGGTCGACTCACCCTGCCCCGATTAACGTTGGACAGGAACCCTTGGTCTTCCGGCGAGCGGGCTTTTCACCCGCTTTATCGTTACTTATGTCAGCATTCGCACTTCTGATACCTCCAGCAAACCTCACAGTTCACCTTCAACGGCTTACAGAACGCTCCCCTACCCAACAACACATAGTGTCGCTGCCGCAGCTTCGGTGCATGGTTTAGCCCCGTTACATCTTCCGCGCAGGCCGACTCGACCAGTGAGCTATTACGCTTTCTTTAAATGATGGCTGCTTCTAAGCCAACATCCTGGCTGTCTGTGCCTTCCCACATCGTTTCCCACTTAACCATGACTTTGGGACCTTAGCTGGCGGTCTGGGTTGTTTCCCTCTTCACGACGGACGTTAGCACCCGCCGTGTGTCTCCCGTGATAACATTCTTCGGTATTCGTAGTTTGCATCGGGTTGGTAAGCCGGGATGGCCCCCTAGCCGAAACAGTGCTCTACCCCCGAAGATGAGTTCACGAGGCGCTACCTAAATAGCTTTCGGGGAGAACCAGCTATCTCCCGGTTTGATTGGCCTTTCACCCCCAGCCACAAGTCATCCGCTAATTTTTCAACATTAGTCGGTTCGGTCCTCCAGTTAGTGTTACCCAACCTTCAACCTGCCCATGGCTAGATCACCGGGTTTCGGGTCTATACCCTGCAACTTAACGCCCAGTTAAGACTCGGTTTCCCTGCGGCTCCCCTATACGGTTAACCTTGCTACAGAATATAAGTCGCTGACCCATTATACAAAAGGTACGCAGTCACCCCATAAAGAGGCTCCCACTGCTTGTACGTACACGGTTTCAGGTTCTTTTTCACTCCCCTCGCCGGGGTTCTTTTCGCCTTTCCCTCACGGTACTGGTTCACTATCGGTCAGTCAGGAGTATTTAGCCTTGGAGGATGGTCCCCCCATATTCAGACAGGATACCACGTGTCCCGCCCTACTCTTCGAACTCACAACTTGTGCATTTTAGTGTACGGGAGTATCACCCTGTACCCTGCGACTTTCCAGACGCTTCCACTAACACACAAACTGATTCAGGTTCTGGGCTGCTCCCCGTTCGCTCGCCGCTACTGGGGGAATCTCGGTTGATTTCTTTTCCTCGGGGTACTTAGATGTTTCAGTTCCCCCGGTTCGCTTCATTACGCTATGTATTCACGCAATGATAGTGTGACGAATCACACTGGGTTTCCCCATTCGGAAATCGCCGGCTATAACGGTTCATATCACCTTACCGACGCTTATCGCAGATTAGCACGTCCTTCATCGCCTCTGACTGCCAGGGCATCCACCGTGTACGCTTAGTCGCTTAACCTCACAACCCGAAGATGTTTCGCTTCAGATTATGAAAATTTGAGAGACTCGAACATGTCTTAACCTCATTCTTTATTACGGAAGAATGAGACGACATGTCGTTTCAATTTTCAGCTTGTTCCGGATTGTTAAAGAGCAAATACTTCGCAGTACACCGTCACCGGTACACTCTGAAGTAAGTTTTGGTGCATGAAATGATGGTGGAGCTAAGCGGGATCGAACCGCTGACCTCCTGCGTGCAAGGCAGGCGCTCTCCCAGCTGAGCTATAGCCCCATCGATTTCGTAAAAACCTTATTTCCACCTCAATTTTTCACTGATCAAGGCGCAACTTAGCGACGCATACTGAGGTATGCGAGTCTGAGGTGCAACGCAGAACAGGGGAAAATTTGGTAGGCCTGAGTGGACTTGAACCACCGACCTCACCCTTATCAGGGGTGCGCTCTAACCACCTGAGCTACAAGCCTATAAGGTTTTACTGCTCGTTTTCTATCAGACAATCTGTGTGAGCACTACGCGGGTTGTATCTATTAGGTAAGGAGGTGATCCAACCGCAGGTTCCCCTACGGTTACCTTGTTACGACTTCACCCCAGTCATGAATCACAAAGTGGTAAGCGCCCTCCCGAAGGTTAAGCTACCTACTTCTTTTGCAACCCACTCCCATGGTGTGACGGGCGGTGTGTACAAGGCCCGGGAACGTATTCACCGTAGCATTCTGATCTACGATTACTAGCGATTCCGACTTCATGGAGTCGAGTTGCAGACTCCAATCCGGACTACGACGCACTTTATGAGGTCCGCTTGCTCTCGCGAGGTCGCTTCTCTTTGTATGCGCCATTGTAGCACGTGTGTAGCCCTACTCGTAAGGGCCATGATGACTTGACGTCATCCCCACCTTCCTCCAGTTTATCACTGGCAGTCTCCTTTGAGTTCCCGGCCGAACCGCTGGCAACAAAGGATAAGGGTTGCGCTCGTTGCGGGACTTAACCCAACATTTCACAACACGAGCTGACGACAGCCATGCAGCACCTGTCTCAGAGTTCCCGAAGGCACCAAAGCATCTCTGCTAAGTTCTCTGGATGTCAAGAGTAGGTAAGGTTCTTCGCGTTGCATCGAATTAAACCACATGCTCCACCGCTTGTGCGGGCCCCCGTCAATTCATTTGAGTTTTAACCTTGCGGCCGTACTCCCCAGGCGGTCGACTTAACGCGTTAGCTCCGGAAGCCACGCCTCAAGGGCACAACCTCCAAGTCGACATCGTTTACGGCGTGGACTACCAGGGTATCTAATCCTGTTTGCTCCCCACGCTTTCGCACCTGAGCGTCAGTCTTTGTCCAGGGGGCCGCCTTCGCCACCGGTATTCCTCCAGATCTCTACGCATTTCACCGCTACACCTGGAATTCTACCCCCCTCTACAAGACTCAAGCTTGCCAGTTTCGAATGCAGTTCCCAGGTTGAGCCCGGGGATTTCACATCCGACTTAACAAACCGCCTGCGTGCGCTTTACGCCCAGTAATTCCGATTAACGCTTGCACCCTCCGTATTACCGCGGCTGCTGGCACGGAGTTAGCCGGTGCTTCTTCTGCGAGTAACGTCAATCGCTAAGGTTATTAACCTTAACGCCTTCCTCCTCGCTGAAAGTACTTTACAACCCGAAGGCCTTCTTCATACACGCGGCATGGCTGCATCAGGCTTGCGCCCATTGTGCAATATTCCCCACTGCTGCCTCCCGTAGGAGTCTGGACCGTGTCTCAGTTCCAGTGTGGCTGGTCATCCTCTCAGACCAGCTAGGGATCGTCGCCTAGGTGAGCCATTACCCCACCTACTAGCTAATCCCATCTGGGTTCATCTGATGGCAAGAGGCCCGAAGGTCCCCCTCTTTGGTCTTGCGACGTTATGCGGTATTAGCTACCGTTTCCAGTAGTTATCCCCCTCCATCAGGCAGATCCCCAGACATTACTCACCCGTCCGCCGCTCGTCACCCAGGAGCAAGCTCCCCGTGCTACCGCTCGACTTGCATGTGTTAGGCCTGCCGCCAGCGTTCAATCTGAGCCATGATCAAACTCTTCAATTTAAAAGTGTTTGATGCTCAAAGAATTAAAACTGTTTATAAAATCAGTAGTCACTCTTCAAGACTTGATATTTATTTGCATCCGAAGATGCTGAGATATCAATCCTGCGAGTGCCCACACAGATTGTCTGATAAATTGTTAAAGAGCAGTGCTACTTTCTCAGTAGCGCGGGCTGTGCATATTACGCTTTCCCGCTGCGTAGTCAAGCATTTATTTTTCGCTTCACTCCGCCTGACACGCCGCTTTGCAAGCCGTTGTTCCGTGTCAGTGGAGGCGCATTATAGGGAGTTCTTCGGCGGTGACAAGCGTTTATTTAAAAAAACTTTCTGACCGCATTCTTTTTCGCCAACCCGCTTATTTACAACGCTATTTGGTGCTTAACTGTGCAATTTCACGGGCAAATCGGGCTACCTGCGGCCAATCGGTATAAACCACTTCTTTACTTGTATCCGTTTCACCGTCGGTCATTTTCATAATTAAGCGGATCATGAAGCGGTCCAGCCAGCCATAACGCGGGTAACGCAATGCACCGGCAAACACGGCACAATGATCGGGCTGCCAAACCGAGTTAAGCAAAAACTTACGGGTGTAAGGGTTTGTCTGCGGCGAACGTTTCTCTGGTTTACGGGCAACAAGGTTGACCGCGAAAAATGCACTCGCGCGCTCCTTCAACTGCAACTGATACTTCTTCACGAACGTCTCAACAGAGGCATGGAAATGGCCGTAGCGAATAGAAGCGCCAATGATCACCCGGTCGTAATTCGCCCAGGTAATTTCCTCGCAGCGATGAAGATTGACCACATCACTCTCCACGCCCAACTCTTTCAGTTCAGAAGAGATATAAGAAGCAATCTCACGAGTTTGACCATCTCGGGTCGAAAACAGAATTAAGGTTTTCACACAGGCTCCGGTTACTCGCGCCAGAAAGTAGGCGTGAACAGTACTAGCAGGGTAAATACTTCAAGGCGGCCAAACAGCATATTCACAATCAGGATCCATTTGGCCACGGGATTCATGCTGGCAAAGTTGTCGGCAACGACGCCAAGGCCCGGGCCCAGGTTATTGAGCGTTGCAGCAACAGAGGCAAAAGCAGAGAAGTCATCGACACCGGTCGCGATGATAGCCAGCATACTGACGATAAACACCAGCGCATAAGCAGAGAAGAATCCCCATACCGCTTCAAGGATTCGTTCCGGCAAGGCCCGGTTCCCAAGCTTGATGCTGTAAACGGCATTCGGGTGCACCAGGCGTTTCAGCTCGCGGTTACCTTGTTTAAACAGCAGCAGGATACGAATCACTTTCAAGCCACCGCCGGTAGACCCGGCGCAGCCACCAATAAAGGCAGAGCAAAGCAGCAATACCGGCAAGAATAGCGGCCAACGAGCGATGCTGTCCGTGGTAAAGCCCGCGGTGGTCGCCATCGACACGACCTGGAAGAAAGCCTGGTTCAGCGTCTGCCAGGCTGACTGATAGGTATTATGGAACCAAAGCACCAGCGTGCAGACCAGAACCAGCGAGAGCTGAACGCCGATAAACATCCGAAACTCCGGATCGCGCCAGTACACCTTGAGGCTGCGCCCGCTCAGCAGGGAAAAGTGCAGGCTGTAGTTACAGCCAGAGATCAGCAGGAAGATGGCAATGATGGTATTGATGGTTGGGCTATTGAAGTAGCCCACGCTCGCATCATGTGTCGAGAAGCCGCCAATGGCAATAGTAGAGAAGCTATGCCCGATAGCGTCAAACGCCGGCATCCCCGCGAACCAAAGCGCCAGCGCGCAGGCAATCGTCAGCAGGACATAAATAAGCCACAGCGTCTTTGCCGTTTCGGCGATACGCGGGCGCATTTTGTTATCTTTAAGCGGCCCCGGCATTTCTGCCCGATACAGCTGCAGCCCACCGACGCCAAGAATAGGCAAGATGGCCACCGCCAGGACGATGATCCCCATCCCGCCGAACCATTGCAGCATTTGCCGATAGAAAAGAATCGCATGAGGTAAAGAGTCCAGCCCCACCAGCGTTGTCGCACCGGTCGTTGTCAGGCCAGAGAAGGATTCAAAAAAGGCGTCTGTTACCGTCAGATTCGGCCGCTCGGCAAAGACAAACGGCAACGCACCCACGCTACCCAGCACGGTCCAGAACAGCACAACGATCAGGAAACCTTCTTTGGGTTTGAGATCTCTTTTTTCGCGGCGGTTCGGCCACCACAGTAAAGAGCCTATCGCCAGCGCAACAAAAAAGGTTTGGGTAAAGGCGCGGCCGGCACCGTCTCGATAGATTAGAGCCACTAAGCCGGGGAGTATCATGGTTCCGGAAAAGAGGATAACCAACAGGCCAACGATTCGGGTAATGGCGCGAAAATGCATTTCAGCCGCTTCCTTAAATATCTATAAATAACGAGGTGGGATTATTGTTCAAACGGCAATAAATGCAACGCACCGCGGCTAAAGTCACTCAACCTGCCGCTGAAGGCAGCCAACTGGGTTTGCGGCAATGCGACTCGCAGAGCAACGATGGCCTGGAAGTCGCTTTCCACGATGAAGCCATCGCTTTGCTTGAGCAGCGCTTCCACACCCGCCAGCTGCGAATAGTCGCACCGCAAAGTATATTCGGTTAACGGCACTTTGAGCACTGTCGTAAGCTGGTTCAACGCCAGCTGTACACCGCCGCCATAGGCTTTCACCAGGCCACCAGTGCCAAGCTTAACCCCACCGTAGTAGCGCACCACCACCGCAGTGATTTCACCAATACCCTTCCCCATCAGTTGGGCTAGCATGGGCTTTCCTGCGGTGCCAGCAGGTTCTCCGTCATCTGAGAAACCTAGCTGCTGCGAGTCATCCGGCGCGCCAGCGACCCACGCCCAGCAGTGGTGGCGGGCGTCCGGGTGTTCAGAGCGGACTTTCTCAACAAACGCTTTCGCCGCTATGACCCCGTCCGTATGGGCGACAAGGGTAATAAAGCGGCTTTTCTTGATCTCCTCGCTGACCGTGACAGGCTCAGCGGGGATTGGCCAGCTTTCCATTACGCGAGCTTCAGGTTACGCGTCATGTTTTCGATGCTGTTTTCATAGATAACGACGTTATCTTCAATGCGGATGCCGCCAAACGGCTTCAGGGCTTCAATACGCTTCCAGTCGAAGTGCTTGCTGTACTGCCCTTCACGCCACGGTGCCAATAGCGATTCGATAAAGTACAGACCTGGCTCGATGGTCAGCACCATGCGAGGTTCCAGCACGCGGGTACAGCGCAGGTAAGGATGCTGCGAAGGTGCAGCCAGATGTGTCCCGGTATCGTCCTGCATAAACCCGGCTACATCGTGAACCTGCAACCCAAGCGGATGCCCGATGCCGTGCGGCATGAACGGGGTAGTAATCCCGGCTTCCAGCATCGCCTCTTCACTGATGTCGTTCACCAGCTTGTGGCGACGCAGCAGCTTAGCCAGACGCTGATGGAACTGGATGTGGTAATCGGTATAACGCACGCCGGACTTCATAGTATCAATCAGCGCCAGTTGCTCTTCGTTCACGTCTTTAATCAGGTGGGCGAAATCGCTGTCGCTTTGTGTCGTCCAGGTCCGCGTCAGGTCTGCAGCATAGCCGTTATATTCTGCGCCAGCGTCCAGCAGGAAGCTGCGGATTTCTGCCGGTACGCGATGATCCAGCTTAGTGTAATGCAGCACCGAAGCATGCTCATTGAGCGCCACGATGTTGCCATACGGCACATCGGTATCGCGGTGACCGGTCGCCGTCAGGTAAGCGATGTTAATATCAAACTCGCTCATACCAGACAAGAAGGCTTCGTGCGCAGCACGGTGACCAACGACTGCCGTTTTCTGAGCTTCGCGCATGCAGGACAGTTCATAGTCCGTTTTATAAGCGCGATAATAATGCAGATAATCGATAACCCCTTTCGGGTTGATGTTAGCTGGCGTGATATCCAGCTGTAATGCACGCTCTGGCACCGGGCCAATGTAGCCAATATTGCCGCGTGCGGCAGGTAGCTGGCTGCCGATACCGTCGGCTTTTGGCAGCGCAATCACTTCAATATCATCAGTCCAGAAGGATTCCGGCAGCGGCTCCACGTTGTGCCAGTAATCCACCGGCAGATAGAACCACAGCTTCGGCTTATTCACGCCGTCCACCAGCAGCCAGCAGTTAGGCACCTGAGTCACCGGCACCCAGGCCTTAAACTGCGGATTTACTTTAAACGGATAGGCATGATCATCGAGGAAGACATTGAACAGCTCCCCGGAGTGAATAAGTAATGCATCAAGGTTAAAACGCGCCAGAACGTTGCGGGTACGCTCCTGTAGCGTTGCCACATGATCTTTATACAGCGCGGCCAGTGATTCCATAATTTATCCTTCTGTTTTTGTCTCTGTTCGCATCGCATCTTAGCATACCGGACAAACCACCGAGTTATTTCCGCCGCCTGTGATCGAGTTTGCAAATATTTAAAGAGAAATTTGCATTTCATTAACATCAATTCCACACTCCGCTTCATCTGGTACGACCAGATCCCATTGCTGGATTCAGGAGACTGACATGCTCTACCAAGGTGAAACCCTACATCTCGACTGGCTGGAAGACGGCATCGCCGAACTGGTTTTTGATGCCCCCGGCTCCGTCAACAAGCTGGATACGGCGACCGTCGCCAGTCTCGGCGAAGCGCTGGCCATACTTGAAAAACAGCCTAACCTCAAAGGCCTGCTGCTAAGTTCCAGCAAATCCGCCTTCATCGTTGGCGCCGACATTACCGAATTCCTGTCGCTGTTCCTGGTCCCTGCCGAACAGCTGACCCACTGGCTGCAATTTGCCAACAGCGTGTTTAACCGCCTGGAAGATCTCCCCGTCCCAACCATCGCTGCGGTGAATGGCTATGCGCTGGGCGGCGGATGCGAATGCGTTCTGGCAACCGATTATCGCCTGGCAACGCCGGATACCCGCATTGGCCTGCCGGAAACCAAGCTAGGCATCATGCCGGGCTTTGGCGGTTCCGTTCGACTGCCGCGTTTATTAGGTGCAGATAGCGCGCTGGAAATTATCACTGCTGGCAAAGATGTTAGCGCTGCAGAAGCGCAAAAACTTGGCCTAGTTGATGGTGTGGTAAAAACCGAAAAACTGCGCGATGGCGCCCTGGCAGTCCTCCGCCAGGCGATCAAAGGCGAGCTGGACTGGCAGGCAAAACGCGCCCCGAAACTTGAGCCGTTACGCTTAAGCAAAATCGAAGCCGGTATGAGCTTCACCATTGCTAAAGGCATGGTGGCGCAGATCGCCGGGAAGCATTACCCAGCGCCAATGACTGCGGTAAAAACCATTGAAGCCGCCGCCGGTCTTGGCCGCGATGAAGCCCTGAAGCTGGAAACCCAAAGCTTTGTGCCGCTGGCTCGCTCCAATGAAGCCCGCGCGCTGGTCGGCATCTTCCTGAACGATCAGTTTGTCAAAGGCAAAGCGAAAAAACTCACTAAAGATATCGAAACCCCTAAACACGCGGCCGTACTCGGCGCGGGTATTATGGGCGGCGGGATTGCTTATCAGTCCGCCTGGAAAGGCGTGCCGGTCTTAATGAAAGACATTAACGAGAAGTCGCTGGCACTGGGCATTAATGAAGCCAGCAAGCTGCTGAACAAACAGCTTGAGCGCGGCAAAATTGACGGCATGAAGCTGGCGCAGGTGATTTCGACCATTCAGCCAACGCTGGAATACGCCGGGTTCGATCGTGTAGACGTTGTCGTTGAAGCCGTAGTTGAAAACCCGAAAGTGAAAAAAGCAGTGCTGGCAGAAACCGAAGATAAGGTTCGCCCTGATGCCGTGCTGGCTTCCAACACCTCAACCATCCCGATTAGCGAACTGGCCAGCGTGCTGAAACGCCCGGAAAACTTCTGCGGAATGCACTTCTTCAACCCGGTGCATCGCATGCCGCTGGTTGAAGTCATTCGCGGAGAAAAAACCTCAGACGCCACCCTCGCCAAAGTTGTGGCATGGGCAAGCAAGATGGGCAAAACCCCTATCGTGGTCAATGACTGCCCGGGCTTCTTCGTCAACCGCGTATTGTTCCCCTACTTTGCAGGCTTTAGCCAGCTGCTGCGCGACGGCGCGGATTTCCGCCAGATCGACAAAGTGATGGAAAAACAGTTCGGCTGGCCGATGGGCCCTGCTTATCTGCTGGACGTGGTTGGAATTGATACCGCCCATCACGCACAGGCGGTCATGGCCGCAGGCTTCCCGCAGCGTATGAGCAAAGATTATCGCGACGCGATCGACGTTCTGTTTGATGCCGGACGCTATGGCCAGAAAACCCAACAGGGCTTCTACCGCTTTAAAGAAGACAGCAAAGGTAAACCGCGCAAAGAGCAGGACGAAGCTGTTGATAGCCTGCTGGCAGACGTGAGTCAGCCTAAGCGCAGCTTCAGCGAGGAAGAAATTATCGCCCGCATGATGATCCCAATGGTCAACGAAGTGGTTCGCTGTCTCGAGGAAGGCGTGATTGCCAGCCCGGCAGAAGCCGATATGGCGCTGGTTTACGGCCTCGGATTCCCTCCGTTCCACGGCGGCGCGTTCCGCTGGCTGGATACCCTGGGCAGCGCGAAGTATTTCGATATGGCGCAGCAGTACCAAAACCTCGGCCCGCTGTACGTCGTGCCTGAAGGCCTTAAGGCCAAAGCATCACGCAACGAGCCGTACTATCCCCCGGTCGAGCCAGCCCGCCCGGCCAGTGATCTGAAAAGCGCCTGAGGAGTGAATATGGAAAAGGTTGTTATTGTTGATGCCATCCGTACGCCGATGGGCCGCTCGAAAGGCGGCGCGTTCCGCAACGTACGCGCTGAAGATCTGTCGGCGCATCTGATGCGCAGTATCCTGTCCCGCAACCCGGCGCTCGAAGCCGCCGCGCTGGATGATATTTACTGGGGCTGCGTCCAGCAGACGCTTGAGCAAGGTTTCAATATTGCCCGCAACGCGTCGCTGCTGGCAGAAATCCCTCATTCGGTGCCTGCCACCACGGTGAACCGCCTGTGCGGTTCTTCCATGCAGGCGCTACACGATGCAGCACGCATGATTCAAACCGGCGATGCGCACGCCTGCCTGATTGGCGGCGTGGAGCATATGGGCCACGTGCCGATGACCCACGGGATTGATTTCCACCCAGGCCTCAGCCGCAACGTGGCAAAAGCCGCAGGCATGATGGGCCTGACGGCTGAAATGCTCTCCCGCCTGCACGGCATCAGCCGTGAAATGCAGGATCAGTTTGCCGCTCGTTCACACCAGCGTGCCTGGGCTGCCACAGAAGCCGGCCACTTCAAAGCGGAAATTATGCCGACCAGCGGTCACGATGCCGACGGCGTTCTGAAGCGCTATGACTTCGATGAAGTGATTCGCCCGGAAACCACGGTTGAAGGTCTGGCTGCGCTGAAACCTGCGTTTGATCCGGTCAACGGCACCGTCACCGCAGGCACATCTTCAGCGCTGTCCGATGGTGCATCCGCGATGCTGTTGATGAGCGAGACACGCGCCAAAGAGCTGGGTCTGAAAATCCGCGCACGCGTTCGCTCTATGGCCGTCGTCGGCTGCGACCCGTCCATCATGGGCTACGGCCCGGTGCCAGCATCCCGGCTGGCGCTGAAAAAAGCGGGCCTGACCGCGCAGGATATTGACCTGTTTGAGATGAACGAAGCGTTTGCAGCCCAGATCCTGCCGTGTATTAAAGATCTGGGGCTGATGGATAAGATCGACGAGAAGATCAACCTGAACGGCGGTGCGATCGCGCTGGGCCACCCGTTGGGTTGCTCCGGCTCGCGTATCAGCACCACGCTTATCAACCTGATGGAGCGTCGCGACGCGCAGTTTGGCCTGGCTACCATGTGTATTGGCCTGGGTCAGGGCATCGCAACCGTATTCGAACGCGTTTAATAAAAAACGAAACTGAGTTTAGTTGCCGTGTTTCCCGCCTGTCAGGGGCGGGTTTTTTATATCTGAAAGATAAAAAAAACCACCGACGATGCGGTGGCTTATTCTGACGACGAACGCCCTTAAATAAAGGAGAAAGCGTCGCCGAACATATGTTCAACCAGCGCCCCGCGCTCGTTGCAGAACAGTTCACGGGCAATTTTCGCCATTTCGAAACGGCCTGCGATATAGATATCGTGCCCGCTCAGTGAAGCGTGATCCTGCATAACGGCGGTGAGCACAGTCCCGCTCCGGCCACGCCAGCCTTCTTCCGGCTGCTCCACCACGGCTTCAACACGCAGATTTGGATGCTGCAGAGTTAACCCTTCCAGCTCGGCCAGATCGTAAAGATGCTTCTCTTCACGCCCACCCCAATAGATTGCAATCTCACGCTCAGGGTTACGCGCCAGCGCCGTCAGCAGAATAGAACGGACGTAAGAGAACCCAGTGCCGCCGGCAATCAGGATAAGAGGACGATCTTCGTCTTCACGCAGCCACGCATCACCGTGTGGCATATCGATCACAATTTCCTGTTCTTTCAGAATACGGTCCATGACCGCCATGGCATAGAGGTTGAGCTCAGAGGCACCAATATGTAGCTCAATGAACTCACGCTCGCTCGGCGTGGAAGCCATAGAGAACGGGCGCTTATCCCGCTCATCCATTACCACCATCAAATACTGCCCGGCCTGGAATGAGAAATCGCCTTCCGGCAGCAATCGAACGCGATATACCGTGTCGGTTATCGCTTCTACCGAGGTCACTTTACAGCTTAAGGTTGTCATGCGTCCCCTCTGTCGGGTCAATAATGCTAAACCGTAAAGGTCGCCGCTCAGGCGCCTTTGTCGTTATCAAAAATAGCCAGTTCATCCCAGATTGCATCAATACGCGCGCATACCTCAACATCTTTCTTGATTGGGCGCCCCCATTCACGCTGGGTTTCGCCCGGCCATTTATTGGTGGCGTCCAGTCCCATTTTAGAGCCCAGCCCGGAAACCGGGGAGGCAAAATCCAGATAGTCTATCGGCGTGTTATCTACCAGCACCGTATCACGGGACGGATCCATGCGCGTAGTGATCGCCCAGATAACATCGTTCCAGTCGCGCGCATTAACGTCGTCATCGCATACGATAACAAACTTGGTGTACATGAACTGACGCAGGAACGACCAAACCCCCATCATCACTCGCTTAGCATGCCCGGCATACTGTTTTTTGATCGTCACTACCGCGAGGCGGTATGAACACCCTTCAGGCGGTAGATAGAAATCAATAATTTCCGGAAATTGCTTTTGCAGGATGGGCACCAGCACTTCATTCAGCGCCACACCCAACACAGCAGGTTCATCCGGTGGGCGACCGGTATACGTTGAATGATAAATCGCATCCTGCCGCTGAGTGACATGGGTTACGGTGAATACAGGGAAGCTATCCACTTCGTTGTAGTACCCCGTATGGTCGCCATATGGGCCTTCCGGTGCCATTTCACCAGGCTCAATGTAACCTTCCAGCACAATTTCCGCACCTGCAGGAATTTCAAGATCGTTGGAGATACATTTCACGACCTCAGTTTTTGTCCCACGCAGCAGCCCGGCAAAAGCATATTCGGAAAGCGTATCCGGCACCGGCGTCACAGCGCCAAGAATAGTTGCAGGATCTGCGCCTAGCGCTACGGAAACAGGGAAACGTTCTCCGGGGTGAGCCTCGCACCACTCCTGGAAATCCAGGGCACCGCCGCGATGAGATAACCAGCGCATAATCAGCTTGTTTTTGCCAATCAGCTGCTGGCGGTAAATACCGAGATTCTGGCGCTCTTTATGCGGGCCGCGGGTGACCGTTAATCCCCAGGTAATCAGCGGGGCGACATCTTCCGGCCAGCAGCGCATGATCGGAATGCGATTAAGATCGACTTCATCTCCTTCCCAAACCTGTTCCTGGCAAGGTGCATTACGCAGACGTTTCGTCGGCATATTCAGAACTTGTTTGAACTGCGGCAGCTTATCAAACAGGTCGCGGAAACCTTTTGGCGGCTCCGGCTCTTTTAGGAAGGCCAGCAGTTTCCCGACTTCACGCAGGGCTGTGACATCTTCCTGCCCCATGCCCATCGCTACGCGTTTCGGCGTTCCAAACAGGTTACATAGCACCGGCATGGTGTAACCTTTCGGGTTTTCAAACAGCAAAGCCGGGCCGCCAGCTCGCAGCGTGCGATCGGCAATTTCGGTCATTTCCAGATTCGGATCGACAGGCAATGCGATACGTTTGAGTTCGCCCTGCTGCTCAAGCAGCGCAAGAAATTCGCGTAGGTCGTGGTATTTCATGCAATTTATCGTGACGTCGGATTTGGCCGTCATTATACGGACTTCACCGCCGGCATGCTGTATTTTTGTTAAATTAGCGTGAAACCAGCTGCCTGCGGCCGCTTCTGGACAGGTTATACTGAAGCTGTGTATCTCTGCGAAGGGCGTTTTGTTATTCTGACGCGCTTAAGCGGGCAAAAAGAGAAATTATGCAATCCTGGTATCTTCTTTACTGTAAACGTGGTCAATTACTGCGCGCCAAAGAGCATCTTGAGCGCCAGGAAGTTAATTGCCTTACACCAATGATCACGCTGGAAAAAATGGTGCGTGGTAAAAGAACTGCGGTCAGCGAGCCTCTGTTCCCTAATTATCTGTTTGTCGAGTTCGATCCGGAATCCATCCATACCACCACGGTGCATTCCACCCGTGGCGTCAGCCATTTTGTTCGCTTCGGCGCGCAGCCGGCAACGGTTCCGGAAACCGTGATTGATGAGCTGATGCACTTCCAGGCAGAGGATATCACCGACCCGGAAACACCGTACCCCGGCGACAGCGTGGTGATTACTGAAGGGGCGTTCAAGGGATTAGAAGCCATCTTCGCTGAACCAGACGGCGAAGCCCGCTCGATGTTGCTGCTGAACTTACTGAACAAGCAGGTGCAGCAAAGCATCAGGAATACTGACTTCCGCAAGGTTTAATGCAAAAAGGCCAGCAAATGCTGGCCTTTTTCTTCCCGAATCGCAACTAGCGCTGCATCTGCTCATCGTGCAGCCATTGGGCAACACGTTTTGAGAAGTACGTCAGCACGCCATCCGCGCCAGCACGCTTAAAGCACATCAACGATTCCATAATGGCCGGTTTCTCGGCCAGCCAGCCGTTCTGAATCGCAGCCATATGCATGGCATATTCGCCGGATACCTGATAAGCAAAGGTAGGTACGCCAAAGGTGTCTTTCACGCGGCGCACAACGTCGAGGTAAGGCATCCCAGGTTTAACCATCACCATGTCAGCCCCTTCCTGCAGGTCTTGCGCTACTTCCTGCAAGGCCTCATCGCTGTTAGCCGGGTCCATCTGGTAAGTCTTCTTATTGCCACCCTTCAGGTTACCGGAAGAGCCAATGGCATCGCGGAACGGGCCGTAGTAACAGGAAGCATATTTTGCGGCATAGGACATGATCTGGGTATTCACGAAGCCATCAGCTTCTAACTGTTCCCGGATTGAGCCAATACGTCCATCCATCATATCGCTAGGCGCAACGATTTCGGCCCCGGCTTCAGCATGGGAAAGTGCCTGACGAACCAGAATCTCGCGGGTGACGTCGTTGATCACATAGCCATCAGCGTCAATGACGCCATCCTGCCCGTGGGTGGTGTACGGGTCCAGGGCAACGTCAGTCAGCAATCCAAGCTCAGGCACAGCATCTTTCAGCGCACGCACAGCGCGCTGTACCAGGCCATTTGGGTTATAGGCTTCTTCTGCATGCAGCGATTTCCCGTCGCTTTCAATGACCGGGAACAAAGAGAGCACCGGTACACCCAGCTTCGCGACCGCCTCTGCTTCTTTCAGCAGTTGATCGATAGTCATGCGATAAACACCCGGCATTGACGGCACTTCCTGCTGCTGGTTGTGGCCTTCCATGACAAACACAGGGTAAATAAGGTCGTTTACCGTCAGTTGGTTTTCAGCCACAAGGCGGCGGCTGAAGTCATGGCGGCGTACGCGGCGCATACGGCGCCCGGGAAACGTACCGGGAAATGCATAGCTCATTTAACTTTCTCCTGATTAAAACCCAGTCGGAATAACCGACGAGCATTGTCATCTGTTACCTGCGCAAGCCAGGCCGGGTCTTCACCGCGCCATTCGGCGACCTTATTCAGGATATGGGGCAGATAACAGGGTTCGTTGCGGCGGGACGCAGGTTTTGGTTGTAGATCCCGGGGCAACAAATAGGGCGCATCGGTTTCCAGCAGCAATTGCTGAGCGGGGATAACCGGTAGTAACTCTCTTAATGCCAGGCCACGGCGCTCATCGCAAACCCAGCCGGTAATGCCGATAAACAACCCGCGAAGCAGGCAATCGCGGGCTTCCTCTTCAGTTCCGGTAAAACAGTGCAGCACCACGCCAGGCAGCTGATCCAGCCAGGGATCAAGTAACGTAAGAAAACGTTCGTGTGCATCCCGGCAGTGCAAAAATACAGGCATCATCAGCTCCGCGGCCAGCGCCAACTGGGCGGTGAAAGCATGCTCCTGCTCTGCCGGAGTGGAGAAGTTACGGTTAAAATCCAGACCGCATTCTCCGATAGCGACGACCTGGGGTGCCGCCGCTAAACGGCGGATGGCGTCCGCAGTTTCGTCATTCCACTGGCTGGCATCATGGGGATGTACTCCGGCGGTGGACCAGCAGTTTTCATATCGCTGCGCCATGAGTAACGCTTGTTCACTTTCATGGAGGTTGGTGCCGGTCAACATCATGCCACTCAGGCCAGCCTGCCATGCGCGTTCGACCACATCCTCGTGATCTTTTGCGAATTGAGAACTGGTTAGATTCACGCCAATATCAAACATCTCTCCCTCCAAACGACAACCGCCCCTGAGGGCGGCTATTTCATTACTGCTCTTTTTCCGAGCGCGTCTCTTCAGATTCAGGCTCATCATCTTCATCGCCATTACGCCCTTTACCGACGTAGAAGCGGGAGAAGAAGACGCCAACCTCAAACAGACAGTACATTGGCACTGCCAGAAGAGTTTGCGAGAAAACATCCGGCGGCGTTAACAGCATGCCGACCACAAAAGCCCCAACCAGAATATAAGGGCGCTTCTGTTTCAATGATTCCGGTGTCGTCACCCCCATCCAGCACAGCAGGATAATGGCGACGGGCACCTCAAACGCTACGCCAAAGGCCATAAACAGCGACATCACAAAGTCGAGATACTTCGTGATATCCGTCGAGACGACCACACCTATTGGCGCGGTTTTTGTCAGGAAGCCAAAGGCCAGCGGGAAGACGACAAAGTAAGCAAAGGCAATCCCGATATAAAAAAGCAGGGTGCTGGAGAACAGCAATGGCATCACCAGCTTACGCTCATGTTTGTACAATGCGGGGGCAACAAAAGCCCAGATCTGGTACAGAATGACCGGCGCGGCCAGGAACACCGAAACGTAAATGGTTAATTTTATCGGGGTAAAGAACGGTGAAGCGACATCGGTCGCAATCATCGTTGAGCCTAATGGCATGTGTTTGATCAGCGGCGCGGAAACCACCTGATAGATGTCATTAGCGAAATAGACCAGCGCCAGGAAAATCACCAGCACGGCGATCATGCTGTTCAGCAGACGCTTACGCAGCTCGATCAGATGGCTAATGAGCGGTTGGGTATCTTCAACAGCCATAGTTACGATTTTTCACCTGGAGGTTGCGTTGGGGTGACAGCAGGTGCAGCTTCGGGCAAAGGCTTCACCTGAGGCTCGGCAGCAGGTTCGACGACGTTTTCAACCGCCACTGGCGCCGGAGGCACAGCCTCTGACGGTACGGCATCAGGCGCAGCCGCCTGATGTGCCGCATTGGCTGGCGTTACGCCTTCATGACTTTGCTGTTCATCCTTTACCAGCGGGTTATGGATGGTATGAGCTTCGTCGCTGTTCTTTTCAGGATCGTGCTGGGTATAGGAACGCTTCATCGACTCAGCGGCCTGGCGCAGTTCGTCCATTGACGCCTTCAGTTCAGGCGTCAAATTATCCATACTGGCTTTCTCGACCTTTTTCAGGCTGTCCTGCAGTTCCTGCAGCTTCAGTTCCTGAGCGAGTTCGTTCTGCACCGTGGTAGCCAGAGAGCGCAGCGCGCGCACCCAGCCAACAACTGTTTTTACCGCCACCGGTAAGCGCTGCGGACCCAGAACAATCAGGCCAATCACAAACACCAGCAGCAGTTCGCCAAAACCAATGTCGAACACGGTTTATACCTGCTCTTTATCGTTGCTTTTTGCTTCGTCTTTTTTCACGTCGCTCGGTTTTTCAGAGAGGGATTTCGCTGTGAAATCAGCATCCTTCTCACCATTTTCTTTCTCTTTGCTGTCGTCGTCACTCATGGCTTTCTTGAAACCCTTAATAGACGCGCCAAGGTCTGAACCTAAAGAGCCCAGTTTCTTGGTGCCAAACAATAAAACAACGATAACAACAATGATTAGCAATTGTGGCCAACTGATGCCCATACCTACTCCTGAATAAAGATGTTAAGGCAATGAGAACCGCTATTATACGGCAATCACCCGTTAATTCCGATTAAAGTTCAGGCAGAGCGCCGCCAGCCAATCAGCCAGACAACGATTCCCCCCGCCATCAACCAGGCAGGCATAAAGTCCCACTCAGGTTTGTTGATCAGCAGCAGCGTCCCGCTCAATATAAGCGTGGCACCGATGCCGAACAGGTAACGCGACTGTCCCTGCCGCACGTGATGAAGTTGCAGGTCGCGCTGAATTTTATCAACGCTAAGCTGTAATTGCTTGCCCTGGCGCAAACTGTTGTACACCAGTTCCGGCAATTCCGGCATTTTTTCCACCCAAAAAGGCGCTTTTTCTTTGAAAGCACGTACCAGGGCAGGAATACCAACCTGATCTTTGATCCAGCTTTCCAGGAAAGGTTTCGCCGTTTTCCACAGATCCAGCTGCGGGTAAAGCTGCCTACCGACGCCTTCAACGTATAAAAGCGTCTTCTGCAGTAAAACTAGCTGAGGCTGAACTTCCATGTTGAAACGACGCGCGGTATTGAACAGGTTCAGCAGCACATGGCCAAAGGAGATCTCCGCCAGTGGCTTCTCAAAAATAGGTTCACAAACAGTACGAATCGCAAACTCGAACTCTTCGACATTTGTATCTGCCGGCACCCAGCCGGAGTCCACATGCAGCTCGGCTACTTTGCGGTAATCCCGATTGAAGAAGGCAATAAAGTTTTCTGCCAGATAGCGTTTATCGTCTTTGTTCAGCGAGCCGACGATACCGCAGTCGATACCGATGTATTGCGGATCTTCCGGATGGTCGTAGCTCACGAAAATGTTGCCCGGATGCATATCCGCATGGAAGAAGCTGTCGCGGAAGACCTGCGTAAAGAAGACCTGCACGCCACGTTCGGCAAGCAACTTCATGTTGGTGCCCTGAGCTTCGAGCGCAACGGTGTCGGAGACCGGAATGCCATAAATCCGCTCCATCACCATCATGTTCTCGCTGCAGTAGTCCGAATAAACCTCCGGCACATACAGCATCGGGCTATTTTCGAAGTTACGGCGCAGTTGGATGGCATTCGCCGCTTCACGCAGCAGGTTTAACTCATCGATCAGCGTTTTTTCGTATTCACGCACCACTTCCAGCGGACGGAGACGCCGGCCATCCGGCAGCAAACGCGGCACCCAGCGGGCGAGACGATAGATAAGCTTCATATCGGCTTTGATCACCGGCAAGATATCAGGCCGAATGACCTTAATCACGACCTCTTTGCCGCTCTCTTTCAGGCGTGCGGTATGCACCTGAGCAATGGAGGCGGAAGCCAGAGGCTTGATGTCAAAATCGTCGAACCAACTTTCAACGGGAATGCCACCCATCGCCAGTTCAATCTGTTTCTTCGCCAGCGCGCCGTCAAAAGGCGCAACTCTGTCCTGTAGCATAGCCAGTTGGTCAGCAATGATCGGTGGGAACAGATCGCGACGGGTTGAAAGCATCTGACCAAACTTGATCCAAACGGGCCCAAGCTCCTGCAGCGCAAGGCGAAGACGTTCTCCCAAAGGCTTATCGCGGTGACGATTCGGCATCCAGAACAGGCAACGCCGCCACAAACGTAACGGCAGGGTAATGCGCATTTTGGGAATCAGTTCATCAAGGCCATAGCTCAGAAAGGTACGGACAATGAAATAAAGGCGGCGAATTTCTCCTGGCGTCATTTGCCCTCCAGCTTATCCAGCCGTTTGCTGAGTGCGTCCACCAAGCGTGCCAGCGCTTCGGTTTCCTCTGAGAACCAGGCCACTTCCAGCGAACCCGGCGCAACACGCCACTCTTCAGTGAGCGCTTCCCCCAGATACTGCTGATTGCGGATCAATCCTTTCTTCAGCAGCTTTCCGCCATGACGCGCAAACTTACTGATACCTTCGGAGGCAATATCGCCTATATACGGAGCCAGCAGTTCCGCAGGGTCAAACTCCGCGAGATCCATCAACGATGCCAGATTTTGTACAACCTGAATGTCACCCGCCACGTCAAGTTCACCGCTGCGAATCAGAGCGGTGAGTTGCTGGCGATCGCGCAGTTTCGGCAGCACGCCGATATGGGTTGTGACGCTACAATCTGCCTCACCTTCCCACTGACTCAAGACGTCCAGCTGTTGTTCACTGAACACCAGTACCAACGGCGCTGAAAATTCTTTCAGGTTAACGCGCAACGTCTTGCCCTGCAGGCGTTGACGTGCGGATTTCAGGCTACGATCGCGCCAGAGGAAGGTGTTCAGCACACCTTCGATTCCGGCAGTCATCAGCGACATAAATGGCATCGCGGCTCCCTGTTAGAATTTATAGCCACGGTGCAGGGCGACAATCCCACCGGTCATATTGTAGTAGGTGGTGTTTTCAAACCCGGCTTCTTCCATCATGCCTTTCAGCGTTTCCTGGTCCGGGTGCATGCGAATGGATTCTGCCAGGTAACGATAGCTTTCGCCGTCCTGAGCCACCATTTCACCGATGCGCGGCAAAATGTGGAAGGAATAAGCGTCATAGGCTTTGTTCAGTGGCTCGAAAGCCGGTTTGGAGAACTCAAGCACCAGCAGGCGGCCACCAGGTTTGAGCACACGGAACATAGAGCGCAATGCAGCGTCTTTATCCGTGACGTTACGCAGGCCAAAGGAGATGGTGATGCAGTCAAAGGTGTTGTCCGGGAATGGCAACGCTTCGGCGTTAGCCTGCACGTATCTGACGTTCCCCACGATGCCGATATTGCGCAGCTTTTCGCGACCCATTTTCAGCATTGAATCGTTAATATCGGCCAATACGACTTCACCGGTCTCACCAACGAGACGAGAGAATTTCGCCGTCAGATCGCCCGTACCGCCCGCAAGATCCAGCACGCGCTGGCCACGACGCACACCGCTACAATCTATGGTGTAGCGTTTCCACAACCTGTGGATACCAAAAGACATCAGGTCGTTCATTACGTCGTATTTCGCCGCAACAGAGTGGAACACGTTCGCCACCATATCGACCTTTTGCTCTTTAGCTACGGTACGGAAGCCAAAGTGCGTTGTTTCCTGGGATCCGGACTCCTTGGATTCATCAACCATCTCAATGCCTGCTTAATAAAGAAAGTGTTCGGGAAGTGTAACAGAATGGGCGTGAAAGCCCTATGATTCAACCGTGCTACTCAGCCTCAGTTTAACGCTCTTCACCCGTGCGCGATGAAGACAAAGTATCGAATTCAGCCTCAGGTTCTTCGCCCTCACGACCCAGTCTAGCCGAATCATCCTCATCTTCCTGACGGGCTCGTTCGACCAGATCCGGATTCATCTCGCGTTTGACTTCTACGCCAAGACCGCGAAACGCATCCGCCTGAACCAGAATATTCCCACGCCCGGATGAAAGTTTTTTCATCGCCTGCCGGTAGTTATCCTGCGCCTTATCGAGGCTTTGCCCAATCGCAGACATATCATCCACGAACAGTCGCATTTTATCGTACAGGCGCCCCGCCCTGTCGGCGATTTGCTGGGCATTGCGGCTTTGATGTTCATAGCGCCACAGATTGGCAATAGTGCGCAGCGCCACCAGCAGCGTCGTCGGGCTCACCAGCATAATATTATTTTTCAGCGCTTCGCTAATCAGTTCAGGCTGCCTGTCGATAGCCAGCAGGAAAGCGGGCTCAACGGGAATAAACATCAACACGTAGTCCAGAGAACGTAGCCCCGGCAGTTGTTGGTAATCTTTGCGCCCCAGCAGGCGAATATGGCTGCGGACAGCGGCGATGTGCTCATTCAGTGCACTTTCACGCGTGAGTTCATCTTCACCATTGAAGTAGCGCTCATAGGCTACCAGCGTCATTTTTGCATCAATAACAACGTCTTTGCCCTGCGGCAGGCGAACGATAACATCCGGCTGCATACGACTGTTGTTTTCAAGCTGGATGTTTACCTGAGTCTGATATTCATGGCCTTCACGCAGGCCAGACGCTTCCAGTACCCGAGTTAACACCACTTCCCCCCAGTTACCCTGGGTTTTGTTGTCGCCCTTTAGCGCTTTGGTGAGGTTGAGCGCCTCTTGCGCCATTTGTGCATTGAGCTGCTGCAGATTGCGGATTTCATGCGTCAGCGTATGCCGTTCACGGGCTTCCTGACCAAAACTCTCCTGAACCTGGCGCCGGAAGCCATCTAGCTGTTCACGAAGTGGGGAAAGCAGCACGTTCAGGCTTTGGCGGTTCTGCTCTTCAACCTTTCGCCCGCTTTGCTCAAAAATACGGTGGGCCAGATTCTCAAACTGTTCGTTCAGCCGTTGTTCACTGTTAAGCATCTGGCGATGCTTATCTTCGGCATTGAGTCGGGTTTGCTCGAGCAATGTGGTCAGCTCGCGAATATCTGCTTCCTGCCCACTGTTGATTTCCATTTGGGCACGGACTTCACGGTTAAGCTGGTCGCACTCTTCCCGCCAGTGCTGGTTTTGCTGAAGCTCCTGCCGCGCGGCTGTAAGCTCGCCGTAGATTTCACGCTGTTCTCCATGCAAAGCCGCCAGCCGCTGCGCCGCCCGCAGACTGGCAATAAGCCAGCCGGTCAGCAAGCCCACCAGCCCGATGCCCAGCCCAAACAACAGTGAAATATCCATGCATCCCCCAAAACAATATCAACATCGGCAAAATAAAATTCTGCTGTATAAATGTCCAGATGAAAAGGGATTTTCCGGAAGGGAGTGCGCAAAGCATAAAAAAAGCCGGCGAGCGCCGGCCTTATGAACGGAAAAGCAAAACTACAGCAGGCGACGCGCCGCCTCGACCACGATTTTCACCGCGTGGCTTTCCGTTTTCTTCATCGTCTCAGCATTAGGAATCTCTTGCTGAGTACGGTTCACAATGACCCCGGCAACCATACCCGCACGCAGGCCCTGGCTGGAACACATGGTCAGCAGCGTGGCAGATTCCATTTCATAGTTCATCACGCCCATTTCCTGCCACTCTTTCATTGAGCCTTTGAAGCGGCTCACCACGCGGCCGGACAGCGTATCGTAACGCTCCTGCCCAGGGTAGAAGGTGTCGGAGGATGCGGTCACGCCGATGTGGGTCGTCGCGCCCACGGCTTTTGCCGCTTCAACCAGCGCAGTAGTACATGCGAAGTCTGCCACAGCCGGGTATTCCATTGGCGCGAAGTGCAGGCTGGCACCATCAAGGCGAACGGATGCGGTGGTCACGAGCACATCGCCCACGTTGATGTTCGGCTGAATCGCCCCGGTCGTCCCGACGCGCAGGAAAGTACGGATGCCAAGCTGCGCCAGTTCTTCAACAGCAATAGAGGTAGATGGGCCGCCGATACCAGTAGAACAGATGATCACCGGCTTGCCGTCGAGTTCAGCACGCCAGGAAGTGAATTCACGGTGGGAAGCCAGCTTAACCGGCTTGTCCATCAGCGCGGCGATTTTTTCCACACGCTCAGGATCGCCAGGGACGATGGCAAGCGTAGCCCCTTGCAGGTCATTTTTAGTGAGGCCGAGATGGAAAACATCAGACTTGGACATAACAGACTCCTCTGTTGAGTAGGTTTCAGGAGAAGCAAAGCGACACTTTACAGAACCCCTGAGCATAATTTCGTGATGACGCTCACTTTGAATGAAACAAATTACATTATTTGTATATTCACATGCGATCAGCATCACAATTAAGTGTCGATCGGGCTATTTTTTGAACTTTGACGGCGTTTTTTGCCCGCCAGATTTGCTACTAATCCTGGCTATAGTTATCACACTGCGCTAATGCTGGTTCGGAGAAAACCATGAAACAAAAGCAAACAACACATAACACACCGGGCGAAGGCTTCGCACCGGCGGCCTCACCCATCGCCCCCACTGCTTTGCTAACGCCGGACGACGCTATTCTTTCTGGGGAAACGTCTATTCCAAGCCAGGGCGACAATATGCCGGCTTACCACGCCAGACCCAAAAATGCCGATGGCCCGCTGCCGGTCGTTATTGTCATTCAGGAGATTTTTGGCGTTCACGAACATATCCGAGATATTTGCCGTCGGCTGGCGCTTGAAGGCTATCTGGCCATCGCCCCGGAGCTTTATTTTCGCCAGGGAGAACCGGGTGACTTCGCCGATATCCCCACGTTGTTAAGTGGCCTGGTCTCAAAAGTACCGGACAATCAGGTGCTGGGCGATCTTGATCATGTGGCCAGCTGGGCGTCACGCAACGGTGGCGACGTGCATCGCCTGCTGGTAACCGGTTTTTGCTGGGGCGGGCGAATTGCCTGGCTTTATGCGGCGCACAATCCACAGCTCAAAGCGGCCGTCGCCTGGTACGGCAAGCTGACGGGTGAGAAAACGTTGAATTCTCACCATCACCCGGTAGATATCGCCGTCAATCTTAATGCGCCAGTGCTAGGCCTGTATGGTGGCCAGGATACCGGGATCTCTCAGGAAAGCGTTGAGACCATGCGCCAGGCACTAAGAGCGGCCAATGCCAGGGCGGAAATCATTGTTTACCCGGAAGCCGGACATGCTTTTAACGCAGATTATCGCCCGAGCTACCATGAAGAGTCGGCCAAAGATGGCTGGGAAAGGATGCTCGAGTGGTTTAAACGCTACGGCGTGAGAAAGTAATAAGAAAGGGGGCTAATAAGCCCCCTTTGTGCCTGGCATCAAGCGGTGCGCAGATTCTGCGCCGCTTGCACCATGTTAGCCAGCGCCGCACGGGTTTCCGGCCAGCCACGGGTTTTCAGGCCGCAGTCCGGGTTAACCCACAGGCGCTCTGCCGGAACGGATTCCGCCGCTTTCTTGAGCAGGGCTTCAATCCATTGCACATCCGGAACGTTTGGAGAGTGGATGTCGTACACGCCAGGCCCGATTTCATTCGGGTATTCAAACTCTTTAAACGCCTCCAGCAGATCCATATCGGAACGGGAAGTTTCGATGGTGATCACGTCCGCATCCAGCGCCGCAATGGAGTCCATGATGTCGTTGAACTCGCAGTAGCACATGTGGGTGTGGATTTGGGTGTCATCTCGCACCACGGCGGCGTTCAGACGGAAGGCTTCCACGCCCCACTCCAGATAAGCCTGCCAGTCAGACTGGCGAAGCGGTAAACCTTCTCGCAGAGCGGGTTCATCAATCTGGATGATACCGATACCTGCGGCTTCCAGATCCGCTACTTCATCACGCAAGGCCAGCGCAATCTGCTTCGCGATAGTCTCGCGGGAAACATCTTCACGCGGGAAGGACCAGCAAAGAATCGTCACCGGGCCGGTCAGCATGCCTTTAACTGGTTTGTCGGTCAGGGACTGCGCGTATTTGGCCCACTCAACGGTGATCGGCTCCGGGCGACTGATATCACCGATAACAATCGGGGGCTTCACGCAGCGAGAGCCGTAGCTCTGCACCCAGCCGTTTTGAGTAAAGACGAAGCCGTCCAGATGCTCGCCGAAATACTCAACCATGTCGTTACGCTCGGCTTCGCCGTGCACCAGCACATCCAGGCCCAGACGTTCCTGCTCAGCAATCGCCTGTTTAATATGTTCGGCGATACCGGTCCGATAGTTGTTGGCGTCCAGTTTTCCCTTTTTGAAGTCCAGGCGCAGGCCGCGAATTTCAGTTGTTTGTGGGAAGGATCCGATGGTCGTCGTTGGCCAGGCAGGCAGGTTGAAGCGTTCACGTTGTGCCGCCGCACGGGCAGTGTAAGCATTCTGGCGCTGGCTGTCCTGAACGGTAATTTTAGCCAGACGCTCGCTGACAGCGGCATTGTGCACACGTTTGGACTGACGACGAGCCAGAATCGGTGCGCTCCATTCAGCAATTTTTGCGGTATTCCCGCTGTTTAACGCTTCAGTCAGCAGAGACAACTCGGCACACTTCTGCAGGGCAAAAGCAAACCAGCTTTTCACTTCGGCATCCAGGCGAGTTTCTACGCTCAGATCAATGGGACTGTGCAGCAGGGAACAGGAAGATGCCACCCATAGCTCACGTTTACCCACCAGATCTTTTAACTGAGCATATTTCTCCGTTAGATCGGCACGCCAGACGTTACGACCATTGATAACCCCCGCAGAGAGTAGCCAGTTTGCAGGCAGTTTCTTATGGATGTCATTCACGTCATCTTTGCCATGCACAAAATCAACGTGCAGACCCTGCACCGGCAGTGCGGTGATGGTGTTCAGGTTTGGCCCCACGCCTTCGAAGTAGGTGGTAAGCAGCAGCTTCACCTGGCCGGTCAGCGCGTCGTAAGCGAGTTTGAAGGCTTCCAGCCATGCTTTTGGCAGCTCCAGCACCAGCGCAGGCTCATCGATTTGTACCCACTCAACGCCACGCTTCGCCAATTCGGCCAGCACCTGCTGGTAGACCGGCAAAATATCTTTCAACAGGCCCAGGCGATCAAACGGTTCACCTTTCACTTTGCCCAGCCACAGGTAAGTCACTGGCCCAAGCAGGACAGGTTTCACCTTGTGGCCCAGCGCAAGCGCCTCGTCGACTTCTTCCAGCAACTGCGCCCAGGTCAGTTTGAACTGCTGCCCCTTAGTAAATTCCGGCACCATGTAGTGGTAGTTGGTATTGAACCATTTGGTCATTTCTGCGGCGGCGGCAGGCTCGCCGGTTGGTGCCCGGCCACGACCGATGCGAAACAGCGTATCGATATCGACGCTGCCGTCTTTGTTCTGATGACGAGCCGGCACATTACCGAGCAACAGGCTGGTGGTCAGAACATGGTCGTACCAGGCGAAATCGCCTACCGGCAGTAATTCGACGCCAGCTTGTTTTTGTTGGTCCCAGTGGCGGGCACGCAGTTCGCGGCCAACCGCCAGTAATTCTTCGCGGGAGGTATTCCCTGCCCAGTAGCTTTCCTGTGCTTTTTTCAACTCGCGCTTAAGGCCGACGCGAGGGAACCCCAGGGTGTGATTATGGATTGTCATGGTCTTTCCTCTATTCGGTGCGATGTATTTAGCCATCCAGATGTTTACACTTCTATAATCAGCAGGTACTGTATAATCCTCAAGCGCAATTTGTTCATGCCGAAGTGAAGGACTTTCATGATCGAGATTAAACACCTGCGGACGCTGCAAGCGTTACGACACAGCGGTTCGCTGGCCGCCGCTGCCGCCGCCCTGCATCAGACTCAGTCGGCCCTCTCTCACCAGTTCAGCGATCTGGAGCAGCGGCTCGGCTTCCGCCTGTTTATCCGTAAAAGTCAGCCACTTCGCTTTACGCCGCAAGGGGAGATCCTGCTGCAGCTGGCGGAACAAGTGTTGCCACAAATTGGCCGTGCCCTGCAGGCCTGCAATGAGCCGCATCAGACCCGGTTACGCATTGCGATTGAATGCCACAGCTGTATTCAGTGGCTGACGCCTGCGCTGGAGAATTTCCGCCAGCACTGGCCGCAGGTGGAGATGGACTTTAAATCCGGCGTGACGTTTGATCCGCAGCCTGCGCTGCAGCAGGGCGAGCTGGATATCGTTCTGACTTCCGATATTTTGCCGCGGAGCGGGCTACATTATTCGCCGATGTTTGATTTTGAAGTGCGACTGGTGATGGCGACCGACCACCCACTGGCGAAGAAAGAGAGCATTGAACCTGAGGACTTAACGCTTGAAACGCTGCTTATCTATCCGGTGCAGCGTGAGCGCATGGATATCTGGCGTCATTTCCTGCAGCCCGCAGGGGTTAGCCCCTCACTGAAAAACGTGGATAACACGCTGCTGCTGATTCAGATGGTGTCGGCACGGATGGGGATTGCCGCCCTGCCGCATTGGGTGGTGGAAAGCTTTGAGCACCAGGGCCTGATTGTCACCAGAACCCTGGGTGAAGGTTTATGGAGTCGGCTCTACGCCGCGGTACGTGACGGAGAACAGCGTCAGCCGGTGACCGAAGCGTTTATTCGCTCGACGCGCCAGCATGCCTGCGACCATTTACCGTTTGTGAAGAACGCGGAGCGACCCATCGGCGATGTACCCACAGCGAGGCCATTATCACCGTTCCCCCAATAATAAAGCTCGGCCAGTGGGGCTGCTCCTGCCAGATGGCAAGATTCACCAGCAGCCCGGCCGGGACGTGCACGTTGTTCATGATACCAAGCGTGCCGGCGTCCACCTGAGTTGCGCCATAGTTCCACATAAAATAGCCCAGCCCGGAAGCAACCACGCCAAGCCAGACCAAAATCCCCCACTGTAGCGTCGTGGTGGGGAGTTTCTGCGGATTGCCAAGCGCAAACCAGGCCACAACGGCGACAATAAACGCCCCCAGATAGAACCACGAAAACGCGCAGTGCTGCGGCATCGGGTGCGTTTCCATCAGGCGCTTGTAGCCCACCATACCGATGGCGAAGCAGATGTTCGCCCCCTGCACCAGCAGCAGGCCGATCCAGAAGTGATCGCTCACTTTGTCGTAACGAATAATCGCCGCGCCAATCACCGCCAGTACCGCACTCAGCGCGTAACCCCAGCGCAGTTTATTGCCGCTCAGTAAGTCGTAGATCAGCGTGACGTACAGCGGCGTCATTACCGTGAAAAGCAGGAATTCGGATACCGTGAGATAGAGGTAAGCGCGGAAGCTGAAGAGGTACATCACGCCCAGCTGTAGCGCCCCCACCAGCATGTACAGCAGCAAGGTTTTAAGCGGATAGCCTTTAAAACGCAGGAACGGCAGAAACACCAGCGCCGCCAGACCAACGCGCATCAGCACCGAGAAATAGCTGTCCACATGCCCGGCAAGGTATTCCCCAATCAGGCTAAACGAGAAGGCCCACAGAATCGTGGTAATGATGAGTAATGGCACAATGAGCAATCCACAACGAACAAGATTGCGCCATTGTACTGAGAGGATGCTACATTGGCTTAACTATTTAGTTGACGAGTGGTTATTAATAAACCACTCGTCATTTACCGATCACTCAGCTTTGAGGAACAGTTTGCGCAGATAGTGCGGCACGGCGTTATCGCCGTTGGTGCCAATCACTTCCAGCTCAGGCAGCAGATCTTTCAGACGCTGATGGGCGTTGCCCATGATGCAGCCCTTGCCCGCCATGCTCAGCATCTCGGCGTCGTTCATGCCGTCGCCAAAGGCAATGCAATCCTTCAGGCTGTAACCCATCGCTTTCGAGACGGCTTCCAGCGCGTGCCCTTTGGAGACACCGCCCGCCATCACTTCCAGGCAAGTCAGTGTCGAAAAGCTGACGTTAACGCGGTCACCCCAGCGGGCGTTGATCGCCTGTTCCAGCGGCAACAGCGTGTCGTGATCGTCGCAGGTAAAGAATACTTTGCTGACGCCGTCGGCTTCCAGCAGGCCCGGTTCAAACAGGGTGTAGCTGAATTTGGCTTCCTGGAAATATTTCATCTCTTCCGGGCGGTGGCGGTTCATAAACCACTCGTCGCCTTTGTAGACGTTGGTTACGATATCCGGGTTGTTATGCACCACGCCAAACAGATCCTGGGCGATGTCGTGGTCGAGATCGTGGGAGAAGAACAGATTACCCTCAGTGTCATGCACGCGAGCGCCGTTCGAGGTGATCATGTACGCCTTGATCTCAAGGTTGTCGCGAATTTGCGCCACGTCGATATGGTGTCGGCCGGTCGCAAAAACAAAGTTAACGCCTTCGGCGGTGAGCAGTTTTAACGTTTCTTTCGCGTAAGCGGAGAGGAAATGATCGGGAGACAGCAAGGTGCCATCTAAATCTGAAGCAACAACATGGTACATAGGGATATCAGCCTCTGGAGAGATATTTTCAATTAGTTATGCCGGTCGAAAAACTCAAGCACGGCAGACAATGCTCTGGCTCGCATAGCGTCCTTCTCAAACAGGATCTCGTGATACGCGCCTTCAATGACGTAAGGTGTTTCCCCCTCACAAGGGTGGCCCGCCGAGGCCATAATTTCGCAGAATTGCTGGTGCGCGCGGTTATCGACCACTCGCTCCTCTTCCGCCTGGAGTAGAAAGATCGGCGTGGTGATAGCAGTGGCTCCTGCTAACACCTTTTCTCCGGCGAGGATCCCTTCTCGTACCCAATGGAACGTTGGCCCGCCCACCCGCAATGCTGGCTCATCAGCATAAAAACGTAGGCTGCGGCGGTACCGCTCTTCGCTGTGGGTCAGGACGTTAACGCTAAACGGCAGCGCACGCCAGCGGCCCGTCCCAATGGCGTATCCTTCCCGAATACGTGGATGCCCTTCGGCCCAGTCAAGAATATGGCGCACCATCCATTCCGGCCAGCGCAGGATAATACCAAACATCGGGGCGCAGAGCGCGACCGCATCAAAAGCGTCCGGTGCTTGCTGTAGCCATAACGCGGCAATCGCGCCGCCCATCGAATGGGCCAACAGATAGCGTTTACGCCAGTGTCCTGACGCCACTTCCTGTTGGTAAAAGCGGTCAAAATCTTCGACATAGTCACTAAAGTTGACAACGTGGCCACGGTGGGAGTCCGACAGCATACGCCCTGAACGCCCCTGCCCGCGGTGGTCGATGATCAAAACATCAAACCCACTGTGGAAAAGGTCATACGCCAGCTCAGCATATTTCACGTAGCTTTCTATTCTGCCAGGACAGACAACAATCACACGATCGTGCTGCGGCGAACAAAAACGAACGTAGCGAACCGGCACGTCATCCACGCCGGTAAATTCGCGCTCTTCCCGCTTGCGCCAAAAGTCCGTCAGGGGACCTGTGGCAAAAGCAGCAAATGCGCCTTCCCGTTCTAACCATCCATTTTTATGCTGAGACATAGGGGTCGGCATCAGGTATCTGTGGTTTTTTTAGGGCCCGTGGCACGCTTATCAACAATAGCGTATTGTGGCATAAAAGCGCGCGTTCAGGGAGTTTCGCATGACCTTCGAGTGGTGGTTTACCTATCTGCTAACCACAATAATTCTTAGCCTTTCCCCCGGCTCCGGGGCCATCAATACGATGACCACCGCCATCAGCCACGGCTATCGCGGTGCGGCTGCGTCAATTACCGGGCTACAAACCGGGCTGGCGCTGCATATTGTGCTGGTTGGCGTTGGGCTTGGGGCTCTGTTTTCACGCTCGCTGCTGGCTTTTGAAGTGCTGAAGTGGGCAGGGGTGGCCTATCTTATCTGGCTGGGGATCCAGCAATGGAGAGCCGCTGGCGCGCTGGATTTAAATACGCTAGCCACCACCCAACCGCGCAGCAAACTGTTCAAGCGAGCGGTGTTTGTTAACCTGACCAACCCGAAAAGCATCGTGTTTCTTGCCGCCCTCTTCCCGCAATTTATTGTCCCGCATCAGCCCCAGGCGATGCAGTACGTTGTGCTCGGTGTTACCACAGTCGTCGTCGATATTATTGTGATGATTGGCTACGCGACCCTGGCCAAGCGGATTGCAGCCTGGATTAAAGGGCCGCGCCAGATGAAAGCCTTGAACCGGGTCTTTGGCTCGCTGTTTATGCTGGTTGGCGCGCTGCTTGCGGGAGCACGCCAGGCCTGATTATCGGGAGATGATCAGGTGAATACCAAACCCGGTGAACAGCGCGCCCGCCATACCGTCGATCCATTTGGCGAGGCGCTGATAGCCGCGACGCATTTTTGGTAATGCGAACAGGCTCGCCACAATAGTGAACCAGGCGAAGGTTTCAATCGCGATCAGCACAAACAGGCCCCAGCGCTCGGCGCTACCCACGTTGTCGCCGACAAATAGCGAAAACACGCTGCCGAAGTAGATAATCGCTTTCGGGTTAGCCAGGTTCGTCAACAGCCCTTTCACAAAGCTCTTCCCACCGCTCGCCAGCTCGACTTTCGGCGCTTCTTCGCCTTTAGCTTCTTTCTTGAATGCGCCGCGCAGCATCTGATAGCCCATCCAGCAAAGATACAGCCCGCCGCCAACCATGATGATGTTATGCAGCCAGGCCATTTTTTCAAGGATAAGGTGCAGGCCTAGCAGCGCCACGCCCGCCCAAACCATGACGCCAGCGGTGATCCCCAGCACGCCCATCATCGCCTCTTTGCGAGAGCGGCTTACGGCTGTCTGGGAAACAAAGAAAAAGTCAGGCCCCGGGCTCATCAGGGCAACGATGTGCACCAGCGCCACGGTCAGAAATAGCATTAACATAGGGAATAGCTCGCGTGCAGATAATTCGAAGAGTCATTATCCTGCCACTTTTCCTCGCGGCAGGCTACTCTTCATCCACGCCGTCAACGTGGTCGCGGATCAGCGTCATAAACGGGCGACCAAAGCGCTCAAGTTTGCGCGTCCCCACCCCGTTAATGCCCAGCATTTCACCGGGCGACAGCGGCATCTGCTCCGCCATTTCAATCAGCGTGGCATCGTTGAATACCACATAAGGCGGAATATTTTCTTCGTCCGCGATAGATTTACGCAGCTTTCTGAGTTTGGCGAACAGTTTGCGATCGTAATTGCCGCCAAAGACTTTCTGGCTGGCTCGAGGCTTGATAGCAACTACGCGTGGCACCGCCAGCATCAGCGGCTCTTCACCACGCAGGTAAGGACGTGCCGCTTCCGTGAGCTGCAGCGCTGAGTGAGCGGCGATATTTTGCGTCACCACGCCGAGGTGGATGAGCTGGCGGATCACGCTGACCCAGTGCTCCGTCGTATGTTCGCGGCCTTCGCCGTAAACCTTCAGCTTGTCGTGGCCAAGGTCGCGGATGCGCTGATTGTTAGAACCACGCAGCACTTCAACCACGTAGCCCATCCCAAAGCGCTGGCCGACGCGATAAATGCAGGACAGCGCTTTTTGCGCGTCCATCAGGCCGTCATAGCGACGAGGCGGATCGAGGCATATATCACAGTTGCCGCAAGACTGCTGGCGACCTTCGCCGAAGTAGTTCAGCAACACGAGGCGGCGACAGGTTTGTGCTTCGGCAAACGCGCCCATGGCGTTGAGCTTGTGGCGCTCGATGTCCTGCAGCTGTCCCGGCGCTTTTTCTTCAAGGCATTTACGCAGCCAGGCCATATCCGCCGGATCGTAGAACAACATCGCTTCCGCAGGCAGGCCATCGCGCCCGGCACGGCCCGTTTCCTGATAGTAAGATTCGATGTTGCGGGGAATATCGAAGTGGGCGACAAAACGCACGTTCGGCTTGTTGATACCCATGCCAAACGCGACGGTCGCGACCACAATTTGCAGATCGTCGCGCTGGAATTTTTCCTGCACTTCACCACGCACCTGATGCTCCAGCCCCGCGTGATAAGCACCGGCGCTGATACCTTTGCTTTGCAGTCGGGCGGCGATGTCTTCCACTTTTGCCCGGCTGTTGCAGTAAATAATCCCGGACTTACCGCGCTGTTCCTGAATATAGCGGGTGAGCTGATCGAGCGGCTTAAACTTCTCCATCAGCATGTAGCGAATATTCGGCCGGTCAAAGCTGCTGATTTGGATAAACGGATCGTGGAGCCCCAGCAGGCGCACGATATCGAGCCTGGTGGTGTCATCCGCCGTGGCCGTTAATGCAACAAAGGGGACGGCAGGCAATCTTTCGCGAAGCTGACCAAGGGCGGCATATTCCGGGCGGAAATCGTGTCCCCATTGTGAAATGCAGTGGGCTTCATCCACTGCCACCATCGAAAGCTGCCAGTTGCTGAGATGGTCAATAAAGTTGTCCATCATCAGGCGCTCAGGGGCGATATACAGCAGGCGAATCTGCCCGGTACGGCAGCCGGTCATCACTTCGAGCTGCTGTTCGCGGGTTTGGGTGGAGTTAAGGCAGGCCGCCGCCACGCCGTTTGCCAGCAGCTGATCGACCTGGTCTTTCATCAGCGAAATCAGCGGAGAGACCACCACGGTCAGGCCGCCAAACACCAGCGCAGGAATTTGATAACACAGGGATTTACCGCCACCGGTCGGCATTACCACCAGGCAGTCACGCCCCTCCAGCACCGTGTCAATGATGGTTTCCTGACCTGGACGGAACTGTTGATACCCGAAGGTATCCTGCAGAACCTGTCTCGCCAGCGACGCCTGATTGATTACTTCCGCCTGTGCCACGCTATCCCCACTACCTAAAATTCAGGCGCCATTTTCAGCGCCTGGAAGAGAAACTGCAATGCTTTAGAAAAGATCGTTTAGCATAACGCCTACGCCAACCCGTGTCTGGTTAAAGTTGTAATCGATCAGCGATTCGCCGTAGCCGCTGTAGACCTGGGTATAGAAGCGAACGTTTTTCGAGATCGGGTAGCTCACACCAAATTCTGCCCCACCGTAGCCGCTGTTCCAGTTGTATTGCCCCTTCACGCTGAAAATCGCCTCACCCAGCGCATAGCCAACCTTAAGCTGGTAGTAGCCCATATATTTGGTGATGTCCGGGTTGTCCTCAACGCTCCCCACCACATACCAGGGTTTCACTTCCACCTGCCAGTCGCCGTTTTGTGCCATCAGGCGGGTGTACAGGCGGTTCCAGCCGCGCGAGGTTGGGTCAGAACGGCCGTTTGAGTCGTGGTTATAGCCAAACTCTACGTCTCGCAATGTCCAGCCCGCAAACGTTGCATCCGTTGCAAAGCCGAGGAATAGCTGAGGCTCATAGTTGGTTTCACGAAACGGAGAGGATTCATTGCGGTTAGAGAGCTGCCACCAGGATTTTTGGGTATAGGAGGCGGCCAGCACGGAGTTATCCCCCAGGATACCGCGCCACAGCGGGAAGGCCAGGCTGAGCTGGAACTTCACCTCATCTTTACGCGCGTTGCTGGCCCAGTCATAAGAGCTGATTGCCTCTTTGTTCATATCGCTGGTCCAGGTGTACAGCAGGTAATTCGTGTCGTACGGGTACAGCGTGAAAGGGTTGTCGTGTTCCTGCAGCAGATTAGCAATGATGCTGCCTCGCACCGCGGGCTTGTCGTGGATCTTATCGATAGTGGTTTCTTGTGCGAAGGCGGTTAAAGGCAGCATCGCGGCGACTCCCCACCCCAAAGGTTTCAGCATTAGTCCCGTTCTCCATAACAAAAAAGTGTCTAAATATTTATCGCCAAACATTTTACAGCAGGATGCCTCAAAGCACGTCTCTGCTGTTCCGAAAGTGGAAAGCAACAATTGAGAAGCATAAACTACACACTTTGTTAACTTATTCGTTATTTGTTCGAGGAATGAACGATGTCTTCCCCTGTACTGACCACAGAAGCCGCCCTCAAGCTAGTGGGCGAAATCTTTGTGTATCACATGCCGTTCAACCGCGCGCTTGGCCTGGAGCTGGAGCGTTACGAAAAAGCGTTCGCCCAACTGAGTTTTAATAATCAACCAATGATGGTGGGCAACTGGGCGCAAAGTATTTTGCACGGTGGCGTTATTGCCTCCGCGCTGGACGTGGCGGCAGGCCTGGTCTGCGTAGGCAGTACGCTGACTCGCCATGACACCATCACCGAAGACGAACTTCGCCAGCGCCTGTCAAAAATGGGCACCATCGATTTGCGCGTGGATTATCTGCGTCCGGGCCGGGGAGAACGCTTCACGGCCAGCAGCAGCCTGTTGCGCGCCGGTAATAAAGTTGCGGTGGCGCGCGTAGAGCTGCATAACCAGGATCAACTGCACATCGCCAGCGCAACGGCTACCTACATGGTAGGGTAAGGATGTAAACCCTGTTATTATTTGCTCACTATTTTTTTGCTGAGTTTTTTTCATGGATCCGAAACAGACACGTCAGGGGATCTTGCTTGCCCTGACGGCCTACTTCATCTGGGGCATCGCGCCGGTATATTTCAAACTGATTCACTATGTACCGGCGACCGAAATCCTGACCCACCGCGTTATCTGGTCATTCTTCTTTATGCTGGCGCTGATCACCGTCTGCCGCCAGTGGCCGCAGGTGAAACGCTCCTGCCAGAACCGTAAAAAGATCCTCGCACTCGCGTTAAGCGCCGTGCTGATTGGCGGGAACTGGCTGCTATATATCTGGGCGGTGAATAATCAGCACATGCTGGAAGCCAGCCTGGGCTACTTCATTAATCCGCTGGTGAACGTGCTGCTGGGGATGCTGTTTTTGGGTGAACGCTTCCGGCGAATGCAGTGGGTCGCGGTATTGCTGGCCTTCTGTGGCGTGCTGGTTCAGCTCTGGACTTTCGGTTCGCTGCCGATCATCGGCCTGGGCCTGGCCTTCAGCTTCGCTTTCTATGGCCTGATCCGCAAAAAGATTGCCGTTGATGCACAAACCGGGATGCTGTTCGAAACGCTGTGGCTGCTGCCGATTGCGGGCATTTATCTGTTTGGCATTGCCGACAGTACCACCAGCCATATGGGGATGAACCCGTGGACGCTGAACCTGATGCTTATCGCCGCCGGGGTGATCACCACAGTGCCGCTACTTTGCTTTACTGCGGCCGCGACCCGTTTGCGCCTTTCAACGCTGGGCTTCTTCCAGTATTTAGGGCCGACGCTGATGTTCGTGCTGGCGGTGACGTTCTACGGCGAAGTGGTGACGGAAGATAAGCTGATTACTTTTGGCTTTATCTGGGCGGCGCTGGCGCTGTTTATCGCCGATGCGGTTTATACTCAGCGTCGAACGAAAGCAACGTCGCTGAAATAGAAGTAAAAAAGGAGCCTTTGGGCTCCTTTTTTCTTACAACCAGTTCTTACGCTTAAAGTAGAGATAGGGCGCTAAACCAGCGAGCATCATAAAGATGATCGCGCCGGGATAGCCAAAGCTCCACTTCAGCTCAGGCATAAACTCGAAGTTCATCCCGTAGCTGGACGCTACCAGCGTTGGCGGCAGGAAGACAACCGAAACCACCGAGAAGATCTTGATGATGCGGTTCTGCTCGATGTTGATGAAGCCCATCGCCGCCTGCATCAGGAAGTTAACCTTCTGGAACAGGGATTCGTTATGCGGTAGCAGGGATTCGATGTCTCGCAGGATTTCGCGAGCCTGCTCCAGCTGGCTGCCCGGCAAACGCGCCTTACGCACCAGAAAGTTCAGCGCGCGCTGGGTATCCATCAGGCACAGGCGAACCTTCCAGCCGATATCCTCCAGTTCCGCCAGCGTCGAAAGCGCGGCGTCATATTCGTCGCCCTGATGCCCTTCCATGATCACGCGGCTAAGCTGTTCCAGGTCGCTATAGATGTTTTCGATTTCATCCGCCAGCTGTTCGATTTTGGTTTCAAACAGATCCAGCAGCAACTCCCACGCGTTGCCGTCCGCCATGGACTGATTACGGGCGCGCATGCGGTACAGGCGAAACGCAGGTAGCTCGCGCTCACGTAGCGTGTACAAGCGGCCTTCACGAATGGTAAAAGCGACGGTGCTGTTGCCCGCGTGATCGTCCGCATCTTCAAAGAAGAAAAAGGAGTGGATGTGAAGGCCGTCTTCGTCCTCAAAAAAACGCGCGGACGCTTCGATGTCTTCCAGCTCTGGTCGGGTTGCCAGGCTTTGGCCAAGTTCCGTTTGCACTCGCTCTCGCTCGCTCTCTTCCGGCTCGACGAGATCGACCCATACCGAATTGGCAAGGGTATCCGTCTCGTCCAGCTCAATGCGGGCAAGGCGATTATTTTCCAGTTGAAATGCGCTCAGCATGACCGGGACTCCCAATGCAAAAAAAGATCAGGGACAATTCGGTTGGCACACAGACAGAAACAATAGAGGTTTCAGACCATTAAACAGTCTGACTCAAGGGGCGACGGAATGAAAATACACGAGGTCGCTGACAACCACGAAGGCTATCAGCATCAGAGGATAGCCTTAGAAGTTGTACCTGGATGACAGGTTATTGAGCCAGCATCTACTGGGTGTGTCCAAGGCGAGTGTCCTCTTAGCGTATTCGTGCGCGCATGTTACGCCACCACTAATATGGCGTCAACACGCAACGGGACACGGCTGAACAAGTTCATGCCAGTGACATATTAAGGGTAGCCCACGCACTAAAAATTGTAATTAATTTCTGTAGGTTACACGGTTTCCAGGCGTGCATAAGCGGCGACTAACCACTTGATTCCCTGCCCCTGGAACGCCACCTGCAGGCGGCTGTGCTCCCCGCTACCTTCCAGGTTCACAATAGTCCCTTCACCGAACTTAGGATGGCGTACGCGCTGCCCCAGGCTAAAGCCAGAATCGTTCTGGGCGATAGGCGTCCCCATTCGCTGATGGCTGACCGGGCGGCTGATACTTGCGCGCAGGCGAACCTCTTCCACGCAGTTTTCCGGTAGCTCGCCGATAAAGCGCGACGGGCGATGGTAGGCTTCTTTGCCGTACAGGCGGCGCGTTTCCGCATAGGTCAACGTTAGCTTTTGCATCGCACGGGTAACGCCCACGTAGGCCAGGCGGCGCTCTTCTTCCAGACGGCCACCCTCGTCGAGGGACATCTGGCTTGGGAACATGCCCTCCTCCATCCCGACGATAAACACCTGCGGGAATTCCAGACCTTTGGCCGAGTGCAGCGTCATCAGCTGCACCGCATCCTGCCAGGTATCCGCCTGGCCTTCCCCCGCTTCCAGCGCGGCATGGGAGAGAAACGCCTGCAGCGGCATCAGATCTTCGTCTTCGTCGTTGTAGCTGAACTGGCGCGTGGCCGTCACCAGCTCTTCTAAGTTCTCAATACGGGTCTGTCCTTTCTCGCCTTTCTCCTGCTCATACATGATGAACAGACCGGAATCTTTAATCACCCGGTCCGTCTGGACGTGGAGCGGCATATCCGCCGTTTCATGGGCAAGCGCGTCAATCAGCTCCATAAAGCGCTGCAGGGCCGACGCCGCACGACCGGCCAGCGCTTTTTCCTGCAGCAGCAGGCGGCAAGATTGCCACAGTGTCAGCTGCTGGTCGCGCGCGGTCTGGCGCACAACGTCGAGCGTGCGGTCACCGATCCCGCGGGTTGGTGTATTCACCACGCGTTCAAAGGCAGCATCGTCATTGCGGTTGGCAATCAGGCGTAGATAAGAGAGCGCGTCTTTGATTTCCTGGCGTTCGAAGAAACGCATCCCGCCGTAAATACGGTACGGCATACTGCCCTGCAGCAGCGCCTCTTCCAGCACGCGAGACTGGGCGTTACTGCGATACAGAATGGCGCATTGCTCCAGCGCCCCGCCGTTTTCCTGCCAGGTTTTAATGCGGTTTACTACAAAGCGGGCTTCATCCAGTTCGTTAAATGCGCAATAAATCGAAATAGGTTCGCCGTCGCTGCCGTCGGTCCACAGCTCTTTGCCGAGTCGGCCAGAGTTATTGGCGATCAGGGCGTTAGCCGCATTCAGAATGTTGTTCGTCGAGCGGTAGTTTTGCTCCAGACGAATCGTTTGTGCCCCCGGGAAGTCATTCAGGAAGCGCTGGATATTTTCAACCTGCGCCCCGCGCCAGCCGTAGATCGACTGGTCATCATCGCCCACGATCATCACTTTGCCGGTGTCTCCGGCCAGCAGGCGGATCCACGCATACTGAATACTGTTGGTATCCTGGAATTCGTCCACCAGGATATTGGTGAAGCGCTCGCGGTAATGGTTCAGGATATGTGGTTTGTTCAGCCACAGTTCGTGGGCGCGCAGCAGCAGCTCAGCAAAGTCTACCAACCCGGCGCGATCGCAGGCTTCCTGATAGGCCTGGTATACCTTCTGCCAGGTTTGCTCCACCGGGTTACCGTAGCTTTCAACGTGATGCGGACGCAGGCCTTCGTCTTTTTTGCCGTTGATGTACCACATCGCCTGGCGCGGCGGCCATTGCTTCTCGTCCAGGTTCATCGCTTTAATCAGGCGTTTCAGCAGGCGGAGCTGATCTTCGCTGTCGAGGATCTGGAAGTCCTGCGGCAGGTTGGCGTCCATATGGTGCGCGCGCAGCAGGCGGTGGGCCAGGCCGTGGAAAGTACCGACCCACATGCCGCCCTGGCTGGTGCCCATCAGTTGGCCGATACGGTGGCGCATTTCCGCCGCCGCTTTGTTGGTAAAGGTCACCGCCATGATGGAGTACGGCGAGCAGTTTTCGACCGTCATCAACCACGCAATGCGGTGCACAAGAACGCGCGTCTTACCACTGCCCGCCCCGGCCAGCACCAGCATATTGCTGCGCGTGGCGGCGACCGCTTCGCGCTGTTTGTCGTTGAGGCTGTCGAGCAGGTAAGAAACGTCCATTGGCACCGCCGAAAAAGAGAAAGAGTTGGCCCAGCCAACTACTGGAAATTTGTACAGAGTTGCTGCTGATTATATCAGCGCGGTGAGGGATGCCAACCGCGAAATCTCCAGATGCGGCAACAGACGGCTGTCATCTATCCGCATCAGGTCGCCTTCGCGCAGGTTAATCCAACAGGCCTGCATTCCGCAGCGCACGGCACCGGCCACGTCGGTGGTCAGATCATCGCCGACATGCAGAATTTGCTCGAGCGGCACACCTAAACGCTGCGCAGCAGTGTGATACATATCGCTGAAAGGCTTAGCTCGCCCGTCCGGCCCGGCCCGCAGAATGAATTCGAAGTAGTTATCCAGCCCGAACAGGTGCGGCTCTGCGTTACCGTTGGTGATCGCCACCAGCGGCCATTTTTCAGCAAGCTTTGCCAGCGTGTCGTGCGTTTCCTGTGGGATGTCGATGCGGCTGCGCCATTTTGCGAAGTTCTCCATGGCGGCACCGGCACCGGCAAAAGCCTCTTCCGGGCTAAGCCCGGCATCCAGCATTATTTGCTCGACGGCGCGGCGGCGCCATTCGGTGACATCATGATAAATGTCCGGTTCTTTCACTCGCAGCGTCTCGCGGCTGCGATGAAAATCCAGGGCGGTAAACGCGCTGAGCTTCGGGTGATAATTCTGCATAAAGGCCAGAGACTCCTGAGTGGTGCGCAGGATCACCGGATGATTGTCATAAAGCGTATCGTCGAGATCGAACGTCAGAGCAGCAATGTGCCCGAGCGGGCGGTAAAAATGCATTACGATTTCCCCCGTTTGGCGCGTGGATGCGCGGCATCATACACCGAGGCTAAATGTTGAAAGTCGAGATGGGTATAGATTTGCGTAGTGGACAGGTTGGCGTGCCCAAGCAGTTCCTGAACGGCGCGTAAATCGCCGCTGGATTCCAGCATGTGGGTGGCAAAAGAGTGACGCAATTTGTGGGGATGCACATGGCTGCTTAGCCCCTGCTTGATACCCCATTCGCCAAACCGCTTTTGCACATTGCGGGCGGATATTCGCTTTCCCGTTTTCGCCAGAAATAACGCATCGTCGTCCGGGCCAAAAAGTTCGCGTAAATCCAGCCAGTGTTCAACCCAGGTCACCGCGCTCCGGCCAACGGGTACGCGGCGCTCTTTGCTGCCTTTCCCCATCACCCAGACCTCTCCGGTGGAAAGATCGATATGACCGCAGTTCATGTTCACCAGTTCGGAAAGACGCAGGCCTGCGCCGTACATCACTTCCAGCATCGCGCGATCGCGCACGGCCAGCGGATCGTTCAGATCGATGTCCAGCAGATGGTTCACATCATCAACTTCGATGTTTTTAGGCAAATGTCGGCCGGCTTTTGGCGTAGTGATACCTTTGGCGGGATTCGCTTTCAGCTCGCCCTGGCTAACCATCCAGTCGAAAAAACTGCGTAGTGCCGAAAGTCTTAACGCCAGGCTAGAGGCCTGCAGGCCTGCCCTGCGGCTACGCACGGCCAGTGAGCGCACGGCGGCGGCATCGCATTGCTGCCAGCTGGTGAGCTTCATCTCTTCGGCAATGTTAATAATCGCCGTGAGCTGGCGCTGGTAGTTCAGGAGAGTGAGCGGGCTGAGCTGACGCTCAACCTTGAGGTATCGCAGAAAACCATCAACGTGAGATGTTAATACGGAAGTGGTCATGCCCGTTCAATCCAACGCTCCAGCAAGTCTGGCAGCATCAGCGCCAGCTCGTGCAGCAGCTGAGTGCCCTGCCCCTGTTGATAATGTTGTGGGTCGCGGCTGCTGAACAGCAGAACGCCAAGATCGCCCTCGTTGCCCATCAGCGACAGAGCAACGGAACCAATGGCTTTTGCCTGCGGCAAGACCAACAAAAGTTCCGGGCCATTAAGCGGGCCGAGGTAGTGCTGGCTTTCGCCAAGACGCTGAATACGCAGCGGCTCGAAGGCCTGGCGGTTCAGCGCGAGATGCGTAAAGTCTGACGGAGCACCGATACGCCAGCGGTCAGCAAAAAGCCGGATATTCGCCCCGGCAAGACCTATGTCCCGCGCCCAGCGATGCAGCCGGTTCAGCATTTCCTGCAGGCTGGAAGCCGAAGCCAGCCGCCCCTGAAGCTTCAGTAGCCGATAGAACAGGCCTTCGTTAGCGCTCGCCTGCTCCATCAGCAGCGTCATATTCTCTTCGAGGTGGTTGATGTGGTTACGGCTGCGGGCCATATGCCACTCCACCAGCGAAACGCTGCCGCGCACCGGGTGAGGAACCTGCATGCTCTCCACCTGGTGGGCATTGCGAATAAAGAAATCAGGGTTGCGCTGTAAATACTCGGCAACCGCGACATCGTTAAGCTCAAGAAGGGCTTCTTGCTGTTCCTCGGCATTCTTCATAGATGTATAAATCCATCGTAGACGTGGGCCGCCGGGCCGGTCATGTAAAGCGGTGACCCAGGCCCTTTCCAGGCGATATCAAGACGGCCACCAGGCAGCTCAACGCGCACCTGTTCCGCCAGTAATCCTTGTTGAATACCAACCGCCACTGCACCACAGGCTCCGCTGCCGCAGGCTTGAGTTTCGCCCGCACCGCGTTCGTAAACGCGCAGCCGGATGTGTTCGCGGCTCACCACCTGCATAAAGCCGATGTTGGCTCGCTCAGGAAAGCGTTCATGGCTTTCCATCACTGGGCCCAGGCTTTCAACCGCGGCGGTTTCGATGTCATCGACCTGAATGACGCAATGCGGGTTACCCATTGAAACCACGCCGCACATAATGGTTTGTTCGGCGGCACGCATAATATAGGTCTTTTCTGCTTTGTTTGCCCGGAACGGCACCTGCGAAGGATCGAAGTTAGGCTCGCCCATATTGACTCGCACCATCTCATCTTCCGTCACGCTCAGCACCATTCTGCCATTGGCGGTACTGACGCGAATTTCACGCTTATTGGTCAGCCCTTTCAGGCGCACAAAGCGGGCAAAACAGCGCGCCCCGTTACCACATTGGGAAACTTCGCTGCCGTCAGCGTTAAAGATCCGGTAATGAAAGTCGAGATCGGGATCGTAGGGAGGCTCAACGATCAGCAGTTGATCGAAGCCGACGCCAAGATGACGATCCGCAAGCCGACGGATCAGCTCCGGAGAGAAATAAACATTCTGCGTCACCGCGTCGACGACCATAAAGTCATTACCGAGGCCATGCATTTTAGAGAACTGCATCTTCTGCTCCATTAGCGCGGTTACAAAGCACGATTTAGCTAGTAAACAACCTGAGTCGGGGCATCATCAATGCCGCGGCTGTTGCGGACAGGTGCCGTCTGGACAGGTTGTTCTGGGGTTGCGCTATGCGTTGTCGGTGTCGCTTTTTTATCAGCCGGAGGGAAATAAAGGGGCCCCTTCAGGCCGCAACCGGTGAGGCTGACGAGCGTCAGTGCCAAAGCTAGAGGGCAGAAAATCTTCTTCATAATCGGGTAGCCTGTGATTCACTATTCTGCCGTCTATCATCGCAGGTGACCCCTGAAAAGCAATACTCTTCGTCGCCCAGACCGCTGAAAATCACCAGGCTGCCAACCGGGCAAGAAAATAATCGCTGGTAGCTGGCCCCTTCTCATCGCTGACGCAGGTTGTCTTTCAAAAGGTGGTACAGATGAAACGGATGAGTATTACGGCCCTGAATGATACCTGAGCCGCAGTTTCTAATTACCGGCGATGCTCTTATACTGCCCTGAAATCCCAACAGGAAGCAGACATGAACGACAGCGAATTTCACCTTTTAGCCGATAACCTGTGGCGCACGATTGAAGAGCGTCTGGATGACTGGGACGGCGATAGCGATATTGATTGTGAGATCAACGGTGGCGTGCTGACCATCAGCTTTGAAAACGGCAGCAAAATCATTATCAACCGCCAGGAGCCTTTGCATCAGGTGTGGCTGGCGACCAAAAGCGGCGGCTACCATTTCAACCTGAAAGGTGACGAATGGATTTGCGACCGGAGCGGCGCAGAGTTTTGGCAGTTGCTGGAAGAAGCCAGCACGCAGCAGGCGGGTGAAGCGGTTAGCTTCCGCTGATTACGGCTGGTACTGCTGCAGCAGCGGCGCTGAGTTGTCATCCTGATTAACCGGCGCGGCTGTTGTGATTGACTGGGTGCGGAACGGAATGACCTGCACCCGCCCATCCGTTTTCACAATCTGATAGAACTGCGGCAGGTTGAAGTTGATGAAGCTTGAGCCGTAGGTAAAACGATCGTGGGACGAGGAGTAGAAGCGGCTGACGTCGCGCACCAGCTCTTCTTTGCTGCCTTCGCAATGATGATAGACTTCCGCCCGATTGCTTTCATCCAGGATATAGATGTTGAAGCCCTGGTCTTCACTGGCTTCTTCAAAGAAGAACTGAATAATCCCTTCACTGGCAAAGCCATCCACCACCGCTGGCAACTGAACCTGGTTAGTGCCAACCTGCACCGACAGGCCATGCAGCTTGTTGTGCGAAATCGCACCATAAAACTCAACGGCGTTTTCCAGTTTTTGTACCGAGACATTCAGACGCTCGAAGAACAGGCCCCATGTCTGCCCGGAGACGCGCAGCGCTTTAAAGCGGCCCGGCTCCTGACGCGTGCTGGAAAGACGGAACTCGATGCATTCAGACACCAGCTGCTGCACGCGAGTGCGGATCAGACCGCGCAGGTGCTGACTGTAGCAGAAGACTTCCACGCTATCCGGCGGCGCGGCGTCCTGGTGCATTTTCCCAAGAATGGTTTTCAATGCCTCGATCATCGCCTGCTCGCCGTTAAAGTGCAGGGTACGCACTTCATTCCACGAGTTGCGATACAGCAGGTCAACGCTGCCAATCAGGCACTGCTGCTGCTCACCGAAGCTGAACACATCCAGTTTGCGGAAGTCGAAGTGCACAACCTGATTGCGGAAGGCGGCCGTCGGGTCATATTCAAGGTTGACGATAATCGCCAGATGGCGAATCTCGCACGGGCTATACAATGCTTTTGGCGTCGGTGCCGGGAGCCGCAGTGGGAAGTGATGGGAGACATCCGCCACCATCTCCTGCAACTTAGGCAAATCACAAATACCGTTGCCCTTAATAAACAGGCGGGTACGCGAGGTCAGCAGGCCGTTAAAGTAGGCCCACGCCACCAGCTTATTAAGATAACGGTTATATTCCAGCGGTTGATGGCTGACGATGGAGTCCATGTTCGGCGCGCGGTTGTAGAGATACCAACCAGAGCGGTTCGCACGGCCAAGCGGCACATGGATAAAGGTCAGGTTCGGTTCAGACAGATCCGGGGAAATTTGCGGGTTTACCAGCGTCACTTTACCAGGCAAAGCTTCAAACGCAGCGTACAGCTTACGCGTTAATACGCCGATGTCCTGCGGACTGGCGGAAACGCTAAGGTTATTACGGCGCGCAAAGCGGATCAGGTTGCGGTAGCTTTGCATCATCGCGTCGAGCAGCTCGTTGTGCGCTTCGCGGACCTGGTCGATTTTCCAGTTTGCACGGTTGTCCAGCATCGCCAGACGCGCTTCGTCCCAGCCCCAGCTCTTCACCAGTTGGCTTAAAACTTCACGGCGCCAGCCAACACAGGCGCGCTCACGGGAAAGTTTTTCACAAACTTTCAGATAGAAACAGCGGCGCACCAGGTCCAGACGCGCATGATCTTCGATTTGCGTCAGGTACTCGGTGACGCGTTCCAGCATCATGCAGTACGGATCGAGGCCAAAGGAGACAATTTCGCCGTCGTGCAGGCGCTGTTTAATGTCTTTTGCCAGCAGGCGCGTGTTCGGGTATTCCCAGGAATACGCCTCCAGCAGCAGCGTTTTCAGCACAGCTTTATACGGCGAGTCGATGCTTTTATAGAGCTGCCACAGGCTGGCACCAAAGTACTCTTCAGCAGACAGCGAGCTTAAACCGCCAAGATCGAGCCATTCGTTCGGCGTCAGGACACCCTGCGCGTAAAGGGTCATCACGTAATCATCGTAATGCTCTTCTTCATCGCCCGGCACCATGTTCCACAGAATGCGCTTCCCGGCCAGACGTACCGCAGTGCGGTAAAATTCGTCCAGCAGCAAGATGTGCTGGGTAGAACCGCAGTCTTCGCCGCCCAGGCTGCCGCTTTCGTTGTGGCGGAAACGGTTTTCATCAATCAGGAAGAAACTGACCTCAACGCCAAGGGAGGCCGCCCAGCTTTCCAGCAGGCTGCATTTGCGCTGCAGCAGTTGTCGCTCGTCGTTATCGAGCCAGGCCTGGTGGCAAACCCAGATATCAAGGTCAGATGAGCAGCTCTGCCCCACGGAGGAGGTGCTGCCCATAGAATAGAGGCCGGTGATCGGCAGTTCGCCCGCGGGCGTCTCCTGAGGCGGCATGCCGCGTTGCAGTTCGAGTTCGTCCAGGTAGTGGCGTTGGGTTTCATCAGGCGTGTAGAGGCAAATGCCGCGGGGAACGTTACCGTCAAGGTAACCCGGCATCAGCGGGTGATGATAATGTAATAACGTTGGCAGTAGACTGTAGACCTGTTGGAAGGCAGGCCCCATAGCAGCAAGCGCACGATCTACGCGCAGTTGGTTGATGGCATCCAGTCTCTGTTTAAGTGTCTCAATATAGAGGTACAAGACGTATCGCCTGATGGTTTCAGTATTACGAAAAAACCCGTTTCCTGGTTGTTGTCCCCATTATTATAAACGATCGGGACAGCAATTGCTGGAAACGTGATCAATTTAACACCTTGCCTGTTGACCGTAAAGAAAGATGCGCTACCAAAGTGGTAGACGCCCTGGCCACAGGCTGTTTCTTCCATAATACGAATCATGTCCCTCTGTTGCCGGAAAAACCGCCGAACCTGACAGCCTTCCGCTAAGAGTGGTAGGATGGTCAGTGGACGATAATTACGGTAACAAGCATGTTAGACAATATACTCAGAATTGCCACTCGCCAAAGTCCCCTTGCACTTTGGCAAGCACATTATGTTAAGCAACGTCTTGAAGCTTTTCACCCACAGCTCACCGTTGAACTGGTGCCAATGGTCACCCGTGGCGACGTCTTGCTGGATACGCCGCTTGCCAAAGTCGGCGGCAAAGGGCTGTTCGTTAAAGAGCTGGAGCTGGCAATGCTGGACGGGCGCGCGGACATCGCCGTCCATTCCCTGAAAGATGTGCCGGTGGCATTCCCTGAAGGTCTGGGGCTGGTCACCATCTGCGAGCGCGACGATCCCCGCGACGCTTTTGTTTCCAATCATTATCAAACGCTGGATGAGTTGCCTGCCGGCAGCATTGTGGGCACCTCAAGCCTGCGCCGTCAGTGTCAGATAGCCGAGCAGCGTCCAGATCTGGTGATTCGTTCCCTGCGCGGCAATCTTGGCACCCGCCTTGGTAAACTGGATAAAGGCGAATACGATGCCATTATTCTTGCCGTCGCCGGGCTAAACCGCCTTGAGATGCAGGATCGCATTCGCTACGCCTTACCGCCGGAAGTATCTTTACCCGCGGTCGGCCAGGGCGCCGTCGGCATCGAATGTCGCCTGGACGATGAACGCACCAAAGCACTGCTGGCACCGCTGAATCACCATGAAACCGCCGTTCGCGTTAGCGCCGAACGTGCAATGAATATGCGCCTTGAAGGTGGCTGTCAGGTGCCGATCGGCAGCTATGCAGAGCTGAAAGATAACGAGCTTTGGCTGCGCGCATTAGTTGGCGCTCCGGACGGTTCCATTATGGTTCGTGGTGAACGTCGAGGTAAGCCGGAAGATGCCGTGGCAATGGGTGTTTCACTGGCCGAAGAGCTGTTGAATAACGGCGCCAGGGAAATCCTCGCCGACGTTTATGATGGAGACGCTCCCGCATGACGATCCTCGTCACCCGCCCCTCCCCAGCCGGGGAAGAGTTAGTGAGCCGACTGCGCACACTCGGGCAGGTGGCTTACAGCTTCCCGCTTATCGAGTTCTCGCCCGGCCGGCAACTATCGCAGCTTCCGGCCCAGCTTGCGGCGCTCGCACCAGGCGATCTGGTCTTTGTCCTCTCACAGCACGTCATTGACTATGTCGCCCCACTTTTGCGCCGTAACGGCATCCCGTGGCCGGGCAATCTCAGTTGGTTCGCCATCGGCAGAACGACCGCGCTGGCTTTCCATACCGTCAGCCATATTCCTATTCGTTACCCACAAGATCGGGAAACCAGCGAAATCTTGCTACAATTACCGGAATTACAAAATGTTGCTGGTAAGCGCGCATTGATTTTACGCGGTAATGGCGGGCGTGAACTGTTGGCCGAAACGCTGGAAGCGCGAGGTGCCGAAGTCAGTTTCTGTGAGTGCTATCAGCGAAGCGCTATTATTTACGATGGAACAGAAGAAGCCCACCGTTGGCACGCCCGGGGGATCTCAACGCTGGTCGTGACCAGCGGCGAAATGCTACAGCAGCTTTATACGCTTACGCCTGACTGGTATCGCGAGAACTGGTTACTTCGCTGCCAGTTACTTGTTGTCAGCGAGCGTTTGGCAAGCCTTGCCAGGACATTGGGTTGGCAGAATATTCGGGTCGCCGCGAATGCGGACAATGACGCGCTGCTTCGTGCGTTACAACACACCTAACAATAACAGGACGCCACAATGACGGAACAAAATACTTCCTCCGCCATAGTTGAGGAAACCACACCCGCGGCGGAGACGCCATCACACGCCGAGCCCGTGACGAAGAAAAATCGTTCCGGAATTGCAGGTATTGCGCTGGGGGCCATCGCGATTGCCATTGCCCTGGCATTAGGTGGCGGGCTTTATAGCTATGGTAAGCATCAGGCATCCACTCAGACGGCTACCAGCGATGCGCTGGCAAATCAGCTGATTGCCCTGCAAAAACAGCAAGAAGAACAAAAAAGCGAATTCGAAGCGTCGCTAAAACAGCAGACGACCGCACTTAGCGACGCCAACAAACAGCAGGCCGTGCTGGCACGTCAGTTGGACGAAGTGCAGCAAAAAGTCGCGACTATTTCGGGTAGCGATTCCAAAACCTGGCTGCTGGCACAGGCCGATTTCCTGGTGAAACTGGCCGGCCGCAAGCTGTGGAGCGATCAGGATGTCACCACGGCCGCTGCGTTATTGAAAAGCGCTGACGCCAGCCTGGCAGATATGAACGATCCAAGTCTGATAACCGCTCGCCGTGCGCTGACAGACGACATTTCGACGCTGTCTACGGTAACGCAGGTCGACTACGACGGGATTATCCTCAAACTAAATCAGCTTTCTAACGGCCTGGATAATTTGCGTCTGGCCGACAACGACAGCGATGATTCCCCGATGGATTCTGACAGCAGCGAGCTGTCGGGGACTATCACCGAATGGCGCCAAAATCTGGTGAAAAGCTGGCACAGCTTTATGGATAGCTTTATTACTATCCGCCGCCGCGACGAAACCGCTGTTCCGCTCCTGGCACCTAATCAGGATATCTACCTGCGCGAAAACATCCGCTCCCGCTTGCTAGTCGCCGCGCAGGCGGTGCCACGCCATCAGGAAGATACTTACAAGCAGGCGTTGGATAACGTTTCAACGTGGGTTCGCGCCTATTACGACACCAATGATTCCGCCACCAAAGCGTTCCTTGAAGAGCTTGATGGCCTGAGCCAGCAAAGCATTCATATGGATATTCCGCAAACGCTGCAAAGCCAGGCCCTGCTTGAAAAGCTGATGCAAACCCGGGTTCGCAATTTGCTTGCCCAGCCGGCCAGTCCTGTCGCCAATAACGCACAGCCAGAAGCGGCACCGGCTCAGCCGGCACCTGCCGTAAGTCAGGGGGAATAAGCATGATTAAAGTCTTATTGCTCTTCCTGCTGCTGATTGCGGGTATCGTGCTGGGTCCAATGCTGGCAGGCCATCAGGGCTATGTTTTAATCCAGACTGATAACTACAACATTGAAACCAGCGTGACCGGGTTAGTTATTATTCTGATCCTGACAATGGTGGTGTTGTTCGCCATCGAATGGGTATTGCGCCGCATTTTCCGTACCGGTGCCCGTACCCGTGGGTGGTTCCTGGGTCGCAAGCGCAGCCGTGCCCGCAAGCAAACTAAAGCCGCGTTGTTGAAACTGGCCGAAGGCGATTATCAGCAGGTTGAGAAGCTGATGAGTAAGAATGCCGATCACGCCGAACAGCCAGTGGTCAACTACCTGCTGGCAGCCGAAGCCGCCCAGCAACGTGGGGATGAAATTCGTGCGAACCAGCATTTAGAGCGCGCCGCCGAACTGGCGGATAACGATCAGCTCCCGGTCGAAATCACACGCGTTCGCCTGCAGCTTGCCCGCAATGAAAACCATGCCGCACGTCATGGCATTGATAAGCTTCTGGAAATTGCGCCGCGCCATCCTGAAGTGCTTCGCCTGGCCGAGCAAGCTTACTTACGTACCGGCGCATGGAGTTCCCTACTGGATATTCTGCCGGCCATGGAAAAAGTGCAGATTGGTGATGAAGCCCACCGCGATGCGCTGCAACAGCAGGCGTGGATCGGTCTTATGGATCAGGCAATGGCCGGGCAGGGTAACGAAGGCCTCAAAGCCTGGTGGCGTAATCAAAGCCGTAAAACGCGCCACCAGACCACGCTGCAGGTGGCCATGGCAGAGCATCTTATTGAGTGTGATGATCACGACGCCGCCCAGGAGATCGTTCTTGACGGACTGAAGCGTCAGTATGACGATCGTCTGGTATTGCTGATGCCGCGTCTGAAGTCAGGTAACCCGGAGCAGTTAGAGAAAGCGTTGCGCCAGCAGATCAAAACGCAAGGGGATCGCCCTTTACTGCAGAGCACGCTTGGCCAGTTGCTGATGAAACATGGCGAATGGCAGCAGGCATGTGATGCATTCCGTGAAGCCATTAAACAGCGCCCGGATGCCTACGATTACGCCTGGCTGGCAGACTCTCTCGACAAATTACATAAGCCTGAAGAAGCAGCTCTCATGCGTCGTGACGGTCTGTTACTCACCCTGCAAACTCCCTCTAACACCTGATCATCAGGGCGGCGCTCTGCCGCCCTTTTCTTTTCCCCACGCAAAAAAAAACACCTGCCAAAAGGCAGGTGTTAAAACAGGTCTGTTTGACAACTAAGTGGTGCTTCACTCAACGTTATGTCCAGGGTGTTCGATGAGACCCCATAGGGGCGACATCTGTCGGTGGACGATAAGCACCGTAATCGGCTCTGCGTCATTCCTGGGTTTATGAAGCCGAAGCAAGCATAAGAAGTGGAATGAGCATCTACGCAGGTATTATTGCACAATGTATGCCAGGTTTGCATTTACAAACTAACCAAACTGCTAATATTAGTAGTTTCATAGTATTAGCAGGGCCAAAGTATTCCTTTCAGATACCCTGACAGTTCATTTATCACGAAAAACTTTTGTCTCCTTAAGGAGACGAGTTAACGCCTTATTTATAAATCTATTTTAAAACAATGCATTAAATGTCTCCATTTGGAGACATGAAATAACCCTATTGTCGTGTCTGAGCGACAATAACAGCATATGGCAGCATTAAGGCTCAAAAGACAGGGTTGGGGTATCTGGCATTAGCGAGGGAGATTGGGTGATACACTAAAAACAAAAAAGCCAGCTCGAAAGCTGGCCTTTTCTAAGGTGGTCGGCGAGAGAGGATTATTCCCCTACGGGCCGTTGCTGAAGCAACGTTGTCTCGCTGCGCTCGGCTCAAACCTCCTTCGGAGGTTCTCATCCTCTTTGAGCTTCAGATGCAAAAAGGCCAGCTCGAAAGCTGGCCTTTTTAAGGTGGTCGGCGAGAGAGGATTATTCCCCTACGGGCCGTTGCTGAAGCAACGTTGTCTCGCTGCGCTCGGCTCAAACCTCCTTCGGAGGTTCTCATCCTCTTTGAGCTTCAGATGCAAAAAGGCCAGCTCGAAAGCTGGCCTTTTTAAGGTGGTCGGCGAGAGAGGATTCGAACCTCCGACCCACTGGTCCCAAACCAGTTGCGCTACCAAGCTGCGCTACTCGCCGAAATACTGCTTTTACTACTGCTTTCAACACATCAAAAGCTTATTAAGACTTCGGGCTGAAAGCAAAAACCCTTCTTCAGAAGGGCTTTTAAAATTTGGTCGGCGAGAGAGGATTCGAACCTCCGACCCACTGGTCCCAAACCAGTTGCGCTACCAAGCTGCGCTACTCGCCGAAATACTGCTTTTACTGCTGATTAATTTAGGTGTGGTGCGAAGAGAGGGACTTGAACCCTCACGTCCGTAAGAACACTAACACCTGAAGCTAGCGCGTCTACCAATTCCGCCACCTTCGCATACATCTAAATTAATGGGGTGGCTAATGGGACTCGAACCCACGACAACTGGAATCACAATCCAGGGCTCTACCAACTGAGCTATAGCCACCACTGTAAAACTTTCACGCGGTACATGATACCACCGCAGCTCTAGCGCCATTATAATAAATGGTGCGCCCGACAGGATTCGAACCTGAGACCTCTGCCTCCGGAGGGCAGCGCTCTATCCAGCTGAGCTACGGGCGCGTAGCGCCGTTGCGGGGTCGGATAATACGGGCTTCGTGCTCAGCTGTCTAGTGCTTATTTCAATAAAATACTCGCAAAACTGCGCGTTTGGTTATGCTTTGCGCATCCTGGTGCTTATCCGTTCAGTTTTTCACTAACAGCATGCTTATTCAGGCCAAAAACCTTATAAACCAACGTCACCGCAGCAAGAAAAACAACGCCGACCGTCAGCGACATCCGCGTATCTTCATTCAAGCCCATCCCCACCAGCACACACGCAAGGAACGCCATGGTCAGGTAGTTCGCCCACGGGAATAAAATAGATCGGAACGGGTGGCTGGCAATGGCTTCACGGTGCGCCTTACGGAAGCGAATCTGGCTAATCAGGATCACAAACCACGGCACCATGCCCGGTAGTACGCTAGCGCTGTAGACATAAACGAAAACGCGCTGTGGATTTGGAATGATGTAATTCAGACAAGAACCGAGCAGCAAAATACCGATAGAAACGGCCACTCCAACGACAGGCACACCACTACGGGAAACCTTCGCCATTTTAGCCGGGAGCTGGCGGTTTTTCGCCAGGGCATACAGCATACGCCCACAGCTGTACATGCCGCTGTTACAGCCAGACAATGCCGCCGTCAAAACAACAAAGTTAATAATCCCTGCCGCCGCGGTGATACCTATTTTCGCGAAGGTCAGTACAAACGGGCTACCTGTAGTACCGATTTGGTTCCATGGGAAAATGGTGACGATAACGAAAATCGCGCCCACATAGAAAATCAAAATACGCCACAGCACTTTCCCTACAGCACTGCGTAAGGTGACCTGCGGGTTCTTCGCTTCGCCGGCGGTAATACCAATTAACTCCACGCCCTGATAGGAAGCCACAACAATACACAACGCGGTCAGGAAGCCTTTCCAGCCACCGGCAAAGAAGCCGCCGTGCTCCGTAAGGTTGCTAAAACCCGTCGCCTGGCCATGATTTCCAAAACCGAAAAAGATAACGCCAAGGCCCACGACAATCATCACGATGATGGTTGTCACTTTAATCATTGCAAACCAGAACTCGATTTCCCCGTAAAGGCGCACTGCCGCAAGGTTTGCCAGCGCCACAAGCCCTACAGCAAAAATGGCGGGCAGCCACTGAGGAAGATCCGGGAACCAGTATTGGACGTAGACGCCAATCGCCGTGATCTCTGAAATACCTACGGCCATCCACATAAACCAGTAGGACCAGGCCGTCAGATAGCCGAAAAAGGGGCTCATATAGCGGTGCGCGTAGACGGCAAACGACCCGGCTACGGGTTCAAGGAACAGCATTTCTCCCATTGAACGCATAATAAAGAACACGAACAGGCCCGCAATAATATACGCCAGCAGTACCGATGGCCCGGCCCATTTGAGGGTACTGGCGGCGCCCATAAACAGGCCAACACCAATGGTCCCTCCCAGGGCGATAAGTTCGATGTGTCGAGCTTCCAGCCCGCGCTGCAGCTCTGCTTTTTTCTCTGCCATAAATCCTCTGTATTGTGTTTGCTTTACTCCGGTTTTTACCGGTTATTGTGTTTGGTTGTTGCCAGACTCAATAACAGGCCATGCAGCGTCGGCAAGAGATTTGCTGGCGCAACATCACTACGGCACTGCATCGAGTGGGCGCAATGGTTCCGTATTTTTTACAAAATTACAAATAACTGCGTAACAAACTGGAATAAGTCTGGTTGAAAATCGCGCAGAGAAAGCAAAACGCGCCCGGATGAGCGCGTTGAAAGGTTTAAAGCTTGCCGGTCAGATGCCAGCGCTGATAGCGCAGCAGCCTGAGCTGTCTTTTGATTCTGGTTGGCTGGGCTAACAGCCGGTATAACCACTCCAGCCCGAATTTTTGCCAGACCTTAGGCGCCCGCTTTACTCGCCCGGTAAATACGTCATATGTTCCGCCCACGCCCATATAAAGCGCGTGGGGATGTACCTTGCGGCACGCCTGCATCAGGATCTCCTGACGTGGCGAGCCCATCGCGACGGTAACAAGCTCCGCCCCACTGTCACGAATGCGATCAAACAAGGCTGGCCGCTGCGCATCGGTAAAATAACCGTCCTGGCTGCCGACAATATTGACCTGCCAAAGCTGTCGTAGCTTAGCTTCGGTCTGTGCAAGAACATCGGGCTGACCACCCACTAAAAATACCGGGGTTCCTTCCTGACCCGCCCGCACCATCAAGGCTTCCCACAGATCGGCCCCCGCTACGCGATTAACCACTGCTTCAGGGTATTTTTTCCGGATGGAGCGAACGACGCTGATGCCGTCGGCGTATTTGTATTCCGCTGCCGCAATAAGGCCGCGAGTTTGCTCATCGTCTTCTGCCGTCAGCACTTTTTCGGCATTAATCGCCACTAACGTCCCCTGACGCAATCGCCCCCCCGCATAGAGATAATCCAGCGCATGCTGCATATCTCGCCACCCCAACAGGTCAAGGCCACGGAGAGTATAAAAAGGGGCTTCAGTAGAGTTGTTCATGAATATCCTTGTCATGCATTTTGCGTATCGGCGGCAGGCGCAGGCACGCGGCGCAGGCGCTGATGAATAAGCCCTGCGCTTTCAAATAGCCAATAAAGTAATTTTGCCACAGCCAGGCAGACGCCAAAAATGACCAGGAAGAACACCACGCGTGACACGAAAGAGTCCAGTCCTTCACGGGCCAGAACGATCATATTGAAAATCGCCCCGAAGCAGAACGCGTAGATAATCGCCGCTTTATAGCGGTTGCTTTCCCTGTTCGCCAACTCGTACAGCCAGTCAAACCATTTGATAATCAGCCCAACGACAACCGCGCCTAGTGGGATAAACCACACGCCGCCCATCACTACCAGTGAGCCGATCAACGTTGGGGAAATGGCCAGTCCCGAATGGTTGTTCAGCACCTGCCAGGTGAAATAGTTCGCGGTATTCAGCACCGTGCCAGGGCGATCTGGCCAGACCCAGCTGGGGATAAATACGTAGAAATCTCGAATAATAGGTGCGAGCCCCTGGAATTCAATCTTGTCGTAGTTTTGCAGCAAGAGACCAAGATTCTCCCATGGAGAGAACGTATCTCGGGTCAAATAAAGGAAGGTATAAAACGCTTCGTCACCGCTGACGTTCAGGCCGTATCGCTTAAGCGCCAGCCAGAACATCCCGACGATACCTAGCACACCCGCCGCCGCCAGCATCCAGAGAGAGATCCACCCGCGAATAATACCGATAAACAAGAAGATGGCGAAGGCGATGATGATGTTGGCACGAGTCCCGCCGACAATCATGTACGTTAACAGGCCGAAACCCACAGTACTGACCAGGAAGAAGATCCAGGCCCGGCTGTCCTGACGCAGGAAGTACACCACCAGCATGGCCGGTATAAAGAAATAGAAGAAGCGCTTAAGCGCTACGCCTGACACTTCACTGGAGAAAATTTGGCTGTAAGAATGCAGCTTAAACAACAGGAAGCCGTTATGGGCAAAGAAGATACCGACGCTGATCAAAGCCACCAACACCAGCATCAGCCACGTCAGGTGCGTCTCAACGCGATTCATGGTAAATAGCGGGCGCCGATTCGTGTGCCCTGCCTTCGCCCTAAGCCGCGTTTTATAGGTCACATAGTAAATGCCATAGAAACAGGCCGCCGCGAGCTGAGCCTGCAACAGCACATCCGCGGGCACCACCGATACCCCAAAACGAAACACCAGGGTACAGGTAAACGGAAAGCCGAAGAAAAAGGTCAACAGGTAAAGCAGTGAAAAGAAGACGTTGAAGTTAAAGCGCACGCGGCGGAACTCTTGATACGTCAACAATCCGATAAACCCGACCGACAGGAACCAGACAACAAATAACCCGCCAAATTGCGTCAGACTCATTTTTGCTCTCCAGCCGCGATGCTCAACGCGTGATGCCACCCATCGATATAGTTAGGGTTAAAGAAAGCGATGTTTTGTTTGTCCAGTAAGCGTAGCTGGCGCTGGGCTTCCCGCACAGTCGCTTCATCAAGTGCATCCCCGGTAAAGAGCACCGGAATATGCTGCTCGACCATGTCCTGCCAGAACGGATTTTTGCGGTTCAGCACGCAGGGGATCCCGGCCTGAATTAATAAACAAAGCGTGCCGATACCCTGCTGGCGTTCAAAGATAAAGTAGCCGAGATCGCACTGGCGCAGCAGATTGAGGTAATCATTGAATTCGATTTTTTCCGTCAGCACGTCAAGGTTTTCCGGGCTAAACAAACCGCTACCAGCCTGCCTGACCTCTGCAATGTAAGCTTCGTTATTTTCCGGATAACCCATCGGCACAATAATGCGCACCGTGTCGCCAAATTGCTGATGAATAGCTTTGAGGGCATCAATATGCCGGTTACTGCGATCGCCGGAGTTTCCTACCAGCAACGTTAACCTCCCGCTGCGCTGCGGATCATCAGCCATCATATTGAGGCCTGGGTCCATACGCGTTGGGAAATACAGCAGCTCGCCGGGCACCTGCGGGTGCCGGTGGTGGAAATAGCTTAAATCCCCACGCGTGGCGTAAACGCGCCCAACTCGCCCTTGGGCAAAACGGCGTAACTGGTAAAAAAGTCGAAATTTAATGCTGCGGGAAACCTCATAAAGATCGGCTCCCCAGATATGCCAGTTCATTTGCTCTGGCTTCATGCCTCCGGTTAGCAAAGCTATCCACAGGCTGCTGTTAAACTGCCCGTGAAAAAAGAAACGCTGCTGCCGGTTAGCTCGAGCTTTTGCCAGAACGTCTGCGGCAATAGCCTTCTTCGACGGATAAAGGGCGATCGAAAGCGCCGGAAAAGCAGGCAGCAGAGTTTGGTCCCCGGACACCACGAGGAATTCTCGAGCATAGGGAGTCGTGTCAGCCAGGACGTCGTTAAAAAAACGTAATACCGTCTGATTATGATGCGGGATATCAGATCCCAATACGTGAATCAGTGTTGTCATGCTCGTCCACGATAAATAAGAAATACGCCACAGCAGAGCGCAAAATAAACAATATAGGTAGCCATATAAGCCTGAGCCGCACCCAGCGCACCGTGAGCGGGTATCAACCAGCGCGAAAAGCCGGTTAACAGAACAAACTGACTGATTTCAGTCAAAATATAAAAGCGCAGCGACGCCCTGGCGATAACTAAATAGCCAAACACATAGGCCCCTACCTTCAGGACGTCCCCCACCAGTTGCCAGGCAAATAAATCACGCATGGCGATGAATTTTGGTGAAAACAGTAGCCAGATGGCGAAATCACGCAGCAGCCAGACGGTCAGGCTTGCGGCTGCCACGGCCGGCAGAACAAACTTCAGCGAGCGCACAATTTCACGCGTGATAGCGCTCTTTTCTTTCAGACGAGCAAGCGTCGGCAACAGGTAAACGCTAAAAGATGCAGTGATAAACTGCAAATAAGCATCAGAAATACTGCTCACCCCCTGCCAAATACCGACCTCGTCCCAGCTGTAGTGTTCCGCCAGCAGGTTTCGCATCATCACATAGGCCACGGGGAGCGTCACTGAGGTGATCAGCGCCATGAGCGTGAACTTACCAAGATGACTGGCCAGCAGCTTATCCCAGCTCGGTTTCAAATAGCCAGGCGGCACATGTTCACGCCTTACCAGCATAAACATCGCAGGAACGACTACCAAAGCGGGGACTAACGCGAGGCCTAACAGCGCCCCCTGATAGCCGCCGAAGCGATAGCAAGCATAATAAGCCAGCACGCCAATTACGCTGCCTGCAATTAACGCAAGTGCATTACCCGCCGCATCACGAAACCCCTTCATAATGGCCAGCGACAGGTTCGCCCAGGCAATACCCATCTGGACCAGTGCCACCAGACGCACCAGGTTCTGGTAGTCCGCATGGCCAAACAACCCGATGCTGATTGGCCGTGCAGCCAGAACGAATATCACAGCCAGCAGGGAAGAGAATCCGAGCACCATTGCAGAGGAGGTGCCTAGCACCCGCTTTAGCTGCTCCGGGTTATCATGATGTTCGGCAACATATTTGGTAACACCGTTAAAAATACCCGCCCCGGCAAGCACGCCCAGCACGGTAACCATTTGACGAAAATTGCCGGCAAGCCCCACGCCCGACGGGCCAAAGGCCACGGCCAGCATTTTGACCACCAGCAACCCGGCACCAATTTTTACCAGCGTGGACCCGGCGGTCCACACTGAAGCTTTAGCTAACGACATCTCAGGCGAAGTAACTTTGCAGCGTATTGATGACAGTGCGTTGGTTCACCGACGATAAGTTGTAGAACAGCGGCAGGCGCAGCAGACGTTCGCTTTCGCGGGTTGTAAAACGATCTTCCCCGTGGAAGCGGCCAAACTTCTCACCCGCAGGGCAGGCATGCAGCGGAATATAATGAAACACCGCCATGATTTCCGCTTCTTTCAGGTAGGAAATCAGCGCGCTGCGATCTTCAATATCGCGTAGCTTGATGTAAAACATATGGGCGTTCTGCACGCAGTTTTGAGGAATAGTCGGAAGTTCGATACGCCCGGCTTTTGCTAATGGCAAAAGGGCATCGTGATAGGTTTGCCACAGCTTCAGGCGCTGCTGGTTAATCTGTTCTGCCGCTTCAAGCTGCGCCCAAAGATAAGCTGCCTGCAGGTCGGCCATCAGGTAGCTTGAGCCAATATCACGCCAGGTGTATTTATCCACCTGACCGCGGAAGAACTGACTGCGGTTGGTGCCTTTTTCACGAATAATTTCTGCCCGCTCGATTAAAGCAGGGTCGTTAATTAGCGTCGCACCACCTTCACCACCCGCGGTATAGTTTTTCGTCTCATGAAAACTAAAACACCCGATGTGGCCAATTGCACCCAGCGCGCGGCCTTTATAAGTCGACATCACGCCCTGAGCGGCATCTTCCACTACAAACAGGTTATGTTTTTTGGCGATGGCCATGATGGTATCCATTTCACAGGCCACACCTGCGTAATGAACCGGCACAATAGCGCGAGTTTTTTCGGTAATCGCCGCTTCTATTTTGGTTTCGTCGATGTTCATGGTGTCAGGACGTACGTCTACAAACACAATGACCGCGCCCCGGAGCACAAAGGCATTAGCCGTCGAAACGAAGGTGTAGCTCGGCATGATCACTTCATCGCCTGGCTTGATATCCAGCAGGATAGCGGCCATCTCCAGCGAAGCTGTGCAAGACGGCGTCAGCAGCACTTTCTTGCTGCCAAAACGCTGCTCCATCCACTGCTGACAGCGACGGGTAAATCCCCCGTCTCCGCACAGTTTGCCGCTACCCATAGCAGCCTGCATGTATTCAAGTTCTGTACCAACGACCGGCGGAGCGTTAAATGGGATCATTTTTTCACCTGTATAACCAAAAGGCAGTGCTTTCTATGGTCGCACCGCTTTTAATGTAGCGACGAAGCGCGGCAGTATTACTCACCTGAGTTGCTACCCGCAGGGTTTGCAAACCACGCTGACGACACCAGTCTTGCGCAGCAGACATCAGCTCCTCGCCTAATCCTCGTCCGGCAAGCAGGCCAATTCTGGCCTCCACATCATTTAACTGCCGCAACGTCACAAAGCCCAAGGACTCATCACCGTTCTGCAGCAACAGGCACTGATGATCGAACGTGCCAAGGACGGCGTTTTCAATCCATTGCGCATAGAAATTGCCGCTGTCCCCGGTCTTATACCAGGGCGTACGAAAGCGGCTTTGCGTGAATACCTGAGAAGCCGCCTGGCGAAGCGAAGGGATATCATTCGGCTGGGCGATATCGAGGTGAATATTTGCATTTTGCGTGCCAACAGAAAGGGCCAAATCCACTTCACCTTCGACAAGCTGGAAGCCAAGCTGCTGCAGACCATCCAGCCAGTCGGTGCGATGAGCGGGAATTTTTGCCTGGACGCGTGACCAGGCATCTAACTGCTCTTCCTGTAGCACAGGGGCTTTCTCAGAGAAGCGAACCGCGCAGCTGTTTACGTCAAAGAAACGATTTTCCCAGTCCAGGGAAACCAGGGTGCCGTGAATTGGGTTCATCGTCAGTTATCGCCAAACGCCTTTGGTATCGACAATCCACGGCTGATGCACCTTATCAGCAGGAACAGCTTTAAATTCTTTATGATCGACCAGCATCACCAGCACGTCAGCCTGCGCAAGCGCGGCGTCTGCCGAAGTTAATTCACAGTGACCGACAAGCTTCCCAGGTAACTCGTGGATATTGGGTTCCACCACCAATGTTTTACCGCTGTGCCATTCGGCCAGTACCTCAGCAATTTCCATTGCCGGACTTTCACGTAAATCGTCAATGTTGGGTTTAAAAGCAAGTCCGAAGCAGGCAATGGTGAGTTCGCTGGCGCGGCGGCCCGTTTCAGCCAGGCAGTCGGCTATCGCAGCTTTAACCTGATTAATGACCCAGAGCGGCTTGTTGTCGTTCACTTCACGTGCGGTACGGATAAGACGAGCCTGTTCAGGGTTTTGCGAAACGATAAACCACGGATCGACCGCAATACAGTGCCCGCCAACGCCGGGCCCAGGCTGCAGCACATTCACGCGAGGATGGCGATTGGCCAGGCGGATAAGTTCCCAAACGTTAATCCCCTGATCGGCACAAATCAGAGAGAGTTCGTTAGCAAAAGCAATATTGACATCGCGGAAGCTGTTTTCCGTCAGTTTGCACATTTCGGCTGTGCGAGAGTTGGTGATAATACATTCGCCTTTAAGGAAAATATTATACAACTCGCTCGCACGGGCAGAACATACCGGCGTCATACCGCCAACGACGCGGTCATTTTTGATGAGCTCAACCATAACCTGTCCCGGTAAAACGCGTTCCGGGCAATAGGCAATATTGATATCCGCAAGCTCCCCTACCTGTTGAGGGAAGCTCAAATCCGGACGCAGGGCAGCCAGCCATTCAGCCATTTGCTCCGTCGCGCCAACGGGAGAGGTTGATTCCAGCACGACAAGTACCCCTTTCTTAAGTACGGGCGCAATGGATTCTGCAGCAGATTTCACATAAACCATGTCGGGTTCATGATCGCCCTTAAAAGGGGTTGGCACCGCAATCAGATAAGCATCGGCCTCAACGGGCTGCACGGTGGCGCTCAGGTATCCCCCCTCAACGGCAGATTTCACCACTTTGTCTAAATCAGGTTCAACAATGTGAATTTCACCTCGATTAATGGTGTCCACCGCCCGCTGGTTAATGTCCACGCCGATGACTTTTCGCTTGCTGGAAGCAAATGCGGCAGCGGTAGGCAGGCCGATGTAACCAAGGCCAATAACGGAGATGGTGGAAAAACTCATGATCTCACCTGATGTTGTTTTAAGGCATTCAAAATACGGCTGCAGGCTTCTCCATCCCCGTAAGGGTTATGGGCACGGCTCATCGCCTGATATTCCTGCTCATCACGGAGCAATCGAGTGACTTCTGCCACAATTCGCTCTTCATCAGTCCCCACCAACCGCACAGTGCCTGCGGCAACAGCTTCAGGACGTTCAGTGGTTTCACGCATCACTAAAACAGGCTTCCCAAGAGAAGGGGCCTCTTCCTGAATCCCACCGGAATCCGTCAAAATAAGCCAGGCGCGATCCATGAGATAAACAAACGGCAGATACTCCTGAGGCTCGATCAACACCACGTTATCAACGTGCCCTAAAATTCGTCTTACCGGTTCACTGACGTTTGGATTCATATGAACCGGATATACGATTTGCACATCGCTGTTTTGTGCGGCAATTTTTGCCAGCGCGTGGCAAATACGTTCAAACCCTTCCCCAAAACTTTCGCGACGGTGTCCGGTGACCAGAATCATTTTTTTTCCGGCATCGAGGAAAGGGTGTTTCGCCTCTATTTCCTGGCGTACAGCTTCTTGAGTCAGGACGCGATCTCGCACTGAGAGCAAGGCATCAATAACGCTATTGCCAGTCACGAAGATTTTTTGTTCGCTGATATTTTCTTTCAACAGGTTCTGACGCGAGTTTTCCGTCGGTGCAAAATGCCAGGAAGCAAGATGTCCGGTTAATGTACGGTTTGCTTCCTCCGGCCACGGGGAGTAAAGGTCACCGGTACGTAACCCCGCCTCAACGTGTCCAACAGGAATCCGCTGGTAGAAGGCAGCAAGGCTTGCAGCAACGGTCGTGGTTGTATCGCCATGTACCAGAACAACATCCGGCTTAAAGGATTCCAAAATAGGCTTCAGCCCTTCCAGAATACGGCAGGTAATTTCCGTCAAGCCCTGCCCCGGTTTCATAATGTTTAAGTCATAGTCTGGCGTAATGGAAAAGAGGTGTAATACCTGATCCAGCATCTCACGATGCTGTGCCGTTACACATACTTTCGCGTCAAAAAACGCGTCTTTTGCCAACGCATCCACCAGCGGCGCCATTTTAATAGCTTCCGGGCGCGTGCCAAAAACGGTTAATACTTTCACGGTGATTCTCTTATGTTGAATAAAGTGGAGGCATTCCATCGCTCCTCCACAAGATAAAGGGCCTACGCGGTCTTTGGACGGCGAGCTAAAGCTACGCCAGCACCAACAAGTGCCCCAACCGCACCCCACATAATCAGCAAGAATGCACGACGAGGGCTGTCACGCTTAACTGGCTCTTCCGGCGTGCGTAAATAGCGGTAGGTCTGGAAACGAACATCGACGGTCGGCCCAACATTAAGCGTATTTAACATCGCCCGGTTTTGATCGTAATCGATATCAAAATCAGGTCCTGCGGCCTGAAGGCTTTCCAGGCGTGCCTGCAACATAGGGCGACCGAGCATGAACATTTCTGAATCTGGCACTTCTTCGGCGGGAACGTTCGTTTCACTTCGAGTAATATTTTGCTGTTGAGCAATTTTCAGTGCCTGCTCAATGCTTTTGATTTTGCGATCGTAGATAGACTGCGCCACAGCTTCCTGCCGTTTTACCTGCGCTTTCATCTGAACGGTACGCGCTGCCCAGGCTCCGGTAAGCTCTTCATTTAGATGACTAGCCGCACGCTGACTGGCAAAGGCGACGTATTGCCGCAAAAGGTTATTGGCATCAGCGGCTGTTTCAGCCACCAGCTTCACGCTATCGCTGATGTTACGAGCGCTGTCACCCGGCGTGTACTGAATATTATCGACGATCTCATCCAACAGCGCGGCATCGGCTTTGCTATTCCCCACCTGACGCTGCTTGTAGTAATCCGTCTGTAACCAGAAATCCCTGCGGGTATCATAGGCTGAAAGCTGTACGATGAATTCTTTGTACGCTTCATCCATGACCGAAGGCTGATCTGTCGTCGCCATATTGGCTTTCACATCGAGGTTGCGCAGGAACTGCTGCTGAGAATAGTAGCCCCCCAACATATTGACCGTCGGGCGGTCGGTGATCGCCGTTGCACTCCACTCTTGTTTCGCTAAAAAGGTGTAAATCAGCGCAATAAGGGCAAACACAAAGGCAATTCCGATAATCCAGAATTTGCCCAGCCACAGCGTGCGAAACAAGCCGCGAATATCCAGCTCATTCTCCACTACCGGGTAATTACCTGGCACATGCTCTTTCATCGCTTCCCCAATCCAAGTCAGACTAAATGTTTACGTTGCTGTTTCTGCGAATGCGACGTTTATGACGCCGGATAAAACGCGCCACTTTCCAGGCGCGTTTTATACAAAAATCGTATAGCACAAATGCAAGCAAGAACAATGCCAACATTATCCATTCCGGAATAAAATGTAGATACTCAGCGGTAACACCAATAGCAGCAAGCAACGCCGCAGCAAGGGTGATCAACACAAACGCCTGTCTTGAAGTAAAACCAGCGCGCATGATCAAATGATGAATATGCTGCCGATCCGGGGAGAATGGGCTCATGCCCTTACGCAGACGACGATACATAATTGCTATCATGTCCATCAGCGGAATCGCAATGATCCATAGCGCAGTCACCGGGCTTATTGCATGTGTTTGCCCCTGCGTGGTCTCCAGCAAGATCCAGATAATGGTAAAACCGATTAGCGTGCTGCCGGCGTCTCCCATAAAGACTTTATAGCGACGTCCAAGCACACCAAGGTTAAGCAGAATATATGGCAGGATGGCAACGATCATGGCAAAGCACCACATCGCGAGGCTGTACTGACCATCAAAGAACAGAATGATGCCGATCGCAGCAAACGAAACTGATGATAACCCACCTAATAAGCCATCAATTCCATCAACCATGTTGAATGCGTTGATCGCTGCCCACACGGCAAATAGCGTCAGGAAATATCCAAATGGGCCCAGTACCAATTCCCATGAACCAAATATATAACCCAAACTGCTGAGATGCAGATTGCCATAGAACATCATTACGATGCCAATAACTGCCTGAATTGACGCTCGAATCTTCACTCTTACATCAAACCGGTCATCAAGCGCACCGATCAGAACAAGGACGCCTGCGCAGGTTAAATAAAGCCAGCCGTGGGGGATGTAGTACTTTCCGAGTATGAAAGAAAAACAAATACCTGCGTAAACAGAGATCCCACCAACCAAGGGAATCAACCCCTGATGGCGCTTACGGAAATTCGGTTTATCAACAAGGCCAATTCTCTTCGCTACCTTACGTGCAATGAATAAAAAGGCGGTAGTAAAGATGAAAATTAGGAGTAAGTCAGTTCCGGCGGTGACTAAATTCACAGTGAAAGGTCTCTGCAAGATTTATGGGCAAAGTCAGCATAGTAGAAATATGCAACTGTCCCGAAGAGATTAAACATAATTCCTCCCTGAACAAACTGTTAGCGATGGATTGTTTCCATAGCAAAAGGAATTTTGAAAAGATAACGATAACCAATACATTCATCGTCTGTATATCGTATCTAGCAGAAAAGAAAAACGCCACGACTAAGCGTGGCGTTCCCCGAGTTTTTGTTGCTTACGAGCGCTTCATCATGTCGAAGAAGTCATCGTTTGTTTTGGTCATCGCCAACTTGTTGATGAGGAATTCCATGGCATCAATTTCACCCATTGGGTGAATGATTTTACGGAGAATCCACATTTTCTGCAGTTCTTCCTGCGTGGTAAGCAGCTCTTCTTTACGCGTACCGGAACGGTTGTAATCGATGGCCGGGAAGACGCGTTTTTCAGCGATCTTACGGGACAGATGCAGTTCCATGTTACCTGTGCCTTTAAACTCTTCGTAGATGACTTCATCCATTTTAGAGCCGGTATCGATAAGCGCGGTGGCGATAATGGTCAGGCTACCGCCCTCTTCCACGTTACGTGCAGCACCGAAGAAGCGTTTTGGACGGTGCAGGGCGTTCGCATCCACACCACCAGTCAGGACTTTACCCGATGCCGGAACAACGGTGTTGTAGGCACGCGCCAGACGAGTGATGGAATCGAGCAGAATGATAACGTCTTTCTTATGTTCAACCAGACGTTTTGCCTTCTCGATAACCATTTCAGCAACCTGAACGTGGCGAGAAGCCGGCTCATCAAAGGTAGAAGCCACAACTTCACCTTTAACCAGACGCTGCATCTCGGTCACTTCTTCTGGACGTTCGTCGATCAGCAGTACCATCAGTACACAGTCTGGGTGGTTATAGGCAATGCTCTGCGCGATGTTCTGCAGCAGCATGGTTTTACCGGCTTTTGGCGGTGCCACGATCAGACCACGCTGGCCGCGACCAATTGGCGATGCCAGATCCAGTACACGCGCGGTTAAGTCTTCGGTAGAACCGTTACCACGCTCCATACGCAGACGAGAGTTTGCATGCAGAGGCGTTAAGTTTTCAAACAGGATCTTGCTACGGGCGTTTTCCGGCTTATCGTAGTTAACTTCGTTAACCTTCAGCAGCGCAAAGTAGCGTTCACCTTCTTTTGGCGGACGAATCTTACCGGAGATGGTATCCCCTGTGCGGAGGTTGAAACGGCGGATTTGGCTGGGAGAAACGTAGATGTCGTCGGGGCCGGCGAGGTAGGAGCTGTCTGCGGAACGGAGGAAACCAAATCCATCCTGCAGTATCTCCAGCACACCGTCACCAAAGATATCTTCGCCACTCTTAGCGTGTTGCTTCAGGATGGAGAAAATGATGTCCTGCTTGCGCATGCGGGCTTGGTTTTCCAGCCCCATATTTTCGCCGAGAGTAATCAGCTCAGAAACCGGCGTATTCTTTAATTCGGTAAGATTCATAATGGTGGGTTCTTAAACTCGGGGTAAATCTCGAACTTAGTTTCGTGAATGGTATGGCAGGGTCATCCATGCCTGTTTAATGGCTACCACACATGTCTGATCGCTGCCTGGTCATAGGAAAAACGCAGAACTGAAACGACGAGACGGAATGGGTGATAAGCCCGAATTCGGTTATGCGTCCGTTGTGATTGCTGTAAAAGAGAGTTGATTTGACAGCGAACGGGAAGCATTAAGGTAATACAAAGATTCAAACTTAAGGGCAAGTTTAAAGCGAAGTCATAGGTAACTTAGCATGTGTGACGCCGGGCGTCCAGCAGCTCGCAAAAAAATGCAAGTGCAGCACGCACCGGCTGAGATTCCATTATGCCAGATTAGCGTCGAGGAACTCTTTTAACTGGCCTTTAGACAGCGCACCCACTTTGGTCGCAGCGACTTCGCCATTTTTGAACAGCAACAGGGTTGGGATACCACGGATGCCATACTTCGGCGCCGTACCCGGGTTCTGGTCGATGTTCAGCTTAGCTACGGTGATTTTGCCCTGATATTCATCAGCGATCTCATCGAGAATCGGGGCGATCATTTTGCATGGACCGCACCACTCTGCCCAGAAATCAACCAGAATCAACCCTTCAGCTTGAAGCACGTCCGTGTCGAAACTGCTGTCAGTCAGGTGAATAATTTTATCGCTCATGTTCAACTCCACAGGATTATGTCTACCTTGTTGGTGTAGCATTAACCAACTTGGGGTGACTTTATTTCACCCGGTTTATTTCAACGGATGTGCTTTCGTAAAGCAATAGTAAACTGATATTCTACCACACTATGAGCAAAACACATTTGACCGAAAAGAAGTTTTCCGACTTCGCCCTGCACCCTAAGGTGATTGAAGCCCTTGAAAATAAAGGGTTCCATAACTGCACCCCAATTCAGGCACTGGCACTTCCGCTGACTCTGGCGAATCGTGACGTTGCAGGGCAGGCGCAAACCGGTACAGGCAAAACGATGGCGTTTCTGACGTCCACGTTCCACTATTTACTTTCTCACCCGGTTCCAGAGAACCGTCAGGTGAATCAACCGCGCGCCTTGATTATGGCGCCAACCCGCGAGTTAGCGGTACAGATTCACTCTGATGCAGAACCGTTAGCTCAGGCGACTGGCCTGAAACTTGGCCTTGCCTATGGCGGCGACGGCTATGACAAACAGCTGAAAGTGCTGGAAAGCGGCGTCGATATTTTGATCGGCACCACCGGCCGACTGATCGATTACGCCAAACAAAATCACATTAACCTGGGCGCGATTCAGGTTGTGGTCCTGGATGAAGCGGATCGCATGTACGATCTCGGCTTTATTAAAGATATTCGTTGGCTGTTCCGCCGCATGCCGCCGGTAACCCAGCGCCTGAATATGCTGTTCTCAGCCACACTTTCCTACCGCGTACGTGAACTGGCTTTCGAGCAAATGAACAACGCGGAATATGTGGAAGTTGAGCCCGAGCAGAGAACTGGCCACCGTATTAAAGAAGAGCTTTTCTATCCTTCTAACGAAGAGAAAATGCGTCTGCTGCAAACGCTGCTCGAAGAAGAATGGCCGGACCGTGCCATCATCTTCGCTAACACTAAACATCGCTGTGAAGATATCTGGGGCCATCTGGCTGCCGATGGTCACCGAGTTGGTTTGCTAACCGGTGATGTCGCACAGAAAAAACGCCTGCGTATTCTGGAAGAATTTACTCGTGGCGATTTGGATATTCTGGTCGCAACTGACGTGGCGGCTCGCGGTCTGCACATCCCAGCGGTGACCCACGTATTTAACTACGATCTACCGGACGACTGTGAAGATTACGTTCACCGCATCGGCCGTACCGGTCGTGCCGGGGCAAGCGGTCATTCCATCAGCCTGGCATGTGAAGACTACGCGCTGAACCTGTCGGCGATTGAAACCTATATTGGCCACGCCATTCCGGTGAGCAAATATAACGCTGAAGCACTGTTAAATGAGTTCCCACCGCCAAAACGTCTGACCCGCAGCCGCCCAGGCAACGGTCCACGCCGCGGTGGTGCTCCTCGTGGTAATCGTCGTCGCGCAGGTTAAAAATCTATGCTAAGTACCGCCTCACTCTATGCAGCAATTGATCTGGGTTCTAACAGTTTTCATATGTTGGTTGTGCGTGAGGTGGCAGGAAGCATACAAACCCTGACCCGCATTAAGCGAAAAGTTCGCCTCGCTGCTGGCCTCAACAGCGAGTGCGTTCTCTCCCCGGAAGCCATGGAGCGCGGCTGGCAATGCCTGCGCTTGTTTGCCGAACGACTCCAGGATATCCCTCAGAATCAAATTCGCGTTGTGGCTACGGCCACGCTGCGTCTCGCCGTTAATGCCGATGTTTTTTTGCAAAAGGCGCAGGAAATCCTGGGTTGCCCGGTGCAGGTTATTCGCGGTGAAGAAGAAGCCCGCCTGATCTATCAGGGCGTTGCCCACACTACCGGCGGCGACGATCGCCGCCTGGTCGTTGACATCGGCGGTGCCAGTACAGAGCTGGTGACGGGCACCGGGGCGCAAACAACCGCGTTATTCAGCCTCTCAATGGGTTGTGTCACGTGGCTGGAACGTTTCTTTAGCGACAGAAATCTCGCTCAGGAAAACTTCGCCGCGGCAGAAGCGGCGGCTGCAGAAGTGCTCAGCCCGGTCATTGCCGAGCTTAAAAGCCACGGCTGGAAAATTTGTGTTGGTGCATCAGGAACCGTGCAGGCGCTGCAGGAAATCATGATGGCGCAGGGGATGGATGAACGCATTACCCTGGCAAAACTTCAGCAGCTAAAACAGCGAGCAATTCAGTGCGGCCGGTTGGAAGAGCTGGAAATTGAAGGCCTCACGCTTGAGCGGGCGCTGGTTTTCCCAAGCGGTCTGGCCATTCTCATCGCTATCTTCCAACAGCTTGATATTGAATGCATGACGCTTGCAGGCGGCGCGCTGCGTGAAGGTTTGGTTTATGGCATGCTGCATCTTGCGGTGGACCAGGAGATTCGCCAGAGAACGCTCCGTAACGTTCAGCGCCGTTTTATGGTGGATACCAGCCAGGCGGCTCGCGTGGAGCAGCTTGCGCAGAATTTTGCTTCGCAAATCGCAGAACCCTGGGGGCTGGATCCACTCAGTCAACAGATGCTGGCGAGCAGCGCCCTGCTGCATGAAATTGGCTTAAGCATAGATTTTAAACATGCCCCGCAGCATGCAGCCTATCTGGTGAGAAACCTGGATTTGCCGGGATACACGCCCGCGCAGAAAAAATTGCTGGCAACGCTGCTGCTTAACCAGACCAATCCTGTCGATCTCTCTTCGCTCCACCAGCAAAACGCTGTCCCGCCGCGCGTGGCGGAAAGACTCTGCCGTCTGTTACGTCTGGCGATTATTTTCGCAAATCGCCGCAGAGACGATATTCTGCCCGAGATTAAACTGCAGGCCGACGGCGAAACCCTGCATCTGGCATTGCCCAACACCTGGCTTGCCTGCCACCCTCTCGGTGCCGAACTACTGGAACAGGAAAAACTCTGGCAGAGCTACGTTCACTGGCCGCTCAGCGTCAATTAATCTAGCTTTTACGCGCTTTGGCCAGCATCTCGCGGATGTTGGCCACATTACTCTGCCCTTTTTGCATCCGCTCTTCGGCAGAAACCACTTTCCGCTCCGTTTCCCAGCTCAAATCATCCTGTGGCAGCTCCATCAGGAACCGGCTTGGTTCAGGCCGTACCAGCTCGCCATACTGCCGCCGCTCCCGGCACAGCGTAAACGTCAGTTCTTTTTGCGCCCGGGTAATCCCCACGTAAGCCAGGCGGCGCTCCTCATCCACGTTATCTTCGTCGATGCTGCTTTGGTGCGGCAGGATCCCTTCTTCCATGCCCACAAGGTAGACATAGGGGAATTCCAGCCCCTTCGAAGCATGCAGGGTCATCAACTGAACCTGATCGGCCTCTTCTTCGCTTTCACCACGCTCCATCATGTCGCGCAGAGTAAAACGCGTCACCACCTGGATTAACGTCATCGGCTCATTCAGGTCATTGCCTTCAAGCATCTCGGTCATCCAGCTGAAAAGCTGGTTAACGTTTTTCATCCGCATTTCGGCAGCTTTCGGGCTGGGCGAGGTTTCATACAGCCAGCTTTCGTAGTCGATGCCGTGGATCAGGTCTCGTACGGCGGCCACCGGCTCGCGCTCGGCAAGCGTTGCCACGTCCCGCAGCCAGTGGGTAAAACGCTGCAACGCATCAAGGCCGCGCCCGCTTAGCGTCTGGCTTAACCCCATGTCGAAGCTGGCGGTAAACAGGCCTTTATTGCGCTGCATCGCCCACTCGCCAAGCTTTTGCAGCGTTGCCGGGCCAATTTCGCGCTTGGGTGTGTTCACAATACGCAGAAACGCGCTGTCATCATCCGGGTTCGTTAACACTCGCAGGTAGGCGAGCAGATCTTTAATTTCCGGGCGAGAGAAGAATGAAGTGCCGCCGGAGATACGATACGGGATGCGGTTTTGCATCAGCATCTTTTCGAACACCCGCGACTGGTGATTGCCGCGGTACAGAATCGCGTAATCTTTATAGTTGGTTTTATTAATAAAGTGGTGAGCAATCAGCTCGCCGGTGACGCGTTCGGCCTCATGTTCTTCATGATTCGCCGTCACGACTTTCAATTCTGCGCCGTGTTCAAGCTCAGAGAAAAGTCGCTTCTCAAAAACGTGCGGATTGTTGGCGATTAGAATATTGGCCGCATTCAAAATCCGGCGGGATGACCGGTAGTTCTGCTCAAGCTTGATCACCTGCAGCGCCGGAAAATCTTTGCTCAGCAGAACCAGGTTTTGCGGGTTCGCCCCGCGCCAGGAGTAAATAGACTGGTCATCGTCGCCTACAACGGTAAAGCGCGCCCGCGCGCCAACCAGCAGCTTTACCAGCTCGTACTGGCTGGTGTTGGTATCCTGGTATTCGTCCACCAGCAGATAGCGAATACGGTTTTGCCAGCGTTCCCGAACTTCTGCATTGCGCTGCAGCAGCAACGTTGGCAGCAAGATGAGATCGTCAAAGTCCAGTACGTTGCAGGACTTCAGATGAGTATCGTAAAGCCCGTAGCAATGGGCAAAAATACGATCCCGTTCGCCCTTCGCCTGAACGGCGGCCTGCGCCGGAGACAGCAAGCCGTTCTTCCAGTTGGAGATCGTCGAGATCAGCTGCTGAAGCACCACCTTATCGTTTTCTAACAGGCCTTCAGTTAGCTCTTTTAGCAATGCGGTCTGATCGGTATCGTCAAACAGCGAGAAATTAGATTTCATCCCCAAGGCCGCATATTCACGCTTGATAATCTCTAACCCCAGCGTGTGGAAAGTTGAGATCATCAATCCGCGTGCCTCTTTGCGCCCCAGCGTCTGCGAAACACGCTCTTTCATTTCGCGTGCGGCCTTATTGGTAAAGGTCACCGCCGCGATCTGCCGTGCCTGATAGCCACTTTCACGAATCAGATGCGCAATTTTATTGGTGATAACGCGCGTTTTACCCGAGCCCGCTCCGGCCAAAACCAGGCAGGGTCCGGTGACAAATTCGACGGCTTGTTGTTGGCCAGGGTTTAAACGCATACGGTCACTCAATGAAAGTCAGGAGGGGATAAAAACAGCGTGGTAGTATAGCGAGCGTAATCAACATGACTCAAGGCACTATCATGGCAAAAACTGCAGCAGCACTGCATATCCTTGTAAAGGAAGAAAAACTGGCTCTGGACCTTCTGGAGCAGCTTAAAAACGGCGGCGACTTCGAGAAACTGGCGAAGAAGCACTCTACCTGCCCGTCCGGCAAGAAAGGCGGCCATTTAGGTGAATTCCGTCAGGGACAGATGGTTCCTGCGTTCGATAAAGTGGTGTTTTCCTGCCCGCTGCTGGAGCCTTACGGACCGCTGCACACTCAGTTCGGCTACCACATCATCAAGGTGTTGTATCGTAACTAAGCTAAAGGCCGGGATATCCGGCCTTTTCTTTATTTTGTCGACTGCAGCGTCTGCTGGGCTTCATGCTTCAGCAAATGCGTGCCGACCGCCATCTGGAACACTTTAAAAATAATGCCGTTAACGAAAGTGGTCAGCGTGAGGGTAATAAACGCCGTCATAATCCAGTCGATCACCGGCATCCCGCTGTGCAGCAAATAGGGGCGGTAAATCAGCATACCGGCAAACACGACCCAGTGGCTAAGGCAGTAGAAACATTGAAAGAGATGGCCCAGCATCGCATGCTTTTTCGCCGTCCAGCTGCGCAATCCTGCAAACAGTTCAGTTTGGGTTATCGTCATTGAAATACTGGCGGCGGCCAGGGCGATCATCAGACAAACTGGCAGATCCGTGGTTAAGGTTGAAATCATTCCTCGTGCCCCTTTTCATTGAAATAGCTAATAAATTCGCTCCCGATATCTTGCAACGTCAGGCTTTTAAACCGCGCCAGCACCAGCTCTTCAGCGGCGGTAAACGTCTCGGACATCACTCGATTGACTCCCTGCTCCACCAGGCATTGCGGATTTTCATTGCGGTTACCTAGCGCAAACAGACCCGGCGATCCCAGCGCCAGATAAATATCCAGCAGCGTCACTTCGCTAGCCGGGCGGCAGAGCCTCCAGCCGCCGTGGTGGCCTTTGGTTGAGCAGACGATGTTGTTCTCGCGCAGACCGGCGAGCACTTTACGGATAAACGCCGGATTGCCGTCGATAAAGGCGGCCATTTGTTCCGATGTGAGCGGTTTGTCCATCTGCTCGAGGTGAAGCAGGATGTGCAAAGTTGCTGAGAAGGAGTTATTTATTTTCATGTAACTTACAATATTACATAAAAAGAGAGGCGGCAAGATAGCAGACACAAAAAAAGGCGCCGAAGCGCCTTTTTCATTTCAAAAACACATTAGCCAGCAACAGCAATGCGTTTCATATCAGTCATATAGCCACGCAGTTTTTGACCCACTTTTTCGATTTCGTGGCTGCGAATGGCTTCATTGACGTCACGAAGCTGAGCGTTGTCTACCGCAGCGGCTGGGATCTCTTTACCCAGATCGCCCGGCTGCAGCGTGGTCATGAACTCTTTCAGCAGCGGAACAGCCGCGTAGGAGAACAGGTAGTTACCGTACTCAGCGGTATCAGAAATAACCACGTTCATTTCGTACAGGCGCTTACGAGCAATGGTGTTAGCAATCAGCGGCAGCTCGTGCAGGGACTCATAGTATGCAGACTCTTCGATGATGCCAGCGTCAACCATGGTTTCGAAGGCCAGCTCAACGCCCGCTTTCACCATGGCGATCATTACCACGCCTTTATCGAAGTATTCCTGCTCGGAAATCTTACCTTCAAACTGCGGCGCAGTTTCGAAAGCAGTCTGGCCGGTCTCTTCACGCCAGGTATGCAGTTTCTTATCATCGTTAGCCCAGTCAGCCATCATGCCGGAGGAGAACTCGCCGGAGATGATGTCATCCATGTGTTTCTGGAACAGCGGAGCCATGATGGTTTTCAGCTGCTCAGACAGCGCGTTAGCGCGGATTTTTGCCGGGTTGGACAGACGGTCCATCATCAGCGTGATCCCGCCCTGCTTCAGCGCTTCGGTGATGGTTTCCCAGCCGAATTGAATCAGTTTTTCTGCATACGCAGCATCAGTCCCTTCTGCCACCAGCTTGTCGAAGCACAGCAGAGAACCGGCCTGCAGCATACCGCACAGGATAGTCTGCTCGCCCATCAGGTCAGACTTAACTTCCGCCACGAAGGAAGACTCCAGCACGCCAGCACGATGGCCACCGGTTGCTGCAGCCCAGGCTTTGGCAATCGCCATGCCTTCGCCTTTAGGATCGTTTTCAGGGTGAACCGCGATCAGCGTTGGCACACCAAAACCACGTTTGTATTCTTCACGCACTTCGGTGCCCGGGCACTTAGGTGCTACCATCACTACGGTGATGTCTTTACGAATGGTTTCACCGACTTCAACCACGTTGAAACCGTGGGAGTAGCCCAGCGCCGCGCCGTCTTTCATCATCGGCTGTACGGCCTGAACAACGGAGGAGTGCTGTTTGTCTGGCGTCAGGTTAACAACCAGATCCGCCTGCGGGATCAGCTCTTCGTAAGTACCCACTTTGAAACCGTTTTCGGTCGCTTTACGCCAGGAAGCACGCTTCTCGGCGATAGCTTCCGCACGCAGGGCATAGGAAACATCCAGCCCGGAGTCGCGCATGTTCAGGCCCTGGTTAAGACCCTGAGCACCGCAGCCGACGATGACGACTTTTTTACCTTTGAGGTAGCTTGCTTCATCGGCGAATTCATCGCGCCCCATGAAGCGACATTTACCCAACTGCGCTAACTGCTGACGCAGGTTCAAAGTGTTGAAATAATTAGCCATCGTAGAACTCCGTATGTGTCGTGTTGTGCTTATTGTAAGGGCTCTGCAGCCGTGTCGTGCTGCCTGGAATGAACCCACTATATGACAGGAAATGCGTTGCTTAAATTGATATATTAACAACGTCGCGTTGCAATTATTGCAATGCAAAAACGAGGCTTGATGACCATGGATTTACGCGATCTGAAAACCTTTCTGCATCTGGCTGAAAGCCGCCATTTTGGGCGTAGCGCACGCGCCATGCACGTCTCACCGTCCACACTTTCGCGCCAAATCCAGCGGCTGGAGGACGACCTCGGGCAACCTTTGTTTTTGCGTGATAACCGCACCGTGACGCTGACCGAAGCCGGTGAGCAATTAAGGCAGTTTGCCCAGCACACGCTGCTGCAATATCAGCAGATGCGCCACACGCTTGGCCAGCAAGGTCCTTCCCTGAGCGGAGAGCTGCATCTGTTTTGCTCGGTGACCGCCGCATACAGCCATTTGCCGCCCATTCTGGACCGCTTCCGGGCTGAACATCCTTCCGTTGAAATTAAGCTGACCACGGGAGACGCGGCGGATGCGGTAGAAAAAGTTGATTCCAATGAAGCCGACCTGGCGATCGCCGGAAAACCAGAATCCCTTCCGCCTGGCGTGGCTTTCTCGATGCTGGAAAATTTATCCGTGGCCTTGATCGCCCCCGCTTTGCCATGCCCTGTCAGGGCGCAGGTAAGCCGACCAGAACCAGACTGGGCCAAAATTCCGTTTATCATGCCCGAACAAGGGCCCGTTCGCCGCCGTATCGAACTGTGGTTCCGCCGCCAGAAAATCAGTAACCCGGTAATTTACGCTACCGTCGCCGGCCACGAAGCGATGGTGTCGATGGTGGCGCTGGGATGTGGGGTCGCGTTGATCCCGGAAATCGTGCTGGAAAACAGCCCGGAACCGGTGCGCAACCGCGTGCTGGTTCTGGAACGTAACGATGAGAAAGCGCCATTTGAACTGGGCGTTTGCGTACAAAAAAAGCGGCTCAATGAGCCGCTTATCAGCGCGTTCTGGAAGCTTCTACCCGGCAGCCATTAACCGGCCAGGAAGAAGCGGAACGCCGGGTTCTGGGTTTCGTCGTGGCATTCGTAACCCAGTTCGTTGAGCCGGGTTTCGAAGTCTGGTTCATTCTCACCTAACTCAAACGCCGCCAGCACACGACCGTAGTCAGTGCCGTGGCTACGGTAGTGGAACAGGGAAATGTTCCAGTGCGTTCCCAGCGTGCTCAAGAACTTCAGCAGCGCTCCCGGTGATTCCGGGAACTCAAAGCTGTACAACCGTTCGCGCAGCGGCTTCGAAGGCCGGCCGCCCACCATGTAGCGAACATGTAGCTTCGCCATTTCGTCATCAGAGAGATCGACCACGCCGTAGCCGCCTTCGCTAAGCTGAGCGATGATCTCTTTACGCTCTTCCAGCCCGCGAGTCAGACGCACCCCAACAAAAATGCAGGCATCGTCGGAGCTGGCGTAGCGGTAGTTGAACTCGGTGACAGATCGACCGCCCAGCAGCTGGCAGAACTTCAGGAAGCTGCCTTTTTGCTCTGGAATGGTGACCGCCAGCAGCGCTTCCCGCTGCTCGCCCAGTTCACAGCGCTCAGAGACATAACGTAGCCCGTGGAAATTCACGTTTGCGCCAGACAACACATGCGCCAGGCGTTCACCACGAATGTTGTGCTGCTGGACGTACTTTTTCATCCCCGCCAGCGCCAGCGCGCCTGATGGCTCGGCGACAGCACGCACATCCTCGAACAAATCTTTCATCGCCGCGCAGATAGCATCGCTGTCCACGGTGATGATGTCATCCAGGTATTCCTGACACACGCGGAAGGTTTCGTCGCCGATGCGCTTAACTGCAACGCCTTCGGCAAACAACCCTACGCGCGGCAGCTCAACCGGATGCCCGGCATCCAGCGCCGCTTTCAGGCAGGCAGAATCTTCGGCCTCAACCGCAATCACTTTGATTTGCGGCATCAGTTGCTTGATCAGAACCGCTACGCCTGCCGCCAGGCCACCGCCGCCAACCGGCACGAATACGCGATCGATATGCGCATCCTGCTGCAGCAGTTCCAGCGCAACCGTACCCTGCCCGGCGATAACTGCCGGATGGTCAAACGGAGGCACGTAGGTGAAACCTTGCTGCTGAGAAAGTTCGATGGCTTTGGCTTTTGCCTCATCGAAATTCGCGCCATGCAGCAACACTTCGCCTCCGAAGGCCCGCACAGCATCGACTTTGATATCCGCAGTAGCCACAGGCATAACGATCAGCGACTTAATACCCAATCGCGTGGACGAAAGCGCCACGCCCTGCGCGTGATTTCCCGCAGAAGCGGTGATCACGCCACAGGCTTTTTGCTCGCTGTTCAGGCCCGCAATCATCGAATAAGCCCCGCGCAGCTTGAAGCTATGCACAGGCTGGCGATCTTCACGCTTAACCAGAATGACGTTATCAAGGCGCGAAGAAAGCTTTTCCATTTTTTGCAGCGGCGTTACCTGCACGACTTCGTAAACCGGCGCGCGCAATACCGCGCGCAGATACTCGGCTCCGCCGGGGGCATCGGGTAGCGGTTGTGACTCAGCCATAATTAGCCTCCAAGCTTGCTTTTATCGCGCACAGCGCCTTTATCCGCACTGGTGGCGAGGCTGGCGTAGGCACGCAGGGCAAAGGAAACCTGACGTTCACGATTGCGAGGAGTCCAGGCTGCGTCACCGCGAGCTTCCTGCGCTTCGCGACGTGCAGCCATTTCCTGATCGGTAAGCTGCAGCTGAATACCACGGTTAGGGATATCGATGGCAATCATATCGCCGTCTTCAATCAGGGCGATATTGCCGCCGCTGGCTGCTTCCGGAGAAACGTGGCCGATCGACAGACCCGAGGTCCCGCCGGAGAAACGGCCGTCGGTGACCAGCGCGCAGGCTTTACCCAGTCCCATAGATTTCAGGAAGGTGGTTGGGTAGAGCATTTCCTGCATGCCAGGCCCACCTTTCGGCCCTTCGTAGCGAATAACAACCACGTCACCCGCCACCACTTTTCCGCCGAGGATTGCCTCTACCGCATCGTCCTGGCTTTCATAAACCTTGGCCGGGCCACGGAATACCAGGCTGCCTTCATCCACGCCAGCAGTTTTAACAATACAGCCGTTTTCCGCGAAGTTGCCGTACAGAACGGCCAGGCCGCCGTCTTTGCTGTAGGCATTTTCCAGGGAGCGAATACAACCGTTAGCGCGATCGTCATCCAGCGTGTCCCAGCGGCAGCTCTGCGAGAAGGCCTGGGTAGTACGAATGCCCGCCGGACCCGCGCGGAACATGGTTTTCACCGCCTCGTCTTTGGTCAGCATCACATCGTATTGTTCCAGCGTCTGCGGCAGGGAAAGGCCAAGCACGTTTTTCACTTCGCGGTTCAGCAACCCGGCGCGATCCAGCTCGCCGAGAATACCGAGCACGCCACCGGCACGGTGCACGTCTTCCATATGGTATTTCTGGGTGCTTGGCGCGACTTTACACAGCTGTGGAACCTTGCGGGACAGCTGGTCAATGTCGGTCATGGTGAAGTCAATTTCAGCTTCTTGCGCGGCAGCCAGCAGGTGCAGAACGGTGTTAGTGGAGCCGCCCATGGCGATATCCAGCGTCATGGCGTTCTCGAATGCTTCTTTGCTGGCGATGCTACGCGGCAGCGCGGTGGCATCATCCTGCTCGTAATAGCGCTTGGTCAGTTCAACAATGCGTTTACCCGCGTTCAGGAACAACTCTTTGCGGTCGGCGTGCGTCGCCAGCAGTGAACCGTTACCCGGCTGAGACAGACCCAGCGCCTCGGTCAGGCAGTTCATGGAGTTGGCGGTGAACATCCCTGAACACGAGCCGCACGTTGGGCACGCGGAGCGCTCAACCTGCTCGCTTTGCTCGTCAGAAACTTTCGGGTCCGCACCCTGAATCATCGCATCGACCAGATCCAGCTTGATGATCTGGTCGGAAAGTTTAGTTTTCCCGGCTTCCATCGGGCCGCCGGAAACGAAGATCACCGGAATGTTCAGGCGCAGCGAGGCCATCAGCATCCCTGGGGTGATTTTGTCGCAGTTGGAGATACAAACCATGGCATCGGCGCAGTGGGCGTTCACCATGTACTCAACCGAGTCGGCAATCAGCTCGCGGGACGGCAGGGAATAGAGCATGCCGCCATGCCCCATCGCGATACCGTCATCCACCGCAATGGTGTTGAACTCTTTCGCTACGCCGCCGGAGGCTTCGATTTGCTCGGCAACCAGTTTACCCAGATCGCGCAGGTGAACGTGGCCTGGTACGAATTGGGTAAAGGAGTTGACGACCGCAATGATCGGTTTGCCGAAATCGGCGTCGGTCATCCCCGTTGCGCGCCACAGCGCGCGGGCACCCGCCATATTGCGGCCGTGGGTTGTAGTGGCGGAACGATACTTAGGCATGCTTTATTTACTCCAGTCTGTCGGGTAGCAGGCGGTCAGTTGCCGCCCGCCTGATTATATTTTTGTTTAAGACTTACGGGTTTACCTGATCCAGCCAGCCCCACTTGTCTTCGGTTTCGCCGGTAAACAGGCCAAAGAATGCCCGTTGAATACGTTTGGTGACCGGGCCACAGCGGCCTTCACCCACCTGAATGCGGTCTACGCTGCGTACCGGGGTGATTTCGGCGGCGGTACCGGACATAAAGACTTCGTCGGCCAGGTACAGAGATTCACGCGACAGCACCTGCTCACGGACTTCAATGCCCAGGTCTTTTGCCAGCTTGATAATGGCATCACGGGTAATGCCCGGCAGTGCGGAAGAGGTGAATGGAGGGGTGTAGATCACGCCATCTTTCACTTCGAACAGGTTTTCACCCGCGCCCTCAGAAAGGAAGCCGTTCACATCAAGCGCAATCCCTTCCTGATAGCCGTGGCGACGGGCTTCGCTGCCGACCAGCAGAGAAGAAAGGTAGTTACCGCCTGCTTTTGCTGCGGTTGGAATGGTGTTTGGTGCCGCACGGTTCCAGGAAGAGACCATTGCATCAATCCCCTGATCCAACGCTTCAGCGCCCAGATAAGCGCCCCACGGGAAGGCCGCAATGATCACGTCGGTGGTGTACCCTTCCGGCGGGTTAACGCCCATACCTACGTCGCCAACAAAGACCAGAGGGCGGATGTAAGCGCTGGTGAGGTTGTTTTTACGGATAACCGCGCGGCAGGCTTCCATCAGCTCATCAACGCTTTGCGATACCGGGAAGCGATAGATTTTTGCTGAGTCACGCAAGCGCTGCATGTGTTCACGATGACGGAACACCACTGGCCCTTTGTGCGAGTCGTAGCAACGGATGCCTTCGAAGACCGAAGTACCGTAGTGCAACGCGTGGGACATTACGTGAACTTTCGCTTCTCCCCACGGAGTCATCTCGCCATTGAACCAGATGTAATCAGCTTTCTTGGTCGTCATTGTTCTCTTCCTTTTACGCTCAGGCGCGGATTTGTTGTGATGTTGGTTGCTGGATTTCAACGCAGGCAACGTCAACCAGCTTGCTTAATTGAGTAAACAGTAATTCGACTGGCCGCAGGCTAGCAACGGTCAATTCAATATTAATATTGTCGGTATTCCCCGCCGCGGCCATATTCATCGCGCAGATCTGGAAGCCACGATGACGCACCACGCGTAAAACACGTTCTAACGTTTCCGGGCGGAAGCGAGCCTGTACTGCGAGCTGATGTTGCATCATGATAATTTCTCCAGCATTTGCGAGTTACTGGCACCGGGCGGTACCAACGGCCAGACGTTTTCGTACTCATCGATCGAGACGTGAAGCATGTACGGGCCGTCGCTGTTCAGCAGGGCGTCTAACGCGGCTTCTACCTGGTCTTTACGGGTGATATGCTGGCCTGGAATGCCAAAGGCGCTGGCCAGCGTGAGGAAATCGGGGTTGTCGGTCAGGGTGGTTTCACTGTAGCGCTCTTCAAAAAACAGCTGCTGCCACTGCCTCACCATGCCCAGACGTTGGTTATCGAGCAGCAGGATTTTGACCGGCAGCTGCTTGCGCTTGATGGTGCCCAACTCCTGAACGTTCATCATGAAAGAGCCATCGCCGGAGACACAGATAACCGTATCTTCCGGCCTTGCAACCTGGGCGCCAACGGCGGCGGGTAAACCAAAGCCCATCGTGCCAAGCCCGCTGGAAGTGATGAAGTTCTCCGGGCGAGTGAAGGTCATGTGCTGTGCGGTCCACATCTGATGCTGGCCTACGTCGGTAGTCACAACGGCTTCTGCTGATTTGCGATCGGAGAGCTGTTTCAGCAGCAGGGGAGCATAGATAGCCTGGCCCGGATGATCGTAGCGCCACTGGTGTTCTTCGTTCAGGGCCGCGATATGCTGCTGCCAGGAAGCAATGTGCAACGGCTGTTGCAAGGCAGGTAAAAGCTGGTTCAGCGGCCCCTGCAACGCGACATGCGCCTGGCGCAGCTTGCTCAGCTCCGCAGGATCTATATCCATGTGGATAACTTTGGCGTGCGGAGCAAAGGTATTCAGCTTCCCGGTGACGCGGTCATCGAAACGAGCGCCGACGGCCAACAGCAGATCGCATTCCTGCACGGCGAGGTTTGCCGCTTTGGTACCATGCATTCCCAACATACCGGTATAAAACGCATGGTCGGCAGGGACGGCACCCAGCCCTTTGAGAGTGACAGTGGAAGGCATACCCGTGACGGAAATAAACTCACGGAGCGCCGGAACCGCTTGTGCCATCCCAACGCCACCGCCAACGTAAAGCATCGGCTTTTTGGCCTGAGCGAGCATTTCACGGGCCTGCTGCAATTCAGCCAACGGCAGGTCTGCATCACCTTCAACGGCAGATAACCAGGCCTCTGGCTCGCCGATAGCTAACTGAATATCTTTTGGAATATCGACCAGAACAGGACCTGGACGACCAGAATTAGCAATCTCAAATGCCTCAGCAAGGACACGCGGCAATTCATCAAGGGATTCGACGAGGAAACTGTGTTTGGTGCAGGCGAGCGACAGGCCAAGGACGTCAACTTCCTGGAAAGCGTCAGTCCCGATCAAAGGCGCAGCCACCTGGCCGGTGATGGCAACAACGGGAACAGAATCTAAAAGTGCGTCAGCAAGGCCGGTCAACAGGTTGGTCGCGCCGGGGCCAGAAGTGGCAATACACACACCGGTTTTGCCGGTTGAGCGGGCATAACCAATGGCCGCCATGGCCGCACCTTGCTCATGGCGACACAGTAGATGTTCCACACCACCGTCGTACAACGCGTCGTAGACCGGCATAATCGCGCCACCAGGATAACCGAAAACTGTTTCAACACCCTGCGCTCGCAACGCATGTACTACCCACTGTGCACCATTCATAGTTAGTTCCCCGTCTCATTACCGGAGAAACAGCATTTTATTCTGCAACACATACTCTGTTCCTCGCTTCACATTCTTCAGTCAACAAAAAACCCCCGGACCTTTCGGTGCGGGGGTTCTTTTCGATTCAGGCTTGATTTTTAAGCCTTTCTTTCTCCAAGTGCAGCCCCGCACGGTGGGATAATAATCACCACCACGCTAATCACGACCAGGCTAATCACTCGTAGAAGGGCTGTCATTTTCTGTATGTTCTAACGTCTAGTTCGAAGTAATGCCTACAGAGTTATCACAGAGTTGACGTAAAGCACAATATTTTTTTATGACGAAAAGATCATCGTTGAAATTAATTAGCATAAAAACTATTTAATTTCAGTGCATAACGAGAAAGTGAAAATAATTCATAAAACTGGTCTGCTGAGGGTATTTTCTGCGTAATACCAGTAAAAAGTTATTGTTCTGCGATCGGCTTCGCAGCCAGTGTTGTAAAAAAGAAAGCGGATAAAAAAGTCAGGGAGATGCTTCCCGATACATCAAAAGAACAATATTTAATCTTTTATTGACGCGGCAGAATGAAGTTTTTCACGGAGGAAAAATGTCACTGTCGGTTGTCTACACCAGAGCAGCACTCGGCGTTCACGCCCCTCAGGTTACGGTTGAAGTACATATCAGTGCAGGTTTACCGGGGCTTACGCTTGTCGGCCTGCCTGAAACTACCGTGAGAGAAGCCCGGGATCGAGTCAGAAGCGCATTGATCAATAGCGGTTATACGTTTCCGGCACGTAAAATCACCATTAACCTTGCTCCGGCAGATCTTCCTAAAGAAGGTGGCAGATACGATTTGCCGATTGCTCTGGCGCTGCTGGTTGCCTCTGAGCAGCTAAATACGCCCAGGCTAGCCCAGCTTGAGTTTATCGGTGAGCTTGCGCTAACGGGTGAACTACGTGGGGTTTCCGGCGCCATATCATCCGCTATGGAGGCTTTGAATGCGGGGCGAGAAGTCGTGGTCGCAGCCGAAAATGAGGAAGAAGTTGGCCTGATCGCTAAACCGGGCTGCTTTGTGGCCACGCATCTGACCGAGGTATGCGCCTGGCTGGAAGGAAAACACGACCTCCGCACTCCGGTTAGCCCTGCACTGTGGCAAGCGGATAACACAGAAGACATGAACGAGATTATTGGGCAAAGCCAGGGAAAACGAGCCCTGGAAATTGCGGCGGCTGGCGGGCATAACCTGTTACTGATAGGCCCACCGGGAACGGGCAAAACCATGCTGGCGAGCCGGCTCAATACGCTCCTTCCTCCTTTGAACGATGCTGAAGCATTACAGAGCGCTGCCATTCTGAGCCTGGTGCAATCTTCACATCTGCATCGCCATTGGCGTCAGCGTCCGTTCAGGGCCCCCCATCATAGTGCCTCTTTAACTTCTGTCGTGGGCGGCGGGGCTATTCCGCAGCCAGGAGAAATTTCGTTAGCGCACAACGGCGTGTTATTTCTGGATGAATTACCTGAGTTTGAGCGCCGCGTACTGGACTCGCTCAGGGAACCTATTGAATCAGGCGAGATTCATATCTCTCGCACCCGCGCAAAAATTACCTACCCCGCAGATTTTCAACTTATCGCGGCGATGAATCCCAGCCCTACAGGGCACTTCGAGGGCAAACATAACCGTGCCACGCCCCAGCAGACTTTACGCTATATGAATCGACTCTCAGGCCCTTTTCTCGACCGCTTCGACCTCTCAGTGGATATCCCGCTTCTCCCTGCAGGAATGCTGAGCAAAACAAATCATTATGAAGAAAAGAGTGAGGTAATAAGAACGAGGGTAATGGAGACACGTAACAGGCAACTCTTCCGGCAGAACAAGCTGAATGCCCGGCTCAGCAACCATGAGATCCGCGAACACTGTGCACTTGTACCGGATGATGCCGTTTGGCTGGAGGAAACATTACTCAAGCTGGGTCTGTCGGTCAGGGCATGGCAACGTCTTCTGAAAGTCTCGCGTACCATCGCAGATATCGAGCATTGCGAGAGTATTACTCGGACACATCTCCAGGAAGCACTAAGCTATCGAACAATTGATCGGCTGCTCCTGCATTTGCACAGACTGGCTGAATAAAAAACGGGGCTTTCGCCCCATTTTTTAATCATCACTATCGCTGTAGTCTTCAACCGTATCCATCTGCGGTTTACCGCCAGACAGGGTATGAAAACGTTTTGGACGTTTAATACGCGCCATGTACTTGCTCCAAACACGTTCCGCTTCAGTAGCAGGCTCGCGCACACCACGGCATACGGCAACAAACTGCACTTCTTCTTCAGTGCCTGGTTCGCGCTTACCGAGATCCAGCTCATTGAACGCAAAACCGTGACGTTCTAACAGCTGTGCCTCTTTGATGGTGAAATCACCATGACGAGCAAACCCACGTGGATAATGTTTATTGTCGAAAAACCGATTGGTCGTCGTAAAGCTTTCCGCCATCCTACACGCTCCTGATTTTCTTGGCCGAGCTATTTATGGCGCGGAGTATTAGTTACGCTTGACAGAGTGTAAAACAAAACATTTAAATCATAACGACAAATTATTTTTTGGAGTGAGCCGTGGACACCGAATTACTTAAAACCTTCCTGGAAGTTAGCAGAACACGGCACTTTGGTCGCGCCGCAGAAGCACTTTATTTGACGCAATCTGCGGTAAGCTTTCGCATCCGACAGCTCGAAAATCAGCTTGGCGTAAACCTTTTTACCCGCCATCGCAATAACATACGGCTGACAAGTGCCGGGGAACGCCTGCTGCCCTACGCAGAAAACCTGATGAATACGTGGTTAGCAGCGAAAAAAGAGGTATCACATACTTCTCAGCATAATCAGCTCACGCTTGGTGCCAGCGCATCACTTTGGGAATGCATGCTTTCTGAATGGCTAATTGCGCTTTATCAACAGCATAATGGCCTGCAGTTCGAAGCACGAATTGCACAACGTCAATCACTCGTTAAACAGCTTCATGAGCGCCAGCTGGATTTATTACTCACAACTGAAGCACCCAAAATGGATGAATTCTCCAGCCAGTTGCTGGGCTATTTCAGCATGGGACTTTATGGTCCTGCCGCGGAAAGCCGTAAAACTCCTCTCAACTATTTACGCATCGAGTGGGGGGCGGATTTTCACCAACATGAGGCCGAGCTCATTGGAAGTGATGATATTCCGGTATTAACTACCAGTTCAGCAAAAATAGCCTGCAAGCTGATCTCTGAACTTAACGGTTACACCTTCCTGCCGATTGAGTGGGCAAAAGAACAATCCGGGATCTGGCCTGTCCCTGAAAGCACAACGCTGTCCAGACCATTGTATGCTATCTGGTTACAAAACACGGACAAACAGAGTGTTATCAAAGAATTATTGAAGACACCATTAAAGGCGCAGTAATGCGCTTTTAATAGCTAAGAATATAAAGGAGAGGGATTTTGGACAAAAAAAATCCTTTGCCTAAGCAAAGGATTATATATGGCAGGGGCGGAGAGACTCGAACTCGCGACACCCGGTTTTGGAGACCGGTGCTCTACCAACTGAGCTACGCCCCTAAATTTTCCTACTATTAAGCCTGCTTAAACAGCAGGCTTAATTTTAATAAGTGGCGGAACGGACGGGACTCGAACCCGCGACCCCCTGCGTGACAGGCAGGTATTCTAACCGACTGAACTACCGCTCCACCGAATTTTTCTACAACTACCGGTTTGTTGCTCCGGTTTACTGCTTAATTTGATGCCTGGCAGTTCCCTACTCTCGCATGGGGAGACCCCACACTACCATCGGCGCTACGGCGTTTCACTTCTGAGTTCGGCATGGGGTCAGGTGGGACCACCGCGCTACGGCCGCCAGGCAAATTCTGTTATTGACCGTTATGCTCGCGCATAACCATCAATCTAATCCTGAACTAAGCTGAAAATCTCTCTAAAACACCTTCGGTGTTGTAAGGTTAAGCCTCACGGATCATTAGTACTGGTTAGCTCAACGTATCGCTACGCTTACACACCCAGCCTATCAACGTCGTAGTCTTCAACGTTCCTTCAGGACCCTTAAAGGGTCAGGGAGAACTCATCTCGGGGCAAGTTTCGCGCTTAGATGCTTTCAGCGCTTATCTCTTCCGCATTTAGCTACCGGGCAATGCCATTGGCATGACAACCCGAACACCAGTGATGCGTCCACTCCGGTCCTCTCGTACTAGGAGCAGCCCCCCTCAATTCTCCAGCGCCCACGGCAGATAGGGACCGAACTGTCTCACGACGTTCTAAACCCAGCTCGCGTACCACTTTAAATGGCGAACAGCCATACCCTTGGGACCTACTTCAGCCCCAGGATGTGATGAGCCGACATCGAGGTGCCAAACACCGCCGTCGATATGAACTCTTGGGCGGTATCAGCCTGTTATCCCCGGAGTACCTTTTATCCGTTGAGCGATGGCCCTTCCATTCAGAACCACCGGATCACTAAGACCTGCTTTCGCACCTGCTCGAGCCGTCACTCTCGCAGTCAAGCTAGCTTATGCCTTTGCACTAACCTCACGATGTCCGACCGTGATTAGCTAACCTTCGTGCTCCTCCGTTACGCTTTAGGAGGAGACCGCCCCAGTCAAACTACCCACCAGACACTGTCCGCAACCCGGATCACGGGTCTACGTTAGAACATCAAACATTAAAGGGTGGTATTTCAAGGTTGGCTCCACGCAGACTGGCGTCCACGCTTCAAAGCCTCCCACCTATCCTACACATCAAGGCTCAATGTTCAGTGTCAAGCTATAGTAAAGGTTCACGGGGTCTTTCCGTCTTGCCGCGGGTACACTGCATCTTCACAGCGATTTCAATTTCACTGAGTCTCGGGTGGAGACAGCCTGGCCATCATTACGCCATTCGTGCAGGTCGGAACTTACCCGACAAGGAATTTCGCTACCTTAGGACCGTTATAGTTACGGCCGCCGTTTACCGGGGCTTCGATCAAGAGCTTCTCCTTACGGATAACCCCATCAATTAACCTTCCGGCACCGGGCAGGCGTCACACCGTATACGTCCACTTTCGTGTTTGCACAGTGCTGTGTTTTTAATAAACAGTTGCAGCCAGCTGGTATCTTCGACTGCCTTCAGCTCCAGGAGTAAATCCCTTCACCTAACGACAGCGTGCCTTCTCCCGAAGTTACGGCACCATTTTGCCTAGTTCCTTCACCCGAGTTCTCTCAAGCGCCTTGGTATTCTCTACCTGACCACCTGTGTCGGTTTGGGGTACGATTCAATGTTACCTGATGCTTAGAGGCTTTTCCTGGAAGCAGGGCATTTGTTACTTCAGCACCGTAGTGCCTCGTCATCACACCTCAGCGTTAACAGAAGTCCGGATTTACCTAAACTTCCCGCCTACATGCTTAAACCGGGACAACCGTCGCCCGGCTAACATAGCCTTCTCCGTCCCCCCTTCGCAGTAACACCGAGTACAGGAATATTAACCTGTTTCCCATCGACTACGCCTTTCGGCCTCGCCTTAGGGGTCGACTCACCCTGCCCCGATTAACGTTGGACAGGAACCCTTGGTCTTCCGGCGAGCGGGCTTTTCACCCGCTTTATCGTTACTTATGTCAGCATTCGCACTTCTGATACCTCCAGCAAACCTCACAGTTCACCTTCAACGGCTTACAGAACGCTCCCCTACCCAACAACACATAGTGTCGCTGCCGCAGCTTCGGTGCATGGTTTAGCCCCGTTACATCTTCCGCGCAGGCCGACTCGACCAGTGAGCTATTACGCTTTCTTTAAATGATGGCTGCTTCTAAGCCAACATCCTGGCTGTCTGTGCCTTCCCACATCGTTTCCCACTTAACCATGACTTTGGGACCTTAGCTGGCGGTCTGGGTTGTTTCCCTCTTCACGACGGACGTTAGCACCCGCCGTGTGTCTCCCGTGATAACATTCTTCGGTATTCGTAGTTTGCATCGGGTTGGTAAGCCGGGATGGCCCCCTAGCCGAAACAGTGCTCTACCCCCGAAGATGAGTTCACGAGGCGCTACCTAAATAGCTTTCGGGGAGAACCAGCTATCTCCCGGTTTGATTGGCCTTTCACCCCCAGCCACAAGTCATCCGCTAATTTTTCAACATTAGTCGGTTCGGTCCTCCAGTTAGTGTTACCCAACCTTCAACCTGCCCATGGCTAGATCACCGGGTTTCGGGTCTATACCCTGCAACTTAACGCCCAGTTAAGACTCGGTTTCCCTGCGGCTCCCCTATACGGTTAACCTTGCTACAGAATATAAGTCGCTGACCCATTATACAAAAGGTACGCAGTCACCCCATAAAGAGGCTCCCACTGCTTGTACGTACACGGTTTCAGGTTCTTTTTCACTCCCCTCGCCGGGGTTCTTTTCGCCTTTCCCTCACGGTACTGGTTCACTATCGGTCAGTCAGGAGTATTTAGCCTTGGAGGATGGTCCCCCCATATTCAGACAGGATACCACGTGTCCCGCCCTACTCTTCGAACTCACAGCCTGTGCATTTTAGTGTACGGGAGTATCACCCTGTACCCTGCGACTTTCCAGACGCTTCCACTAACACACAAACTGATTCAGGTTCTGGGCTGCTCCCCGTTCGCTCGCCGCTACTGGGGGAATCTCGGTTGATTTCTTTTCCTCGGGGTACTTAGATGTTTCAGTTCCCCCGGTTCGCTTCATTACGCTATGTATTCACGTAATGATAGTGTGACGAATCACACTGGGTTTCCCCATTCGGAAATCGCCGGCTATAACGGTTCATATCACCTTACCGACGCTTATCGCAGATTAGCACGTCCTTCATCGCCTCTGACTGCCAGGGCATCCACCGTGTACGCTTAGTCGCTTAACCTCACAACCCGAAGATGTTTCGCTTCAGATTATGAAAATTTGAGAGACTCGAACATGTCTTAACCTCATTCTTTATTACGGAAGAATGAGACGACATGTCGTTTCAATTTTCAGCTTGTTCCGGATTGTTAAAGAGCAAATATCTCAAACATGACTCTTTCAAGTCAGCTTTGAGATATAACGGCACGCAACTTTCACTTACATACCAGCAAGTGGCGTCCCCTAGGGGATTCGAACCCCTGTTACCGCCGTGAAAGGGCGGTGTCCTGGGCCTCTAGACGAAGGGGACACTGAAGTCTCAATCGCAAGACGCCTTGCTTCTCTACATCTATCAGACAATCTGTGTGAGCACTACGCGGGTTGTATCTTTTAGGTAAGGAGGTGATCCAACCGCAGGTTCCCCTACGGTTACCTTGTTACGACTTCACCCCAGTCATGAATCACAAAGTGGTAAGCGCCCTCCCGAAGGTTAAGCTACCTACTTCTTTTGCAACCCACTCCCATGGTGTGACGGGCGGTGTGTACAAGGCCCGGGAACGTATTCACCGTAGCATTCTGATCTACGATTACTAGCGATTCCGACTTCATGGAGTCGAGTTGCAGACTCCAATCCGGACTACGACGCACTTTATGAGGTCCGCTTGCTCTCGCGAGGTCGCTTCTCTTTGTATGCGCCATTGTAGCACGTGTGTAGCCCTACTCGTAAGGGCCATGATGACTTGACGTCATCCCCACCTTCCTCCAGTTTATCACTGGCAGTCTCCTTTGAGTTCCCGGCCGAACCGCTGGCAACAAAGGATAAGGGTTGCGCTCGTTGCGGGACTTAACCCAACATTTCACAACACGAGCTGACGACAGCCATGCAGCACCTGTCTCAGAGTTCCCGAAGGCACCAAAGCATCTCTGCTAAGTTCTCTGGATGTCAAGAGTAGGTAAGGTTCTTCGCGTTGCATCGAATTAAACCACATGCTCCACCGCTTGTGCGGGCCCCCGTCAATTCATTTGAGTTTTAACCTTGCGGCCGTACTCCCCAGGCGGTCGACTTAACGCGTTAGCTCCGGAAGCCACGCCTCAAGGGCACAACCTCCAAGTCGACATCGTTTACGGCGTGGACTACCAGGGTATCTAATCCTGTTTGCTCCCCACGCTTTCGCACCTGAGCGTCAGTCTTTGTCCAGGGGGCCGCCTTCGCCACCGGTATTCCTCCAGATCTCTACGCATTTCACCGCTACACCTGGAATTCTACCCCCCTCTACAAGACTCAAGCTTGCCAGTTTCGAATGCAGTTCCCAGGTTGAGCCCGGGGATTTCACATCCGACTTAACAAACCGCCTGCGTGCGCTTTACGCCCAGTAATTCCGATTAACGCTTGCACCCTCCGTATTACCGCGGCTGCTGGCACGGAGTTAGCCGGTGCTTCTTCTGCGAGTAACGTCAATCGCTAAGGTTATTAACCTTAACGCCTTCCTCCTCGCTGAAAGTACTTTACAACCCGAAGGCCTTCTTCATACACGCGGCATGGCTGCATCAGGCTTGCGCCCATTGTGCAATATTCCCCACTGCTGCCTCCCGTAGGAGTCTGGACCGTGTCTCAGTTCCAGTGTGGCTGGTCATCCTCTCAGACCAGCTAGGGATCGTCGCCTAGGTGAGCCATTACCCCACCTACTAGCTAATCCCATCTGGGTTCATCTGATGGCAAGAGGCCCGAAGGTCCCCCTCTTTGGTCTTGCGACGTTATGCGGTATTAGCTACCGTTTCCAGTAGTTATCCCCCTCCATCAGGCAGATCCCCAGACATTACTCACCCGTCCGCCGCTCGTCACCCAGAGAGCAAGCTCTCCCGTGCTACCGCTCGACTTGCATGTGTTAGGCCTGCCGCCAGCGTTCAATCTGAGCCATGATCAAACTCTTCAATTTAAAAGTGTTTGATGCTCAAAGAATTAAAACTGTTTATAAAATCAGTAGTCACTCTTCAAGACTTGATATTTTTTTGCATCCGAAGATGCTGAGATATCAATCCTGCGAGTGCCCACACAGATTGTCTGATAAATTGTTAAAGAGCAGTGAGTCAGTCGCTTTCGCTTGCTAACTCGAGGTGGCGTATAATACGCTTTCCTCTTTCAGAGTCAAGCGTTTATTTTCGCTTTCGTCTGACTGACTACCGGGTTGTGAAGCCGCTTTCGAAGCCGCTTCGCCGTGTCAGTGGAGGCGCATTATAGGGAGTTCTCAGAGCCTGACAACCCCTAATTTGAAAAAAACTTTCAAGCGTCGTTTTTTTACTCAAAATGGCGTTAAAGTGCCAGTTTTTCGAGCCTTTCAAAGCCGTAACGTTGTAAAACGGGCATTAATTGCGCGGTTTCAGGCGTGAACGCCATACAATAAGCAATATTAGAATCTGCAGACGCCGCTTCAGGCGCTTCATGTTCCAGTAACCAAACGGTACGCCTTGCAATCGCGGCACCGGAATCAATCAGTCTCGTTCCCTCAGGTAACACCTCCAACAACTCTTCCTGTAATAGAGGGAAATGCGTGCAGCCTAATACAACGGTATCCGGCGGCTCCGACATTCGTAACCACGGACGCAGGATTTTACGCAGCTCGTCCAGCGGGACAGGCTCACCATGAAGCTTCGCCTCCGCCAGCTCCACCAGTTCGGCAGAACCCAGCATCTCAATTTTGCATTCGGTAGCAAACCGGGAGATAAGCTCGTGGGTATAAGACCGCTTGACCGTACCGCGAGTTGCGAGCAGACCTACAACGCCATTTGTCGTCAAGCGCGCTGCCGGTTTAATGGCAGGCACAACGCCAACAACAGGGAAGTCGAACTTTTCGCGTAAGGCAGGGAGAGAAACGGTACTTGCGGTATTACAGGCAATAACCGCGAGGGCTAAAGGATAATGCTGCTGGACAGCAGTCACTATTGAGACCACCCGGTCGACGATAAACTCTTCGCTCTTTTCGCCGTATGGAAACGCCACGTTGTCGAAGGCGTAGATGTAATGAAGATCCGGCAGAAGCTGCCGAATCTCATTGTAGACGGACAGCCCACCAACGCCGGAGTCAAAAACCAGCACGGTGGGATGTGCATCAGAAGGTGTAGCTGCCAGACAAGGTGTATTCCCGTCCTGCAGTTTGATAGCCATAAACCGTCTCGTAATCTTTATCGAACAGGTTAGCTATTTTACCACGAACTGTAAGATGTGAGGTGACCGGATAAGACAAACCAACATCCCACAGGCTAACCCCACCCATTTTTACATCACGTCCATTATCAAAGTCGTTATCGTAGCGCTGCCCGATGTACTGGTAAGCGACATTCCATCCTAAATCGTAGACTTGTCCAGTGACTTCATATTTCACCTGCTGCTTCGCCCGGCGATAGAGGACTTTATTCGTTTCATCATCTCGTGGATCTACATATTGCAATGTAAGGTGGTGATCGATCGGACCTGTCGTCACGTTACCCGTCCACTCCAATCCTTTAATCGTCGCCGCCTTAACATTGTAATAAGCATTATTGTTGAAGCTGATGAGGTTTTGAATCTCATAGCGATACGCAGAAAGACGCCAGTCAACTGGGCCGCTCAGTCCTTCTAGTCCTGCTTCCCACTGCTTTGACTCTTCCGGCTTCAGGTTAGGGTTAGAGGCAATACCAAAACGTTCAGCGCCAAATTGCTCTCCAAGCGACGGAGCCAGGAAACCCGTGCCGTAGGACAACGTCGCGCGGTAGCCATCAACAAATTCCCATCCAGCGGCCGTTTGCCAGGTACCGTGCCAACCAAACTGTTGGTCATGGTCTTCACGCCCGGAAGCTTCCAGCGTCACACTGCCTATTTGCTGCTGTCCGGTGAGATACAGCCCGGTGGTATCACGCTTGTAGACATCGGTGCTGGTTGTACCGCTTGATTGAAGCTTCTCTTGCTTCCAGTCAACACCGCCGCTAACGGCCCCGTGGCCAACGGCAATATTGTTGCCCCACTGAATATAGCGCTGTTCCGTATTATCCAACGTTGAGCCTGGCGCATAGCGCCCATTCAGGCTGCTGTAGTTGTAATCTTTGATGCGCTGATAGTTGGCCACCAGTTGAGAAGAATAGTCGCCAGAGTTGAAATGCAGGCCGGTATCCCATGATTGGGTATCATTCTGGTGTTCATCATTACCACCAGCATAGCCCCAGGATCCTTGATCGTAATCGGCATTCGCCGAGTAACCATAGCTGCGGAAAAAACCGGAGAAATTATCGTTAAACTTGTGCTGAAGACCGCCCCAGAACAATGAATTTCTATATCCATCGCGATCGCTGTCACCGCTATATGGAGAGTTAGGCTGAATATTAAAGCCCTTTGTTGTTTGGTATGCCCCCGCGGCAGTCACCACCGTATCACCGAAGCGATGATTAAAGGTGCCATCGTACTGTTGATAACCATGCGTTCCCACGCCCGCATTGACCTGAGAACGTTCGTTATCCGTCATCGTAATAATGTTAACTACGCCGCCAATTGCTCCGGAACCATACACTGCAGAGCGTGGCCCGCGAATATATTCGATGCGCTGCACCAATGAGACAGGGATCTGACCGATATCTATTGTATTGACGATACCAGAGCGTGGCACCGGGATACCATCAATCAGAACCATCACATGACGAGCCTCTGTACCACGGATAAAAAGCGAGGAGCTTTGACCAAGGCCGCCGTTCTGAGCAATATCCACGCCCGGCAATCTGCGCATCACGTCGTTTAAATCTTTTGACTGCCAGCGGTCGATATCTTCACGCGTAACCACCGACGTCGGCGCCAGAACGCTATTCACCGGCTGCTGAAAACGATTTGCAGTCACTACCAGGGTATTGTCGGTATTGCTGTCCTGCGCCCAAACTGAAAAAGCCGTTGCGGACAAAGCCGTCAACAGCGAAACCTTTTTTATCATCATTTATATAAGCATCCGCTTTCGAATAGGATGCCGCAGATATGGCAAATAGCACGCGATAGCCATATCACTTGCGACGTCGTTCCGGCAGGTCTTCGGGCTTGGGGGCTTAAATAAGATGAGGACTTCCCGCTTATATAAGAAAGCAGTGTCTGCTGAGTGCGTTCATCTTGCCGTTCCTTACCGCTGCGCGTCAGCCCCAGAATCACACTGGGTTCCCTTTTAACTCTCAGGAGGCCGGAAAAGCCATGCTACCGTTAGGCTTATACGGATGTCCAGACTTCCGGCTGAACTTCTTAACGCGATCGGGCTGGACATCCCGGGTCGAATCCCTACAATCGCCGCGTAGTTTGTATTCATTGACCGACTGGATGGCTAGCCATGACCCCTGAACACCTCCCGACAGAACAGTACGACGCGCAACTGGCGGAAAAAGTCACTCGCCTCGAAGGCATGATGGCGCCTTTTGCCGCACCGGCCCCGGAGGTATTCCGCTCACCGGTAAGCCACTACCGCATGCGAGCAGAGTTCCGCATCTGGCATGAAGGTGACGACCTGTATCACATCATGTTCGATCAGCAGACCAAAAGCCGCATCCGGGTCAACAGCTTCCCGGCGGCCAGCGAGCTTATTAACGCCCTGATGCCAGCCATGCTGGATGGCGTCCGCGATATTCCAGCTCTGCGTCACAAGCTGTTCCAGATTGACTATCTGACGACCCTGAGCAATCAGGCCGTGGTGTCTTTGCTCTACCACCGCAAGCTGGATGATGAATGGCAGCTGCATGCCGAGGCGCTGCGCGACAGCCTTCGCGCCCGCGGCTTTAACGTTCATTTGATTGGCCGTGCAACAAAAACCAAGATTGAGCTGGACCAGGATTTTATCGACGAACGCCTGCCGGTTGCCGGTAAAGAGATGATTTACCGCCAGGTTGAGAACAGCTTTACTCAGCCAAACGCGGCCATGAATATTCAGATGCTGGAATGGGCGCTGAACGCGACAGAAAACTCAAGCGGCGATCTGCTGGAGCTTTACTGCGGGAATGGCAACTTCTCGCTCGCTCTGGCCCGCAACTTCGACCGCGTGCTGGCGACCGAAATCGCTAAACCGTCCGTGGCAGCGGCACAGTACAACATCGCGGCCAACAATATTGAGAACGTGCAGATTATCCGCATGGCGGCGGAAGAGTTTACCCAGGCTATGAACGGCGTGAGGGAGTTTAACCGCCTGCAGGGAATTGATCTTAAAAGCTATCAGTGCGAGACCATTTTTGTCGATCCGCCTCGCAGCGGTTTGGATGCTGACACGGTAAAAATGGTGCAGGCCTACCCGCACATCCTTTATATCTCCTGCAATCCACAGACGCTGTGCGAGAACCTGGAAACATTATCCCAGACTCACAACATCACCCGCCTGGCACTGTTTGACCAGTTCCCGTACACGCATCATATGGAATGCGGCGTACTGCTAACGCGCAAATAGAAAAAGGACGCCTTGGCGTCCTTTTTGCTTTTTATCGGGCTTACTCAGCCGCTTCTGATTTGCGGGAGCGAACTTTAAACAAAATCCAGAACAGCACAACCACCGACAGAATCGAAGGGATAAAGTTAGAGCCAATCGCCGGGTATTCAACGCGAACCACTGAACTATAAAGCAGCACGCCTAACACAAAACAGGCCGCGGCAAGGCTCGGTAACCCAACCGGCATCGTACGGTTCTGATAGCGCTGATGCAGGCAATAAACCGCCAGCACCAAAGCGATAACAGGGAATATCGAGAACGGAACAACCGAGCTGAACAGCGCGGCAAAAGATCCGTTAATCGACAGACCAGCAATAAACGCCAGCGCCAGCGTACCTCTATCTTGTAACTGTTTCATTGCTCGTTCCTTCACTCTTCGGATAAATGAGCCAGTGCCATTTTTTCTTGTTCCCGGCGATACCAGTAGTAAGCCCCTTTCGAGATCATACGTAGCTGCAACACCAGTCTCTCTTCGAGCTGACGACGCTGTTCAATATCAACGTCCAGCGCTTCGGCACCAGCACTAAAAACAATCGTGACCATCGCTTCCGCCTGCGCTTCGGTGAAGCTGCGAGGCATGCGATTTTCGAGTTCTAAATAGTCGGCAAGTTCCGCGATGAAGTGCTGAATTTCACGAGCAACCGCGGCACGAAACGCCGCAGACGTGCCCGAGCGTTCACGCAACAACAGGCGGAAAGCGTTAGGGTTATTGCCGATAAATTCCATGAACGTTGACACTGAGGTACGGATCACGCTGCCGCCTTTGGCGATGCGCTGCCGCGCCTGCCGCATTAACTGCCGCAGCATCAGGCCACTTTCGTCTACCATTGTAAGACCGAGCTCATCAACATCGCGGAAATGGCGATAAAATGACGTTGGCGCAATACCGGCTTCGCGGGCAACTTCACGCAGGCTCAGGCTGGCAAAGCTTCTTTCGGCGCTTAGCTGGCTAAATGCTGCCTCGACTAAAGAACGCCTGGTTCTCTCTTTTTGTTGCGCTCTTACACCCATCATATTGCCTGAATCCTTCAAACAGAGCTGGAACTATATCAGAGAATCAAGCTACCGCTTTTATAGTGTATTGTGAATGATTGTTTACGGAACATTGACCTGTCCAGGCGGGAAAAAGCACAACGAGAATTGGGGAAATCCCTGGTTGATGTTACCATCGTGTTGCCTTTATGTATAAAAACAGGTAAGCCTTACCATGCCACAAACCTACGATTATGACGCAATAGTGATTGGTTCCGGTCCCGGGGGCGAAGGTGCCGCCATGGGGCTGGTGAAACAAGGAGCCAGGGTAGCGGTGATTGAGCGCTACCACAATGTCGGCGGCGGCTGCACCCATTGGGGCACCATCCCTTCGAAAGCCCTCCGCCACGCCGTCAGCCGCATTATTGAATTCAATCAAAACCCGTTATACAGCGATCACACTCACCTTCTCCGCTCCTCTTTTGCCGACATCCTTAACCACGCCGACAGCGTGATTAACCAGCAAACCCGCATGCGCCAGGGTTTTTACGAACGTAACCGCTGCGAGATGCTGCAGGGCGATGCGCACTTTGTGGATGAGCACACTGTCGAGCTTCTGTGCCACGATGGGTCGGTCGAAACCTATACCGCCGAGAAGTTTGTTATTGCCTGCGGTTCTCGCCCTTATCGCCCGCCAGAAGTTGATTTTACCCACCCACGTATCTACGACAGCGACTCAATTCTCAGCCTGCATCACGAACCGCGTCATGTGATCATCTATGGTGCCGGGGTGATCGGCTGCGAATACGCGTCGATCTTCCGCGGAATGAACGTCAAAGTTGATCTGATCAACACTCGCGATCGCCTGCTGGCTTTCCTCGATCAGGAAATGTCGGACTCGCTCTCCTATCACTTCTGGAACAGCGGCGTGGTTATTCGCCACAACGAAGAGTTTGAGAAAATTGAAGGCGTGGACGACGGCGTGATTGTTTCTCTGAAGTCCGGCAAAAAAGTGAAGGCGGATTGCCTGCTTTACGCCAACGGACGTACCGGGAATACGGATTCGCTGGCGCTGGAAAATATCGGTCTCGAAGCCGACAGCCGTGGGCTCATCAAGGTCAACAGCATGTACCAGACCGCGCTACCGCATATTTACGCGGTAGGTGACGTGATCGGTTATCCTAGCCTGGCTTCAGCAGCCTACGATCAAGGCCGTATCGCCGCTCAGGCGCTGGTGAAAGGCGAAGCCACGGGGCATCTGATCGAAGATATTCCGACCGGCATCTACACCATTCCGGAAATCAGCTCCGTGGGCAAAACGGAACAACAGCTGACCTCGATGAAAGTGCCTTACGAAGTGGGCCGGGCGCAGTTTAAACATCTCGCGCGGGCGCAAATCGTGGGTATGAACGTTGGGACGCTGAAAATTCTGTTCCACCGTGAAACGAAAGAAATTCTGGGGATCCACTGCTTTGGCGAGCGCGCGGCCGAAATCATTCACATCGGCCAGGCGATTATGGAGCAGAAAGGTGGCGGTAACACCATTGAGTACTTCGTTAACACCACCTTTAACTACCCAACAATGGCGGAAGCCTATCGGGTAGCGGCGCTTAACGGCTTAAATCGCCTGTTTTAGCGCTGAGTCAAAATGGCCATCCATCTGCGTGCGGATGGCCTCTGCCAGCTGCTCATAGCGGCTGCGCAGCGGTGACCCCGGACGATAAACCAGGCCGATGGTACGACGCGGTTCTGGTTTATAACACGGCAGATAAACCACACCGTCGCGCTGGCGTTCATGCGGCACGGCCAGGGCTGGCAAAAGCGTGATGCCACTCCCCGCAGCGACCATGTTACGCAGTGTCTCTAAGCTTGTTGCCCGGAAATGGGTATCTTCATCCGCGCCTGCTTCAAAGCAAAAGCCCATAGCCTGATCGCGCAGGCAGTGCCCGTCTTCCAGCATCAGCAGCTTTTCACCAGCCAAATCGGACATCGGCACTCGGTCGCGGTTTGCCCACGGGTGATCCTGATAAACCGCCAGCACCATCGGTTCATCAAACAGCGGCACCTCGATAAACGCTTCGCTCTCTTTTACCAGCGCCAGAATGGCGCAGTCCAGCTTGCCGCTGTCGAGCTGCGCCAGCAGCTGATGGGTTTGGGCTTCATGCAGGTACATTTCCAGCTTAGGGAAGGTCTGATGCAGCATAGGAATAATTTGCGGCAGCAGGTAAGGCCCCACGGTTGGGATCAGGCCAATATGCAGCGGGCCGGACATAGCTTCACCCTGCTGGCTTGCCATCTCTTTCAGTACTTTGACTTCACGCAGCACCGTCCGCGCCTGATCCACCAGCAGCAAACCCGCCTGGGTGAACAGCACTTTACGGCTGGTGCGTTCCAGCAGCATCACGCCCAGCTCATCTTCCAGCTTGCGGATCTGGCCGCTTAATGTCGGCTGGCTAACGTGACAGGCATCCGCTGCCCGACGAAAATGGCGGTGCTCGGCCAGCGCCACCAGGTATTCAAGATCTCGAATATTCATTCTCTATCCTCCTGCGCCACGATAGTTCATGGCGATAGATAGCATAGCAACGAACGATTATCCCTATCAAGCAATGTTGGTGAATAATAGCCAGCAACAGCAAGGCACATCGCTCTGACTTACCCCAGAACGACGCGCGGCTGCAGAGACTCTCTGTTCTCTGAACCTGACGAATTATTAAAGCCAACGTGAACTTTTAGCGGACAGTATGTCCGCTTTTTTTTGTTCAAATTTCGAGGGGATTAGACCAGGCGCTGTTTCGCGTCGGTGATAGCCTGAGCAACCTGCTTAGGTGAAACACCGCCTTTCGCGGCGCGCTTGTCGAGACAGGACTGCAGCGACAGGATCGGATACACATCGTCGCCAATAACCGCACTGAACTTCTGCAGATCGGCAAGGGTTAAGGCTTCCAGCGCTTTACCTTGTTTAATCGCTTCGACGACAGCCTCGCCTACAATGTGGTGAGCTTCACGGAACGGCACGCCTTTAGCAACCAGGTAATCCGCCAGCTCGGTGGCGTTGGCATAGCCTTGCTCAGCCGCTTCCTGGCAGCGAGGACGTTTAACCTGAATGCCGTCCAGTACCAGCACGGACATATGCAGACAATCAAGCCAGGTATCGAGGGCGTCGAACAGGCCTTCTTTGTCTTCCTGCATGTCTTTGTTATACGCCAGCGGCAGGCCTTTGAGGGTCATCATCATACCGGTCAGGGCGCCCTGCACGCGGCCGCACTTGCCGCGGATCAGCTCCAGCGCATCCGGGTTTTTCTTCTGCGGCATCAGGGAAGAGCCGGAAGTCACGCGATCGGACAGCTCAACAAAACCGGCTTCTCCGGTATTGAAGAAGATCAGATCTTCTGCAAAACGGGACAGGTGAACCATGCCGATAGAGGCGTTGGACAGCAGTTCCAGCACATGATCGCGATCGGAGACGCTGTCGAGGCTATTGCGGGTCGCGGAAGCAAAACCTAACCAACCGGCAAGCTGTTCACGGTCAATTTCATAGGCGGTACCTGCCAGCGCGCCGCTGCCCAGCGGGCTGACGTCCAGGCGCTGCAGAGTGCTTTGCAAACGGCTTTCATCGCGCGCCAGCATCTCAACGTACGCCAGGCACCAATGGGCAAAAGTAACCGGCTGCGCGCGCTGCAGGTGCGTATAACCCGGCATCACCGCATCCTGATTGGCTTCAGCTGTTTCAATTAATGCCTGCTGCACCTGACGGGTAGCTGCCAGCAGCTCGCTGATTTGCATTTTGCACCACAGCTTCAGGTCGGTGGCGACCTGATCGTTGCGGCTACGACCAGTGTGGAGTTTTTTACCCAGCGCACCGACTTTATCGATGAGCTTGCCTTCCACCCAGCTGTGAATATCTTCCGCATCGCTTTCCAGAATAGCCTGCGGGTTAACCTGCACTTCTTCCAGCAAGACTTTCAGGGCCTGCTCAAGCTGCTGCTGCTCAGCTTCAGTCAGCACGCCCACGGTGACCAACGCTTTGGACCAGGCGACAGAACCTACGATGTCTTGCTCAGCCAGGCGATAGTCAAAGCGTAAAGAGTCATTAAATTGCTTAAACCGTTGATCGGCTGCCTGAGTAAAACGCCCACCCCAAAGTGCCATAGTCATGCTCCATTCATCATATTGATATTCGTTTGCCCCTCACGCATTTCCGGCCTGGGAACACGTGAGGGTAAAAAATTACTTCTTCAGTTCGTTCAGCGCACGGATACGGGAAGAGAGCGAGAACAGACGGATAAAGCCGCCCGCGTGGCTGTGATCGTAAACTTCATCTTCGCCAAAGGTCGCAAACTCTTCGCTGTAGAGGCTGTTCGGGGATTTTTTCTGAATCGCCGTCACCTGGCCTTTGTACAGCTGCAGCACGACTTCCCCGTTCACTTCTTCCGCCAGCGACTCAGCAGACGCCTGCAGAGATTTACGCAGCGGTGCAAACCAACGGCCATCGTAGACGACGTAGGACATTTCGAGGCCGAGCTGCTCACGCCACTTGAAGGAATCGCGATCCAGCACCAGTTGCTCAACGCCACGCAGCGCAGCCATCATAATGGTGCCCCCTGGGGTTTCATAGCAACCACGAGACTTAATGCCTACCAGGCGGTTTTCAACGATATCGATCCGGCCAATACCGTGCTTGGCGCCGATAGCGTTCAGGGTTTCCAGGCACTTGAACGGGCTCATCGCTTCCCCGTTCACGGCCACGACTTTGCCCTGCTTAACGGTAACAGTCACCTGCTCGGCCTGATCCGGTGCTTCCTGCGGGTCAACGGTCCATACCCAGCAATCTTTGTTCGGGGCATTCCACGGGCTTTCCAGCACGCCGCCTTCGGTAGAAATGTGCCAGGCGTTTTCGTCACGGCTATAGATTTTTTCAAGCGAAGCCGTTGTCGGGATATCACGCTCTTTCAGGTAGTCGAGCAGCGCTTCACGGGAACGCAGGTTCCACTCACGCCACGGGGCAACAACCTTCAGATGAGGAGCCAGTGCGGCCCAGGTGGATTCAAAACGCACCTGGTCGTTACCTTTGCCGGTCGCACCGTGGCACAGCGCATCTGCGCCCACTTTATTCGCCACATCCACCAGCGCCTTAGCGATCAGTGGACGCGCCATAGAGGTACCGAGCAGATAACTGCCTTCATACAGCGCCCCGGTCTGCAGCACAGGGTAAACATAGTCGCTGATAAACTCTTCACGCGCATCGACCACGTAGCACTCAGACGCCCCGGAGCGCAGCGCTTTTTGCTCAACGCCTTTCAGATCTTCGCGATCCTGACCGATATCCACCACGCAGGCGACAACTTCGCAGCCGCCGTAGTTCTCTTTCAGCCATGGAATGATGGCTGAAGTGTCGAGGCCGCCAGAGTATGCGAGAACGATTTTTTTGATGCCGTGATTTTGCATTGTCTTGTCCTTGTTAAAACTATTCTTTGTCTATGCCAGAATCCGGGTGCCGATAGCCACACCGTTGAATAAAGAGGGTAGCTGATCCGCGTGGCGCCATGAGGCAATATCCACCGGACGCCCCAGGGTACGGGCCGCATCCAGCGCCGCATTCACTTTCACAATCATGCCGTCGGTAATAATGCCTTGCTCAATCAGCTGCTCAGCTTTGGCCGCGGTCATCTCAGCGATGCGCTGACCTTTGCCGTCCAGGATACCGCTCACGTCAGACAGCAGGATCAAATCCGCGCCGAGCGTTGCGGCCAGCGCCGTTGCCGCCTGATCCGCATTGACGTTCATCAGCTCACCTTCAGTGGTCACACCGATGGAGCTAACAATCGGCAGGAAGCCGTTTTCCAGCAGCGTATTAATCAGTTTTGGCGAACCCGGTTTAGCCAGGCCGACGTGGCCAAGCGCTTCATCAAGCTGGGTCACCGTGACGCTATCTCCGTCGCCGAGGCTCAAGCCAACGCCGTTAATGCCATGCTTCTTCGCCCAGGCCAGCAGCGTCTTGTTGGCCGTGCCCGCCAGCGCACCGGTAATAATGTCAATCTGGTCGGCAGGCGTCACACGCAGGCCGTTTTTCTTTTGTACCGGCAGCGCCAGCTTTTTCATCAGCTCATCCACCAGGCAACCGCCGCCGTGGACAATCACCAGCGGACGCTGATGAGACTGACGATAGTTCACCAGCGCGGTAAACAGGCGCTCCAGCGCTTCTTCGCTATCCAGCAGCACGCCGCCCAATTTGATAATTAAAGGATTCATCATTTCACCCGACCGACGGTTAAATAAGGGACTGCGTTTCGGCGAAGCCAAAACGAATATTAAGACACTGTACTGCCTGCGCCGCGGCACCTTTCAGCAGGTTATCCTCGGTGGCAACAACAATCAGGTGCTCATCCTGCACGGCAAAGCCGATGTCGCAGAACGGCAGGCCAACCACATTTTTCAGCGCCGGAACGCCTTTTTCGTACAGGCGAACTAACGGCTTGTCGCCGTAGGCCTGGGTAAATGTCTCCGCAATTTGCTGCTGCGTGACGCCAGCTTTCAGGCGACAGGTAATCGTCGCCAGAATGCCGCGCGGGAAATTGCCGAGGTGCGGGGTGAAAATCACCGACGCGCCAAGATGGGTGGCGATTTCTGGCTGATGGCGATGATTAAACACGCCGTAAGGCTGCAGGCTGACTTCGCAGAAGCTGTTGGAAATCGCGGCCTTGCGCCCGGCACCGCTGACGCCGCTGGTAGCGTTGATCACCGGCCACTGGTTCAAATCCAGCAGATCGGCATCGATCAGCGGCTTCAGCGCCAGCTGAGACGCCGTCGGATAGCAGCCCGGCACGGCAATTAAATTGCTCTCTTTTAGCGCAGCGCCCTGCCATTCAGCCAGGCCATAAACCGCTTTTTCCAGCAGCTCAGGATGCTGATGGGTAAAACCGTAATAACGCTCATAGAACGCCGGGTCATTAACGCGGAACGCGCCAGAGAGATCGATCACCACGCAGCCTGCCGCCAGGAACTGTGGGGCCAGGTCGTGGCTGACTTCGTGGGCGGTCGCGAGGAACACCACATCCACGCCCTCGCTGAACTCGCTGATGTCGGACATCGCCTGCAACGGCAGATCAACAATGCCCTTTAACTGCGGATGCAAATCAGATATCAATTTTCCTGCATCTGAACTTTGCGCTGAAACCGTCAAAGCGGTTATGTTCATATCAGGATGGCGATTCAAATAGCTTACAAGCTCTGCGCCTGCATAACCGCTTGCACCCACAATCAGCGTATTCAACATCTGGGTCGTTCACCTTGTCTTTTCGGTCTGCTCAGAGTGCCAGCCTGACGCTTTCACCCACGTCCGTTAGCGTGGTTTTTTATTCACCGGAACGCTTAACTGTTCCTTTACGCTCAACGTTATTGTATTTTTATTCACAATTAATGCATGAATATTGATACTATCCTAACCTAAGGCCTGTCAACAGTGAAGATGAAATTACCGCCTTTTATCGAGATCTACCGCGCCCTGATCGCGACACCTTCCATCAGCGCCACCGACAGCGCGCTGGATCAAAGCAATGAGTCTTTAATCAATTTACTGGCCGGCTGGTTCCGCGACCTCGGTTTTAACGTCGAAATTCAGCCCGTACCAGGCACTCGCAATAAATTCAACATGTTGGCGAGCAGTGGCCAGGGCGCTGGCGGCCTGCTTCTGGCGGGGCATACCGATACCGTGCCGTTCGACGATGGCCGCTGGACGCGGGACCCGTTTACCCTGACCGAGCACGACAACAAGCTTTACGGCCTGGGTACTGCCGACATGAAAGGGTTCTTCGCGTTCATTCTGGATGCGCTGCGCGACGTGGATGTGACAACCCTGAAAAAGCCGCTCTACATTCTGGCTACCGCCGATGAAGAGACCACCATGGCTGGCGCACGCTATTTCGCTGAAACAACCTCGCTGCGCCCGGACTGCGCGATCATCGGTGAGCCAACATCGCTACAGCCGGTACGCGCGCATAAAGGCCATTTGTCGAACGCCATTCGTATTCTCGGGCAATCCGGCCACTCGAGCGATCCCGCCCGTGGCGTCAACGCCATTGAACTGATGCATGATGCCATCGGCCACATCCTCACCCTGCGCAATACGCTGAAAGATCGCTATCACCATGATGCTTTCACCGTGCCGTATCCGACCCTCAACCTCGGGCACATTAACGGCGGCGACGCGGCAAACCGCATTTGTGCATGTTGCGAACTTCACATGGACATTCGCCCGCTGCCGGGTATGACATTAAACGATCTGAACGGTTTACTGACTGAAGCATTAGAGCCGGTAAGCCAGCGCTGGCCTGGCCGCCTGACGGTCTCTGAACTCCACCCGCCGATTCCAGGCTACGAATGCCCGCCGGACCACCAGCTCGTGCAGGTCGTTGAGAAACTGCTCGGCGCGCAAACGGAAGTGGTGAACTACTGCACCGAAGCGCCGTTTATCCAGACTGTGTGCCCAACGCTGGTGCTTGGCCCTGGCTCCATCAACCAGGCGCATCAGCCGGACGAATACATCGATACCCGCTTCATCAAGCCAACCCGGGAGTTAATTACCCAGGTAGTGCATCATTTTTGTTGGCATTGATTAATCGCGATGAAAGGGGGTTTTACCCCCTTTTTAATCTGGAATAATCGCTATTCCTATAAGAAATGCTTATGAGCGAAGTTGGTAATTAAATTTCATAAATTCGCGTCATTTCCTCGTTTGCTGAAACGATTTCGTAGCAATTGACGAATGGTTTATGACGTGGCTTTATAAAAGGCGGTGTTGAACCTTCACGGGTGAAATTAAGTTACATAATAGATTGGGCTGGAGTCATATGAACGAACGCTATTCTGCTTTGCGAAGTAATGTCAGCATGCTCGGAAAACTGCTCGGAGATACCATCAAAGATGCGCTGGGGGAAAATATTCTCGACCGAGTAGAAACGATCCGTAAGTTATCCAAGTCCTCCCGCGCCGGTAATGAAGCCAATCGTCAGGAGCTGCTGAGCACGCTGCAGAACCTCTCAAATGATGAACTGCTCCCCGTCGCCCGCGCCTTTAGCCAGTTTCTTAATCTTGCCAACACCGCAGAGCAGTACCACAGCATCTCCGCGACGGGCGAAGCGGCCAGCAACCCGGAAGTCATCGCTAAAACGCTGCAAAAACTAAAAAGTCAGCCGGGCATTGGCGAAGCGGACATTCGCGCAGCCGTTGAATCTCTCTCTCTGGAACTGGTACTCACTGCTCACCCTACTGAGATCACTCGCCGCACCCTGATTCACAAACTGGTCGAAGTAAACAGCTGCCTGAAGCAGCTCGACCACAGCGATCTCGCCGACTACGAACGCAACCAAATCATGCGCCGCCTGCGCCAGCTGGTTGCTCAGGCGTGGCATACCGACGAAATTCGTAAGCATCGCCCTTCGCCGGTTGATGAAGCCAAATGGGGCTTCGCGGTGGTAGAAAACAGCCTGTGGGAAGGGGTGCCAAACTACCTGCGTGAGCTTAATGAACAGCTCGAAGAGAATCTGAATTACAAACTGCCGGTGGACTTCGTCCCGGTACGCTTTACCTCCTGGATGGGCGGCGACCGCGACGGCAACCCAAACGTGACCTCCGACATTACCCGCCACGTCCTGCTCCTCAGCCGCTGGAAAGCCACCGACCTGTTCCTGCGCGATATCGCAGTCCTGGTTTCCGAGCTGTCGATGGTAGAATGCACGGCGGAGCTTAGCGAACTGGCAGGGCCGGATGCGGGCCAGGAACCTTACCGCCACATCATGAAAGGCCTGCGCCAGCAGCTGCTCGCCACCCAGGCCTGGCTTGAAGCCCGCCTGAAAGGCCAGCGCCTGCCCAAACCGGAAGGCCTGCTCATTCAAAACGAGCAGCTTTGGGATCCGCTCTACGCCTGTTATCAATCCCTGCAGGCCTGCGGCATGGGCATCATCGCTAACGGGCAGTTGCTCGACACCCTGCGCCGCGTGAAATGCTTCGGCGTGCCGCTGGTACGCATTGATATTCGTCAGGAAAGCACCCGCCACAGCGAAGCGCTGGGCGAAATGACCCGCTATCTTGGCATCGGTGACTACGAAAGCTGGTCAGAGGCTGATAAGCAAGCCTTCCTGATCCGCGAACTGAACTCCAAGCGCCCTCTGCTGCCTCGCCAATGGGAGCCAAGCGAAGAAACCCGCGAAGTGCTGGAAACCTGTAAAGTAGTGGCCGAAGCGCCACGTGGTTCTATCGCGGCCTACGTTATTTCGATGGCAAAAACGCCGTCAGACGTCCTGGCCGTTCACCTGCTGCTGAAAGAAGCGGGCTGTACCTTCGCCCTGCCGGTTGCACCGCTGTTTGAAACCCTCGACGACCTGAATAACGCCGACGACGTCATGACCCAGTTGCTGAATATCGACTGGTACCGTGGCTTTATCCAGGGCAAACAGATGGTGATGATTGGCTATTCCGACTCGGCGAAAGACGCTGGCGTGATGGCCGCATCCTGGGCGCAGTACGAAGCGCAAGATGCGCTGATTAAAACATGTGAGAAAGCCGGTATCGCCCTGACGTTGTTCCACGGTCGCGGCGGCTCCATCGGCCGCGGCGGTGCGCCAGCCCACGCAGCCCTGCTTTCTCAGCCACCGGGCAGCCTGAAAGGCGGCCTGCGCGTCACCGAGCAGGGTGAGATGATTCGCTTTAAATACGGCCTGCCGGAAATTACCATCAGCAGCCTGTCGCTCTACACCAGCGCGATCCTTGAAGCTAACCTGCTGCCGCCGCCAGAGCCGAAGAAAGAGTGGATTCAAATCATGAACTCACTTTCCGCAACATCGTGCGAGATGTATCGCGGCTACATTCGCGAGAACAAAGACTTCGTGCCGTATTTCCGTTCCGCCACGCCGGAGCTGGAATTGGGCAAACTGCCGTTGGGCTCTCGCCCAGCCAAACGTCGTCCAAACGGCGGGGTAGAATCTTTACGTGCGATTCCGTGGATCTTCGCCTGGACCCAAAACCGCCTGATGTTGCCGGCCTGGCTGGGCGCAGGTGCGGCGCTGCAGAAGGTCGTGGAAGAAGGCAAGCAAAGCGAGCTGGAAACAATGTGCCGCGACTGGCCGTTCTTCTCCACACGCCTCGGCATGCTGGAGATGGTGTTTGCGAAAGCCGACCTTTGGCTGGCGGAATACTACGATCAGCGCCTGGTGAAGCCGGAGCTGTGGAAGCTGGGTAAACAGCTGCGTGACCAGCTGGAAGCCGACATCAAAGTCGTGCTGGACATCGCCAACGACTCGCATCTGATGGAAGATTTACCGTGGATTGCCGAGTCAATCACCCTGCGTAATATCTATACCGATCCGCTGAACGTCCTGCAGGCCGAGCTGCTGCATCGCTCACGCCAGTCTGAAGAGAAAGGCGAAGCGCCTGATGCCCGCGTAGAGCAAGCCCTGATGGTCACCATCGCCGGCGTTGCCGCCGGGATGCGTAATACCGGCTAAGATTTTTTAGCTTCATCAAGCCCCCGCAAATGCGGGGGTTTTTATTTTTCGTCAGGTAAAACACGCATTGCCATTAAGCCTACTTAACATGTTTATTTCCCCCGCCATCTTCAACAAATAAACAACAAAAAATCCAAAAGCGTTGGCCGCATAAATATCCCCGGAACAAGCCTGAAATTACGCTGTCATTATCCCGACACATTTTCTATATTGTGCGCAAAAGTCACTCAGCAATGGGTGGCTTTTTTCGTGAGTACAAGCCACCGTAGCGTTCATAACTAAGGCTTACTTAAGGTTTTCTCATTACGGTTAATGATAATTTAATAGCACAGGCAAGAGTATGCACTTCACATTGAAACAGTCTGAACGCAAGTTCAGCATTAAAGCCCTTGGATGGGTTTTACTCTACTTTTGGTATTTTTCCTCAGTTTTGCAGATTGCCATCTTAACGACAGGCTACAGCGGTACAACGGGGCTTCGTGACTCCTTACTGTTTAGCTCTCTGTGGTTTATTCCTGTATTTCTGTTCCCACAGCGCACACGCATTATTGCCGCCGTCATTGGCGTTATCCTTTGGGCTGCCTCAATCGCCGCTCTGGGCTATTACGTTGTCTACGGGCAGGAGTTCTCACAAAGCGTTCTGTTTGTGATGTTCGAAACAAACGCCAACGAAGCCAGTGAATATCTGAGCCAGTATTTCAGCCTGAAACTGCTGCTGATTACGCTTGCCTATACGCTGGTTGCCATCTTTCTTTGGACACGCCTGCGCCCGGTTTATATTCCAAACCCATGGCGCTGGTTGGTTTCCTTCGCCATCCTGTTTGGCCTGGTGCTTAATCCGGTGGGTAAAGAGTGGCTTATCAACAAACGCAGTATTGGCGAATCCTTCTCAAGCATTTCTTATCGCCTTGAGCCTGCAGCACCCTGGCAGTTTATCGTCGCCTACACCGAATATCGTCAGCAGTTGGACAGCCTGAATAACCTGCTAACGTCCAACAATGCGCTGCCGCCGTTGGCTAACCTGAAAGACGCCTCCGGTAATGCGCCACGCACTTTGGTGCTGGTTATTGGTGAGTCAACGCAGCGTGGCCGCATGAGCCTGTACGGCTACCACCGCCAGACAACGCCAGAGCTGGATGAGCTGCATAAAACTGACCCGCAAATGACGGTGTTTAATAACGTCGTCACTTCGCGTCCTTATACCATTGAAATTCTGCAGCAGGCGCTGACGTTTGCCGACGAGAAAGATCCGGACCTTTACCTGACCAAGCCCTCGCTGATGAACCTGATGAAGCAGGCCGGGTACAAAACCTTCTGGATCACTAACCAGCAGACCATGACCGAACGCAACACCATGCTGGCCGTATTCTCGAAGCAGACCGACAAACAGTATTATATGAACCAGCAGCGTACCCAGAGTGCGCGCGAATACGACACTAACGTCCTCGCACCGTTTAAAGAGGTTCTGGCCGACCCTGCACCGAAGAAATTCATTATCGTGCACCTGCTCGGCACGCATATTCGCTACGACTTCCGCTACCCGGAAAACTGGAACAAGTTTGATGGTAAAACGGACGATTTACCGGCTGGATTAACCAAAGATCAGCAAGAAGCCTACAACAGTTACGATAACGCCAACCTGTTTAACGACCATGTGGTTTCCACGCTGATCAAAGACTACAAGGCCAGCGATCCTAACGGTTTCCTGCTTTATTTCTCCGATCACGGGGAAGAGGTTTACGACACGCCGCCGCACCAGACCCAGGGGCGCAACGAAAACAATCCGACGCGTCATATGTACACCATCCCGTTCATCGTCTGGACGTCACCGACCTGGCAGCAGGCCCACCCGCGTGACTTCTCGGGAGATATAAACCGCAAGTACAGCAGCTCAGAACTGATTCATACCTGGTCTGATTTGGCCGGTTTAAGCTATGACGGCTACGACGCGACGCGAGCCATCGCCAGCCCACAGTTTGTCGAAGCGACCCGCTGGATTGGCAACCCGTATGAGAAAAATGCGCTGCGGGATTACGATTCGCTGCCTTACGGCGATAGCGGCAGCAATCAGTAACTTTTTTAGTCCATAAAGCAAAAAGCCCTGCTCACTTATGAACGGGGCTTTTTTTATGTGAAATCAATATTTAAAGCTTCGGTCGAACGCCTAAAGTGTGGCAGATCGCATAGCTCATTTCCGCCCGGTTCAGCGTATAGAAGTGGAAATCCTTCACGCCTTCCCGGCTCAGGATTTTCACCATATCCATAGCGATGTTCGCGCCCACCAGTTGACGGGTTTCGGCATCGTTATCCAGGCCTTCAAACATTTGCGCCATCCAGGACGGAATACGCACATTGGTCATATCGGCAAATTTCTTCGCCTGCCTGAAGTTTGAGACAGGCAGAATACCCGGGATAATCTCAACATCAATGCCTGTGGCCGCGCAGCGATCGCGGAAGCGAAGGTAGCTTTCAACATCGAAGAAGAATTGCGTGATCGCGCGGTTAGCGCCAGCTTCAATTTTACGGCGCAGACTGAGTAAATCTGCCTGAGCGCTTTTGGCTTCGGGATGGACTTCCGGGTAGGCCGCAACGGAAATATCGAAGTCACCCACGTCCTTTAGCAGACCAACCAGGTCTGAAGCATACATATCCGGCTTACCGCTACCAGGCGGCAAGTCGCCACGTAGCGCCACGATATGGCGGATGCCGTTGTTCCAGTAGTCCTGCGCAATCGCGCGCAGCTCATCACGCGTTGCATCGATACAGGTCAGATGCGGGGCCGCTTCAAGGCCGGTACGCTCTTTGATGCCTTTGATGATGCTGTGGGTACGATCACGCTCACCGGAGTTCGCCCCGTAGGTCACGGAAACAAACGTTGGCTTCAGGATGCTTAGCCTGTCGATAGACTTCCACAGGGTTTGTTCCATTTCACTGCTGCGCGGCGGGAAAAACTCAAAGGAAACATGAATATGCCCGGCCACTTCGGCCAGACTCTGGTTCAGCGCTTCCCGCTGATTCGCGTGAAAAAAGCTCATACCCTTACCTCATCAATCGCATCGTTATCGTATGGTGGCGTTTTATTGCTATCCAGACGTTTAGACGTCCAGATAGAAAGATGACCGAAAAGGCGAGAGCCGTCAATGAAAATGTCACCACAAAATGTGGAGGAATTCTCACATAAGATGAATTTTTTTCAGGAGAAGCGGAGAAAAAGACATGCAGAAAAGCGCACTCTCTTCCAAAGAAAGAGAGTGCGGGAAAGAAACTACAGCAGCTGTGCCAGGCGGTTGAGATCGGACTGAATGGCCCCGGCGGTCACATCGCGCCCGGCGCCAGGCCCGCGGATCACCAGCGGGTTGTCACGGTACCAGCGGCTTTCAATCGCGAAGACATTGTCACACGGCAGCAGAGCGGCAAGAGGATGCTCTGCCCGTACGGCTTCAACCCCTACGCGCGCCTTGCCGTTCGCATCAAATCGGGCCACATAACGCAGCACCAGCCCCATCTCCTGCGCTGCTTCCAGCCGCTGCAGCATTTGCTCGTTCAGTTCATCACCGTTTTCGAAGAAATGGTCGATGGAGCCGCCTTCACAACCTGCAGGCACCAGAGATTCCACGCGAACTTGATCCGGCTCGATGTCATAACCCGCCTCACGGGCCAGGATCACCAGCTTACGCATGACGTCTTTACCGGAGAGGTCCACGCGCGGATCCGGCTCGGTCAGCCCCTGCTGCCAGGCCTGATCAACCAGTTCAGTAAACGGCACGGTGCCGTCAAACTGCAGGAACAGCCATGAAAGCGTCCCCGAGAAAATACCGCTGATAGCCAAAATAGCATCGCCGCTGTCGCGCAGGTCACGAACCGTATGGTTAACCGGCAGCCCTGCGCCCACCGTGGCGTTATACAGCCAGTGCCGGCCCGTTTTCTCAAATGCATCGCGAATCTGGCGATACTTCTGGCCGTTCCCCGCGCCTGCAAGCTTGTTGGCGCTGATCACATGGAAGCCATGGCTGGCGAAGTCCAGGTATTGATCGGCGAGCTGCTCGCTGGCGGTCACGTCCAGTACCACTAAATCATCATACGGGTGAGCCCGCATCCACAGGAACAGCGATTCTTCGTCCTGCTGAACAGCCTCATCATTGAAGAAAGCCAGTGCCCGACTTGCATCCAGACCTTCGTAATTCAGCAAACTGCGGCTGCTGTCCACCACGCCAGCCAGCACAAATTCAAACCCGGTACGGGCGGAGAGAATTTCCTGTTCGCGGGCAAACAGCTCAAGCCAGCGGGAACCGATGTTGCCTTTGCCGAACAGCATCAGGCCGATACGCTTCTCCGCACGAAACAGCGACTTGTGTAACCCCTGAATCAGGCTTTCCGTTGGGCCTACGCGCAGCACGGCCACCAGGCTAATGCCGTCTTCTGACTGCCAGATAAACTCCACGGGATGATCTTTCAACTGCTGCCAGAAACGGTGGCTATGCAGCGGGTTGCGGCAAACACCGGCCCCGACCATTGCCACCAGCGCCAGGCCTTCACGCAGGCGAAGCTCGCCCTGCAAACTGGCATTCTGGAGAAGTTGCAGCACGCTGCTCGCGACTTCCGAGGTGTAGCAAAGCTGCAGCAGATTACGATCGGGGTGCACGCCAATCGACAGCGGACGCACTTGACCGCGTTTGAGGATAAGATCCAGCTCTTTTTGTGCCAGCTTGAAATCCTGATGCGACGGCACCTGATATTCGATCAGGCAAACATCGTCGTGACTGGTCACAATTCGGGCACCCGTACCGGACGCCAGAACGCGCTCAATACGAGTCGAACCTTGCTCCGGTGAGTAGCTGCAGCGCAGCTGCAGGTCGATATCACTGCCGGATACAGGCTGTAATGTACGAGCATGCAGGACTGGCGCGGCGAGACGAGCCAGTTCGCTGGCCTCATCCAGACGCAGCAGAGGCAACAGGCAGGCATCTTTCACTTTGCGCGGATCTGCGCTGTAAACCCCGGCGACGTCGCTCCAGATAGTCACGCGCGAAACACCAGCCAGCGCACCAATCTGCGTCGCTGAATAGTCAGATCCGTTACGCCCCAGCAGAACAGTTTCACCCGCTTCGTTGCTGCAGATGAAGCCGGTCACAACCAGGCGTTTATTCGGGTGCTGGGCAAGCAAGTTTTGCAGCAGCGGCCAGGAACGGCCTTCGTCAACCTGTGGCTGAGCCGCACGTTCAGCGCGCATAAAATCACGGGCATCCAGCCAGGCCGCTTCTACGCCCTGCTGATTCAGCACCGCGGCCATCAAACGCGCCGACCAGACTTCCCCATGGCCAACAACTTCGGCATAAACGGCATCGGTCATTTTGCCGTCCAGCAGAACAGCAAGGCGCTCAAGGTCGTGGATAAACCCGGCAATCAGGCCATCGGCCACTTCCGGCGGCAGCAGACCGCTAATAAGATCGCTCTGATAGCGGCGCAGCGTTTGCTGCACCTGATGCGCGGAAAGCCTGTCGCTCTGGCTCAGCTTGAGCCAGTTAATCAACTGGTTAGTGGTACTGCCGGCGGCCGAAACCACCATCATGTCACCCGGTCTGGAATATTCGGTCATGATACCCGCCACGCGCAGGTAACATTTCACATCGGCAAGACTGCTGCCCCCAAACTTGTGCAGTTGACGAACCGGCGTCCCTGCTGGTGCTGAAACACTCATGCTTACCCCTCGGCAGCGACCCGGAAGGCATTTTCCAGATCGGCAATTAAATCTTCACTATCTTCTATACCTGTTGAAACGCGTAGCAGCGTCTCAGAAATTCCGGCGGCGGCCCGCGCCTCCGGTGCCATGCCCGCATGGGTCATGGTTGCGGCGTGAGAAATCAAACTTTCCACGCCCCCCAGCGATTCTGCCAGGGTAAACAGCGACAGCGCCCCCAGGAAACGACGCAGCGTTTGCTCGTCACCGTCCAGCTCAAAGCTCAGCATCGCGCCAAACCCTTTTTGCTGACGGGCGGCAATCTCGTGGCCCTGGTTTTCCGGCAGTGAAGGATGATACAGCTTTTTCACCAACGGTTGCTGCTTGAGAAACTCAACAATGGCCTGAGCATTACGCTGAGCCACTTCCATACGCGGCGACAGAGTGCGCAGGCCACGCAACAGCAGGTAGCTGTCAAATGCACTGCCTGTCACGCCAATGTTATTCGCCCACCATGCCAGTTCGGTGACCGTGGCCGGATCTTTTGCAATCACCACGCCAGCAACGACGTCTGAATGGCCGTTGAGATACTTGGTGCAAGAGTGCAGAACCAGGTCGGCGCCAAGCGCCAGCGGGTTTTGCAGTGCCGGGCTCAGGAAGGTGTTATCCACCACGCTGATTGCGCCCGCTTCACGCGCTGCGGCACAGATTTTCGCAATATCCACGACGCGCAACAATGGATTACTTGGACTTTCTACCAGAACCAGCTTGGGTTTTTCCGCCAGCGCAGAGTTTAAAGCGTCTTCATCGTTCTGATCGACGAATAAAACGCGATAAGCCCCACGTTTTGCAAGACTATCGAACAGGCGATAGCTGCCCCCATAACAGTCGTGAGGCGCAACCAGCAGGTCGCCAGGTTTCAGGAATACTGTGGTGACCAGGTGAATGGCTGACATGCCGGTATTGGTCATGACTGCCCCTGCGCCACCTTCCAGTTCCGCTAACGCCCGCTGTACTACGTCGCGCGTTGGGTTACCCCGGCGTGAATAGTCATGGGCACGCGGTTCATTAAAGCCGGTAAAGTTATAGGTGCTGGAGAGGTGGATAGGTGGAACGACGCAGCCGTATTGCTCGTCATCATTCAAACCGCTACGAACTGCGATGGTTGCCTGTTTACGCGTCATTGTATGTCCGATCCTTGCTGGTCGAATAAAAGTCAGGCCTCAGAGTAAACAACCGCAGTATAGACGTCAATACATCTGGACATCTAAACCTCTTTGCGTATAGATTGAGCAAAAGGCAAATAGCCGTTAAAATTATGCGTTTTAGAGTGTATATGTCTGAGTTTCGCGCTCAGGAAAGGGTTATCCTGTGCTGTACACTAAAAGAGATAATCGTCAACGCCGCGGATTTACCCGGCTTTGGCACGTTTTCATAGATTAAGAGGATTAAGGTATCTCATGGCTGAATGGAGCGGCGAATATATCAGCCCCTACGCTGAGCACGGTAAGAAGAGTGAACAAGTAAAGAAAATTACGGTTTCCATTCCTCTGAAAGTGTTGAAGATCCTCACCGATGAGCGCACGCGTCGCCAGGTGAATAACCTGCGTCATGCGACCAACAGTGAACTGCTGTGCGAGGCTTTTCTGCACGCTTTCACCGGCCAGCCGCTGCCGAACGATGCTGACCTGCGCAAAGAGCGCAGCGATGAAATCCCGGAAGATGCTAAGGTCATCATGCGTGAACTGGGGATCGATCCGGATACGTGGGAATATTAAGATCTGGTGTTAAGGCGTCTGCGGGCGCCTTTTCTTATTGTTTTACCGGATAACAGACACAAAAAAGGCGCCTTCAGGCGCCTTTCTCTTTCCAGAGTGCGAAACTTATTTTTTCGCGCCTGGTACGCTGAAGCGCTTGTTGAAGCGATCAACACGGCCGCCGGTAGCAACATCACGCTGTTTACCAGTGTAGAACGGGTGGCACTGACCACATACGTCCAGGTTCAGATCGTGACCTACGGTGGAGCGGATCTTGATAACATTACCGCAAGAGCAGTTTGCAGTAATTTCTTCGTATTTAGGATGGATATCTTTTTTCATGGTAAACCTCGGTAAAGGCCGCGTCGCTCTTCCAGCCCTAACGCCAGACACCACGCGATGTTAATAAATTAGGTTTTTTGATACCAAAACTGCGCATCAAAGGCGGCGAATCATACAGAAATTGCTCACCCGGTGCAAACTGATCCGCAATTTTGCAAGCGCACAGTGTACACTAATACGTCATTTTTTTCAGCCTGGATGCTTTCATGCCCGTAGCCCACGTTGCACTGCCGGTTCCGCTGGCCCGTACCTTCGACTATCTGCTGCCAGACGGCGTGCAGGTTAGCGCAGGCTGCCGCGTGCAGGTGCCGTTTGGCAAGCAACGCGAAGCTGTCGGTATCGTCATGTCGGTCAGCCAGTCGAGCGATCTGCCGCTGGAAAAACTCAAACCCGTTGGCGAAATTCTCGATGGTCGCTCGCTGTTCACGCCCTCACTCTGGCGCGTGCTGCTGTGGGCTGCGGAGTATTATCATCACCCGATTGGCGAAGTGCTCTTTCATGCTCTGCCTATTCTTCTTCGCCAGGGGAAACCCGCGCACCACGCTCCACTCTGGTACTGGTTTGCTACGGAAGAAGGCAAAGCCGTTGACCTGAACAGTCTCAAACGCGCCCCTAAACAGCAGCAGGCGCTGGCGGCGCTGCGGCACAATATTGTCTGGCGGCATCAAATCAGCGAGCTGGAAATCAGTGAACCTGGGTTACAGGCGCTGAGAGCAAAAGGCCTGTGTGATTTAAAAAGCGCAGCGCCTGCGGAAGAAGACTGGCGGTCAAGCTATGCCGTGGCTGGTGAACGGCTGCGACTGAATACGGAACAGGCCACCGCCGTGGGGGCTATCCACAGCGAATCAGACCATTTCTCCGCCTGGCTGCTCGCCGGCATCACCGGCTCCGGCAAAACTGAGGTTTACCTCAGCGTGCTTGAAAATGTGCTGGCGCAGGGCAAGCAGGCTTTAGTGCTGGTGCCCGAAATTGGCCTGACGCCGCAAACCATCGCCCGCTTCCGGGAACGTTTTAACGCGCCGGTTGAAGTCTTGCATTCCGGGCTAAATGACAGCGAAAGGCTCAGCGTGTGGCTAAAAGCACGCAGCGGTGAGGCAGCCATCGTCATCGGTACCCGTTCTTCTCTGTTCACGCCGTTCTGCCGTCTCGGCGTCATCGTCATCGATGAGGAGCATGACAGCTCCTACAAACAGCAAGAAGGCTGGCGCTACCACGCTCGCGATTTAGCCGTTTACCGGGCGCATGCTGAAAACATTCCGATCATTCTCGGCTCGGCAACGCCAGCGTTAGAAACTCTGCACAATGTTCAGGTGGGAAAATATCGCCAGTTACGCCTGACTAAACGTGCAGGAAACGCACGCCCGGCTCACCAGCAGGTTGTTGACCTGAAAGGGCAGCAGCTCAAAGCAGGTTTAGCCCCAGCGCTGCTAAAAAAGATCGGCGAGCATCTTGCCGCGGATAACCAGGTGATCCTTTTCCTCAACCGCCGCGGATATGCCCCTGCCCTGCTCTGCCACGAATGCGGCTGGATTGCGGAATGCGCACGGTGCGATCATTACTACACGCTGCACCAGGGCCAGCGCCACCTGCGCTGCCACCATTGCGACAGCCAGCGCGCGATCCCGCAGCAGTGCCCGCAGTGCGGCTCCACGCATCTGGTTCCGGTGGGGATGGGGACCGAGCAGCTTGAACACAGCCTTGAGCCTCTATTCCCGAACGTACCGATTTCCCGTATCGACCGCGATACCACCAGCCGCAAAGGCGCGCTGGAACAACAGCTGGCCGAAGTGCACCGGGGCGGCGCACGAATTCTAATCGGCACACAAATGCTGGCTAAAGGGCACCACTTCCCTGATGTCACGCTGGTCGCCTTACTCGACGTAGACGGCGCGCTTTTCTCCGCAGATTTCCGTGCTGCCGAACGCTTTGCCCAGCTCTACGTCCAGGTTTCTGGCCGAGCGGGGCGAGCCGGTAAGCAAGGTGAAGTCCTGCTGCAAACGCACCATCCGGAACACCCTTTGCTGCAAACGCTGCTGACCAAAGGCTACGACGCGTTTTCCAGCCAGGCATTGAGCGAGCGCCAAACGGTATTTTTGCCGCCGTACACCAGCCATGTGTTGATTCGGGCCGAAGATCAGACCAACCACCAGGCGCCGCTATTTTTGCAGCAGTTGCGTAATTTGCTGGAAGCCAGCCCGCTGCGCGATGAGCAGCTCTGGATCATGGGGCCGGTTCCTTCGCTGCAGCCAAAACGCGGCGGGCGTTTTCGCTGGCAAATTTTGCTGCAGCACCCGTCACGCGGGCGCCTGCAAAAACTGGTCAGCCATTCACTCACGCTGATCAACACGCTCCCCGAAGCCCGGAAAGTGAAATGGATGCTGGATGTCGATCCTATCGACGGGTAGCACAATCGGGCTGGTTATGCGAAGCCGATCGAAAAATCTAATACTCATCACATTTCTTGTGAAAAATTTGTAACCGCTTACAGCCAACTTCTGCTAAGAATGTGATGACTGTCAGACACACAGGAGTGTTGACGATAGCGGCGTGCATGTGAGGAGAAGAAGTGAAGCCGAAGAAACCGGTGGTGAATGCCACCATGAAAGATGTCGCCGTGCAGGCAAAAGTGTCTACTGCAACGGTATCCCGCGCCTTAATGAACCCGGACAAAGTTTCACAAAGCACCCGTAATCGCGTGGAACAGGCGGCGATTGAAGTGGGGTATTTGCCTCATTCTCTGGGGCGTAACATCAAACGCAGCGAATCACGCACTATTCTGGTCATCGTGCCGGATATCTGCGATCCGTTTTTCAGCGAAATCATTCGCGGGATTGAAGTCACCGCAGCTTCACACGGCTACCTCGTGCTGATTGGCGATTGCGCCCACCAAAATCAGCAGGAAAAAACCTTCATCGACCTGATCATCACCAAACAAATTGATGGCATGCTGCTGCTGGGCTCACGCCTGCCGTTTGACGCCAGCAAAGAAGAGCAGCGCAATCTGCCGCCGATGGTCATGGCCAATGAGTTTGCCCCTGAGCTGGAACTGCCCACGGTGCATATCGACAATCTGACCGCCGCCTTTAACGCCGTTTACTATCTGCAAGAGCTCGGGCATCAGCGCATTGCCTGTATTGCCGGGCCTGAAGAAATGCCGCTCTGCCATTATCGCTTACAGGGATACGTTCAGGCGCTGCGCCGCAACGGCATCGTCGTCGATCCTCACTATATTGCACGCGGTGATTTCACCTATGAAGCAGGCGCCGCAGCGCTGGCACAGCTTATTGCCCTGCCCGAACCGCCAACCGCCATTTTCTGCCATAGCGACGTGATGGCGCTAGGGGCGCTGTCTCAGGCGAAGCGCAGCGGGCTTAAAGTGCCGGAAGATTTATCGATTATGGGCTTCGACGACATTGCCCTGTCGCAGTTCTGTGACCCGCCCCTCACCACCGTAGCGCAACCCCGTTTCGATATTGGTAAGGAAGCTATGCTGCTATTGCTGGACAACATGAACGGCCAAAACGTTAACAGCGGCTCACGCCTGCTGGATTGCGATCTTATTGAGCGAGGCAGTACCGCCGCGCCCGGCAGCAGAAATTGAGCCGTTTTTAAGACTGCATAAACTGGTCAAAGCCCCGCCCCTTAAGTAACATGGCGGACTGATAAACGAATAAAGACAGCGAAACGATAGTGGCACAACGAGATTATGTAAGCCGCGGGCAATCGGCAGGGACGCGGCGCAAAAAAAGTACACCCCGCAAAAAGCAACGTAGTCTGCCCTCCGTCTCTCCAACGATGGTTGCCATTGCGGCCGCAGTCGTGGTGGCCTTTGTTGGCGCTCTTTACTTTATTACTCACCATAAGAAAGAAGAGATTGACGCGCTCCCTGGCCACAAAGTGACCGGCAATGGCTTGCCGCCAAAACCAGAAGAGCGCTGGCGTTATATTAAAGAGCTGGAAAACCGCCAGCCCGGCGTCCGTGCGCCTACCGAACCTACCGCCGGCGGCGAAGTCATGAATCAAAGTCAGCTAACCAACGAACAGCGCCAGTTGCTCGAGCAAATGCAGGCGGATATGCGCCAGCAGCCAACGCAGCTGAATGAAGTCCCGTGGAATGAGCAAACGCCTGCCCAGCGCCAGCAAACGCTGCAGCGCCAGAAACAGATTGTGCAGCAAACTCAGCCCGTGCAACAGCAGCAGTGGAACACGCAAACGCAGCAGCCTCGGGTTCAGCAGCGTGTAGCGGAACAGCCATACCAGCAGCCAAAAACTGTGCCGCAGCAACAGCCGAAAACCTCAACGGCAAATAACCAGCAGCCGTATCAGGATCTGCTGCAGACGCCGCCGCACAGCCAGCAAAAAGCGCCACAACAAACCAAACCGGTTCAGCGTGAAGCTCAGCCTGCGCCAATTACGCGTGAGCCGGAAGTAGCTAAGCAGGCTCCTGCTGCTCAGGAGAAAAAAGACGAAAAACGCTGGATGGTGCAGTGTGGTTCGTTTAAAGGCAGCGAGCAGGCAGAAACAGTTCGTGCTCAGCTGGCATTTGAAGGGTTTGACTCCCGCATTACCACCAATAACGGCTGGAACCGCGTCGTCATTGGGCCAATCAAAGGTAAAGACAATGCCGACGGTACCATCAATCGGCTGAAGATGGCTGGCCATACCAGCTGTATTCGTCTTGCCGCCGGGGGTTGAAACCCCAAAATTGCCCCCCATTTATAATGGCATTAGGCCCTGCGCACCGCGCAGGGCTCCTGTTTAGCTGATGCAAAAGGGGTCCGATCGTGACAACAATAGTAAGTGTACGTCGTAACGGCCATGTGGTTATTGCCGGCGATGGCCAGGCCACGCTGGGTAATACCGTCATGAAAGGTAACGTCAAAAAAGTACGTCGCCTGTACAACGATAAAGTGATCGCAGGTTTTGCCGGCGGTACTGCGGATGCCTTCACGCTGTTCGAACTGTTTGAGCGCAAGCTGGAAATGCATCAGGGTCACCTGGTTAAAGCCGCCGTTGAGCTGGCAAAAGACTGGCGTACCGACCGCATGCTGCGCAAGCTTGAGGCGCTGCTGGCCGTGGCCGACGAAAGCGCGTCGCTGATCATCACCGGTAACGGGGACGTCATCCAGCCTGAAAACGATCTGATTGCCATTGGCTCCGGCGGCCCGTACGCCCAGGCTGCAGCCCGTGCCCTTCTGGAAAATACCGAAATGGGCGCGCGCGATATCGCTGTGAAAGCGTTGGATATTGCAGGTGATATCTGCGTCTATACCAACCACTTCCATACCATCGAAGAATTACCGTCTAAAGCGTAAGGATCTCCCATGTCTGAAATGACCCCACGCGAAATTGTTAGCGAGCTGAATAAACACATTATCGGCCAGGACAACGCTAAGCGCTCCGTCGCTATCGCCTTACGTAACCGCTGGCGCCGTATGCAGCTTGATGAAGAGCTGCGCCATGAAGTTACCCCTAAAAACATTCTGATGATCGGCCCGACCGGCGTGGGTAAAACCGAAATTGCCCGCCGCCTGGCAAAACTGGCCAACGCGCCGTTCATCAAAGTTGAAGCGACCAAATTCACCGAAGTCGGCTATGTGGGCAAAGAAGTGGATTCCATTATCCGCGATCTGACCGATGCCGCAGTCAAAATGGTACGCATGCAGTCTATCGAGAAGAATCGCTACCGCGCTGAAGAGATGGCCGAAGAGCGCATTCTCGACGTGCTGATCCCACCGGCGAAGAACAACTGGGGTCAGGCGGAAGCCCAGCAGGAACCTTCCGCAGCTCGCCAGTCGTTCCGCAAGAAACTGCGCGAAGGGCAACTGGATGATAAAGAGATCGAAATCGATCTCGCCGCTGCGCCGATGGGCGTTGAAATTATGGCTCCTCCTGGCATGGAAGAGATGACCAGCCAGCTGCAGTCCATGTTCCAGAACCTGGGCGGCCAGAAGCAAAAACCACGCAAGCTGAAAATCAAAGATGCGATGAAGCTGCTGGTGGAAGAAGAAGCGGCGAAGCTGGTGAACCCGGAAGAGCTGAAGCAGGACGCCATCGACGCAGTTGAGCAGCACGGGATCGTGTTTATTGACGAAATCGACAAAATTTGTAAGCGCGGCGGCAACAGTTCCGGCCCGGATGTGTCCCGCGAAGGCGTACAGCGTGACCTGCTGCCGCTGGTAGAAGGTTGCACCGTTTCCACCAAGCACGGCATGGTAAAAACTGACCACATTCTGTTTATCGCGTCCGGCGCATTCCAGGTTGCCAGCCCGTCAGACCTTATTCCTGAGCTGCAGGGGCGCTTGCCTATTCGCGTTGAGCTGCAGGCGCTGACCGTGGACGATTTCGAGCGCATCCTGACCGAACCTAACGCCTCCGTGACCGTACAGTACAAAGCGCTGATGGCAACCGAAGGCGTGAACATCGACTTTACCGAAGATGGTATTCGTCGTATTGCTCAGGCGGCGTGGCAGGTGAACGAATCAACCGAAAACATCGGGGCGCGTCGTCTGCACACAGTCCTTGAACGTCTGATGGAAGATATCTCCTATGACGCCAGCGAGTTAGATGGTCAGTCCATCCTGATCGATGCCGAATACGTCGGTAAACATCTGGATGAGCTGGTTGCAGATGAAGACCTGAGCCGTTTTATCCTATAATCCGGCTAACGCATTTTCTTCATTTGAAATGGAGGGCTTATGCCCTCCATTTTTTATCTAAACTGGCAACCAAATAATGAGCGATTCGCAATCTACAAGTGTCACCCAGGCCTGGCTGGAAAGCCTTCGCCCACGCACGCTGCCTCTGGCGTTTGCTTCAATCGTCTGCGGTTCGGCCCTGACTTACTGGCAAGGTGTCTTTGACCCGGCAGTGGCGCTGCTGGCGCTGCTGACCGCCGGGCTTTTGCAGATCCTGTCTAACCTCGCCAATGACTATGGCGACGCGGTCAAAGGCAGCGACAAAGAAGACCGTCTCGGGCCATTACGCGGGATGCAAAAAGGGATGATTACTCAGGCGCAGATGAAACGTGCACTGGTCATCACCGTCATCCTCATTTGTCTGTCGGGTCTGTCGCTGGTCGCCCTTGCCTGCCATACTTTCTCCGACTTCATGGGCTTCTTGCTACTTGGGTTACTGTCTATCGTCGCCGCCATTACCTATACCGTCGGCACCCGTCCTTATGGCTACATGGGGCTGGGAGATATCTCAGTCCTGGTGTTCTTCGGTTGGATCAGCGTGGCGGGCACCTGGTATCTGCAGGCTAACTCGCTGGCAGCGCTGGTGATTCTGCCGGCCACGGCCTGTGGGTTACTCGCCACTGCAGTGCTGAATATCAATAACCTGCGTGATATCGATAGCGATCGTGAGAACGGTAAAAATACCCTTGCTGTGCGCCTGGGGCCAATTGTTGCACGCCGCTATCATGCCGCCCTGCTCATCGGGGCTTTGGCCTGTCTCGCCCTGTTTAACCTTATCTGGCTCAAGAGCCTGTGGGGATGGTTATTTGTTCTGGCCGCGCCGCTGCTGCTCAAGCAGGTTGTCTACGTCATGCGGGAGCAAGATCCCGTGGCGATGCGCCCGATGCTGGAGCGTACAGTCAAAGCCGCGTTGCTAACGAATTTGCTGTTTGCTCTGGGCGTCGTCCTCGCTACCGTCGCCTGAGGGCTGACAAATATCAATTAACAATTGATGATTTTGCCAACAGTTAACAGAACGCGATATACTGACAACTCCTGCAGCAAATGAACCTTAATCCTATGAAATACGATACTTCTGAGCTTTGTGACATCTACCAGGAAGAGGTCAACGTCGTTGAGCCGTTGTTCTCCAACTTCGGTGGCCGCTCGTCATTTGGTGGGCAAATCATCACGGTGAAATGTTTCGAGGACAACGGGTTGCTGTACGATCTGCTCGAAGAGAATGGCCGTGGGCGAGTCCTGCTGGTAGACGGCGGTGGTTCAGTACGCCGCGCGCTGATTGATGCGGAACTGGCTCGTCTTGCGCTGCAAAACGAGTGGGAAGGCATTGTAGTGTACGGCGCGGTGCGCCAGGTGGATGACCTGGAAGAGCTGGACATTGGCATCCAGGCGATTGCCGCTATCCCGGCGGGCTCCGCGGGAGAAGGCATTGGCGAAAGCGATGTGCGCGTCAATTTTGGTGGCGTGACCTTCTTCTCAGGCGATCATCTGTATGCCGATAACACCGGCATCATTCTCTCCGAAGATCCGCTGGATATTGAGTAATCCGGTCGATGAATAGCAAAACGGGCGCCTGAGGCGCCCGTTCTTTTTTGTCGGAAGCAGGAATTACACTTCTTCCATTTTGCCCAGCAGCGCGTGCAAACGCTCCTGCCAGACGTGCTGTTGTTCTTTCAGGCTGCTGTTTTCACGCACCAGCTCTTCGTGGTTGCTTTGTGCCTGCTGAACTTCCTGAGCCAGACCGTTATTTTTCTCTTTCAGCTCTTCGATTTCCATCTGTAACAACGTAATCGTGTCAACCGCCTGCTGAACTTTTGCTTCCAGTTTCTCAAACACTTCAAATGACATTTCGAACTCTCCTGAATGGCAAGGCGTTGATGGATGGCTATCCTCGTCCCGATTCTTCGGCGACGCCTTTATGAACGTATGCGCAACACGTAGCGTAACTCGATTGTAAGTAGCCCGGATGCCCGTGTCCAGCGGCTTACCGCGCTCTTTGCGTAACATGACGTTTTTCAGTCTATGCCGAAAGCAGCGTTTCCTGGCTGGCTCCAATTGTTAAAAAAACACATTAACAAAACGCCTAATTCCCCCAGCGTTCCCATGAAGCACCGCTCATTTTTTAGCGCGAAAACGCTCATTTTCTTGACGCACCACGCACATTTTAAGTTCGATATTTCTCGTTTGTGCTCGTTAACGATAAATTAACACCATGCCTACATGGCATAAAGGTGACAAGGATGCTCGACAACAATAATCATCAATTTGCCTTCAGGACCCCACTATGAGTCAGACCGCTACAACAACCTTAAAAGGCCAGTGCATCGCCGAATTCATGGGTACCGCGTTGTTGATCTTCTTCGGTGTGGGATGTGTTGCTGCATTGAAAGTGGCCGGTGCCACCTTCGGGCAGTGGGAAATCAGCATCATCTGGGGCTTAGGGGTGGCGATGGCCATCTATATGACCGCAGGGGTTTCCGGCGCACATCTTAACCCGGCAGTAACGATCGCACTCTGGCTGTTCGCTTGTTTTGACGGACGCAAAGTCGTGCCGTTTATTATTTCACAGTTCCTTGGCGCATTCTGCGCCGCCGCGTTGGTTTATGGCTTATATTACAATCTGTTCCTCGACTACGAACAAACGCACCATATGGTGCGCGGCAGCGTAGAAAGTCTGGATTTGGCAGGCATCTTCTCCACCTATCCGAACCCACACATTAACTTCGCACAGGCATTCGCCGTAGAAATGGTGATCACTGCCATTCTGATGGGCGTCATTCTGGCGCTGACCGACGATGGCAACGGCGTGCCGCGTGGCCCACTGGCTCCGCTGCTGATTGGCCTGCTGATCGCGGTGATCGGCGCGTCCATGGGACCACTGACCGGGTTTGCGATGAACCCAGCGCGTGACCTTGGGCCGAAGACCTTTGCGTGGCTGGCTGGCTGGGGCGACGTCGCCTTCACCGGTGGGAAAGATATTCCTTACTTCCTGGTGCCGCTGTTTGCGCCTATTCTCGGCGCTTCCCTTGGCGCATTCGGTTACCGTAAATTGATTGGTCGCCACCTGCCATGCGACGTCTGCGTTGTCGAAGAAGACAAGCCAGACAGCAAGGTGACCTCTCAGCAAAAAGCACTGTAATACTGACTTCAGGACTTGATTATGACTACAGAAAAAAAGTACATCGTCGCTCTCGACCAGGGAACAACCAGCTCGCGTGCCGTCGTCCTGGATCATGACGCCAACATCATTAGCGTTGCACAGCGTGAGTTTGAGCAAATCTATCCTAAGCCAGGCTGGGTAGAGCATGACCCGATGGAAATCTGGGCCACCCAAAGCTCCACGCTGGTAGAAGTGCTGGCGAAAGCCGACATCAACTCCGACGAAATCGCGGCCATCGGCATCACCAACCAGCGTGAAACCACGGTAGTCTGGGAGCGTGAAACCGGTAAGCCAATTTACAACGCTATCGTCTGGCAGTGCCGCCGTACCGCTGATATCTGTGAAGAGTTGAAGCGCAACGGTATGGAAGAATACGTGCGTCATAACACCGGTCTCGTGGTGGACCCGTACTTCTCCGGCACTAAAGTTAAATGGATCCTCGACCACGTCGAAGGCTCCCGCGAACGTGCACGCCGCGGTGAACTGCTGTTCGGTACCGTAGATACCTGGCTCATCTGGAAGATGACTCAGGGGCGCGTACACGTCACCGACTACACCAACGCCTCTCGTACCATGCTGTTTAACATCCACGAGCTGGACTGGGATGACCGCATGCTGGAAGCGCTGGACATTCCTCGCGCTATGCTGCCGGAAGTGCGCAAATCTTCCGAAGTCTATGGCCAGACCAACATCGGCGGTAAAGGCGGCACGCGTATTCCTATTGCCGGGATCGCGGGTGACCAGCAGGCCGCGCTGTTTGGCCAGCTGTGCGTGAAAGAAGGGATGGCGAAGAACACCTACGGAACCGGCTGCTTTATGCTGATGAACACCGGTGAGAAAGCCGTGGCCTCCACCAATGGTCTGCTGACGACTATCGCCTGCGGCCCGAAAGGTGAAGTGAACTACGCGCTGGAAGGTGCAGTGTTCATGGCGGGTGCATCCATTCAGTGGCTGCGTGACGAAATGAAGCTGATTGGCGATGCGTTCGACTCCGAGTACTTCGCCAACAAGGTGAAGGATACCAACGGCGTATACGTTGTGCCTGCATTCACCGGCCTCGGCGCACCCTACTGGGATCCGTATGCACGTGGGGCCATTTTCGGCCTGACCCGCGGCGTGAACTCTAACCACATCATTCGCGCCACGCTGGAATCGATCGCCTATCAGACCCGTGACGTGCTGGAAGCAATGCAGGCAGACTCCGGTATTCGTCTGCATGCGCTGCGCGTGGACGGCGGTGCGGTAGCCAACAACTTCCTGATGCAGTTCCAGTCCGACATTCTGGGGACTCGCGTTGAACGACCTGAAGTTCGCGAAGTCACCGCGCTGGGTGCCGCTTACCTGGCCGGCCTGGCCGTGGGCTTCTGGCAGAACCTCGATGAGCTGCAGGAGAAATCCGTCATCGAGAAAGAGTTCCGTCCTGGAATCGAAACCACCGAGCGTAACTACCGCTACGCTGGCTGGCAGAAGGCGGTTAAACGCGCCCTTGCCTGGGAAGATCACGAAGAGAAGTAATCGCTACAAGGCCCCTGAAAAGGGGCCTTTCAGTCTCTGCCTTTCCCGCCCCATTCCTCGCCTGTGCTAAACTCCCCGGCAATTCTGTTTGCTAAATGAGTCTGCTATGAAACGTGAACTTGCCATCGAATTTTCCCGCGTGACCGAAGCCGCTGCCCTTGCTGGCTACAAATGGCTTGGCCGCGGCGATAAAAATGTCGCCGACGGCGCAGCGGTAAACGCCATGCGTATCGTCCTTAACCAAATCAATATCGACGGCGAAATCGTCATCGGTGAAGGCGAAATTGACGAAGCACCGATGCTCTACATCGGCGAAAAAGTCGGAACCGGCAAAGGCGACGCGGTCGATATCGCCGTTGACCCCATCGAAGGTACGCGCATGACGGCGATGGGCCAGGCCAACGCTCTGGCAGTGCTCGCGGTGGGCGATAAAGGTACATTCCTCAATGCGCCCGATATGTATATGGAAAAACTGATTGTTGGGCCGGGAGCCAAAGGCGTCATTGACCTTAACCTCAACCTCGAGGACAACCTACGCCGCATCGCCGCTGCGCTGGAAAAACCGCTTAGCGAATTGACAGTGACAATTCTGGCCAAGCCACGTCACGACGAAACGATCAAAGAGATGCAGAAGCTTGGCGTGCGCGTGTTTGCTATTCCCGATGGCGATGTTGCCGCCTCAATTCTGACCTGTATGCCGGACAGCGAAGTTGACGTTCTCTACGGCATCGGCGGTGCGCCGGAAGGTGTGGTTTCAGCGGCAGTGATCCGCGCGCTGGACGGCGATATGCAGGGCCGCCTGCTGGCTCGCCACCACGTAAAAGGCGACAGCGAAGAGAATCGTCGCATCGGCGAGCAGGAGCTGGCGCGCTGCAAAGCGATGGGGATTGAGGCTGAACGCGTGCTAAAACTCGATGAAATGGCGCGTAACGATAACGTTATTTTCTCTGCTACCGGCATCACCAAAGGCGATCTGCTGGAAGGGATCACCCGTAAAGGCAATATGGCCACCACGGAGACGCTGCTGATTCGCGGTAAATCACGCACGATTCGCCGCATTCAGTCTATCCATTATCTCGATCGTAAAGATACCGAGGTACAGAAGCATATTCTGTAACGTTTCTCGTTTGTTGGTTCGAGCTTTCCGGCTCGTTTGGGCTGGAAATGCTGCCACATTCTGGTGAAGATAGGTAAAAAGCAACAACGGGAGTACAACATGGCGGAGTGGGTTACAGGCAAAGTTACCAGAGTTCAAAACTGGACGGATTCTCTCTTCAGCCTGACGGTTCATGCGCCGGTGCATGCGTTTACCGCCGGGCAATTTACCAAGCTTGGGCTGGAAATTGACGGCGAACGCGTACAGCGCGCCTACTCCTACGTGAATGCCCCCAGTAATCCCGATCTCGAATTCTATCTGGTTACCGTTCCCGAAGGGAAACTCAGCCCTCGTCTGCATGCGCTCCAGCCTGGCGATGAAGTGCAGCTGGTCAGCGAAGCCGCCGGGTTCTTCGTGCTTGAGGAAATCCCTGAGTGTAAAACGCTCTGGATGCTGGCAACCGGCACCGCGCTGGGGCCTTATCTTTCTATCCTGCAGGAAGGCAAAGACCTTGAGCGTTTTGAGAATATCGTGCTGCTCCATGCGGTCCGCTATGCCAGCGATTTAAGCTATCTGCCGCTGATGCTTGAGTTACAAGAACGCTACCAGGGCAAACTGCGCATTCAAACCGTGGTCAGCCGCGAAACGGTCGCAGGTTCGCTTACCGGGCGTGTTCCGGCGCTGATCGAAAGCGGTGAGCTTGAGGCGACCGTTGGTTTACCGATGGATATTGAAACCAGCCATGTGATGCTGTGCGGTAACCCACAAATGGTGCGTGACACGCAACAGCTTCTGAAAGATACCCGGCAAATGGCCAAACACCTGCGCCGCAGGCCTGGCCACATGACCGCCGAGCATTACTGGTAAATCAGCGGAATTTAACTTCGCTGGTCTCTTTCCCGAAACGGTTTTCGCCCTGGGTGCCCACAAAAGCGCCCAGGTCCATCAGCACCATGACGAAAATCAGCGTCGGGATAAAACGCCCTAATCCCCACTGCCACAGGGTGCCAAAGGTTTCCCAGTTACCCGCCACCAACAGCCAGGCAGGGATAAACAGCAGCGCCCACCAGCCTTTTTTATCCCTGTCGTGCAGGCGCTTCACGATCACCGCCGCAGTCGGAATCAGCGAACCGGTGAGGAAGAAGCCCGCCGTGGAATACGGCATGATTTCGGCTCCGGCCAGGGTAAACAGAATAATCAGCCCGACTATCCACGCGCCGATCCAAATCCAAAAATCGCGGCGTCCAATACGCCCTTTAAAAGAGAACAACCATTGCTGTATGGTCATGGGTAAGGTCCTTATTATTTTATCGCGGCGTAGTGTACCCTGGTCACCGCCCGTTTTGACAAGCCAACGGATTGCCGATTTAATCGGGATGATGAACCCATCAGGAGAAGTGTGTCGATGAAATACCTGCTGCCTGCCCTCGTGCTGCTGGCGCTGCCTTTGGCGGTGAGCCGGGCAGATCCTGCGTCAGACGCAGTTTCTCAGCTTCCGGCAGCGCCTTATCTGCTGCCCGGCGCACCCACTTTCGATCTGACCATTACCCAGTTCCGTGGCAAATTTGATATTGATAATCCATCGCTGCCGCTGAACGAATTTCGCGCCGTGGAGAAGAGCCGCGACAAAGCCAATCTGACCCGCGCCGCCACCAAGATCAACGAAAACCTTTATGCTTCTGCGGCCCTGGAACTCGGCACCCTAAAAATTAAGTCGATGCAGATAACCTGGCTCCCCATTCAGGGGCCGGAGCAAAAAGCTGCCCGTGGCAAAGCGCTGGAGTACATGGCAGCGATTATCCGCAGCTTCACGCCAACGCTTTCAAAGGCGCAAAGCCAGCAGAAACTGACCAAACTACTCAGCGACGGCAAAAATAAACGCTATTTCGCGCAGAACGACGGTGCCATTCGCTATGTCGTGGCAGATAACGGCGAAAAAGGGCTAACTTTCGCCGTTGAACCGATTAAGCTAACGCTATCTGAGACGCTAAACAGCGGCGAATAAATGACAAAAAGCAAAGCCTTTCGCCCGCCGACTCTCTATACTGTTTCACAGACCAAGCTGCCCGACGGGCAGTGATTCTTTTTATTGCTTACCGCGTGGAGAATTAAAATGCGACATCCTTTAGTGATGGGTAACTGGAAACTGAATGGCAGCAAACACATGGTTAACGAGCTTGTAGCTAACCTGCGTAAAGAGCTGTCTGGCGTGGAAGGCTGCGGCGTGGCTATCGCCCCACCAACCATGTACCTGGACCTGGCGAAACACGCTGCTTCCGGTAGCCACATCATTCTTGGCGCGCAGAACGTAGACGTTAACCTGTCCGGCGCGTTTACCGGTGAAGTTTCTGCAGACATGCTGAAAGATATCGGTGCTAAATACATCATCATCGGCCACTCTGAGCGTCGTACCTATCACGCTGAGTCTGACGAGTTCATCGCGAAGAAATTCGCCGTGCTGAAAGCAGCAGGCCTGGTACCAGTTCTGTGCATCGGTGAAAGCGAAGCTGAAAACGAAGCGGGTAAAACCGAAGAAGTTTGTGCACGTCAGATCGACGCCGTGCTGAAAACTCAGGGCGCAGCAGCATTCGAAGGTGCGGTAATCGCTTACGAACCAATCTGGGCTATCGGTACCGGTAAATCTGCAACCCCAGCTCAGGCTCAGGCAGTTCACAAATTTATCCGTGACCACATTGCTAAAGCTGACGCGAAAGTGGCTGAGCAAGTGATCATCCAGTACGGCGGTTCCGTTAACGATAAAAATGCAGCAGAGCTGTTTGCTCAGCCGGACATCGACGGCGCGCTGGTTGGCGGTGCATCCCTGAAAGCTGACGCTTTTGCGGTTATCGTTAAAGCAGCGGCTGAAGCGAAAAAAGCGTAACACTTTGGCCCCCGCTCTTTACGGGGGCCATTTTCACCCAGGCATCTAGCAAAATTGCATGCCTGAAACTACCCGATGCCGTACCTGCCTGTTCAATAAAATCAGCGTACGTTTACCAATATCCTAATATCCGCCACCACCATCCCCCCACTATGCCCCAGATCAATAAATTCACAGCGCTAATCACTAATCCCGTTTTCCACCAATCGGCTAAGGTTACGTAGCCAGAGCCAAAGATAATCGGCGCAGTCCCCGTCCCATAGTGAGTGAGTGACATCATAAGCGACGAAGCGAACCCCAGCATCAGACCCAGCAATGCTGGAGGTGCCCCGAGCGCAAGACCAGCGGCAAAGAATGCCGCAAACATAGCGGTGATATGAGCGGTAGTACTGGCGAAAAAGTAGTGCGAATAAACGTAGATCAATATCAGTAAAAGCGTTGCCGTTGACCAGTGAAGTCCAAGATGCTCGATAGACCCTTGCACACTTACTGCCAGCCAGCTGACCAGCCCAAGTTTACTCAGAAAGCTGGCCATCATGACTAATGCGGCAAACCAAACAATTGTGTCCCAGGCACCACGGCACTTTAGAATATCCTCCCAACTCAATACGCCGCTCAGCAGTAAAATAGAAAGGCCAACCAGCGCTGCCGTTGTGGGATTCAACTGCCAGTTTTCACCCAGCATCAGCGCCAGGACATCTGCCCACAGGCACAGCAATAATATAAATACGCCAAGCGTAATTTTTTCAGCCCGCGATAACGGCCCTAACTGATCTAACTTCTGGCGAGCAAACTTTGGTGCATCCGGGGTCTGACGAATTGAAGGCGGATAGAGCCACCAAATAACCAGTGGCATAATAAAAAGAGAAACCAACGCAGGTAACAGAGCTGCTATTGCCCACATTCCCCACGTCATATTCACTACGCCGTCAGACCCCTGAGTCAACAGGTTTACAACCAGTGGATTAGGGGCAGTGGCTGTGATAAACATCGCCGATGTGATCGGATTCGTATTGTAGTTCACTAAAGCCAGATAGCGACCGGTGCTACCATTGGCCACATCACAAGGCTTTGACCCCAGGCTATCGGCAATAGCCCGCATTATCGGGTGTATAATACCGCCGCCGCGCGCCGTATTACTCGGCGTTACTGGCGCAATAACAGTTTCAGCCAGTGCCAACGCCCAGGCAATACCCAGCGTTCGTTTGCCGAACAGAGAGATAAATCTATAACCAATCCGTGCACCCAGCCCGGTTTTTAGCAGGCTTTGTGACAGCATGATTGAGAGTCCAATCAACCATATAAGTGAATTAGAAAAACCACTTAGTGCATCATTTAACGCTGCAGCGGGTTTATTCGGCTGAGTAACACCGGTAATGGCAACGAGCATAATCGCCACCACTGAAATAGCGCCTATCGGCATCGCTTTGCCAATAATGGCAGCAATGGTGCCGATAAACAGTGCCAACAGCTGCCAGGCGTTAGAGGAAACACCGTCAGGAACAGGAATAGCAAACCAAATAATTAATGCTAACGAGACGGCTAATAACAGAGGCCTGATACGAACAGGGGTTAGATTATCCATTTCATCATTCCTTGAAGAATTCAATGCTGCGGCACTGAAAATAGGATCTACCTGAGCAGTATTTACAGACTTAATCCTGATAAAAAAGCCTACCGCGTCACTAATCAAAGAATTTTTCCGATCATCTCCTTAGCCTGACTAAATTGCTTTAGCGGATCGCTACAAAGTTATTTTTAGAGTTTGTGCAGCAGCTGGAACCAGCCATAGTCCAGCGGCAGCAAAATCAAAAACGTCACCACGGCCAGCGCCAGGCAAAGCTTCATTCCTTCCCTTGCCGGCACTTTCCCCAGCCCCATAGCCACCACAATCGGCGATGCCATATACGGCAGAAGCGGCGTTGAGTAACCCAGCACCTGAATCATAATCACCGACAAAAGCGGGAAGCCGGTCGCCTGCGAGAAGCTTTCGGCAAAGGTGGTATAGAGCGCGGGAACGCCGTTCGCAGTGACGATAAAGTTGAGCAGGCTGGTGATACCGGTTAGCGCGGCAAAGCTGGTGAACGGCCTGCTGGCATCCAGCGGCATAATCGCCATTAGCTTCTCGCCCACAAGAGCCCCAAGACCGATATGCGTCACGGTCGTGGCTAGTGCCAAAATACCCGCCACATAGAAGCAAGTACGCACATTCACGCCGCTGGCAAACTCCTCACCGCTGATAAACCCAATACGCGGCAAGAGCGTCACGCAGGCGGCCATCAGCCCTATCCATGCAGGACCAATGCCGTGCCAGCTTTCCGTCACCCATAGCCCGAGCACCACGGCCAGCAGCCACGCCAGCCGCTTCTCTTCGCCACTCATCGGCCCTGGGTGCTCAATTTGCGTTGGTGGCAACGGCTTGCCGGGAAATAGCCAGGCAATCAGGCCTATCAGCACGACGCCTTTCAGAATACCGAGCACCGGGGTGTGCAGCAGCAAATAAGGCAGATAGTTAAGATGCAGGCCATAAGATCCTTCCGCCGCCCCGCTCATCACCAGATTCGGCACATTTGCGGGTAAGATCGTCGCCGATAGCTGGAAAGTACCAAACCCCACGGCCAGCGCCAGACCGTACCAGGCGCGGGTACCGTCACCGATGGACGCTCTTTTCGCCATTGCCGCAACAATCGGCATCAGTAAGGCAATGCGCCCCATATTTGAAGGCATAACAAATGCCAGCGCATAGCTTAGTAGCACGACGCTGCCGACCATATGGAGCCAGGAGTCCGTCAGCCGGGCGGACAGCGCCCGCGCAACTCGATCGGCCAGACCCGTTTTGCGAATCGCTATGCCTAATACAAAACCGCTGAATACCAGCCAGAAGGCCGACGAAGCAAAACCACTAAAAACCACTTCGGCCGGGGCTATCTTTGCCACCATCGCCGCGGCGAAAAATAACAGTGCAGTCAGGTATTCCGGCAGCACAGAAGTGGCCCAAAGAATAATGGTGATGAGAATAATAATGCCGGGCAGGATCAGTGGATCTGACAACCAGAGCGACATACCTGTCTCCTGTAGAGTTTTTCAGCACTCTACGGGAAGATATTCTGCGAGTAAATGTCAGACCGTGGAAACAAAAATGGCCCCGCGGGGCCATTTAACGTTAACGCTTGCTGATTTGGTCGAAACTGCCGCCGTTGGAGAAGTGATCCTGCTGTGCCTTCGTCCAGCCGCCAAACTCTTCATCGATGGTGTAAAGCTTCAGTTTCGGGAACACTTTTTCGTATTTCTTCGCGACTTCCGGATCGCGCGGACGATAGTAGTTCTTCGCCGCAATCTCCTGGCCTTCAGGTGAGTAGAGATATTTCAGGTAGGCTTCCGCCACGGCCTGAGTCCCTTTCTTCTCAACAACTTTATCCACTACGGACACTGTCGGTTCTGCGAGAATAGATTCGCTCGGGGTCACAATCTCAAATTTGTCTTTGCCCAATTCATTGGTAGCCAGTAACGCCTCGTTTTCCCACGCAATCAGCACATCGCCAATGCCGCGTTCAACAAAGGTGTTGGTCGAGCCACGAGCACCGGAGTCCAGTACCTCTACGTTTTTGAATAAGGCTTTAACGAAGTCCTGCGCTTTCGCCTGATCGTTATTGTTGTGGTGCAGCGCATAACCCCACGCAGCTAAATAGTTCCAGCGCGCGCCGCCGGAGCTTTTCGGGTTTGGCGTGATGACAGACACACCCGGTTTGATCAGGTCGTTCCAGTCATGAATTTGTTTAGGGTTGCCTTTGCGCACCAGGAACACGATGGTGGAGGTATATGGCGCAGAGTTGTCCGGCAGGCGCTTGATCCAGTTTTTATCAATGCGCCCGCGCTCGGCGATGGCATCAACGTCATAGGCCAGCGCCAGGGTGACGACGTCGGCTTCAATGCCATTAATGACTGACGTTGCCTGCTTCCCGGATCCGCCGTGTGACTGGCGCACGGTGACCGTATCACCAGTTTGCTGCTTCCAGTGAGCGCTGAACGCTTTGTTGTATTCTTCATACAGTTCACGAGTCGGATCGTAAGACACGTTGAGTAACTGAATATCCTTCGCCAGTACGCCACCAGAAGCCAAAAGTAATGTTAAACCCACGCCCCACTTGTTCATCGCCCGCTCTCTTTATGAAGTTTGATGCGACCAGCCTGCCAGAAACTATTTCAAGGATTAAAGAATAAAAAAAGATTGGCTATAACTTTTGGCGATATAACAGGCAATAAAAAACCGGGCCAGGCCCGGTTTTCAATGACAGCAATCTGGCTTAGTACAGCTTTTTAGCGCAATCCAGCCAGTCACCTTTGAACGGACGCTTCATGTTTTCAATCGCGTCGATAATGTCATGGTGAACCAGTTTTTCGTTCTGAATACCGACGCAGCGGCCGCCAAAGCCCTGTAGCAGCAGCTCGATGGAGTAAGCCCCCATGCGGGATGCAAGGATACGGTCATACGCTACCGGAGAACCACCGCGCTGAATGTGGCCCAGAACGGTCGCACGGGTTTCGCGTTTGGTTTCGGTTTCGATGTATTTAGCCAGTTCATCAACATCGCAAATGTGTTCGGTGATAGCCACAATGGCGTGTTTCTTACCTTTCGCAATACCGGCTTTGATTTCTGCCACCAGATCTTCACGGCTGAATTCAACTTCCGGCAACACCACAAACTCACAGCCGCCGGCGATAGCCGCAGCCAGGGTCAGATCGCCGCAGTAACGCCCCATCACTTCAACGATGGAGATACGCTGGTGTGAAGAGGAGGTATCACGCAGGCGGTCAATCGCTTCAACCACGGTTTCCAGCGCAGTGAAGTAACCGATGGTGTAGTCGGTGCCTTTAATATCATTATCGATGGTGCCTGGCAGGCCGATGCAAGGGAAGCCCATTTCGGTCAGGCGCATTGCCCCCATGTAAGAACCGTCGCCGCCGATCACCACCAGCGCATCAATGCCGCGTTTTTTCAGGTTTTCGATAGCCACAGCGCGAATGTTTTCATCGCGGAACTCAGGGAAGCGAGCGGAGCCAAGGAATGTACCGCCACGGTTGATCATATCGGACACGCTGTAGCGGTCCAGCTGCACCATGCGATCTTCGTACAGACCCAGATAGCCATCATAGACACCCATGACTTCCAGACCTTCTGACAGCGCTGCACGCACCACACCGCGGATAGCCGCGTTCATGCCCGGCGCATCACCGCCACTCGTCAACACACCAATTTTTTTGATCATGACTACCTCTGAACTTTGAAAGCAAAATTAATCCTGTTGCCGGAAAACGCTGCGGGCAATCCGAAGCTTCGACGCTGCCCAAATAGTATAACAACGGCTCCCAGCTGAATTGATTCAGGTCAGGCCAAATGGCGGTACATTATGCAAAAACTGCCAGTCAGCGCCAACTTTCCAACGTAAAACTAAAGCTCGAAATGCCCCTGCCGTCCCGTCGGAACAACAGAGCAAGGATCCTGGTGGATAATCACATCCGATCCTGGAAAACGATGCAGAATCGCCTGCTCCACCTGTTCAGCCACAACATGTGCCTGAACCAGCGGTAAATTATCTTCCATCTCAATATGAAGCTGTATAAAGCGGGTCGGCCCTGACTGCCGCGTTCGGAGATCGTGGGCCCCTCTGACACCGGGCCACGCATTCACGATATCAATAATAGCCTGACGTTCCTCGTCTGGTAACGCCCGATCAAGCAGCGATTGCACGGCTTCATAGCCCATTTGCAGCGCGCTATACAAAATGTACACGCCAATACCCAAAGCAAACAGCGAATCAGCTCGATGCCAACCATACCAGGAAAGGCCTAACGCAATAAGAATTGCGCCATTCATCATAACATCAGACTGATAATGAAGCATATCAGCCCGGACAGCCTGGCTTTGCGTTTTTCGCACCACCCAGCGCTGGAAGGTCACCAAAATTAAGGTGCTTATCAGTGCCACAACCGTTACCGCCACGCCAATCCCAGGCTCTTTCATTGGAGAAGGTTCAGCCAGGTGCTGAATACCGGTTAAAAACAGAAACAGGGCCGAGCCAGAAATGAACATGCTTTGTGCGAGAGCGGCCAGCGACTCCGCTTTACCGTGACCGAACGTATGTTCTTCGTCTGCGGGCTGGAGTGAATAGCGCACCACAAGCAGATTCGTCAATGAAGCAGCGATATCGACCAGTGAGTCCACCAGCGCCGCCAGGATACTGACCGAGCCGGTATACCACCAGGCGAAAATTTTTATTAACAGTAACAACGACGCCATGACGGTCGCCGCGATTGCAGCCCGGCTAACCAGCTGCCCATATTGTTGATTCATGGGGGCTCCCGCAGGTGAATGCCGGTAGTATAGCGGATCAGGCCTGAGCGTCGGGCAAAAAAAACCCGCCTGGTGAGGCGGGGAAGACAGGGATGGTGTCTATGGCAAGGAAAACAGGGTTTGTTACTGGTTACTACGGGTACTGCTACTACTCATGGCCTGCAGCGAAACGCCCTGCTGCAGTTCCGACAGTTCACGGAGATGGTCCATGCGCTGCTGGTGTTTCTCATTTAAAGCGGCTTGCTGTTCTGGACTGAGTAAGTGGTACATTTGGTTGCGTACTTTTGCCATCTCGACCTGGCGGGCAACCTGTTCTTGTGCCATTTTTTCAGCCTGAGCTTTCACTGCCACTTCATCAAATTTATCTGCGGTGATCAGGCGATGCATGATCTCCATTTCGCTAACATTAACGGGTGGGCTATCATGCCTTGCCCGGTGCATAAGATCTCGCATCTGTTGGCGCTGTTGCTCAGTCAAACTTATGCCGTCAAACATGTGATTCTGAGCGTTGTTTCGTTTCGCCAGATTGTCGCTTTGTGGCCAGTTAACGCCGGTCGGCAAATCAGCGGCCTGGCTGGCGAACGAGATAAATGCCAGTGTTGAGGCCATGACGACAGCGGTAACATTGCGCATCACTTGCTCCCAAAATCTGTGTGTGCTGCGATTCAACGAGAGCCAGTCTACGATTCCCGCTGCAAACTAGCGTCAGGGGGTGTAAAACAACGTAAAGTCATGGATTAGCGCGCCTTGATGACGTAATTTCTGCCTCGGAGGTAATTTCACAATGAATAAAATCCTGTTAGTTGATGATGACCGAGAGCTGACTTCCCTGTTAAAGGAATTGCTCGACATGGAAGGTTTTGACGTAATTGTTGCTCACGATGGTGAGCAAGCGTTGACGCTTCTGGACGACAGCATCGACCTGTTATTGCTTGACGTAATGATGCCTAAGAAAAACGGCATTGATACGTTGAAAGAACTTCGCCAGACACACCAGACACCGGTCATTATGCTTACCGCTCGCGGTAGCGAACTTGACCGTGTACTCGGCCTTGAACTGGGTGCCGATGACTACTTGCCAAAACCCTTTAACGATCGTGAGCTGGTCGCCCGTATTCGCGCCATCCTGCGTCGTTCACACTGGAGCGAGCAGCAACAAAACAACGACAGCAGTTCACCAACGGTAGAAGTCGATGGGCTGAGCCTCAATCCAGGTCGCCAGGAAGCCAGCTTCGATGGGCAAGCGCTGGACTTAACCGGCACCGAGTTCACGCTGCTGTATCTCCTTGCTCAGCATCTGGGTCAGGTCGTCTCACGTGAACACCTGAGCCAGGAAGTCCTGGGTAAACGCTTAACACCGTTTGACCGTGCTATAGACATGCATATTTCCAACTTGCGTCGTAAATTGCCGGATCGCAAAGACGGCCATCCGTGGTTTAAAACCTTACGTGGCCGCGGCTATCTGATGGTTTCCGCTTCATGATAAGTAGCCTTACCGCGCGCATTTTTGCCATCTTCTGGCTGACGCTGGCTCTGGTACTGATGTTAGTTTTAATGCTGCCGAAGCTGGATTCACGCCAGATGACCGAGCTGATGGAAAATGAGCAACGTCAGGGCTACATGATTGAGCAACACGTCGAAGCTGAACTGGCAACCGATCCACCGAATGATTTGATGTGGTGGCGGCGTCTGTTCCGTGCCATCGACAAATGGGCACCTCCAGGCCAGCGTTTGCTGCTGGTCACCAGCGAAGGGCGAGTCATTGGCGCCCAACGCAACGAAATGCAGATCATCCGTAACTTTATCGGCCAGTCCGATAACGCAGATCACCCCCAGAAAAAGAAATATGGCCGAGTTGAGCTTGTTGGCCCATTTTCGGTGCGAGATGGTGAAGATAACTACCAACTTTACCTGATTCGCCCGGCCAGTAGCTCGCAATCTGACTTTATCAACCTGCTGTTCGACCGCCCTCTCTTACTGCTAATTGTCACCATGCTGGTAAGTTCTCCGCTGTTACTTTGGCTGGCCTGGAGCCTTGCGAAACCAGCCCGTAAGCTGAAGAATGCCGCAGACGAAGTCGCCCAGGGCAACTTACGTCAGCATCCGGAACTCGAGGCTGGGCCACAGGAATTCCAGGCCGCGGGCGCGAGCTTCAACCAGATGGTAACCGCGCTGGAGCGAATGATGACGGCGCAGCAGAGGCTGCTGTCGGATATCTCCCACGAACTCCGCACACCGCTGACCCGCCTGCAGCTTGGAACCGCGCTACTACGTCGCCGCAGCGGTGAGAGCAAAGAGTTGGGGCGCATAGAAACAGAAGCCCAGCGTCTGGACGGCATGATTAATGACCTGCTGGTGATGTCGCGCAATCAGCAAAAAAATGCGCTGGTTAGCGAGACGATGAAAGCGAACCAAATCTGGGCAGAAATGCTGGATAACGCCGCTTTTGAAGCTGAACAAATGGGCAAATCGCTGGAAGTCACCTACCCACCGGGTCCGTGGCTGATGTACGGTAACCCAAATGCGCTAGAAAGTGCGCTGGAGAATATTGTTCGTAACGCCCTGCGCTACTCGCACACCAAAATAGCAGTCAACTTCTCAGTCGATAATCAAGGTATTACCGTCACCGTTGACGATGACGGCCCGGGCGTCAGTCCGGAAGACAGAGAGCAAATTTTCCGTCCGTTTTATCGTACGGATGAGGCGCGCGATCGCGAGTCCGGTGGTACAGGTCTCGGTCTGGCTATCGTGGAAACTGCCGTGCAGCAACATCGTGGCTGGGTAAAAGCTGACGACAGCCCACTGGGTGGTCTGCGCCTGACGCTCTGGCTGCCGCTTTATCACCGCTGATAAACAGGATAAACATTTGCAATAACAGGCTCTACGGAGCCTGTTTTCGTTTCTGCTCAGTAGCTATTTTGCTATTCTTCGCCCCTAGTTGATGGGGGTTATATGTTAAATATCGTTTTGTTTGAGCCAGAGATTCCGCCCAATACCGGCAACATTATCCGCCTGTGCGCCAACACTGGTTTCCGCCTGCATATCATTGAACCAATGGGTTTTCCCTGGGATGATAAACGCCTGCGCCGCGCCGGGCTGGATTATCACGAATTTACAACAGTGCTGCGCCATCGCGACTATAACGCCTTTCTGGAAGCCGAAAACCCTCAGCGCCTGTTTGCTTTAACAACCAAGGGAACACCCGCCCACAGTGCTGTGAGCTATCAGGCTGGGGATTATTTGATGTTTGGCCCGGAAACTCGCGGGTTACCCGCTGAGATACTCAACGCCATGCCGCCAGAACAAAAGATTCGCATTCCCATGATGCCAGACAGCCGCAGCATGAACCTCTCTAACTCGGTGTCCGTGGTGGTCTATGAGGCCTGGCGCCAGTTAGGGTATCAGGGCGCTGTGCTCAGAAGCTAAATGCCGTCGCCGTATTCAAAGCCTGCGCCATTGAAGTGCTGATCCATATCTATCGCTGGCTTGTCACTTCCAGGCGTGCCCACGATTCGCGCCGGCACGCCAGCTGCCGTTGTATGCGGAGGAACAGGTTGTAGCACGACGGAACCTGCGCCAATTTTCGCGCCGGTTCCGACCTCAATATTGCCGAGGATCTTGGCACCTGCGCCAATCATTACGCCTTCACGGATTTTCGGATGACGATCGCCACTGGTTTTACCGGTACCGCCCAATGTGACCGATTGCAGAATAGAGACATCGTTTTCAACGACCGCCGTCTCACCAATGACAATCCCGGTGGCATGGTCAAGCATGATCCCACACCCAATTTTTGCTGCAGGGTGAATATCAACCTGGAAAGAAACGGATACCTGGTTCTGCAGGAAGATAGCCAGAGCCTGTCGCCCCTGCAGCCAAAGCCAATGGCCAATGCGATACGCCTGCAGCGCATGAAAACCTTTAAGATAAAGCAGCGGCGTTGAATACTTGTCTACTGCCGGGTCACGGGTGCGAACAGCCTGAATGTCACAAGCCGCAGACGCAATCATCTGTGGATCGGCCGCGTAGGCCTCTTCAACCACTTCGCGAATGGCAATGGCCGGCATAATCGGCGAAGCCAGCTTATTGGCCAGCATGTAACTGAGCGCGTTTCCAAGATTATCGTGCTTGAGGAGCGTCGCATGATAAAAACTGGCCAACATGGGTTCACAATCCGCAAGCGCTCGCGCTTCGGCTTTAATATTGCTCCACACCAAATCCAGTTCTTCAGACGACATTGCTCTCTCCAGACAGAAAAACAACGCCCGACACCAGGGTCGGGACGTTTCAGTTATTGCGGTGTATTAGGCGATCCTTCATTTGCCGCTTCGTTCATCCTTACGAGTACGACCAAGCAACGTTAATGCTGCCTCGCGCGCATTTTTTCCGCAATACAATACCTGATAAATTTCCTCGGTTATTGGCATTTCGACGCCTACCCGAGCCGCCAGCTCGCGAACTTCTTTGGTATTGCGATAGCCTTCAACCACCTGGCCAATCTTTTGCTGTGCACCATCCACATCCATTCCCTGACCGAGCATCATGCCGAAGCGACGGTTGCGGGACTGGTTGTCGGTACAGGTCAGTACCAGATCGCCCAAACCGGCCATACCCATAAAGGTTTCCGGCGAAGCACCGAGCGCGCTACCAAGGCGAGTCATCTCCGCAAGACCACGGGTGATAAGCGCGGTACGCGCGTTAGCACCAAAGCCGATGCCGTCCGACATCCCCGCGCCAATAGCGATAACGTTTTTAACCGCACCGCCAAGCTGAACGCCGATGAAATCGGGATTGCTGTAGACGCGGAAACTTTTACCGCAGTGCAGAAGATGTTGGAGATCATCCGCAAACTGGTCATCGGTTGCCGCAAGCGCAATCGCCGTCGGTAAACCTGCTGCCAGCTCTTTCGCGAATGTTGGGCCAGAAATGACCGCCAGAGGAACATCATCCCCCAGCGCCTCACGGGCAACATCCTGCAGTAGACGACCCGTTTCAGCTTCCAGCCCTTTTGTCGCCCACACAATACGTGCGTCCGGGCGCATCAGCGGCTTGATTTGACGCAACACTTGCCCGAACACATGGCTCGGTACAACCACCAGAATATTACGGCTGGCAGCCAATGCTACGGCTAAATCACGCTCAAGATGTAGGGTGTCGGGAAAAGGGACATCGGGCAGGAAAGCCGCATTGCAGCGATCGGCCTGCAGCGTGGCAATATGTTTGGCATCATGACCCCACAACACAACGTGGTGGCCATTTCTCGCAAGGGTAATTGCGAGAGCGGTGCCGTAAGAGCCGGCACCGATAACAGTCATTGAAGCATTAAGGCTGTTCATCAGGCATCCTGATGGTTTTCAGCACCTTCGCCAGCTTGCTGCTGCAGATAGTTCATGAACAACGCATCGAAGTTAACCGGTGCAAGGTTCAGCTGCGGGAAAGTGCCGCGAGAAACCAGGCTAGTAATACATTCACGCGCATATGGGAACAGAATGTTCGGGCAGTATGCGCCCAGGCAATGCGCCAGCTGCGTGCCTTCGATACCGTCAACGGAGAAGATACCCGCCTGCTGAACTTCACACAGGAAAGCAGTGTCTTCGCCCAGCGTAGCGGTCACGGTTACGCGCAGCACAACTTCATAAACATTTTCAGCCAGCTGGCTGGATGCAGTATCCAGATCCAGTTTTACTTCCGGCTGCCAGTCTTTCTGGAAAACGTGCGGTGCGTTAGGTGCTTCGAAAGAGACATCCTTGGTGTAAACACGCTGAATCTGGAAACCCATTTCTGTATTGTTTTGTTCTGACATTGTTAACCCTTAAATTTAAACGTCCTTACTCTGCGATACACGGCAGACAAACCGCACTAGCTCAGCAGGGGATCGAGTCCACCACGCGCGTCCAGTGCGTACAAGTCATCGCAACCGCCAATGTGCTGTGCGTCAATAAAAATCTGCGGTACCGTGGTGCGACCACTGCGTTTGATCATCTCTTCCCGCTTAGCGGCATCACCATCAATAGGCAATTCCTGGAACGCCACGCCTTTTTCGTTCAGCAGGGCTTTTGCGCGGTGGCAAAAAGGACAAGTCGCTTTGGTATAGATCTCAATATTCGCCATGGTTTACCTCAGTTTTCCAGATTATTTACCGCGAACCAGCGGCAGGTTTTCCCCGCTCCAGCCGGCAATACCTTCTTTTAGCAGCGCAACCTGCTCAAAACCAGCCTTGTGCAACAAAGCCGCTGATTCTTGTGAAGAAACACCGTTAGCGCATACCACAATAATGGGCTTCGTTTTGTGTTTTTCAAGTTCACCCAAGTTGCCGCTTTTGATTTCAGTTGGCAGCACGTTCAGTGAATTTGCAATGTGGCCTTTACGGAAGTCGTCGCGCTGGCGTATATCAACCACCACCGCATCTTCTTTGTTAATTAAGCGAGTGGCTTCACCACGAGTGATCACTTTGACTTTAGAAGCCAGGCCTTTAAAGGTCATGAAAAGTACCGCGGCCAGCAGGCCAACCCACGCCAGACTAAGTATGGGGTGGCGACCTACGAATTGCATAATTTCTTGCATGGGGGGTAATAACTCCCGACTAAGTAATGATGAGAAAACCAGGTGGGGAGTATACCTTCGCGTTGTGGCAATTACAGCCAGTCTGAATAATGTTATGTGGATTCTGCGGGCTGTTACGGAAAAAAAGAACCAGACTGATGAAATCCGATCGCCATCCAACCTCTTTCTTTGATCTTCTGCGGCTATTCGCCCGGATCGGCTGTAGTAAAATTACGCAAATTTTGTCTTAGACTCAGAGGTTGTTGCAATGTCGGTTACTAAAAAACCTATGGTCCTGGTTATTCTCGATGGCTATGGCCACCGCGAAGAGCAGCAGGATAACGCGATTCTTAATGCTAAAACGCCGGTGATGGATAGCCTGTGGGCCCAGCGTCCGCATACCCTGATCAACGCATCAGGCCTGGAAGTGGGCCTGCCTGATGGGCAAATGGGTAATTCCGAAGTGGGCCACGTCAACCTCGGTGCTGGCCGCATCGTCTACCAGGATCTGACTCGCCTGGACGTTGAAATTAAAGAACGTGCTTTCTTTGCTAATCCAGTTCTGACCGGTGCGGTAGACAAAGCCGTTGCCGCCGGTAAAGCGGTACATATCATGGGCCTGGTTTCCCCTGGCGGCGTTCACAGCCATGAAGACCATATTCTGGCGATGATCGAGCTGGCGGCCGAGCGAGGCGCTGAAGCTATTTATCTGCATGCTTTCCTTGATGGCCGTGACACGCCGCCACGCAGCGCAGAATCTTCCCTGAAGAAATTTGCCGACAAGTTCGCTGAGCTGGGCAAAGGCCGCGTTGCCACCCTGATTGGCCGTTACTACGCCATGGACCGCGACAACCGCTGGGATCGTGTTGAGCTGGCTTACGACCTGATGACTCAGGCCAAAGGCGAATTCCAGGCAGACAATGCGGTTGCCGGTCTGGAAGCAGCTTACACTCGCGACGAAAACGATGAATTCGTTAAGCCAACCGTGATTCGCGCCGCAGGCGAAGCCGAATCTGCTATGAATGACGGCGATGCATTGATCTTCATGAACTTCCGCGCTGACCGTGCCCGCCAGATCACTCGCGCCTTTGTTAACGCCGATTTCGACGGTTTTAGCCGCAAAAAAGTAGTGCAGTTTGGCGACTTCGTGATGCTGACTGAATATGCCGCAGACATTAAAACGGCCTGCGCTTACCCACCTGCTTCGCTGACCAATACCTTCGGGGAGTGGATGGCGAAACACAATAAAACCCAGCTGCGCATCTCCGAAACCGAGAAATACGCTCACGTGACCTTCTTCTACAACGGCGGCGTTGAAGAGCCGTTCGCGGGTGAAGACCGCGTCCTGGTGAATTCTCCGAAAGTGGCGACCTACGATCTGCAGCCTGAAATGAGCTCTGCTGAACTGACCGATAAGCTGCTGAGCGCCATCAACAGCGGCAAATACGACACCATCATCTGCAACTATCCGAACGGTGACATGGTCGGCCATACCGGCGTTTATGATGCTGCGATTTCCGCCGTTGAAGCCCTCGACAACTGCGTCGCTCAGGTGGTTAAAGCCGTTGAGGCCGTTGGCGGTCAGCTGTTGATCACTGCAGACCACGGCAACGCAGAGCAAATGCGCGACCCGGCTACCGGCCAGGCCCATACCGCGCACACCAGCCTGCCGGTTCCGCTGATCTACGTAGGTGAGAAAAACCTGAAAGCTGTCGCTGGCGGCAAGCTTTCTGACATCGCGCCAACCATGTTGAGCCTGATGGGAATGGAAATCCCGCACGAGATGACTGGCAAGCCGCTGTTCATCGTGGAATAATCCCTCCCCATGAGGGGAAAGGCGATTTTTTCAAAGACATGGGCTGTGAAGCCCGTTATCTACGCCAGCGTGTTCAGCGCTGGCGTCTTGTTATGGCCTTTTTCCAGCCATGCTGACGACAAACAGCAGCTGCAATCCATCCAACAGGATATCGCCGCCAAAGAACGTGCGGTGCGTCAGCAGCAGCAGCAACGCTCCGTTTTACTCGCTCAGCTAAAAGCGCAGGAAGAAGCAATTTCTGCGGCCAGCCGCAAGCTGCGTGAAACCCAGAACACTCTCGCGGATTTAAACAATCAAATCGCGACGCTGAACAACTCCCTCGCCAAACTGCAAAAACAACAGGCAACCCAGGAACGTAACCTGGCTGCCCAGCTGGATGCGGCGTTTCGTCAGGGCCAGCATACCGGCATTCAGCTGATTCTTAGCGGCGAAGAAAGCCAGCGTGGCCAGCGGCTACAGGCCTATTTCGGCTACCTTAACGCTGCACGCCAGCAGACTATCGAAGAGTTAAAACAGACCAAAGCGGAAGCCGCACAGCAAAAAATCGAGCTGGAAAGTAAGCAAAGCGAACAGCAAACCTTGCTGTACGACCAGCAGGCGCAGCAGGCCAAGCTGGAGAGCGCCCGCAACGAACGTAAAAAGACGCTGGCAGGCCTGGAATCCTCCATTCAGCAGGATCAGCAGAAGCTGAGTGAAATGCGCCAGAACCAGGCGCGCTTACAAAATCAGATAGCCCGTGCAGAAGCCGCAGCAAAAGCTCGAGCCGAGCGTGAGGCACGCGAAGCAGAGCAGGTTCGCAATAAACAGCAGGAAGCCTCCAACAAAGGCACAACCTACAAGCCAACCGAAAGCGAGCGTTCATTGATGTCGAGAACAGGTGGCCTGGGTGCGCCACGTGGGCAGGCATACTGGCCGGTTCGCGGTTCGTTACTGCATCGCTATGGCGAACAGCTGCAAGGTGAACTACGTTGGAAAGGTATCGTTATTGCGGCTTCGGAAGGCACGGAAGTTAAAGCCATTGCCGACGGACGCGTGATCCTTGCCGACTGGCTTCAGGGCTATGGTCTTGTTGTCGTCATTGAACACGGTAAGGGCGATATGAGTCTCTACGGCTACAACCAGAGCGCGTTAGTCAGCGTCGGCACCCAGGTACGTGCCGGGCAACCTATTGCGCTGGTCGGTAGCAGTGGCGGTCAGGGCCGTCCGTCACTCTATTTCGAAATTCGTCGCCAGGGCCAGGCAGTGAATCCACAACCGTGGTTGGGAAGATAAGTTTTGCCTCAGTTCCGCACCGTTTTTTTCGCCGCCGCCAGCGGGCTAATGCTGGCCACCTCCGCATGGGCCGGTAAGCTCTCAATAGTCATTGATGACTTTGGCTATCGCCCTCAGCAGGAAAACCTGGTGCTGGCCCTGCCGACTAACGTCTCCGTCGCCGTGCTTCCCAACGCGCCACACGCTCGCGAAATGGCCACCAAAGCCCATAACGCCGGGCATGAAGTTCTGATCCATCTGCCGATGGCACCACTCAGCAAACAACCGCTAGAGAAAGATACGCTCCGCCCGGACATGAGCAGCGGCGAAATCGAGAGAATTATCCGCGACGCGGTGAACAAAGTCCCTTATGCCGTTGGGATGAATAACCATATGGGCAGCGCAATGACCTCCAGCCTGTTCGGCATGCAAAAGGTGATGCAGTCGCTGGAGCAGTACAATCTCTATTTCCTGGACAGCATGACCATCGGTAACAGCCAGGCCACGCGCGCCGCGGCAGGCACTCGTGTCAAAGTGATTAAACGGAAAGTGTTCCTCGACGATACTCAGAACGAGGCGGATATTCGCTTTCAGTTCAATCGCGCTATCCAGCTTGCTCGCAAAACGGGGTCAGCGATCGCCATTGGTCATCCTCACCCTTCAACCGTTCGCGTTCTCCAGCAAATGGTGTACAACCTGCCACCGGACATCACGCTGGTGCGTCCAAGCAGCCTGCTTAATGAACCGCAGGTAGATACCTCAACGCCGAATAATACTCAGCCAGGCAAACAGCCGCCGCCGCGTAACCCGTTCCGTGGCGTGAAGGTGTGTAAACCGAAGCAGCCTCTCGAACCGGTGTACGCTACCGCCTACTTTAAAGTCATCAGTGAAAGTATTGCCGAGAGCGCGCTGGTGAAATATCTCCAGCATCAGTGGCAGGGTTGGGACAAACAGGCCTGATTGAAAAACCAGAGGGCGCGATGCCCTCTGGCTTAATGATTAATCCCAGCTCAGGATAACTTTGCCGGACTGCCCGGAACGCATCGCGTCAAAGCCTTTCTGGAACTCATCTATAGAGAAGCGGTGGGTGATAATCGGGGACAGATCCAGGCCAGACTGAATCAGGGCGGCCATCTTGTACCAGGTTTCAAACATCTCTCGCCCATAGATACCTTTAATAAACAATCCTTTAAAGATAACTTTGGTCCAGTCGATAGACATATCTGACGGCGGGATCCCCAGCATCGCAATACGGCCACCGTGGTTCATGGTATCCAGCATTGTGCGGAATGCTGGAGGCGCCCCGGACATCTCCAGGCCCACGTCAAATCCTTCGGTCATCCCCAGCTCGCTCATTACGTCCTGCAAGCTTTCTTTGCTGACGTTAACCGCACGGGTAATACCCATTTCGCGCGCCAGCTCAAGACGGTATTCGTTCACGTCGGTAATCACCACGTTACGCGCGCCGACATGCTTCGCTACTGCCGCCGCCATGATCCCGATAGGGCCCGCACCGGAGACCAGCACATCTTCGCCCACCAGGTCGAACGAAAGTGCCGTGTGCACTGCGTTACCGAACGGGTCGAAGATGGAAGCCAGGTCGTCTGAGATATTGTCCGGGATCTTGAACGCATTAAACGCCGGGATAACCAAATACTCAGCAAAACAGCCAGGGCGGTTCACACCCACGCCGGTAGTGTTACGACACAGGTGGGTACGCCCGCCGCGGCAGTTACGGCAGTGCCCACAGGTGATATGCCCTTCGCCGGAAACGCGGTCGCCAATCTTGAAGCCTTTCACTTCCTGGCCAATGCCGACCACTTCACCCACGTATTCGTGGCCTACAACCATAGGAACAGGAATAGTTTTTTGCGACCATTCGTCCCAGTTGTAAATATGGACGTCGGTCCCGCAAATCGCCGTTTTACGAATTTTGATCAGCAGATCGTTATGACCCATTTCCGGCTTGGGAGCATCCGTCATCCAGATGCCTTCTTCCGCCTTCAGTTTTGCTAATGCTTTCATGACCGCTCCCTTAAGCGATAACGCCTAATTGCTTACCGATGCGCGTAAACGCATCTACCGCACGTTCGATTTGCTCAGGGGTATGCGCCGCCGACATTTGGGTGCGAATACGCGCCTGACCTTTTGGCACCACCGGATAGAAGAAACCGGTGACATAAATACCTTCTTTTTGCAGCTCGCGCGCAAAGTTTTGCGCCACAACCGCTTCACCAAGCATCACTGGAATAATCGCGTGATCGGCACCAGCAAGCGTAAACCCGGCAGCGCTCATTTTTTCACGGAACAGACGTGCGTTGGACCACAGACGCTCACGCAGCTCTGCACCTGACTCCAGCATTTCCAGGACCTTGATAGAGGCGGAAACGATGGCTGGTGCGAGTGAATTCGAGAACAGGTAAGGACGGGAACGCTGGCGAAGCCATTCGATAACTTCTTTGCGACCAGCGGTGTAGCCACCTGAAGCACCACCCAGCGCTTTACCCAGCGTGCCGGTAATAATATCAACCCGGTCCATAACATCGCAGTATTCGTGCGTACCGCGCCCATTGGCACCTACAAAGCCCACAGCGTGGGAGTCATCGACCATAACCAGCGCATTGTACTTATCCGCCAGGTCACAAACGCCCTGCAGGTTGGCAATCACGCCGTCCATTGAGAACACGCCGTCGGTGGCGATCATCACGTGGCGAGCACCCGCAGCGCGAGCCTCTTTCAGACGAGCTTCCAGCTCCTGCATATCGTTGTTGGCATAGCGATAACGCTGGGCTTTGCACAGGCGAACCCCGTCAATAATTGAAGCATGGTTTAACGCATCAGAAATGATGGCGTCTTCCGGCCCAAGCAGCGTCTCAAACAGGCCGCCATTGGCGTCGAAGCAGGAGGAGTAGAGAATCGCATCGTCCGTTCCCAGGAAATCGGCCAGCTTGCTTTCCAGCTGTTTGTGGCTGTCCTGAGTACCACAAATGAAGCGGACCGAAGCCATACCAAAACCGTGTTTATCCATCCCCTGTTTAGCCGCTTCAATCAGCTGCGGATGGTTAGCGAGGCCCAGATAGTTGTTGGCGCAGAAGTTAATAACGTGGCTACCGTCCGCGACGGTGATGTCCGCCTGCTGGGCGGAGGTGATAATACGCTCTTCTTTAAATAACCCTTCCGCACGAGCCGTCTCGAGCTGGGAGGTCAACTGCTTGTAAAAATCTTCGCGCATCGCGATTCTCCAGGCATGGCAAATTTCGGCATATATTACCCAAACCTATACCAGGAGACGAGATTACGCTTCAGGGAATATGATTTTTGCAGGATAAATCACGAGGGTGAAAAACTTCCGCTCATTAGGCGGGTCTTTAATTGTAATGGTATGATAAGAGCCATTAGCGCATCAGGTCTATGGCCTGAAAGCTCCACTTTTTAAAGGTTAAACTTATGATTATCGTTACTGGCGGCGCCGGCATGATCGGCAGCAACATTGTTAAGTCACTGAATGAGCAAGGCTACCGCGATATCCTGGTAGTGGATAACCTCAAAGACGGGACTAAATTTGTTAACCTGGTTGATCTGGACATCGCCGACTACATGGATAAGGAAGACTTCCTGATCCAAATTATGGCCGGGGAAGACTTCGGTGATATCGACGCCATCTTCCATGAAGGTGCCTGCTCCTCCACCACCGAGTGGGACGGCAAGTACATGATGGACAACAACTATCAGTACTCTAAAGAAATTCTGCACTACTGCCTGGAGCGTGAAATTCCGTTCCTCTACGCCTCTTCCGCCGCGACCTACGGTGGACGCAATAAAGACTTCATCGAATCACGCGAATATGAACAGCCGCTGAACGTATATGGTTACTCAAAATTCCTGTTTGATGAATATGTGCGCCAAATCCTGCCAGAAGCGAACTCTCAGGTGACCGGCTTCCGCTACTTTAACGTCTACGGGCCGCGTGAAGGCCACAAAGGCAGCATGGCGAGCGTCGCCTTCCACCTCAACACCCAATTGAATAACGGTGAAAATCCTAAACTCTTTGAAGGCAGTGACGGCTTCAAGCGTGACTTCATCTATGTGGGTGATGTGGCCGCCGTTAACCTCTGGTTCTGGGAAAATGGTGTTTCCGGTATTTTCAACTGCGGTACCGGCCGTGCGGAATCCTTCCAGGCCGTGGCAGATGCAGCGCTGGCGTATCACAACAAAGGCAGCATCGAGTACATTCCTTTCCCGGAAAAGCTAAAAGGTCGCTATCAGGCTTATACTGAAGCCGACTTAACCAATCTGCGCGCTGCGGGTTACGACAAGCCGTTCAAAACCGTTGCCCAAGGGGTTGCGGAATACATGAAATGGTTAAATCGCGACGCATAAGCTGCACAGGAAAAGCATGAAAATTCTGGTGATTGGCCCGTCATGGGTGGGCGACATGATGATGTCGCAAAGTCTCTATCGCACGCTCAAGGCGCGTTATCCCCAGGCGATCATTGATGTGATGGCACCCGCGTGGTGCCGTCCGCTATTATCACGTATGCAGGAAGTGAACGAGGCGATCGCTATGCCGCTAGGTCACGGGGCGCTGCAAATCGCAGAACGCCGCCGTCTGGGTCATAGCCTTCGGGATAAGCGCTATGATCGTGCTTACGTCCTGCCCAATTCCTTTAAGTCCGCACTAGTTCCTTTTTTTGCCAACATTCCTCATCGCACGGGTTGGCTGGGCGAATTGCGTTACGGCCTGCTGAATGACAGCCGCAAGCTGGACAAACAAGCCTGGCCTTTAATGATAGAACGCTACGTCGCTTTAGGTTACGACAAGGGCGTAATGCAGTCGGCGAAAGATCTCCCACAGCCACTCCTTTGGCCTCAACTTCATGTCAGTGAAGGTGAGAAAACACAGGCCTGCGCTGCCTTTAATCTCGAGTCACAGCGTCCGATGATAGGTTTCTGCCCCGGAGCAGAGTTCGGCCCGGCAAAGCGTTGGCCGCACTATCATTACGCCGCGCTCGCAGCAAAACTCATTGATGCTGGCTATCAGGTTGTGCTCTTCGGCTCTGCCAAGGATAAGGACGCTGGTAAAGATATTCTTGCTGCCCTCACCACTGAGCAGCAGGCATGGTGCCGTAACCTTGCCGGGGATACCCAGCTTGAACAGGCCGTGATATTGCTTGCCGCTTGCGAGGGCGTGGTCACCAATGATTCCGGCCTGATGCATGTTGCAGCCGCACTCGACCGTCCGCTGGTGGCACTTTACGGCCCAAGCAGTCCAGACTTCACGCCACCGCTTTCCCATAAAGCGAAGGTTATTCGCCTGATCAGCGGCTACCATAAAGTGCGTAAAGGCGATGCCGCTGAGGGCTATCATCAAAGCCTGATCGATATCACGCCCGAGAGCGTGCTGGTTGTATTGACTGAACTGTTAACCCGCAGCAAGGAAGACTGATGCGTGTTCTTCTCGTTAAAACATCTTCGATGGGTGATGTTCTTCACTCTCTTCCTGCGCTTACGGACGCGATGCATGCCATTCCGGGTATCAAGTTCGATTGGGTTGTTGAAGAAGGCTTTGCCCAGATCCCGAGCTGGCATCCGGCCGTGGATAAAGTATTCCCGGTGGCGATCCGTCGCTGGCGTAAAAGCTGGTTTGCTTCTAAAACACGCGCTGAACGAGAAGTGTTCTATAAGGAGCTGAAGGCCAGAGAATATGACTGCATTATCGATGCTCAGGGGCTGGTAAAAAGTGCCGCGCTGGTCACTCGCAAGGCGCATGGCATAAAGCACGGCATGGATTGGCACAGCGCACGTGAGCCACTGGCCAGCCTGTTCTACAACGTTAGACACAGCGTGGCTAAGCAGCAACACGCGGTTGAGCGCGTGCGTGAGCTTTTTGCTAAGAGCCTGGGATATCCCCAATCAGAGCGGCAGGGTGATTATGCAATCGCATCCCATTTTCTGAACTCTCTGAAGGCGAATAATGGCCAATATGCCGTATTCTTACATGCGACGACACGAGATGATAAACACTGGCCAGAAACTCACTGGCGTGAGCTGATTAGCCTGCTGAAGGGTTCAGGGGTTCGCATTAAGCTTCCGTGGGGAGCACCGCATGAAGAAGCAAGGGCAAAGCGGCTGGCAGAAGGGTTTGATTTTGTTGACGTCTTACCGAAAATGACGCTTGAAGAAGTGGCTAAAGTATTGGCGGGGGCAAAATATGTGGTTTCCGTTGATACAGGATTAAGCCATCTTACCGCCGCATTAGACCGCCCGAATGTAACGCTTTACGGACCGACAGATCCGGGGCTGATTGGGGGGTATGGGAAAAATCAGGAGGTGTGTAACGCCCCTGACGACAAGATGTCAAAACTCTCCTCAAGAGAAGTACTAGAAAAAATTAAGAACACATTCAAATAAACACCCCGAATGCCTGTGCAACATCAGGGTGTCTAGTCTTTATACTTTCTGACTAAAATAGACTGTGATTCGGCTGAGTACTTCATCACAGCTAATTTTCTCTAACGCCGACTTATACTTCAACTCATCCAGAGCGGTATAGGCTTTATAAATAACTGAATGTAATTGTGGATCCTGGAAAGGTCCATACAGGTATGGGGAGGTAATAACAAACATACTCACGGTAGGTATCTGCATCGCCACCGCAAGGTGCATAGGCCCGGTGTCAGAAGTCACCAACAGATCCATATTTTTAACTTCCTGAATTAATTCTTTCAGCGACGTTTCGCCAATTAAAGGTTTTACTCTGTTATGGAAGCCAGGATCCAGATTTTGCATGAATTCATCTTGCAAAGGGCGTTCATTTGGGGCGCCTATAAGCACAATTCTCACATCAGGAGAAGTAAAGAGTTGGCTTGCAAGTGTGACAAATCGCTGAACAGGCCAACATTTTTTATAGGATGAAGCCCCCATCTGGAAACCAATCCACCTATAGCTAGCGTCATTTTCACTAAGGGTCTTTTCAACCGGAAAGGGAAGACGCATCCTGTTATCAGGATTTGTGTCTAACAGCGGAGAAATTAATTCCAACTTCCGCTGAATGGTATGCCCTACGAATTTACTAATATGATTCGTCGCCCATTTGCTGACTAGCGGTAAGTCTTGTTTATCATTATCTACGAAAATAAACTTCGTGCCTGACAATATAGCACTTAAGAAATCATATGGCGTATGCGAATGGAGAATAACGGTTAATTCTGGGGAGCCATGCTTTTTAATTTCCTTTACTAACTGAAAAAGCGTAGTAAATTTATTATCCCAACTGATTAAATTATCCCACTCTGTTCCTTCTTTAAGAAAACTATACATTTTCTTATTACACACTAAGGTAATATTTGCAGAAGGAAATCTTTTCCTAATCTCATGAATAGCAGGGGAATTCATCATAAAATCCCCAAGAGCGGTAGAAGAGTATATTAGTATATTAGTAAAATCGCTCTTATCATCGAGTTCAAATACACGTCGGCTTGAATACAGGTTCTTTTGACGAGTGTAAATAATTAGGAAAAAATTAACCAGCCATAGCTGGATCCTTTTCCTTAATGCTCTAATCATTAAGCAATACCCATTTAAATTATTCTAAAACAGAATGAGATACCATTGCCTTATCAGGCATGGTTTTATGACTCTTTCACGCGCTCACGTAATGTAACAAAGCGATTTATCACATCATCGACACTGATGTTTCTGACATCATAATCTCTGCCCTGCAACATTTCGAATGGAACACCCCACGGTGTCCACAGCCATTCAGCCCTATTGCCAAACAATGCAACGATAGGTTTTTTCACACCTGCAGCAATATGCAATGCTCCGCCATCACTCGTGACAATCTGGTCGCATAACGTCATTCCGGCCATTAACTCACGTACGTTTTTTGTTTTTACCGCAATAATGGAAAGATCGGCACATTGCTCAAGAATAAAGTCAGCTTTCTCATCATCACCAGGATGCTGTTGATTATCAGATTTTCCTGGTGACCAAAACAGAAGAATATGGCAAGACTCTCTTTCCGCTAATCTACGAGCAAATTCGACAAAAAGCTCTTTTGGCCACTGCTGTTCGATTCTACGAGAACTAATCTGTAATCCATAAACTGGCAGATGATCTTCAGGAAAGTTTATTTTTGACTTTATCGCATTAACTTCTTCTTCCGTGACATACAACTCTAATGGACCCGGTGCCGATGTACATCCAAGAGGGGTACCCAGCATGGCCAATAAGTTAACTAAATGAAGCTTCTCTTCCGTTTCTGGAATTGCATCAGTGATGCTATCTGGACAATTATTACCTATCGCGATAACTCTTTTCGCTCCAGACAACTTAGCCCACAATAATGGACGTTTATCCCACCGCTCTTTCGCAATGATCGCAACATCATATTTCTCACGGCGTAAGTTAATCATTGTTTTCAGTCTTTGGAAGAGAACATTTATTTTTGACGTCCCCTCCTTACGATGATGAAGCTTACTGTATAAAAAAACCTTTTCCACATTGGGATTATGCTCAAGAATAGATTCATTATAAGTATTAACTAATAAACCCACCTTACAACCAAGGTCTTTTGCAAGCGTAGAAATGAGTGGTGTTGTTAATATCAAATCACCGATATTATCCCTACGAATAATTAATACTTTCATTTTTCATCTCGAGAAATTTTTGGAGTAAAAATCAAACCAAGCATCAGTCCAGTCAGAGCCAAATTTTGTTCAAGGAAATGATCTCGCATCATATTATCCACACCAGAACGGAATAAGAAGCTCACCGTAAATAATGAAAGATACAAACCAATAATATTTGACTCACGTGAAAACTTTCGCCATCCAATCAGGATCATAGAAAAAACAAAAGCTAGCCAAATAATTAGTCCGATAATACCATTCTGAAGCGAAACATCGATTAACCCATAATGACTGTTGGATTGTTTAATAATTGGATCATTAAATTCTTTTTGTAAGAGCACTAAGAAGGCATCTTTACGCGGGCCGCTACCAAATGGATTTTCTTTAATTAACTCAATTCCCTGATGGAAGAAAGATGCTCGACAACTATTCGAATCATCCATAATGCGTCCATCTTTATCCTGCATCAGTGGACCCTCAAAACCATTATAACAGCGGCTATGCATATCTACGCTCCAGCCGGCCACCATATCCATCCTCAGGGTTTTCCAACGACTGTCCTGATGCCATGACGTGTAACCTATAACGCCAACGGTGATAACTATTAATACGAATGCTGAAAGCAGCTTAGGTAGGTTTTTTTTACTCAATTCTTTTAACGCAATAAAACAGCAAATAGAAATTGTGCTACCAATCATCCCGACAGTCCCCCAGCGGGTTTTAATGATAGCTGAGCAAATAAAACACAAAATAATAGCAGTGGCAATTAACCAAGTTTTAAATATTAGAAACTGACGATGAAGGAATACCCTGCAAGCTATTTCGGCCAACAGCAAACCTGTCACAAGATTGATCTGGAAGCTCATTTCAGTACGTGTTGGAACAATCCATGTTTCTCCCCACAAAAGCTCACCAGTCTTGAAGAAATAATATAAAAATTGTAGTAACTGAATAAAAACTATAATCAATGAAAAAAGTATAACATATGAGAATAGCCTGTTTTTGTTTAAACCCTTAAAGTGAAAACTACAAATTGGAAACAAATACAGCCCAACAAAGAACAACAACCCAGCTCGTAAATACTGTCCTTGCCAACTTCTGACCATTTCTATGAGATCAGGTGCAACAAATAATCCGTTGAGTAATGTAAATACCAAAAAGGAAATAAGTAAATAGAGACCATATTTTCCGCTCGGGTCTAATTCATATCGAATATATTTTTTCTTACAATATAAAAATAGCGTAAGGATCACACTGAGATAAATTATAAAATTCCTGTTTGCAGGCAGGATATTACTTTGGATAGGCCAAATAAAGCATAGAATCAAGAATGACAAAAGCAATACACATACAGTATATTTATTCTTATAACACTGTACACTAGCACTTGAGAACATATAAGCCCTATAAATTAAAAATTCAACTAGTGATGTAAAAATCTAACCTCACCATTTAAACTGTAGATTTTTCATCATCAAAAACTGACATTACAAAGATTTACGCACAGTACGCTCTGCAATATGCTTAGCTTTCTCAGATGCCTGGCGAATAAATGAATGTTCTCTTTTCAAGATTTCTCTCAAACTACTATTGAAATAAACCTTTAAGAATCTATATACATCGCGATCAGTTATATTAATTTTTGACGATGAAAAATACAGACCAATTAAATCTTTATTGCGCCAACGCAAAGGTACTTTTTTTCTTATTTGTGCCCGATGTAAATCTATGATAGATATTTTCAAATTCTCTGCATTAGCACCAAGGGGTGAATGTAAAAGGAAATGACAGAGGTAACAGTCCCGGTGATTGACTCCGCCCAAATGCATCTTGCGAACCATCTCAGCAATACGCTGTATTAGTTGGATTTTAATACCTAAACGAGGAGGGTTATCACTCCAACTATCACAATAATCTTCCAGACTCACCGTTGGCGTCAGTGCTTCAGTAATAATAAATGATGTTTTTTTAACAGGATTCCATCCCATCTCACCGTAGGCAACACCCTGCATAGTGTCGACGCCCAACTCAGCCAGGCGATGTATTGCTTTCCATTCCCTATCAGCACCAAGAACGGGTAAGCGAAAAGAAAGTAAATTCTTAAAGACCTCATGGTAAGTCGTACCAGAGTGCCATTTAAGAAAATATTCTTTTTCCTCACAGACAAAACGCAGTGTACGGCGGGTCTCTAATTCACGAAAAACTTCGCCTTGAAGCTTTTTCACCTCAACAAATGGATTTTTTCCCTGCCACAGCGTGGCAAACGGCTCTTTTAATTCAACCATCAATTTTACCTGTGATTATATCTGCTACACGCTCTGGTAAGCTAAAAAGGTCTTGAGTATCAGTGTAATGCCTTGCATTTTTTCTCCATGCTTCCCGAAGAGAGGAGTCAGACAGCGCTTTATACATTGCCTGATTCAGGACATCCTGCTGGAAGGGCTCACTGCACACCACACCACACTGTGCTGAAGCAATATAATGTGCATAACCACAACATTCGGTCACCAATACAGGTAAACCAGCGGCAATCGCTTCTACCAATACAATTCCGGCAGCTTCTTGTTTGGCGGGATGAATTAATAGATCTGCCGCTGTCATTAAACCGGCAACATCATCACGGCCGGCGAAGAAATGTACGTTAGCTGTTACCCCTAATTTTTCGGCTAACGCGGCAAATGCACGGGGTTCATCCTGGCCAACAACAAATAAACTGGTTTGCTTACGTATTTCTTCAGGCAGTGCTGCAAGTGCTATTATAGACCGATCGACACCTTTTCTTGAGAAATCAGATCCTACCTGCAGCACCAAAAAACAGTCATCGGCTATGCCATTTTTTTCGCGATAAATACTTCTGCTATTATTTTCCTGATTACTGTATTTTCTATCCGGATAAACACCCGGCGGGAGATGCTGAAAACGCTCTGACTCGGTATTATAAAAGCGTTTAAAATCACTTATTTGATTACCGGTAAGCATAAGCAGTTTTGTTTTTCCGCCCCGATGAAACACAGCATTCTCAAATTGAGAGTAATGTTTATATCGCCCAGTCAGACGATAAAAGAAACCTTTTTCTTTTGCGACTTTTGCAACATAACAAATATCCGCAGCATAATAATAATCCAGCCCAGGCATTTTATTGAAACCAAGAACACAATCTACAGGATGCCGGGATAAATGCGCTAATACCCATTCTGAATACTGCTTATCACGTTTATGATTTGAATATGCTGAAACAGGGACATCAACATATTCAAAGTCAGGGGAACGTTCTCCTTGCCACGAGCGAGTATAAACTCTAACGTGATGCCCACGATTCGCAATAGTTGAGGCGATTCGCATAAAATCACGCTGCAATCCACCATAAGGAAAATATTTATAAAGACAAATTGCAATGACCATAATAAATTTCCCTATACGTGAATATATTCGCCATTTAAAACCTGATTCGCAGCATTAATGACATCTTCCACTGGAATAACCGAAAGATACTTTTTACTACGATCGAGATTATCTCTTGAAGGCATGGCCTGATAGTTTCCAGCCCAAAGCAAAATCATGTTATTAGTCCAAGGACGCCATGCAATATGATCTGTTGCCCCAAATAAGCATATAATGGGCGTATTCACAGCCGCCGCAATGTGCATAGGCGCAGAGTCGACACCGATGAATAAAGCAGCATGTTGAATCAGAGCTGCCAATTCAGGAAATGTTGTTTTACCTGCCAACGCTGTCACGGGAGTTATTTTGCATTCAGTAGCGATATCATGAATACAATCCAAATCTTCATTACCAGGCCCGGAAGTCAAAACAACTGAGTAACCACGATCGTGAATATGGTCAATTAACTGACTAAACTTAATGTTATCCCAACATTTAAAGATCTGTCTTGCTGTAGGCTGAATAACAATGTATCGCTGCGTGACATCAAGCTTATTCAATTGATCCTGAATATTATCCCAGTCAGCTTTTTTATAATGCATTGAAAGCTCAGTAACATAGTCCTTAATTCCCAAAGGAGCTAGCACAGACAAATTCCGCTCAACAACATGATCGCCAACAACTGGAACGAGATGAGTAAAACTATTTACCCAGAAAGCCTTTTGGCGATGCGGAAAATCGTGAGAAAGCTTTATACCTGCAGGAAGGAAACGAACTAATAAAGCAATTAACCATTGATCGGTTAAATTTATCACTAAATCATATTTATTTTTACGTAAAATTTTTAACAAGTGATAAAAATTATGTACCTTATTTCTTAATGATTCTTTTTTCTTACTAACACCCAGCAGCGTATTTATTTCTGAGTTTTCTGACAAAATTGGTTTTGTATCATCATACAGTAACACATCAATTTTAGCGTCGGGGTAGTTACGTTTTACCGTACTGATTACTGGCGTTGTCAGCAACATGTCCCCATGAAATCGCATTTTAATGATCAAGACATTTTTGAATCGCTTTTCCACAAGAGGCTCTTTTGGTATGAGGTTCAGAAATTGTTTAAACAAAAAAGCACGCTACCGCCCCAGGCTCTACAGCTACCTGTTCACTGACAACGTGTCCATTTTCGTGCGTAGTGTATCACTTATCGCTACCCATGCCGAAGGATACACACAACAGCATAAATCAATGATAAATAATATAATTAAATCAATCCTCACTTATTCAGCCCAACTATCACTTCACTTTTGACTCTCGCACTATTCACCAGTTCAAAAACTTAGCTGCAATACATACTTTACGTATCGTCGACTGAAGGTATCCATCCGGTTTTCGCCCAAAACCCGCAAAAGTAATGGCAAAGCTCAGGTTAAATACATAGAATCCCCAGCACATTCATAATGCCAGCCGTATCCTATGCTCCAATTGCTTTACACCATACTGCTTTACCTCATACAGCCACTCATTTGGCTGCGATTGTGGGTGCGCGGTCGTAAAGCCCCGGCATACCGCAAACGCATTGGCGAGCGCTACGGCTTCTATAAAAAGCCGCTCAAACCAGGTGGCATTATGTTGCATTCGGTTTCCGTTGGGGAAACGCTAGCCGCCATCCCTCTGGTTCGCGCGCTTCGCCACCGCTATCCAGAATTGCCGATTACAGTTACGACAATGACGCCAACCGGCTCAGAAAGGGTCATGTCCGCTTTCGGAGAAGACGTCCAGCACGTCTATCTGCCATACGACTTGCCCTGCGCATTAAATCGCTTCCTTGATAAAGTCGATCCAAAACTGGTGCTTATCATGGAAACCGAACTTTGGCCAAACCTGATAGCCGCGCTGCACAAACGCTATATCCCGTTAGTGATTGCCAATGCCAGACTTTCTGCTCGCTCGGCAAAGGGCTACGCAAAACTTGGTGATTTTGTCCGAACGCTGCTGCAGCGCATTACGCTGATCGCCGCACAGAACGAAGAAGACGGTGAACGCTTCATCTCACTAGGTGCAAAACGAAGCCAATTGACGGTCACCGGGAGCCTTAAATTTGATATCTCCGTGACACCGCAGCTTGCTGCTCGTGCCGTGACGCTTCGCCGGCAGTGGGCACCGCACCGCCCGGTCTGGATAGCCACCAGCACGCACGAAGGTGAAGAAAGCATCGTAGTGCAGGCTCATCAATCGCTTTTAAAGCAGTTTCCTAATTTATTGCTGATCCTTGTACCACGCCACCCGGAACGCTTCCCTGATGCCATTAACCTTGTCAGAAATGCCGGATTAAGCTACATCACTCGCTCTTCCGGAGAGGTGCCGTCTTCCAGTACGCAGGTCGTCATTGGCGATACTATGGGTGAATTGATGTTGCTGTACGGAATTGCCGATCTGGCTTTTGTTGGCGGCTCTTTAGTTGAGCGAGGTGGCCATAATCCCCTCGAACCAGCCGCACACGCTATTCCAGTATTAATGGGTCCACATACCTTCAACTTCAAAGATATCTGCGCGCGCCTGTCGCAGGCAGACGGCCTAATCACCGTGACGGACGAGCAATCATTAGTAAAAGAGATTGCGTCTTTGCTCACAGATGAGGATTATCGTAACTTCTACGGGCGCCATGCTGTGGAAGTGCTTTATCAGAATCAGGGTGCATTACAGCGCCTGTTACAGCTACTGGAACCTTATCTCCCCCCTAAAACACACTAAGGTCAGATATGCAAAAGCGGGCAATCTATCCGGGGACTTTCGATCCCATCACCAACGGCCATATTGATATTGTTACCCGTGCAGCCAGTATGTTTGACCAGGTGATACTTGCCATTGCAGCAAGCCCCAGCAAGAACGCTTTGTTTACGCTGGATGAACGCGTTGCGCTGGCACAGCAGGCGCTGGCGCATTTACCCAACGTTCAGGTTCTCGGTTTCAGCGATTTGATGGCAAGCTTTGCACGTACCCAGCAGGCAAACGTGTTGGTGCGTGGGTTGCGTACCGCGGCTGATTTTGAATATGAAATGCAGTTGGCCCACATGAACCGCCATCTCATGCCTGAACTGGAAAGTGTATTTCTGATGCCATCTAAAGAGTGGTCGTTTGTCTCTTCTTCTCTGGTCAAAGAAGTGGCGCGCCATCACGGAGATGTCGCTCACTTCCTGCCAGAGCATGTCTGCAACGCACTTATCGAAAGGCTTAAATAACTATCGCTGGCAGTGACGACAATAGTAAGTGCTTCGCTGGGCGTGCTTAGCGGCGGCAATCGGTGTACCACATACCCTGCAAGGCTCTCCTTCCTGGCCGTATACCTGCAGTTCCTGAGCAAAATAGCCTGGTTTGCCATCGGACTGAAGGAAGTCTTTTAAGGTGGTTCCACCTTGCTCTATTGAGCGTTGCAATACCGCCTTGATCGCTGCGACCAGAGTTTCAGACTCTTTTTTTGATAGCGACTGCGCGCTGCGGTCAGGATGGATCCCCGCCGCGAACAAAGATTCACTGGCATAGATATTCCCTACCCCAACAACCAGTTTGTTATCCATCAGCCAGGGCTTAATAGCCGTTTTCTTTTTGGCCGATTTTTCACGCAGGTATTCCGCACTGAATGCATCGCTCAAGGGCTCCGGGCCAAGATGAGACAATACATTGCTACCCTCAAGCTCTTTGACCCACAGCCAGGCACCAAAACGACGAGGATCGGTATAGCGCAGTACTTTGCCGTTACTCATGATCAGATCGACATGATCGTGCTTTTCCGCAGGAAGCTCTTCTGCGAGGATCCTCAGACTGCCGGACATCCCCAGATGAATGATGATCCAGCCATCCGGCAGCTCCAGCAGTAAATACTTTGCTCGCCGCTGCACGCTCAACACGGGCTTATCGCTCAGAGCATGTATTTCATCAGAAACCGGCCAGCGCAGCCGGGCATTGCGCACAACAGCATACAGGATGGTTTCACCCACCAGGTGCGGCTCAATACCGCGACGACTGGTTTCTACCTCTGGTAATTCAGGCATCTCTCCTCCGGGAAGCAGGCATAAAAAAACCCGGCCTGAGCCGGGTTTCTTCAACAAAGTTACCAGAATTATTTAATTTTGGCTTCTTTGTATACAACGTGCTGACGGACAACTGGATCGAACTTTTTCAGTTCCAGTTTTTCCGGCTTAGTACGTTTGTTCTTCGTGGTGGTATAGAAGTGACCAGTACCAGCAGAAGAAACCAGCTTGATTTTCTCACGAATACCTTTAGCCATGATTTATTTCCTCTAAGTACTTAGTACTTTTCGCCACGGGCACGCAGTTCGGACAGAACTGTATCGATGCCTTTCTTATCGATTACACGCATACCTTTAGCAGATACACGCAGGGTGACAAAACGCTTCTCGCTCTCAACCCAGAAACGGTGAGAGTGCAGGTTCGGCAGGAAACGGCGTTTAGTCGCGTTCAGTGCGTGGGAACGGTTATTACCGGTCGCCGGACGCTTGCCAGTAACTTGGCAGACTCGGGACATGTCTATTCTCCAAAAATCAAATTAGCTCGAGCTTCGTATAGGGTTAGGCGCCTCGTCAGGCTGCAAGCCTGGTCCCTGGCGGTTCAATGTGAACCACAGTGCCAGGCGCATAATGCCAAACCCGAGATTCTCAAAGGTGGCGTAGTATACGCTGTGTGAGGCATGTGCTCAAGTCCCGAACAGACAAAGATCCCAATGGATCGCGCCTGATGGCTTAAATCCACCCTCGTTCAGCGAAAGAAACGTATTCTCCGTGACCAATAACCAGATGATCAAGCACTCGAATTTCCATAAACAGGCAAACTTTCACGATGCGTTCCGTAATAGCCCGGTCTGCTTTACTGGGTTCGGCCTTACCTGATGGGTGGTTGTGCGCCAGTATAATGGCACCGGCGTTGCATTTCATCGCTTCGCGGACAATTTCTCTCGGATGAACTTCAACGTGGCTTAACGTTCCGGCGAACAAACGCTCACATTTAATCACCTGGTGCTGATTATTCAAAAACAGCACCATAAAGATTTCACGCTGTTCGGTCGTCAACTGGCTCTGAACGTACTCCCGCACCTTCCCTGGCGTAAGCAAAGAGAGTTCTTTGACACCCTGAGACGAGTAATAACGCCTCGCCAGCTCGGCAATCGCGTTGAGTTGGGTGTATTTTGCTTCACCAATCCCCTTCACGTTCTTGAAATGGGAATAGTCTGCCGACAACAAGCGGTGCAGGGAACCAAACTCACGTAATAGCATGTTGGCGAAAACAAGAACGTGCATTCCCTGGTGGCCCGTGCGCAAAAAGAGTGCCAACAGCTCAGTGTCCGTGAGAGAACCAACGCCAAATTGCAGCAGTTTTTCCCTGGGTAAATATGCGTTTTCAATCTCATTATCCCTGTCCATCACACCTCTCCATCTCTTAACCCTCCCATAATGCGGCCTTTTTTATTATCAGGCGATGAGTGGGTTTTGGTCTTGCGTAGCGCCTCGCAAACTGCAAAAAGGCGCATGTCAGGGATTGTGATAAAATGGCCATTCGACTGTGACTTCCAACGGATAAAAATCATGATGGGACTTTCCGGCAAGAAAATTGTTCTTGGTGTCAGTGGCGGTATTGCTGCCTATAAAACACCTGAGCTGGTTCGTCGTCTGCGCGATCGCGGAGCGGATGTACGAGTGGTAATGACCGAGGCGGCGAAGGCCTTCATCACGCCACTAAGTTTGCAAGCAGTTTCCGGTTATCCGGTGTCCGACAGTTTGCTAGACCCCGCAGCAGAAGCCGCCATGGGCCACATCGAACTCGGCAAATGGGCAGATTTAGTGATACTCGCACCTGCGACAGCAGACCTGATTGCGCGCGTGACTGCGGGCATGGCAAACGACCTGGTCAGCACTATCTGCCTGGCAACAGCCGCCCCGGTTGCCGTTGTTCCGGCAATGAACCAACAAATGTTCCGCGCGGCAGCTACTCAACATAATTTGGACGTGCTAAGCGCTCGTGGCCTTCTGATTTGGGGCCCGGATAGCGGGAGCCAGGCCTGTGGCGATATTGGACCAGGCCGCATGTTGGATCCGCTAACGCTGGTTGATATGGCCGTTGAACATTTCTCCGTAGTCAAAGATCTGCAACATCTGAACGTCATGATTACCGCCGGCCCAACGCGCGAACGCCTTGATCCCGTCAGGTACATTACAAACGACAGTTCTGGAAAGATGGGGTTTGCTATCGCAGCAGCAGCGGCAGCACGTGGGGCAAACGTCACCTTGATTTCAGGCCCGGTAAATCTGCCCACTCCGGCATGGGTAAACCGCATTGACGTCACTACAGCGCTAGAAATGAACGAGGCGGTCCAAAAACACGTCTCCGGGCAGCATATATTCATTGGCTGTGCCGCCGTTGCCGACTACCGAGCCGCCGTAGTTGCTGACGAGAAAATTAAAAAGCAAGGCGATGAAATTACGCTAAAAATGGTCAAAAACCCGGATGTTGTTGCGGGTGTTGCGGCGCTTTCTGAAGGACGTCCCTATGTTGTAGGGTTTGCCGCCGAAACAAATAATGTGGAAGAATACGCCCGGAAAAAGCGTGCCGCTAAAAACCTGGATCTGATCTGCGCTAATGACGTATCTCAGAATAATCAAGGATTTAATAGCGATAATAACGCATTGCACCTTTTCTGGCAGGAGGGAGACAAAGTCTTACCGCTTGAGCGTAAAGCACTCCTTGGCCACCTTTTACTGGACGAGATCGTTACCCGCTATGATGAAAAAAATCGACGTTAAAATTCTGGACCCGCGAGTTGGTCAGCAATTCCCATTACCAACTTACGCCACCTCCGGCTCTGCCGGTCTTGACCTGCGCGCTTGCCTGGATGACGCCGTAGAACTTGCGCCTGGTGCAACAACGCTGCTGCCAACCGGCCTGGCTATTCACATTGCTGACGCCTCTCTGGCTGCGGTCATCCTGCCTCGTTCCGGTTTGGGCCACAAACACGGCGTTGTGCTGGGTAACCTGGTGGGGCTGATTGATTCCGATTATCAAGGCCAGTTGATGGTTTCTGTCTGGAACCGCGGCCAGGATAGCTTCACCATTCAACCAGGTGAGCGCATTGCGCAGATGGTCTTTGTACCTGTTGTGCAGGCCGAATTTAACCTGGTCGAAGATTTTGACGCCAGCGATCGTGGCGAAGGCGGCTTTGGCCATTCAGGCCGCCAGTAATACCGTTTTATCAACGTAACCCTAGCGCGCAGATAACGTTAAAACAGACCGCAAACCACGCGTTTGCGGGCGCGGTTCGGTGCTTACCTGACAAGGTATTTTTCAGGGGTATTTTAGAACATGGCAGAAAAACAGACCGCGAAAAGGAATCGTCGCGAGGAAATACTTCAGTCTCTGGCCCAGATGCTCGAATCCAGCGACGGCAGTCAACGCATTACGACCGCTAAACTAGCGGCAACCGTTGGCGTGTCCGAAGCCGCACTTTATCGTCATTTTCCCAGCAAAATGAAAATGTTCGATAGCCTGATTGAGTTTATCGAAGATAGCCTGATTACCCGTATTAACCTGATTCTGAAAGATGAAAAAGACACGCTGGCTCGCCTGCGGTTGATCGTACTTTTGGTGTTGGGTTTTGGTGAACGGAACCCGGGTCTGACGCGTATTCTCACCGGGCACGCGCTGATGTTTGAACAGGATCGTCTGCAGGATCGCATCAACCAGCTTTTTGAACGCATTGAGGTTCAGCTCCGCCAGGTTATGCGTGAAAAGAAAATGCGCGAAGGCGAAGGGTTTAGCACCGATGAAGCCTTACTGGCGAGCCAGTTGTTGGCTTTCTGTGAGGGAATGCTGTCACGCTTTGTGAGAAGCGATTTCCGTTATCTGCCCACGGATGATTTTGATACCCGCTGGCCGCTGATTGCCGCTCAGCTTTACTAGTAAAAAGGGCCCACCGGCCCTTTTTACTTTTCGACTTAGACGCCAAACTCTTCGCGATATTTACGCACTGCAGCCAACTTGTCCGCCATTTCTGGTTTCTCTTCCAGATAAGAAATCAGGTCTTTGAGCGTGATGATCGAAATGACTTTGCACTGATAGTCGCGCTCAACTTCCTGAATGGCGGAGATATCCGCACGGCCACGCTCCTGGCGGTCGAGTGAAATAAGCACCCCGGCAAGGCTCGCACCGTTCGCGGCAATGATCTCCATTGACTCACGAATCGCTGTCCCGGCAGTTATCACGTCGTCCACCAGCATAACGCGGCCCTGAAGCGCGCTGCCCACCAAATTACCGCCTTCACCATGATCTTTCGCTTCTTTGCGGTTAAAGCAGTAAGGCACATCGCGTTCGTGATGCTCGGCCAGCGCTACAGCGGTCGTTGTCGCGATAGGAATGCCTTTATAGGCCGGGCCAAAAAGCAGATCAAAATCGATGCCGGAGTCCATCAGAGCAGCGGCATAGAAACGCCCTAATAACGCCAGGTCACGCCCGGTATTAAACAGTCCGGCGTTGAAGAAATAGGGGCTTGTACGCCCGGATTTCAGCGTAAATTCGCCAAACTTGAGTACCTGTTTGTTAAGCGCAAACTCAATAAACTGGCGCTGATACGGTTTCATGGATTTGCTCCTTAGCATTGTGACACGGACATAAAAAAAGCGACTTCTCAGTCGCTTTTAAAAAATTAATTTTCTAACGCCGCCTTCTGCGACGCGATGATGGAATCAATTCCCCCTCGAGCCAACGCCAGGAGCGCCAGGAGCTCTTCGTGGGAGAACGGCTCACCTTCCGCGGTGCCCTGCACCTCAATCATGCGCCCGTCTTCCATCATGACAACATTCATGTCAGTTTCGGCCGCAGAGTCTTCGACATATTCCAGATCGCAGAGAGCTTCACCATTGACGATACCAACGGAAACCGCCGCAACCATCCCTTTCATAGGGTTAGTTTTCAGCTTGCCAGAAGCGACCAGGCCGTTTAACGCATCGGCCAGCGCTACGCAGGCACCGGTGATAGAAGCGGTTCGAGTACCGCCATCGGCCTGCAGAACGTCGCAGTCCAGGGTGATGGTAAATTCACCCAATGCTTTTAGGTCCACCGCTGCGCGTAATGAACGGGCGATAAGACGTTGAATCTCGAGAGTACGGCCACCCTGTTTGCCTTTTGCCGCTTCACGGGCATTGCGGCTATGGGTTGCACGCGGCAGCATGCCGTATTCAGCGGTGATCCAGCCCTGGCCCTGGCCTTTCAGGAAGCGAGGCACGCCTTCTTCAAGGGTCGCGGTGCACAGCACTTTGGTATCACCGAACTCGACAAGCACGGAGCCTTCAGCGTGTTTAGTGTAATGACGGGTCAGGGTAACTGGGCGCACTTGTTCTGCGCTACGACCTGATGGACGCATGGGCTTCTCTCCGGCTAAAACGAATGTGGCTGCGCATTATACGGACTTCAGGCGCTTATTCCTATCCTGCAAGTCCCCTGATGGCTATAATCCCCCCATACATTAGCTGAAAACGGGTACGTACTATGATCCGCAGTATGACCGCCTACGCCCGGCGTGAAGTAAAAGGTGAATGGGGCTCCGCCTCCTGGGAATTACGCTCGGTAAACCAGCGCTATCTCGAAACGTATATCCGCATGCCGGAACAGTTCCGTAGTCTTGAGCCCGTTGCTCGTGAGCGCATTCGTAACCGCCTCACCCGTGGCAAAATTGAGTGCAACCTGCGCTTTGAACCAGATGCTCGTGCACAAGGCTCGTTGATTCTCAATGAAAAACTGGCTAAGCAGCTGGTTGAGGCCGCTAACTGGGTCAAAATGCAAAGCGATGAAGGAGAAATCAACCCGGTTGATATTCTTCGCTGGCCAGGCGTGATGGCAGCTCAGGAACAAGATCTTGATGCTATTACCGCTGAAATTCTTTCCGCTCTTGATGGCGCGCTGGACGACTTTATTGTTGCCCGTGAGACAGAAGGCCAGGCCCTGAAAGGGCTGATTGAACAACGCCTGGAAGGCGTCAGTGCCGAAGTGGTTAAAGTCCGAGCTCAAATGCCAGAAGTGGTGAAATGGCAGCGCGAGCGCCTGGTTAACAAGCTGGAAGAGGCCGAAGTTCAGCTTGAAAACAACCGCCTTGAACAAGAATTGGTGCTGATGGCACAGCGCATTGACGTCGCGGAGGAGCTGGATCGCCTGGAAGCTCACGTCAAAGAGACTTACAACATCCTGAAAAAGAAAGAAGCCGTTGGCCGTCGCCTCGACTTTATGATGCAGGAGTTTAACCGCGAGTCGAATACGCTGGCCTCTAAGTCTATCAATGCCGACGTGACCAATTCAGCTATCGAGCTGAAAGTCTTAATCGAGCAGATGCGCGAGCAGATTCAAAACATCGAGTAACATTCCATAAGCCTGCGTTCAGCAGGCTTTTTCTTTTGAACCGTACTACGTATACGCCAACAGTTGCTCCGCAGTGATAAGCCCCATCTTTTCAAGCTGAATAGCTACCGCTCTCGGAGAACGTTCGAACTCATCCCCCAAGGTTTCGATCGCGCCAGTTTGCTCAAAGCGCTCTGCGAGGATCAGTTTCTCTTCTTCGGCCCAGGGAAAGTGAGACTTAGCCGGACGCCCTTCTGCAAGATTACGTTGCTGTCTCTCCTCAGGCGTTAACCTGGACTTTTTCTGTTTTTCCGGGTTCACCGTCAGTTCCTCGGCCAGGGCAAACAGCATTCTTATCGCTTCTGGCTTATTGGCCGTTGATTCGCCGCCAAGCACCTCTCCAGTTTCTGGATTGACGCCATTTGCTAGCGCTTTTAACATCGCCGATATCTTCATTGCCTCTCCTTGAATAATTTAACTAATCCATTAACACTCATAGAAATCAATCAATACCCGCAGACAAAGAACAAATCTTATATTTTGAATAAATAAAACTAATCCTTTTTCATTCAACTTAGAAAATCTCAATCGTGATGCAGTGCACAAAACGCTACCCTTTGCCGGTATTCTGAGGGGACAAACATGCTGCTACACATTCTTTATTTGATTGGTATCACCGCGGAAGCCATGACCGGGGCACTGGCCGCCGGACGTCGCCGGATGGATACGTTTGGCGTCATTATTATCGCCACTGCCACGGCGCTGGGCGGCGGTTCAGTCCGCGATATTCTGCTGGGCCACTACCCCCTCGGCTGGGTAAAACACCCTGAGTACGTAGTGATTGTTGCCATCGCTGCAGTACTCACAACCATCATGGCTCCCGTAATGCCACACCTACGCAAACTCTTTTTGGTGCTGGATGCACTGGGGCTTGTTGTCTTTTCTATCATCGGTGCGCAGGTTGCTTTGGATATGGGCGAAGGCCCAATCATTGCGACCATTGCCGCCGTTGTCACCGGCGTCTTTGGCGGTGTGCTAAGAGATATGTTCTGCAAACGAATTCCCCTCGTGTTCCAGAAAGAACTGTACGCAGGTATCGCCTTTGCTTCAGCCGTGCTGTATATCGCGCTACAGCACTACGTCAGCAGCCATGACGTCGTGGTGATAGCAACCTTATTATTCGGCTTTAGCACTCGGCTACTGGCGCTGCGCCTGCGGCTTGGGCTACCAGTATTCCATTACAAGCACGCCGATCACTGATGACCAAAACCCGGGATGTTATGCTGGCTAAGGAAGGCGGCCAGGGCAACCACCTGTGGATGCTTCATAAAATCGACTAGCTGCCTTGCCCGCTTAGCCCCCACTCCGGGTAAAGCTTGCCATCGGGATTGATCCCAGCCGCCAAGCTGCTGCCAGTGTTTGTCTTTAAGAACGGCATGCGCACTTCGCGGCAGCGGCATCCCTAAGGCCACTACCCAGCGAATAAACGGCTGTTTTCGGGACAACGAAAATTGATGCCATAACAACTCGGCTTTTTTCACCGAAATGCCTGGTAAACCAGACAGCATGGTCTTGTTCAAATCCAGCCATGAGAAAATGTGCTGAAAGCGTGACGTCATATGTAGATAGCGCCAGGTGCTTTGACTAACGCCCGCTAAATCCAGAACTCGCTTTTGGCCCATCCCCGTCAGGCGGGCAATAAATTGCTCTGCGCATTCAGATGAAGCATAAAGGCAAGTTACCGGTGTAAAAGCCACCATTTCCGGTATGGATGTGTCTCGCTGGCTGACGCGCCAGACGACTTCATCCATCCGAGGAATTCCCTGTCCCGCCAGACTTATTTTTACTTTATCACCCGCAACAACATCCCATTCCTGCCAGCGTTTTAGTGAGCCGATATTTACCCGTCGAACACGTTTATCGTCGAGCAGAACCTCTTCCAATTCAAGCACGACGGACACCTTGCCCGTTTGCCCCACGGCAAAATCAACGTTACGAACCACCGCGATTTGCTCAGCCGGCGGATATTTCCACGCTATGGCCCAGTCACCCTGCCCCGGCTGCCAGAATTTAGCCTCGGGTTCACGTTCCTGACGAATTACAATCCCATCCGTGACAAAGGGAAGCGGCTGGCGAAACCACCCCTCACGCAAGCGGGCAATTTCATCAATGTTTGCTACAGGTTGGGACCATAGAGCGGTCAGGGAAAAACCTGCGTCACGCAAAATATTGCTCTTTTCAGCAAGGCTTTCAGGGCCATCAGGCCAGGCCCAGATAAAAATACCCAGTGCGTTAGGATCGCTAACTGCTCCAGTACGAAGCATTTCCCCGGCAACTTTAGCTCTCGCATTCACGCCTCCTGCCAGGCTTTGAATATGGCCCTCCCGTTTCAGGAAAAGCTCGCCTTGCAATACGCTGTTCGCAAGTGGCCCAGATAAATGAAGTGGTATGGAATTAATACCAGCAGTTTTGTGTGTCCAGTCCTCTCCTTTAACACCGTTGCCACGGCTTAGCATCTTCACCAGTCGGCCGTGTTGATAGACCAATGTGATAGCCACCCCATCGACTTTGGGTTGCGCCCATAGGTTCTGTCGGCCTTTAGCCCATAACTCGACGGCACGTTTATCCGGTAACTTTTTTAGCCCCGTATGCGCAACAGGGTGAGACGAGCTCCCTGCCGAGCCCATCCTTGCAGATTCAGCCTCATTTCCCTGTTTAATGCAGCGCCGCCAGGCGGACAGTGTCTCTTTTAAATCATCGTAAACGGCATCACTCACCAGACTCTTTCCCTGCTGGTAATAGGCGTCATCCCAGAGAGATAACTGGTGTGCAAGGCGTTCAATCTCCTTCTGCGTTCTGACTTCAGGCCACGCTGGGCATGATGCTGTTACCGTAGATGAAATCCCCAGTAAAATGGCGAAAATTGCTAACGCTATCCCTTTCATACCACCCCCATTGTTTTCTCAGGGGAGGTATAACCGGGTCCAGCATCAATCACGAGCATGAAAGATCCCGTACACGAGGCGGGTCCCTAAAAACTAACCTCGTTGCATCGCGAGTGACAAAAAAGCGGAAAACATCACGTAAAACACGAGAAAAAACGTGTCGGACAATGACAAAACCTACGTACTGAGGCAGCGGTGTGTATAATATGCCGGTAGACGCTCTTCCCTTTATGCATACCGATTAAGTTAGAACTCATGGCTCAAGGCACGCTTTATATTGTTTCCGCTCCAAGTGGCGCGGGTAAATCCAGCCTCATCCAGGCTTTGTTAAAGACACAACCACTGTATGACACCCAGGTTTCCATCTCGCACACCACTCGCGGTGTACGCCCAGGTGAAAATCACGGGGAACATTACTTCTTTGTCAGCAAAGACGAATTCCAGCAGATGATCGCTGAAGACGCTTTCCTTGAGCATGCGGAAGTGTTTGGCAACTATTACGGTACGTCACGCCAGGCGATCGAAAATGTCCTGGCAACGGGCGTGGATGTATTTTTGGATATTGACTGGCAGGGCGCAGAGCAGATTCGTCAGAAAATGCCGCAATCCCGCAGCATCTTTATTCTGCCGCCGTCAAAAGACGAACTGGATCGCCGCCTGCGTGGTCGCGGCCAGGACAGTGAAGAGGTGATTGCAAAACGTATGGCGCAAGCCGTTGCGGAAATGAGTCACTATGCGGAGTATGATTACCTTATCGTTAATGATGACTTCGATACTGCCCTGTCTGATTTAAAGATAATCATTCGTGCCGAGCGTCTACGAATGGGTCGCCAAAAGATGCGGCATGACGCTTTAATCAGCAAACTATTGGCAGACTGACACCAGTTTCAGTATCATGCCCAGTCATTTCTTCACCTGTGGAGCATTTTAATTATGGCACGCGTAACCGTTCAGGACGCTGTAGAGAAAATTGGTAACCGTTTTGACCTGGTACTTGTGGCCGCGCGTCGCGCTCGTCAGATGCAGGTTGGCGGTAAAGATCCGCTGGTACCGGAAGAAAACGATAAAACGACCGTTATCGCACTGCGTGAAATCGAAGAAGGGTTGATCACCAACCAGATTCTCGATGTTCGTGAGCGCCAGGAACAGCAAGAGCAGGAAGCCGCAGAACTGCAGGCCGTAACTGCTATTGCTGAAGGTCGTCGTTAATTAGCCTGCGGGTAGCCCTTGTATCTGTTTGAAAGCCTGAATCAGCTGATTCAAAACTATCTGCCAGAGGAGCAAATTAAGCGCCTCCGGCAGGCATACCTTGTCGCACGTGATGCTCACGAGGGACAAACACGTTCAAGCGGTGAACCCTATATCACCCATCCCGTCGCCGTTGCCTGTATCCTGGCCGAGATGAAACTCGACCATGAAACGCTAATGGCAGCGCTTCTGCATGATGTGATTGAAGACACCCCGGCCACCTACCAGGATATGGAACAACTGTTTGGCAAAAGCGTTGCCGAACTGGTGGAAGGGGTTTCTAAGCTAGATAAACTGAAGTTCCGCGATAAGAAAGAGGCTCAGGCCGAAAACTTCCGCAAAATGATCATGGCGATGGTGCAGGATATCCGCGTCATTTTGATCAAGCTTGCTGACCGTACGCATAATATGCGCACGCTTGGATCATTGCGCCCGGATAAACGTCGCCGTATTGCCCGTGAAACCCTCGAAATTTACAGCCCACTCGCTCACCGCCTCGGTATTCATCACCTGAAAACCGAACTGGAAGAGCTTGGCTTTGAAGCGCTTTATCCGAACCGCTACCGCGTCATTAAAGAAGTGGTAAAAGCGGCTCGAGGTAACCGCAAAGAGATGATTCAAAAAATCCTCTCTGAGATCGACGGGCGTCTTCAGGAAGCAGGCATTGCCTGCCGCGTGAGCGGTCGCGAAAAGCACCTTTACTCCATTTACTGCAAGATGACGCTCAAAGAGCAGCGTTTCCATTCAATCATGGATATCTACGCGTTCCGCGTCATTGTCCACGACATGGATACCTGCTACCGCGTCCTCGGGCAGATGCACAGCCTCTATAAACCTCGTCCAGGTCGGGTGAAAGACTACATCGCCATTCCGAAAGCGAACGGCTATCAGTCTCTGCACACCTCAATGATTGGGCCGCACGGCGTCCCGGTTGAAGTGCAAATCCGTACTGAAGATATGGATCAGATGGCGGAAATGGGGGTTGCTGCGCACTGGGCTTATAAAGAGCAAGGTGAAAGCAGCACAACGGCACAAATCCGCGCTCAGCGCTGGATGCAAAGCCTGTTAGAGCTGCAGCAAAGTGCCGGTAGCTCATTTGAATTTATCGAGAGCGTAAAATCCGATCTGTTCCCGGATGAGATTTACGTTTTCACCCCGGAAGGGCGCATTGTAGAACTGCCTGCAGGCGCAACGCCGGTGGACTTCGCCTACGCGGTACATACCGATATCGGTCACGCCTGCGTGGGCGCCCGTGTTGATCGTCAGCCTTATCCGCTTTCACAGTCGCTGACCAGCGGGCAAACTATCGAAATCATTACCGCACCGGGTGCGCGTCCAAACGCCGCATGGCTTAATTTTGTCGTCAGCTCCAAAGCACGCGCCAAAATTCGCCAAATGCTGAAAAACCTGAAGCGTGATGATTCCGTGAGCTTAGGGCGTCGCCTGCTCAACCATGCGCTCGGTGGCAGCCGTAAACTGGCTGAAATTCCAGCCGAAAATCTCCAGCGTGAACTGGACCGTATGAAGCTTGCATCGCTTGACGACCTGCTGGCCGAAATTGGCCTCGGGAACGCAATGAGCGTCGTCGTGGCGAAAAACCTGCAAGGGGAATCACCAGTTGCTGCTCAGCCAGGCACGGTGCCTGCAACAAACCACAGCAACTTGCCAATCAAAGGTGCAGACGGCGTTCTGATTACCTTCGCCAAGTGCTGCCGCCCGATTCCGGGAGATCCTATCGTCGCTCACGTCAGCCCGGGTAAAGGGCTGGTTATCCACCATGAGTCTTGCCGAAATATTCGTGGCTACCAGAAAGAGCCCGAAAAATTCATGGCCGTGGAGTGGGATAAAGAGACCGAGCAGGAGTTTATCACCGAGATCAAGGTGGATATGTTTAACCACCAGGGTGCACTGGCGAACCTGACCGCGGCAATCAACACTGCGGGCTCGAACATCCAGAGCCTCAATACCGAAGAAAAAGACGGCCGCGTATACAGCGCCTTCATTCGCCTGACAGCCCGGGATCGCGTCCATCTGGCGAACATCATGCGCAAGATCCGCGTGATGCCAGATGTGATTAAAGTGACCCGCAACAGAAACTAGAGTTATGAATCCTCAACGTTATGCGCGTATTTGCGAGATGCTCGCCAGACGCCAGCCGGACCTGACCGTTTGTATGGAGCAGGTGCACAAGCCCCATAACGTCTCCGCTATTATCCGCACCGCCGACGCCGTGGGCGTGCATGAAGTGCACGCCGTTTGGCCGGGAAGCCGTATGCGCACGATGGCGTCTTCTGCCGCAGGAAGTAATTCCTGGGTTGAAGTTAAAACGCATAAAACTATCGGCGAAGCCGTCGGTCAGCTCAAAAGCAACGGCATGCAAATTCTGGCCACTCATCTTTCCGATAAAGCCGTCGACTTCCGTGAGATAGACTACACGCGCCCCACCTGCATTCTGATGGGCCAGGAAAAAACCGGCATTACCGAAGAGGCGCTCGCGCTTGCCGACCAGGACATCATTATTCCTATGATCGGTATGGTGCAATCCCTGAACGTGTCCGTTGCCTCAGCGCTGATCCTGTACGAAGCCCAGCGCCAGCGCCAAAACGCAGGCATGTATCAGCGTGAAAACAGTACGTTACCGGAAGCTGAGCAACAGAGACTGCTGTTTGAAGGTGGCTATCCTGTGCTGGCGAACGTTTCCCGCCGGAAAGGCTTACCGTACCCACATGTGAATCAGCAGGGTGAGATAGAAGCTGATGCCGCATGGTGGGCCACGATGCAGTCGGCGAAATAAGCCATGAAAGGCCGCCTGCTGGATGCCATCCCGCTAAGCACGCTTGCCGGAGTGGGCGCCAGCCAGAGCGGCAAGCTGGCCAAAATCGGCCTGCATACAATCCAGGATCTGCTGCTGCACCTGCCGCTTCGCTACGAAGACCGGACCCATCTTTACCCCATTAACGACCTTCAGCCGGGCCTGTACGCCACAGTAGAAGGCGAAGTGCTGAACAGCAATATCACCTTCGGCGGCCGCCGGATGATGACCTGCCAGATTAGCGACGGCACCGGCATTCTCACGATGCGTTTCTTCAATTTCAACGCCGCGATGAAAAACAGCCTTTCCGCCGGCAAGCGCGTGCTCGCTTACGGTGAAGCCAAACGCGGCAAATACGGTGCCGAGATGTTCCACCCTGAATACCGCATTCAGGGCGATCTCAGCACGCCGGATCTGCAGGAAACGCTCACGCCGGTTTACCCAACGACCGAGGGCATCCGCCAGGCTACGCTACGTAAGTTGACCGATCAGGCACTCGAGCTGCTGAATACCTGCGCAATTACCGAACTTCTGCCCGCCGAACTGAGTCAGGGCATGATGAGCCTGCCGGAAGCATTACGCACCTTGCACAGACCGCCGCCTGACATGAAACTGGCCGATCTGGAAACCGGTAAACATCCCGCGCAGCAAAGACTGATCCTTGAAGAACTGCTTGCCCATAATCTGAGTATGCTGGCGCTACGAGCCGGGGCACAACGCTACCATGCTCTGCCTCTGGTGAACCACGACGAGCTAAAAAACCAGTTGCTTGCTGCCCTTCCCTTTAAGCCTACCGGGGCTCAGGAACGGGTGGTTGCAGAAATAGAGCGCGATATGGCGCTGGACGTGCCCATGATGCGTCTGGTGCAGGGCGATGTAGGCTCCGGTAAAACACTGGTTGCCGCACTGGCAGCCCTTCGTGCCATCGCACACGGCAAGCAGGTTGGCCTGATGGCCCCCACCGAGTTGCTTGCGGAACAGCACGCGAATAACTTCCGTCAGTGGTTTGAACCATTAGGAATCGAGGTAGGCTGGCTGGCCGGGAAGCAAAAAGGCAAAGCCCGAATTGCGCAACAGGAAGCCATCGCCAGCGGCCAGGTTTCGATGGTGGTCGGCACTCACGCTATTTTCCAGGAACAGGTTCAGTTTGCCGGGCTGGCGCTGGTTATCATTGATGAGCAGCACCGTTTTGGCGTGCACCAACGCCTGGCGCTGTGGGAAAAAGGTCAGATTCAGGGCTTCCATCCTCATCAGCTGATCATGACCGCAACGCCGATTCCCCGCACGCTGGCGATGACCGCCTACGCCGACCTCGATACGTCAGTCATCGATGAACTGCCGCCGGGACGAACGCCTGTCACTACCGTGGCAATAGCGGACACCCGCCGCAGCGAGATAATCGAGCGAGTACGCAACGCCTGCCGCGACGAAAAACGCCAGGCATATTGGGTTTGTACGCTGATTGAAGAGTCTGAATTGCTGGAAGCCCAGGCTGCGGAAGTGACCTGGGAAGAGCTAAAAACCGCCCTCCCGGAACTTAACGTTGGTCTGGTACACGGGCGCATGAAGCCGCAGGAAAAACAGGCAGTAATGCAGGCCTTCAAGCAGGGCGAACTGCATCTTCTGGTCGCCACCACGGTGATTGAAGTCGGTGTGGATGTCCCCAACGCCAGCCTGATGATCATCGAAAACCCTGAGCGTTTAGGGCTTGCGCAACTCCACCAGCTGCGCGGCCGCGTAGGTCGTGGGGCGGTAGCCTCTCACTGCGTGCTGTTGTATAAATCCCCGCTATCCAAAACGGCACAGCTTCGCCTGCAGGTGCTGAGAGACAGCAACGATGGTTTTGTGATTGCGCAAAAAGACCTGGAGATCCGCGGGCCTGGCGAGCTGCTTGGGACTCGCCAGACGGGTAACGCAGAATTCAAGGTGGCCGATCTGCTGCGGGACCAGGGGATGATTCCGCAGGTTCAGCGCCTGGCGCGCCATATTCACGAACGCTATCCTGAACAGGCGAAGGCGCTGATCGAACGCTGGATGCCGGAAACCGAACGCTACTCCAACGCTTAAGCAAACAGCGGCAGCATCAGGAACAGCTTGATCACCACCGCATTCACGATGTCGATAAAGAACGCCCCCACCATCGGCACCACCAAAAACGCCATATGGGACGGGCCAAATCGCTCGGTAATCGCCTGCATATTAGCAATCGCCGTCGGCGTGGCGCCCATGCCAAACCCACAGTGGCCGGCGGCCAGCACGGCGGCATCGTAGTTTTTGCCCATTAAACGCCAGGTGACAAAAATGGCGTACAGCGCCATAAACAGCGTTTGTACGGCCAGAATAGCCAGCATCGGTAACGCCAGAGAGGCCAACTCCCAAAGTTTCAGGCTCATTAACGCCATCGCCAGGAACAGTGACAGACAAACGTTGCCCAACACGGAAACCGCCCGTTCGAAGACCCGATAGAAGCCCACGGCGGCAAGTAAATTACTGAGAATCACACCAATAAACAGTACGCAGACAAACGTCGGCAGCTCAAAAGGTGTGCCCTGCAATAATCCAGCAACGACGCGCCCCACTGTCAGGCAGATAGCAATCAACGCGATGGTTTCAATCATCACCAAAGAGGTAATGACTCGCCCGATGTCTGGCTTTTCAAACGCGCCGGGGATCTCGTTGTCTTCCGGCGCGCCATTCGGCGTAGACGAATGTTTAACCAGGTAGCGGGCAACCGGGCCACCAATTAAACCACCCAGCACGAGGCCAAAAGTCGCACAGGCCATAGCGACTTCCGTCGCATTCTGGAAACCATAGCGTTCGGTAAAGAGTTTGCCCCAGGCGGCACCGGTACCGTGCCCGCCGGACAACGTTATCGAACCTGCCAGCAGCCCCATCAGCGGATCGAGCCCCAACATGCTGGCCATACCGATGCCAATGGCGTTCTGCATAACCAGTAACCCAACGACGATAAACAGGAAAATTCCCACCACTTTCCCGCCCTTGCGCAAACTGGCGATATTGGCATTCAGGCCGATGGTGGCGAAGAAAGCGAGCATCAGAGGATCTTTGAGGCTCATATCAAACTCAATTTCCCAACCCATGCTTTTTTTCAGGACAAGCAGGGCGATTGCCACCAGCAGCCCACCGGCCACGGGTTCAGGAATAGTGTATTTTTTGAGAAAAGGGACCGAGTGGACCATTTTACGCCCCAGAAGCAGCACTAACGTGGCGGCCACCAGGGTAGAAAGGGTATCAAGATGAAACATTGCAGTGCTCCTTTTATTGCGCATCGATCGGTCGCGCGCTTAATTATCCTTCGCTGTTATTTCCTTCAGGGATGAAATCAGCCGGCACATTTTAACCAAAAAATGCGCCTTCGTTATAACTAATGCTCAATTTATGATATTTCGCTCTTATCACCTCAGGCTAGCAATCGTTTGCTTTTACCGTTCAGTCCGTTAAAATCAGCGCTTTTCCAGCCATGAGATCGTCACTGATGTCCGTGAATGTCGTAGAGTCAGACAATGCGCAACCGGTTGCGCAGACTCATCCGAGCGAATTAATTTATCGCCTTGAAGACCGCCCGCCGCTGCCACAAACCCTTTTTGCCGCCTGCCAACACCTGCTGGCGATGTTTGTGGCTGTGATTACCCCGGCATTGTTAATTTGCCAGGCGTTGGGGTTACCGGCATCGGACACACAGCACATAATCAGCATGTCTTTGTTTGCCTCTGGCGTGGCCTCAATTATTCAAATCAAAGCCTGGGGGCCGGTAGGTTCTGGTTTGCTGTCGATTCAGGGCACCAGCTTTAACTTTGTCTCTCCGCTGATTATGGGCGGCATGGCGCTGAAAAATGGCGGTGCGGACGTGCCGACTATGATGGCGGCACTCTTTGGCACGCTGATGCTTGCCAGCTGCACGGAAATGCTGATTTCACGCGTGCTGCATCTTGCTCGCCGTATTATTACCCCTCTGGTTTCCGGCGTGGTGGTGATGATTATCGGCCTGTCCCTGATTCAGGTTGGGCTGACCTCTATCGGCGGTGGCTATGGCGCCATGGCAGATCACACGTTTGGCGCACCGAAAAATCTGCTGCTGGCAGGCGCAGTTCTACTGGTCATTATCCTGCTGAACCGCCAGCGCAATCCTTATCTGCGTGTAGCGTCCCTGGTTATCGCGATGGCCGTGGGCTACCTGCTCGCCTGGGCGCTGGATATGCTACCCGCCACAACCCAGGCCGCTAACACCGACCTCATCATGGTTCCTACGCCGCTGTATTACGGACTTGGCATCGACTGGAGCCTGCTGATTCCGCTGATGCTGGTATTTATGGTGACCTCGCTGGAAACCATCGGCGACATCACAGCGACCTCCGACGTATCAGAGCAGCCGGTTTCCGGCCCGCTGTACATGAAGCGCCTGAAAGGCGGCGTACTGGCCAATGGTCTGAATTCCTGCGTTTCTGCCGTGTTCAATACTTTCCCTAACTCCTGCTTTGGCCAGAACAACGGGGTTATTCAATTGACCGGCGTTGCCAGCCGCTATGTGGGCTTTGTCGTCGCGCTGATGCTGATCGTGCTTGGTCTGTTCCCGGCAGTCAGCGGCTTCGTGCAGCATATCCCTGAGCCCGTTCTCGGCGGCGCAACGATTGTGATGTTCGGCACCATTGCCGCTTCCGGGGTGCGTATTGTCTCCCGCGAACCGCTGAATCGCCGTGCGATTATGATCATCGCCCTGTCGCTCGCCGTTGGCCTTGGCGTATCCCAGCAGCCGCTGATCCTTCAGTTCGCGCCTGACTGGCTGAAAACCCTGCTCTCTTCAGGCATTGCTGCCGGTGGGATCACTGCCATCGTGCTGAACCTGATTTTCCCGCCAGAAAAAGAATAATCCTTTCACGCGCCGGCAATGATTTTTTGCCGGCGCGAAATCTCCTTTGACAATCCCCTCCTTGAGCTAAAGCGGTAAATCGGGCATAACACCCTTAGCGAAACTGAAAGGGGTGGAAGGCAATGAAATTCCTCGGAAAGCTGGTTCTTATTCTGCTGGGCCTTGTCATACTGGCGCTGGTTGCCTTTTACATCCTGCTGCAAACCCGCTGGGGCGCGGGACAAATCAGCAGTTGGGTGAATGAAAAGACGAACTACCACCTCTCTTTCAACGAGATGGCGCATGACTGGTCTTCGCCCACCCACCTGGTCTTCCATAACGTCACTTTTGGCCGCGCGGGCCAGCCAGCAACGCTGGTCGCGAAGAACGTGGATATTGGTCTGAGTACGCGACAGTTTTCTCAGCCTCTCTATGTCGACACTATTTTGCTGCAGCAAGGGACGTTGAATCTCAGTGCAAACGCAGTTCCACTCCCACTCAAGGCAGATAAACTGCAATTGCAGGATATGGCAATTAACAGCCCGGATAGCGAGTGGAATCTCAGCGCCCAGCGCGTTGAAGGTGGTGTTTCTCCCTGGCAGCCTCAGGCAGGGAAAGTGCTTGGGAATAAAGCCACTATTGCCTTCAGCGCGGGCTCACTGACGCTCAATGGCGTCAACGCCAGCAATGTCCTGCTACAAGGGACGCTGGATAATGAACAAGTCACGCTGACCACTATCGGGGCGGATGTTGCCCGCGGTTCATTAACGGGAAGCGCTCACCGCAATAGCGACGGCTCGTGGCAGGTGGGCAGCCTGCGCCTCAACGATATTCGTCTGCAAACGGCAAAATCACTCACCGATTTTCTTGCGCCAGTCACATCTGTTCCCTCGTTAACTATCGATCGCCTTGAAATAACCGATGCGCGACTGGAAGGGAAAGAGTGGGCGGTAAGCGACCTTGCCCTTAGCCTGCGGAATCTGACGCTGGCGAACGGGGGATGGCAAAGCGATGACGGCCAGTTGTCGATGAACGCCAGCGAATTCATTAACGGTTCTCTGCATTTGCAGGATCCGATCGTGAACGTCGATTTTGCCCCGGCAGGTGCCACGCTCCGGCAATTTAGTTCGCGCTGGGAGGGCGGCCTGGTTCGTGCTTCCGGGCAATGGTTGCGCGACGGCAATCAAGCGGTGATGGATGAAGTGGTCGTAGGCGGGCTGGAATACACGCTCCCGTCCAACTGGAAAGCCCTGTGGATGGAGAAATTGCCTGACTGGCTGAACAGCGTTACCGTGAAAAAGTTCTCCGCTAACCGTAATCTGATTATCGATATCGACCCGAACTGGCCATTCCAGCTCACCGGGCTGGATGGCACCGCAACGAATATCCAGCTGGCACGAGATCACCAGTGGGGGATTTGGTCCGGCAATGCCTCGTTTAATGCCGCAGCAGCCACCTTTAACCGGGTTGACGTGCGGCGCCCGTCGCTGTCGTTAACGGCAAACCAGAGCCAGGTCGCGATTACGGAGCTAAGTGCCTTCGCGGGTGAAGGCTTACTGGAAGCCACGGCAAACGTAAGCCAGACGCCTCAGCGAGCGGTGAGCGTTAGTCTGAAGGGCCAGAGCGTGCCGGTGAATGTGTTACACGCCTGGGGCTGGCCTGCTCTGCCGCTGGAGGGGAACGGAAATCTGCAGCTTTCGGCGACTGGTCAGATGGCCGCTGGCACCGCGCTGAAGCCCACCGTAAATGGCACCTTGCAGGCCACCAGCACCAGCGGGCAACAGATTCAGCAGACTATGCGCCACGGAGATGTGCCCGCCGCGTAGTCTGCATCCTGACCTATTCCTCTTCGTTTCCGCCCTCTTCCAGAGGGCCGAACGGCTTAGCAGGCAACACCAGATAGACGCCTTCAAACACCGCGCCGGGCGTGTCATTGCCGTAGAGTTCGACTTCAAGCGCTACGCGAGCTTTGCGGCCCCGGGCCAGCCTGTCCAGATCGCCACTCAGCGACCCCAGGTCAGCCGTGGCCCCCGGTTTTCCGGTGATCGGTTTGCTATAACGGATATGGGCATCGGCCAGAATAATCGTCCCGCCGAGATGGCGCTCACGCAGCATCAGCCAGATTAGCCCCCAGCCGGTTAACGTGGCCAGCGAGAACAAACTCCCCGCGAAAAGCGTATGGTGCGGGTTTTGATTTCCCGTTTCCGGCATCGTGGTAATGAATTTTTGCCCGGTATACTGCTGAATACGCACGCCCATTTTCTCGCTCAGCGGAATATGTTCGTACCAGGCCTGCTGAAGCTGCCCGCACCAGTCGCCCCGGTGAAGGATATCGTCAAGCGTAGCCACAGGCTTGATCATCAGGAAATGGCGTACCGGCGTGGTTTGCGGAGTAGTGATTTCCCCCTGATTCACAAAGCCAAGCTTGGCAAAAAACGGGACTGCATCTTCACGTGCGCTACAGGTCACGCGCTTAACGCCTTCCTGGCGCGCCACGGACTCCAGCGCCATCGCCACCAGCGTCCCTAAGCCTTTATCCTGAACCGACGGATGCACCGCCATAAAGCGAATCGCGGCTTCGTTATCGGCATTGATATAGAGGCGGCCCACGGCAACAGTATTCCCCTCTTCATCGACTACCATCTGGTGATGCGCCATGGCATCCCAGGCATCGCGCTCTGAACCTTTTGGCTGGTGAAGCGGTTTGCGCAACATTTCCCAGCGGAACTGATAATAACGTTCTAGTTCTTCTTCTGTTTGTGGCACACGAAGGTGATACATACATTGTTCTCTCGTTGCGCGAGCCGGATGGCGAGGCTTACACCTGCAGCCAGAACGTCACCGGCCCGTCATTAATTAGCGAAACCTGCATATCGGCGGCGAATCGCCCGGTTGGGGCGTCGATACCTTGTTGTTTGCAGCGCTCGACAAAATATTCATAAAGGGCTTCGGCCTGCTGTGGCGCTGCGCCACCGGAGAAGCTCGGACGCATCCCGCGTTCCGTGTCAGCCGCCAGCGTAAATTGAGACACCACCAGCAGGCTGCCACCCGCTTGCTGAACGTTCAGGTTCATCTTGCCCTGCTCGTCGCTGAAAATTCGATACCCTAATACACGCTCGCACAGGCGATTGGCTTTCTGTTCGTTATCTTCTTTTTCGACACCCAGCAACACCAAAAGTCCGGGACCAATTTCACCCGTCACTTCACCCTCCACGGTGACGCTGGCACGGGTTACGCGCTGAATTAATGCAATCATTGTTCTTCCAGTTCTTCCTGCTCTGCAGCCTGTCTCAATTTACGGTAGTCGCCCAACGAAGCGGTAATTTCCGCCCCCAGCAACACGATACACCAGGTCCAGTAGACCCAGACAAATAATATGGGGATCACCGCCAGCACGCCGTAAATCAGCTGGTAAGAAGGGAACATGGTGATATAGAGGGCAAAACCCTTCTTGCCCAACTCAAACAGTAACGCGGCAACCAGCGAGCCTATCATCGCATCCTTTGCCCGCACGCTGGTTGTCGGCACCAGGCTGTAAAGCAGCCAGAACGCAAGCCAGGAAAGCAGCAGAGGGAAAATACGCAGCACTTCATCAAGCATGCTGTTGAGTTCTGAGGCCCAGCGTAGAGAAAGGAGGTACGAGCTTATCGCCAGGCTGGCCCCGGCCAGCAGCGGGCCAAGCGTCAGGATCATCCAGTAAATGGCAAAGGAGTACACTTTCGGCCGCACGCGCTTACTGCGCCAGATGGTGTTCAGCGCGCTGTCTACCGCATACATCAGCAGCAGCGAGGTGACGATAAGCCCAATGGCCCCCACCGCCGTCATCCTGTTGGAGTTCGCAACAAACTGTTCAATGTAGCGCTGAATTACGTCACCGGTGGCGGGCATAAAATTGGCAAAGATGAAGTGACGCAGCTGAACGCTGATATCGGCAAACATCGGGAAGGCGGCAAACAGCGCAAAAACAACCGCTACCAGCGGCACCAGAGACAGCAATGACACATAGGCAAGGTTACCTGCCAGGGTCGTCATATTGTCCTGGTCGATACGCTGCCACAGCAGTTTGCCCCAGGCCCAAAGCGGCCTGAGGCGATGCACAGTTTTACGGGGCACGCTTTTGATCATCCCTGTTTAGCAAACCAGTCCGGGATAGTCTGCTTGTCGATCACCTGAATGCTCGTGATGCCCAACGCTCGTGCACCATGAATATTGTCGGCATTATCATCGAAGAATACGGCCTGATCGGCAGAGAAGCCTTCTTCCTGCAGCACCTTGAGGTAGATTTCCGCGTCCGGCTTGCGCATCCCCATTTCCTGGGAGAGGTAGATTTTGTCAGCCGACTGCGCCACTTCCGGGTATTCATCAGGCCAGAAACCGGTATGCAGGCGGTTGGTGTTGGAAAGGACCACCACGCGATGTCCCTGCTCGCGAAGCTTCTGCATGACGCCAATGGTCTCTTTGCGCAAGCCAATGAAAATCGCCTGCCAGCCCGCGGCAAACTGCTCGTAGCTGAGCGCTACGTCCATTTCATGGCATAAACGTTCGGCAAAGACTTCGTCCGTTATCTGCCCACGTTCATGCTGATGGAAGGTTTCTCCCATCGCGAAACTTTTCTGCAGGTTGGCTAACGGCACCCGGCTGTAATCGCTCCAGACACCGAGCACGCGATTAAAGTCGATATCAACGATGACGTTACCTAAATCAAAGATATACAGCATGCGCACCTCCTTTCCGACATGGAGAAATAACTGTAGCGGGAAAGGCTGACTTTGACTATCAGAGGAAGGCGAGGTTGCGCATTCTAAGGCAGAAATAAAAAAGCCCCGCCTTTACAGGCAGGGCTTCAGCAGACTGCAGAAAAGAAACTTAAGCTTCTTTGCTACCACGACCCGCACGTTTACGGTCGTTTTCAGTCAGGTGGCGCTTACGGATACGCACGGACAGCGGAGTCACTTCTACCAGTTCGTCATCATCGATGAACTCCAGAGCTTGCTCCAGGGTCATTTTCTGCGCAGGAACCAGGGTGGTCGCTTCGTCAGTACCGGAAGCACGCATGTTGGTCAGCTTCTTACCGGTCAGGCAGTTTACGGTCAGGTCGTTAGAACGACTGTGAATACCGATGATCTGGCCTTCGTAAACTTCAGCCCCGTGGCCCAGGAACAACTTGCCGCGATCCTGCAGACCGAACAGCGCAAACGCAACCGCTTTACCCTGACCGTTAGAGATCAGTACGCCGTTCTGGCGCTGGCCCACTTCGCCCTGACGGATATCGTCATAGTGGCTGAAGGTGGAGTACAGCAGACCGGTACCGGAGGTCATGGTCATGAATTCGTTACGGAAGCCGATCAGACCACGGCTTGGGATAACGTAGTCAAGACGCACGCGGCCTTTGCCGTCTGGATTCATGTTTTTCAGGTCGCCTTTACGCTCACCGAGCGCCTGCATCACGGCACCCTGATGCTGCTCTTCAACGTCCAGAGTCACGTTCTCGAACGGCTCTTGTTTACGGCCGTCGATTTCGCGGAAGATAACTTTCGGACGGGATACCGCCAGCTCGAAACCTTCACGACGCATGTTTTCGATAAGAACAGACAGGTGCAGTTCACCACGACCGGAAACGCGGAATGCGTCCGCATCTTCGGTTTCTTCAACGCGCAGCGCAACGTTGTGAACCAGCTCTTTGTTCAGACGATCCAGAATCTGACGAGAGGTCACGAACTTACCTTCTTTACCGCAGAACGGAGAGGTGTTGACGTTGAAGAACATGGAAACGGTTGGTTCATCTACGGACAGCGCTGGCAGCGCTTCAACATTTTGTGGATCGCAAATGGTGTCGGAGATGTTCAGTTCGCCCAGGCCGGTGATAGCGATGATGTCGCCAGCTTCAGCTTCGGTAGACTCGATACGCTCCAGACCCAGGTGAGTCAGTACTTTACCGACTTTACCGTTACGGGTTTTCCCTTCGCTATCAATGATAGTGATCTGCTGGTTTGGCTTCACTTTACCGCGTTTGATGCGGCCGATGCCGATTACGCCAACGTAGTTGTTGTAGTCCAGCTGGGAAATTTGCATCTGCAGTGGACCATCGAGGTCAACGCTTGGTGCCGGTACGCGATCAACGATAGCCTGGTACAGCGGGGTCATGTCTTCCGCCATATCAGTGTGATCCATACCCGCGATGCCGTTCAGTGCGGATGCATAGATGATTGGGAAGTCGAGCTGTTCGTCGGTCGCATCAAGGTTAACGAACAGGTCAAAGACCTGATCCACAACCCAGTCAGGACGCGCGCCAGGGCGGTCAACTTTGTTGATAACCACGATCGGCTTCAAACCATGGGCAAACGCCTTCTTGGTTACGAAGCGCGTCTGCGGCATTGGGCCATCCATTGCGTCAACCACCAGCAGAACGGAGTCAACCATTGACATTACGCGCTCAACTTCACCACCGAAGTCGGCGTGTCCTGGGGTATCAACGATGTTGATACGGTAGTCATTCCATTTGATAGCGGTGTTTTTAGCGAGGATGGTAATCCCACGCTCTTTCTCCAGGTCATTGGAGTCCATCACGCGTTCAGTAGTTTCAGCACGCTCACTGAAGGTACCAGACTGCTGCAGCAGCTTATCAACCAGGGTAGTTTTACCGTGGTCAACGTGCGCGATGATGGCGATATTACGCAGATTTTCGATCACAACTTTGCCTCAGGCATTAGAAATAGCGCGTTATTGTACACGTATTAATCGAAGGACAGAACAGGATCACAAAGAACCTTTACAAACAATGCAGAAAGTAAGGGTTTGTGATCGCTTTCACGGAGCTAAAAAGGGAGCCATAACGTAAATTGCACCAATATGGTGCTCAGGTTTCATACTGAAGCACTATATTGGTGCAAATTATTCATCCTGGTGCAGCCCTTTTGCACTATGGTGCGCATGATAGCGCCTTTTTAGGGTGATTTAAAAGTTGGCACAGATTTCGCTTTAAACATTTCATGGCGAAAAGCCACATTAAGAAGTGTTTGATTACCTCGTTACCACGACGACTACACCAATCCGGGAGAGTTTAAGTATGTCCGCTGAACACGTTTTGACGATGCTGAATGAGCATGAAGTTAAGTTTGTTGATCTGCGCTTTACCGACACTAAAGGTAAAGAACAGCACGTCACTATTCCTGCTCATCAGGTAAATGCTGACTTCTTCGAAGAAGGCAAAATGTTTGACGGCTCCTCGATTGGTGGCTGGAAAGGTATCAACGAATCCGACATGGTGCTGATGCCAGACCCAACGACGGCGGTTATCGACCCGTTCTTCGCGGACTCTACCCTGATTATCCGCTGTGACATTCTCGAGCCAGGCACCATGCAGGGCTACGACCGTGACCCGCGTTCTATTGCAAAACGCGCTGAAGACTACCTGCGCTCTACCGGCATCGCAGACACCGTTCTGTTCGGGCCAGAGCCAGAGTTCTTCCTGTTCGACGACATTCGCTTCGGCAGCTCTATCTCCGGCTCCCACGTTGCTATCGATGATATCGAAGGCGCATGGAACACCGGCACCAAATACGAAGGCGGTAACAAAGGCCATCGTCCAGCGGTGAAAGGCGGTTACTTCCCAGTGCCACCGGTCGACTCTTCTCAGGACCTGCGTTCTGCTATGTGTCTGACCATGGAGCAGATGGGCCTGGTTGTTGAAGCTCATCACCACGAAGTGGCGACCGCTGGTCAGAACGAAGTGGCTACCCGCTTCAACACCATGACCAAAAAAGCTGACGAAATTCAGATCTACAAATACGTTGTGCACAACGTGGCTCACGCTTACGGCAAAACTGCGACCTTTATGCCAAAACCAATGTTTGGCGATAACGGTTCCGGCATGCACTGCCACATGTCTCTGTCCAAGAACGGCGTAAACCTGTTCTCCGGTGACAAATATGCTGGCCTGTCTGAGCAAGCGCTGTACTACATCGGTGGTGTTATCAAACACGCTAAAGCGATCAACGCCCTGGCGAACCCAACCACCAACTCCTACAAGCGTCTGGTCCCAGGCTACGAAGCTCCAGTTATGCTGGCTTACTCTGCCCGTAACCGTTCTGCTTCTATCCGTATCCCAGTTGTTGCGTCTCCGAAAGCACGTCGTATCGAAGTGCGCTTCCCGGACCCAGCGGCTAACCCATACCTGTGCTTCGCAGCGCTGCTGATGGCCGGTCTGGACGGTATTAAGAACAAGATCCACCCTGGCGAAGCCATGGATAAAAACCTGTATGACCTGCCGCCAGAAGAAGCGAAAGAGATCCCACAGGTTGCTGGCTCTCTGGAAGAAGCACTGAATGCACTGAGCGAAGACCGTGAGTTCCTGACTGCGGGCGGCGTATTCACCGACGACGCTATCGATGCTTACATCGCTCTGCGCACTGAAGAAAACGACCGCGTGCGCATGACTCCGCATCCGGTAGAGTTCGAGCTGTACTACAGCGTCTAATAGTTTAGAAATCCAACGAATTTCGTGTTGCAGTAAGGCGGCAACTGAGTGAATCCCTGGGAGCATAGCTAACTATGTGACCAGGGTAAGTGAGGGCAGCCAACGCAACTGTAGCGCGAAGGGCGTTAGGAGTTTTTGTTGCCGTGGAAACTTTGGCCCATCTTCGGATGGGCTTTTTTCTCCATCGGCCCCCCTTGTGACGCTGTTTTTTGTCACCCAAAGACTATAATGCACTAAAACGGTGCACGGAGACTGCTGTATGGCAACTGGCGCGCTGCCCGATGCTGGGCAGATTCTGAATTCTCTCATCAACAGCATCCTGCTCGTGGATGACGAGCTGGCGGTTCACTACGCCAACCCTGCGGCTCAGCAACTGCTGGCGCAGAGTTCACGCAAGCTGTACGGCACACCTTTGCCGGATCTCTTGAGTTATTTCTCGTTGAATATTGGCGTCATGCAGGAAAGCCTGATGGCAGGCCAGGGGTTTACCGACAACGAGGTGACGCTGGTCATTGATGGCCGATCGCACATTCTTTCTCTGACGGCGCAAAAGCTGCCGGAAGGGTACATCCTGATGGAAATGGCGCCGATGGATAATCAGCGTCGATTGAGTCAGGAACAGCTGCAACATGCGCAACAGATTGCTGCCCGAGATTTAGTTCGCGGCCTTGCGCATGAGATTAAAAACCCGTTAGGCGGCTTACGTGGCGCGGCGCAACTGCTGAGTAAAGCGCTTCCTGACCCGTCGCTGACGGAGTACACCAAAGTCATTATTGAACAGGCGGACCGCCTACGTAATCTGGTGGATCGTCTGCTAGGGCCTCAGCAGCCGGGCATGCACGTCACCGAAAGCATTCATAAAGTGGCCGAGCGCGTGGTGAAGCTTGTGTCGATGGAGCTGCCGGATAACGTCACTCTTGTACGGGATTACGATCCTAGTTTGCCGGAGTTTGCGCACGATCCTGACCAAATTGAGCAAGTTTTACTGAATATCGTTCGCAATGCGCTGCAGGCGCTGGGAAGCGAAGGGGGCGAAATTATCTTGCGTACCCGTACCGCTTTCCAGCTGACGCTGCACGGTTCTCGCTATCGCCTCGCGGCACGCATAGATATTGAAGATAACGGCCCGGGTATCCCGGCACATTTGCAGGACACGTTGTTCTACCCGATGGTCAGCGGACGAGAAGGCGGCACAGGGCTGGGTCTTTCCATCGCGCGTAGCCTGATCGACCAGCATTCGGGGAAAATCGAATTCAACAGTTGGCCTGGTCATACCGAGTTTTCGGTTTACCTGCCTATTCGGAAGTAGAGGTCATTATGCAACGAGGGATAGTTTGGGTCGTTGACGACGATAGCTCCATCCGCTGGGTCCTTGAGCGCGCGTTAACCGGAGCCGGATTAAGCTGCACCACCTTTGAGAATGGCAATGAGGTGCTGGACGCGCTGGCGACCAAAACCCCGGACGTGCTGCTGTCGGACATTCGTATGCCCGGCATGGACGGTCTTGCCCTGTTAAAGCAGATCAAGCAGCGCCATCCGATGCTGCCAGTTATCATCATGACCGCGCATTCGGATTTAGACGCGGCCGTTAGCGCCTATCAACAAGGGGCTTTCGACTATCTGCCAAAACCGTTTGATATTGACGAGGCGGTAGCGCTGGTTGAACGCGCTATCAGCCACTATCAGGAACAGCAACAGCCTCGAAATGCGCCGGATAACGGGCCAACGACTGACATTATCGGGGAAGCCCCGGCGATGCAGGACGTGTTTCGTATTATTGGCCGTCTGTCGCGCTCCTCCATCAGCGTACTGATTAACGGCGAATCCGGGACTGGTAAAGAGCTTGTGGCGCACGCGCTGCACCGCCATAGCCCGCGGGTTAAATCGCCGTTTATCGCGCTCAATATGGCGGCTATTCCCAAAGATTTAATCGAATCAGAACTGTTCGGGCATGAAAAAGGGGCTTTTACCGGCGCCAACCAGATTCGCCAGGGGCGCTTCGAACAGGCTGACGGCGGCACGCTGTTTCTCGACGAAATAGGTGATATGCCGCTGGACGTTCAGACTCGTTTACTGCGCGTGCTGGCCGACGGCCAGTTTTACCGCGTGGGCGGCTACGCGGCGGTTAAAGTAGATGTCCGTATTATTGCCGCAACCCACCAGAACCTTGAGCAGCGGGTGCAGGAAGGCAAGTTTCGTGAGGACTTGTTCCACCGCCTGAACGTGATTCGAGTACACCTGCCTCCCCTTCGCGAACGTCGGGAAGATATTCCGCGTCTGGCACGCCATTTCCTGCAAGTGGCCGCACGCGAACTGGGCGTAGAAGCAAAACTGCTGCATCCCGAAACGGAAAACGCCTTAACGCGTCTGGCCTGGCCCGGCAACGTGCGCCAGCTGGAAAACACCTGTCGCTGGCTGACGGTCATGGCAGCGGGTCAGGAAGTGCTTATTCAGGATCTCCCGAGCGAGCTGTTTGAAACGACAGTGACAGAAAGCGGCGGGGTCACGCAGACCAACCCGGACAGTTGGGCCATGCTGCTGGCACAGTGGGCGGAACGAGCGTTGCGTTCCGGTCATCAGGATCTGCTTTCTGAGGCTCAGCCGGAAATGGAACGCACGCTGCTAACCACTGCGCTGAGACATACTCAGGGGCATAAACAGGAAGCAGCTCGCCTGTTGGGCTGGGGCCGAAACACGCTGACTCGTAAGCTAAAAGAGCTGGGTATGGAGTAAAGCCTGGCCATTTTGTAAAGAAGCAAATCAGCCCGCAAACTGCTGCTATTTTGTACTTTACTGTCGCACCGGGTTAAGTATGATCGGGCGCGTTCAGGCAGGAGAGTCAGTTATGTTGGAATCCATGATTCATATGGTAACGCGTGGCGCTGAAGCTGGTGCAGCCGCGGGCCATTCGCCGCAGACGGCGGTAGCCGCGGTGATGTGCGCGTTACTGGTGAGCTTCTTTAGCTAAAAGAGAAGGCGGGGAAACCCCGCCTTTTTTATATCACTCTGGAAAACTGCTGCAGGCGCGCCTTTTGCCTCAGGTAGGCATCAAAGCACATGCAAATGTTGCGAATCAGCAGGCGTCCCTTGCCGGTCACCTGAATCCCCTGCTCACTGACCTCCACCAGCCCATCTTTCGCCAGCGGCGCCAGCAGGCCTAAGTCCTCGGCAAAGTAATCCGCAAACGTCAGCGACCACGCCTGCTCAATGTCGGCGAAGTTCAGCTGGAAGTTGCAGATCAGCGCCTTGATAACATCGCGGCGCATGCAATCGTCCCGCGTGAGCGCCAGGCCACGCCACAGCGCATTGCCCTGCTCATCCACCTGCTGATAATAGCGCTTCAGCTCTTTCTGGTTCTGGGCATAGCAGTCACCGATCATGCTAATGGCCGACACGCCAAGCCCCAGCAGATCGGTATCCCCTTGAGTGGTATACCCCTGGAAATTACGGTGTAGCTTGCCTTCCCGCTGGGCAATCGCCAGTTCATCGTCCGGGCGGGCAAAGTGATCCATCCCGATAAACTGGTAACCAGACCCCGTCAGCGAGGCGATGGTTTCCTGCAGAATATCCAGTTTCTGCTGCGCGCTCGGTAAGTCAGCGTCTTTAATCTTGCGCTGGGCAGCGAATAGCGTCGGCAGGTGAGCATAGTTGAAAACGCTGAGGCGATGCGGGCTTAGCTCGGCCACGCGCTTAAGCGTGAAGGCAAAGCTTTCCGGCGTTTGCTTTGGCAGGCCGTAAATCAGGTCAATGTTGGTGGAAGTAAACCCCAGTGCCCGCGCGCGCTCGATCAGCGCGAAGATAAACTCTTCATCCTGCTCTCGGTTGACGAGGCGCTGCACTTCTTTATTGAAGTCCTGAACGCCCATGCTAAGACGGGTAAAGCCTTCCTGCCGAAGATGGTCGAGCACATCCAGTTCAATTTCGCGCGGATCAACTTCAATAGACAGTTCCGCGTCATCATTAAAATGGAAATTGCCACGCAACAACGCCATCAGGCGGCTTATTTGCGCTTTGCTCAGATAAGTTGGCGTCCCGCCGCCCCAGTGCAGCTGGCTCACCTGTCGGCCCGTAAACAGCGGCGCACGGTGGATGATTTCCTGCTCCAGCGCATCGAGATACTGATCGGCCTTGTGCTGCTGGCGGGTCACAATTTTATTGCAGCCACAGAAATAGCAAAGCTTGTGGCAGAACGGGATATGCACGTAAAGCGACAGAGGTCGCTCCGGGTAACGGGCAACCGCCTGCAAAAATGCTTGTTCGCCAAAGGCTTCAGAAAATTCCAGTGCGGTTGGATAAGAGGTGTAACGCGGCCCTGAATAATTATATTTCTGGATCAGAGCCAGATCCCAGTCAATTAACTGCTCAGACATACTCACTCCTTGCGGTGTTGTCGCCGGCGCCGACGAGGCGAAGCTGGCCCGCTCGTTCCACGAGCCATAACCCTTCGCCGCAGCGAATTCTGCAGCCGCGACAGCCGCCGTAGTTTAACGAATAACCACAGCAGATAACACACCAGCGGAATAACCATAAGAAGAACAGGTAATCCCATAGGAGTAAACGTCAGTTACCGCCCTTCAGCAGACGCATCAAATCATCCGCTTTTTCTTCTTCCTCTTCATCGTCTTCCCAGGCGATACCGAGCTGTTCCATCAACGCATCGATGCGATCGAGCTTCGCATCCACCCAGGACTGCTCTTCTTTACTCAGGGTTTCGCCCGCTTCCAGACGCTCGAGCAGCCCGTCCAGGCGCTCATCGTTTTCCAGCATATCCAGCTCAGCCTGTGGTGTTAGCATAGGTTTCTCGCTCTTCGGTTTGTGCTGTTTAGCGACCGGTGCTGCATCGGTTACGCCCAGTTGAATTGGTTTTTTACTGCCAATACGAGGGTCTTTAGTCTGACCCGATGATTTGCCGCCTTTAGCCTGGCTTTCGCCATTCGCACGGCTCCCCGCTGCGTGGCCACGGTGTTTTTTCTGACGCTTGCGCTCACGCGCTTCCTGGTCGATCTCTTCGCGTGATTTACGGCGTGCTTTTGCCGGTTTTTTACCTTGTGGTGCCGAGTTTGGTTGCTTCATGATAAGTCGTCTTAAGCCATTTTATTCAGTATAGAATTGCGGCGGAATCTAGCAGAAAGCAAGCAAAGAAAAAAGGCGACAGGTTAACCCGCCGCCTTTTTCTTATTCTGGCCCCCATAAAGGAGCAAATATTCCATGTTAGCTTGAGACAACCCTGTCCTTCCCTCGCCGACACACTCACTTTACCGCTACGCTTGTCATTAACAAGGTAGCCGCTCACGCTCACGGCTTCCCATGCGATGAATCAATCAGTTAATTATTTGAAAATAAACAACTCTTGAATACATAGTGACTAATATTCACCGGGATATCTGTCATTTGCTATAGCAAATGGCTTACAAAATCGATCCACTTCGCTGTAAGCCTTATGCTTCTGGCGAGAAACACGGCGTTTTCTGCTCGTTCAGGTATAATCCCCGGCAAATGCTTACCTGACGGAGACAACCGTTTTGAAAAACTGGAACTATCAACTGACTAAGTTCGTGCTCAGCGCACCGGACATTCGCCATCTGCCTTCTGATACCGGTATTGAGGTTGCTTTCGCAGGCCGCTCTAACGCGGGGAAATCCAGCTCGCTGAACACGCTGACCAATCAGAAAAGCCTGGCGCGTACCAGTAAAACCCCTGGCCGTACCCAGCTAATCAACCTGTTTGAAGTTGCCGAAGGCAAACGCCTGGTAGACTTACCTGGCTACGGCTACGCCGAAGTCCCGGAAGAGGTGAAACACAAATGGCAGCGCGCGCTGGGGGAATACCTGCAAAAGCGTAACAGCCTGAAAGGCCTGGTCGTACTGATGGATATCCGTCATCCGCTTAAAGATCTTGATCAGCAGATGATTGAGTGGGCCGTCGCCAGCAATATCGAAGTCATGCTGCTGCTGACCAAAGCCGATAAGCTGGCATCGGGCGCGCGTAAAGCCCAGCTGAATATGGTGCGTGAAGCAATTCTGGCGTTTGGCGGGAATATCGAGGTTGAAGCGTTCTCTTCCCTGAAGAAAACCGGCGTTGATAAACTGCGTTTGAAGCTGGATAGCTGGTACAACGATCTTCCGCCGGCGGTGGAAGAGGAAGCGGCTGAAGAGTAAGCCATTCCTTCACGGATCGTCTGCTTACTTTCAGTTCACAACGCGGCCCAGGCCGCGTTTTTCTTTTCTTTCGCGCAATAAAAAACGCCCCAGTCATTTCTGACTGGGGCGGCTAAATATTCAGCCAAATCCGATTACGTGAAGTAAAAGGTCTGAAAGATAGAACATCTTACCTCTGTACCCTACGCGAATAACTTTACTCCTTTTTAATCGCTCAAAAAAGCATTTTTTGTAGTTTTTTTTCACTTTTTGCATCACATTCTTGAAGCATCATCACAAAAAGCTATGACTTATGTTGCTTAGTTACAAAAACATGACCTGAGCAATTGTCGATTAATGCGCCTCATCCCAGTTTTTACCGCTGCCCACTTCCACCAGCAGCGGCACGTCGAGCTTCATGCTGCTTTCCATCAGCTCATGCACCTTTTTAGACACCGCTTCCACGTCGTCTTTGTGTACTTCGAACACCAGTTCATCGTGCACCTGCATTATCATCTTCACACGTGGCTTGTCTGTCTCCAGCCAGCTGTCGACGGCGATCATCGCGCGCTTGATAATATCGGCAGCGGTACCCTGCATCGGGGCGTTAATTGCCGCACGTTCCGCGCCGGCGCGGCGAGCACCGTTGCTGGAATTGATGTCCGGCAAGTAAAGACGGCGGCCATCCAGCGTTTCAACATAACCCTGATCTTTCGCCTGAGCACGCGTACGCTCCATATACTCCAGCACGCCCGGATAGCGCTCGAAGTAGAGATCCATATACTTTTGGGACTCTTTACGCGGAATATTGAGCTGGCGGGAAAGGCCAAAGGCGCTCATGCCGTAGATCAGACCAAAGTTAATCGCTTTCGCGCTTCGGCGCTGCTCGCCGGTGACGCTTTCAAGCGGCAGACCAAACACTTCCGCAGCGGTGGCGCGGTGGATATCTTTCCCTTCGGCAAAGGCGCTTAACAGGCCTTTATCACGGGAGAGGTGAGCCATAATGCGCAGTTCAATTTGCGAGTAGTCCGCAGAAAGAATCACGTAATCTTCAGGCGCAATAAAGGCCTGGCGAATACGACGCCCTTCTTCGTTGCGAACAGGAATGTTCTGCAGGTTAGGATCGGTAGAAGATAAACGCCCGGTGGCCGTAACAGCCTGGTGATAAGACGTATGTACACGTCCGGTTATCGGGCTAATCATCAGCGGTAACTTGTCGGTGTAGGTGGATTTCAGCTTAGCCAGGCCACGGTATTCCAGGATCACTTTCGGCAGCGGATAGTCCAGCGCCAGCTCTTCAAGCACCTCTTCAGACGTCGAAGGCGCACCGCCCGGCGTTTTCTTCAGCGGCTTAATACCTTGCTTTTCAAAGAGAATGGTTTGCAGCTGCTTTGTAGAAGAGAGATTGAATTCTTCTCCAGCGATTTCATGAGCTTTGAGTTCAAGCTCGGCCAGGCGTTTAGTCAGCTCACCAGAATGCGCGTGCAAAATAGCCGGGTCGATTTTCACGCCGTTGCGTTCAATGCGCGAAATCACCGGCACCAGCGGCATTTCGACGTTTTTAAAGATGTTAAGCGGGCCCTCAACCTTCTCGAGCTTAGGCCACATCTTTAGATGCAGCTGCAGGGTAACGTCGGCGTCTTCTGCCGCATAGCGCCCGGCAGTTTCCAGATCGATCTGGTTAAAGGTCAGCTGCTTTTTGCCCTTGCCGGCAATCTCTTCGAACGAGATGGTTTGGTGCTTCAGCCAGCGATCGGCCAGGCTGTCCATATCATGACGACCTGCAACGCTGTCCAGCGTGTAGGATTCCAGCATGGTGTCAAAAGCGATACCCCGCAGCTCAATGCCATAATTCTGCATGATGCCACGGTCGTATTTCAGGTTCTGCCCGACTTTCAGCGCTTTCTCGTCTTCCAGTAGCGGCTTAAGTAGCTCCAGCGCGCGCTCGCGAGAAATCTGCTCCGGCGCGTCGAGATAGTCATGCGCAACGGGAATATAACAGGCCACTCCGGGTTCAGTGGCAAAGGAAAGCCCCACCAGATTGGCACTGACGTTGTCCAGGCTGTCGGTCTCGGTATCAAAGGCAAAGAGCGGCGCTTTTTTCAGCCGCTCAATCCATTCAATCAGTACGCTCTCATCCAGGATAGTGACGTAATTGTCATAAGAGAGCTGGCTGGCTGGCGCTTCCGGTTCGGCTTCAATCTCAGCGGCTTTCTGCGGCTGCACGGCCGGTTTAGCCCCTTTGGCCTGCATCCATTTCCCGGCCTCTACGTCAGTTATCCAGCGCTTGAATTCATACTGCTTGAAGAGTGTCAGCAGTTCGTCTGCCGCCGGCGGCTGGACTTCAAGCTGCTCGCAGCCCAGTTCCAGCTCAACGTCGGTCTTAATGGTCGCGAGCTTATAGGAGAGGTAGGCCAGCTCTTTGCTTTGCTCCAGCTTAGCAGCCATGGTTTTCGCACCGCGGAAGGTAAGTTCGGCTATTTTTTCAGGGTTGGCGTAAAGCGTATCCAGACCACCCAGCCCCTGAAGCAGCGCCTGTGCCGTTTTTTCACCCACGCCCGGCACGCCAGGGATGTTGTCCGAAGAGTCACCCATCAGCGCCAGGAAGTCGATAATCAGCTCCGGAGGCACGCCGTATTTTGTCTGCACCTCTTCCGGCCCAAGAATGGTATTAGTCATGGTGTTAATCAGCGTCACGCCCGGCGTCACCAGCTGCGCCATGTCTTTATCACCGGTACTGATTAATACCGGACGACCGGCTTTTTCAGCCTCCAGCGCCAGCGTACCAATAACGTCATCAGCTTCAACGCCAGAGACAGCCAGTAAAGGCAGGCCCATCGCTTTAACCATCGCATGCAGCGGCTCAATCTGCGCTCTGAGATCGTCCGGCATTGGGGGTCGGTGCGATTTATAGTCCTCAAACAGCTCATCACGGAACGTTTTGCCTTTGGCATCAAACACTACGGCAGCGTGCGTCGGCTGGTATTGCAAAATCAGGCTACGCAGCATGTTCAGCACACCGTACATCGCCCCTGTTGGCTCGCCACGGCTGTTCGTCAACGGTGGGAAGGCATGATATGCCCGATAAAGATAGGAAGAGCCATCAACGAGGATAAGCGGGTTGTCTGCGATCTGGACCATAATGTTCCGTTCCATGCCTGTGATTAATGTATTGCTAAAGGATGCCATAGCCTGGCCAAAAACATGAACTATTGGGCGCAATATGCTGAAAAGAATTCCTGGATCGGGAGATCCTGCGTGAGATCGTTTTTGTGGATAACTTTGTGTATATTTTTTTAACTAACTAATTTCACGGCATTATTCTTATCGACGAGTTATTAAATATATTTTAATTTCAGTAGGTTAAATGAAAGTTAGTTTAGCCTTACTGAATTAACCAGCGATCGTTTGATGTGGATATATACTCAGACGAGTAAGAAAAATGGGCCATTGTTCTCCCCATAAATGCGATCGGTGAAAATCCTGTTCATTTGGCGAGTCGCCATTATAGGTTTTCTGATAAGATCCGCCCCTTATTGCCGCTAATATCAGCATTCCATACACCCTAACCAGCAAAAACATTACCTATGTCGAGATTACTCGCCGCGATCACATTGGTGTTAAGCATTGCACTGACTATTCTGGTCACGGTCGCCTGCTCTGTTCCTATCATTTTGGCCGGGATCGTTAAGCTGATGCTGCCCGTTCCAGCTATCTGGCGCTCGATCTCGGTATTTGCTGATTTCATGATGTACTGCTGGTGCGAAGGGCTCGCATTGTTGCTGCGCCTCAATCCTTATTTGAAATGGGATGTCGAGGGGTTAGAAGGTCTGAATAAAAAGAACTGGTATTTGTTAATCAGCAACCATCAGAGCTGGGCAGATATCGTGATCCTTTGCGTGTTATTCCGCAAACATATCCCCATGAACAAGTATTTCCTTAAGCAGCAGCTTGCCTGGGTTCCTTTTATGGGGCTGGCCTGCTGGGCGCTGGATATGCCGTTTATGAAACGCTATTCAAGAGCTTATTTGCTGCGTCACCCTGAACGCAGGGGTAAAGATGTCGAAACGACGCGTCGTTCATGTATGAAGTTTCGTGCTCACCCTACCACTATTGTGAATTTCGTTGAGGGCTCGCGCTTTACCGCGGAGAAAAAGAAGCAGACCCGTTCACCGTTTAACTACCTGTTACCGCCGAAAGCGGCAGGTATAGCGATGGCGATGAATGTGCTGGGCAAACAGTTTGATAAGATGCTGAACGTGACGCTGTGTTACCCGGAGAATAGTCTTCTGCCGTTCTACGATATGCTTTCAGGCAAAATGACAAAAATCGTTGTGCGGGTTTCTTTGGTGCCGATTACCGAAGAGCTTCATGGAGATTATGTTAACGATAAGAGCTTTAAGCGCCGTTTTCAGCTCTGGCTAAATATGCTGTGGAGCGAGAAAGATACGCAGCTGGAAGCGCTACTCTCTGGGGATAAAAAAGCCGGTCAATGACCGGCTTTTTTAATCTTATTTCTTCTCAACCAGGTATTTCACCGTGTCAGCATACTGCTGCACGAAGATATCCATGCTGCTGGTGTCCATGCCCTGCATATTCAGCTGATATTTGCCGTTAACGTACATGGCTGGTACGCCCTGCAGCTGGAGGTCTGCTGCCGCTTTTTCTTGCTGAGCAACCAGAGATTTCACCACAAAGCTGTTCCAGGCCGCATCGTACTCTTCAGGCTTCACGCCCGCGTCGATGAACACTTTGCGGATATCGGCATCATTCTGCACGGTTTGTGTTTTCTGAACGGCTTCGAACATTGGGGAGGAGATTTTATCTTCTACGCCCAGCGCCATAGCAACAGCCCAGGCCTGGGTCAGATCTTTGCCTAATGGGCCAAGGAACTCAACGTGGTACTTAGTCATTTTAGTGCCTTCAGGCAACTTTTTCTTCACGTTATCAGACACATGAAGAACCTGTTCAAACTGGTAGCAGTGTGGGCAGTAGAACGAGAAAAATTCTAATACCTGCGGCTCACCGGCAACCGGTTTATCCAGGGTAACGTACTGTTTACCGTCGGTAAACTGTGCTGCAGAAGCGCTAAATGCCAGGATCATGCCCGCCAGCGCCAGCCAAATCTTCTTCATAATCAACTCTCTCCTGAATTTTACTGATTAATACATTGGCGTTAATTGTAATGGAGGTTCTCGTAGAACCCGGACCTGCTCTGTAAAGCTTACAGTCTGTTTTCTCCAGAAATCTTCTTCACTAAACCACGGGAAATTTCGGGGGAATGCGGGGTCATCCCAGCGTCGCATCAGCCACGCGAGATAATAGACGATGCGCATAGCGCGTAACGGTTCAATAAGGGTTAGCTCGCTGGTATCAAATGTCGAAAACTCTTCGTAAGCTTCAATAATGGTTTCTAACTGCATTCGCTGTTCGGCTTTATCACCATTAAGCAGCATCCAGATATCCTGCACAACTGGGCCATTACGAGCATCATCAAGGTCAACAAACAGCGGCCCGTCGCGCCAGAGGATATTGCCAGGATGGCAATCACCGTGCAGGCGCAATGGTTCAAAATCAGTGTGCCAGGTGCGTTTAACTTCCTCTATCAACGCATCCGTTGCAGCCAGAAAATCTTTCTTAAGGGCGCGGGGAATAAGCTCGCTATTTTCAAATAGCTCGCGCGGCTGGAAGAGATATTCATCCAGACCAAAGGTTGGGCGATGCTGAAAGAGCTGCTGGCGACCCGTTTGATGGATGCGGCCGAGATAGCGGCCCACCCATTCCATCTGATCGATGTTATCAGTTTCATATTGCCGTCCTCCCAGGCTTGGGAACACGGCAAACATAAAGCCCTGATGCTGCAGAAGAGTGTTTCCAGCAAAACGAAGAGGAGCTGCCATGGGCACTTCATCGGCCAGCAATTCCAGCGCAAAGTGATGTTCTTCTTCAATTTGCGCCGCGGACCAGCGATGTGGGCGATAAAACTTAACCACAAAACGCTGGCGTTCTTCATCCTGAAATTGATAAACGCGGTTTTCAAAACTGTTTAACGGCGTCAGTCCCGAATCCACCCGAATACCCTGTTCAAAAAGAGCATCGAGGATTGTATCCGGATGTAGAGTCTGGAAATTAAATGCGCTGTCTGTCATCCCGGCAACCGGAAGTAAATACGAATGCTTCAGGATAACATTTCAAAACCGCTTAAGTGTTTCGACTTACAAGCTTTTACTCTTTTATTCCTTAATGACGCCGCGAGCGCGCAACAGTGCCGTTTTGAAGTCTTCTTCATAATCTTTTTTTAGGCCAGGGATCGCATCATCTTTTGCAGAATCGCGCATTTTCAGGTGGTAGATCAGTACATCGTCAGTGAGATCGGCCAGTTCACCGCGATAGCCTGACTCAGCGGCCAATTTCTGCAAGAATTGTATCAGGTTAAGATCTGGCTCTTTCTGCCATGCAGGCTGAAGCAGTTCAAGAAGTTCGTTAAGGCGCTTACATTTCATGTTGGTGTTCCTTATCACAGGTGAAAGACGACACGTTAGCAGGCTCAAACCCACATTAAAAGAGGCGATATTCGTGCAGCGATTAACAGAAGTCACCGGTGTTGTGCTAGCCGGTGGCAGGGGAAGCAGAATGGGCGGCAATGATAAGGGATTAGTCCTGCTTAACGGCCAGCCACTTTTCCAGCACGTCCTCAATGTATTAAAACCACAGGTAGGCAATGTTGTAATCAGCGCCAACAGGAACCCTGAGATCTATCAGCAAAGCGGGATTTCGGTTATTCAGGATTCAATGAGTGATTTCCAGGGACCATTGGCCGGCATGTTAGCCGTGATGGAACAAACTGAAAGTGAGTGGCTGCTATTCTGCCCCTGCGATACCCCCAATATTCCCGCCGATCTTGCGCGTACGCTTTGGCAAGCGCGTGGGAATGCGTTGGCAATATGGGCAAATGATGGGCTACGGGATCACCCCGGCGTAGCCTTGCTTCATCATTCGCTTTGCTTGTCATTGAGAGAATATCTGCTCGCTGGCGAAAGGCGAGTGATGCATTTCTTACTTAGCGCAGGAGGACATTCAGTCTCTTTTGATGGCCAGGCTGCTTGTTTTACCAATATAAATACTCTCGATGAGCTTTCACAATGGCAGAAATAATGACAACGCCGCCTTTACTGGCTATTTCGGCCTGGAGCGGAACAGGAAAAACCACATTATTGAAGCAGCTGATCCCACTTCTATTGGATAAAGGCATCAGGCCAGGACTCATTAAGCACACGCATCATGATATGGATGTAGATAAACCAGGGAAGGATAGCTATGAACTCCGTAAAGCTGGCGCCGCGCAGACCATTGTCGCCAGCCAAAAGCGCTGGGCACTAATGACTGAAACTCCGGAAGAACCTAATCTGGATTTATATTATCTCGCCTCAAGAATGGATAATCGCAAACTGGATCTAATTCTGGTCGAAGGTTTCAAACACGAAGCTGTGGCTAAGATTCTTTTATTCAGGCAGGAAACTGGCCATAAAGCTGAAGCATTAGAGATCGATAGACATGTCATTGCTATAGCCAGCAATGTGCCGCTCACGGCTTCTGTTCCTGTATTGGATCTTAATAATGCAGATGGGATTGCTGATTTTATCTATGAATGGGTAGAACTGCAGTAATACGGAGAAATATGTGTTTTATGCCATGTTTTAATCTGTAAAAAGCAAAAAACCCCGGCCTTTCGGTCGGGGTTAATGCTTAATTTGATGCCTGGCAGTTCCCTACTCTCGCATGGGGAGACCCCACACTACCATCGGCGCTACGGCGTTTCACTTCTGAGTTCGGCATGGGGTCAGGTGGGACCACCGCGCTACGGCCGCCAGGCAAATTCTGTTATTGACCGTCATGCTCGCACACAACCATCAATCTAATCCTGAACTAAGCTGAAAATTTACTTTCTGTCTCTAAAAACACCTTCGGTGTTGTAAGGTTAAGCCTCACGGATCATTAGTACTGGTTAGCTCAACGTATCGCTACGCTTACACACACAGCCTATCAACGTCGTAGTCTTCAACGTTCCTTCAGGACCCTTAAAGGGTCAGGGAGAACTCATCTCGGGGCAAGTTTCGCGCTTAGATGCTTTCAGCGCTTATCTCTTCCGCATTTAGCTACCGGGCAATGCCATTGGCATGACAACCCGAACACCAGTGATGCGTCCACTCCGGTCCTCTCGTACTAGGAGCAGCCCCCCTCAATTCTCCAGCGCCCACGGCAGATAGGGACCGAACTGTCTCACGACGTTCTAAACCCAGCTCGCGTACCACTTTAAATGGCGAACAGCCATACCCTTGGGACCTACTTCAGCCCCAGGATGTGATGAGCCGACATCGAGGTGCCAAACACCGCCGTCGATATGAACTCTTGGGCGGTATCAGCCTGTTATCCCCGGAGTACCTTTTATCCGTTGAGCGATGGCCCTTCCATTCAGAACCACCGGATCACTAAGACCTGCTTTCGCACCTGCTCGAGCCGTCACTCTCGCAGTCAAGCTAGCTTATGCCTTTGCACTAACCTCACGATGTCCGACCGTGATTAGCTAACCTTCGTGCTCCTCCGTTACGCTTTAGGAGGAGACCGCCCCAGTCAAACTACCCACCAGACACTGTCCGCAACCCGGATCACGGGTCTACGTTAGAACATCAAACATTAAAGGGTGGTATTTCAAGGTTGGCTCCACGCAGACTGGCGTCCACGCTTCAAAGCCTCCCACCTATCCTACACATCAAGGCTCAATGTTCAGTGTCAAGCTATAGTAAAGGTTCACGGGGTCTTTCCGTCTTGCCGCGGGTACACTGCATCTTCACAGCGATTTCAATTTCACTGAGTCTCGGGTGGAGACAGCCTGGCCATCATTACGCCATTCGTGCAGGTCGGAACTTACCCGACAAGGAATTTCGCTACCTTAGGACCGTTATAGTTACGGCCGCCGTTTACCGGGGCTTCGATCAAGAGCTTCTCCTTACGGATAACCCCATCAATTAACCTTCCGGCACCGGGCAGGCGTCACACCGTATACGTCCACTTTCGTGTTTGCACAGTGCTGTGTTTTTAATAAACAGTTGCAGCCAGCTGGTATCTTCGACTGCCTTCAGCTCCAGGAGTAAATCCCTTCACCTAACGACAGCGTGCCTTCTCCCGAAGTTACGGCACCATTTTGCCTAGTTCCTTCACCCGAGTTCTCTCAAGCGCCTTGGTATTCTCTACCTGACCACCTGTGTCGGTTTGGGGTACGATTCAATGTTACCTGATGCTTAGAGGCTTTTCCTGGAAGCAGGGCATTTGTTACTTCAGCACCGTAGTGCCTCGTCATCACACCTCAGCGTTAACAGAAGTCCGGATTTACCTAAACTTCCCGCCTACATGCTTAAACCGGGACAACCGTCGCCCGGCTAACATAGCCTTCTCCGTCCCCCCTTCGCAGTAACACCGAGTACAGGAATATTAACCTGTTTCCCATCGACTACGCCTTTCGGCCTCGCCTTAGGGGTCGACTCACCCTGCCCCGATTAACGTTGGACAGGAACCCTTGGTCTTCCGGCGAGCGGGCTTTTCACCCGCTTTATCGTTACTTATGTCAGCATTCGCACTTCTGATACCTCCAGCAAACCTCACAGTTCACCTTCAACGGCTTACAGAACGCTCCCCTACCCAACAACACATAGTGTCGCTGCCGCAGCTTCGGTGCATGGTTTAGCCCCGTTACATCTTCCGCGCAGGCCGACTCGACCAGTGAGCTATTACGCTTTCTTTAAATGATGGCTGCTTCTAAGCCAACATCCTGGCTGTCTGTGCCTTCCCACATCGTTTCCCACTTAACCATGACTTTGGGACCTTAGCTGGCGGTCTGGGTTGTTTCCCTCTTCACGACGGACGTTAGCACCCGCCGTGTGTCTCCCGTGATAACATTCTTCGGTATTCGTAGTTTGCATCGGGTTGGTAAGCCGGGATGGCCCCCTAGCCGAAACAGTGCTCTACCCCCGAAGATGAGTTCACGAGGCGCTACCTAAATAGCTTTCGGGGAGAACCAGCTATCTCCCGGTTTGATTGGCCTTTCACCCCCAGCCACAAGTCATCCGCTAATTTTTCAACATTAGTCGGTTCGGTCCTCCAGTTAGTGTTACCCAACCTTCAACCTGCCCATGGCTAGATCACCGGGTTTCGGGTCTATACCCTGCAACTTAACGCCCAGTTAAGACTCGGTTTCCCTGCGGCTCCCCTATACGGTTAACCTTGCTACAGAATATAAGTCGCTGACCCATTATACAAAAGGTACGCAGTCACCCCATAAAGAGGCTCCCACTGCTTGTACGTACACGGTTTCAGGTTCTTTTTCACTCCCCTCGCCGGGGTTCTTTTCGCCTTTCCCTCACGGTACTGGTTCACTATCGGTCAGTCAGGAGTATTTAGCCTTGGAGGATGGTCCCCCCATATTCAGACAGGATACCACGTGTCCCGCCCTACTCTTCGAACTCACAGCCTGTGCATTTTAGTGTACGGGAGTATCACCCTGTACCCTGCGACTTTCCAGACGCTTCCACTAACACACAAACTGATTCAGGTTCTGGGCTGCTCCCCGTTCGCTCGCCGCTACTGGGGGAATCTCGGTTGATTTCTTTTCCTCGGGGTACTTAGATGTTTCAGTTCCCCCGGTTCGCTTCATTACGCTATGTATTCACGTAATGATAGTGTGACGAATCACACTGGGTTTCCCCATTCGGAAATCGCCGGCTATAACGGTTCATATCACCTTACCGACGCTTATCGCAGATTAGCACGTCCTTCATCGCCTCTGACTGCCAGGGCATCCACCGTGTACGCTTAGTCGCTTAACCTCACAACCCGAAGATGTTTCGCTTCAGATTATGAAAATTTGAGAGACTCGAACATGTCTTAACCTCATTCTTTATTACGGAAGAATGAGACGACATGTCGTTTCAATTTTCAGCTTGTTCCGGATTGTTAAAGAGCAAATATCTCAAACATGACTCTTTCAAGTCAGCTTTGAGATATAACGGCACGCAACTTTCACTTACATACCAGCAAGTGGCGTCCCCTAGGGGATTCGAACCCCTGTTACCGCCGTGAAAGGGCGGTGTCCTGGGCCTCTAGACGAAGGGGACACTGAAGTCTCAATCGCAAGACGCCTTGCTTCTCTACATCTATCAGACAATCTGTGTGAGCACTACGCGGGTTGTATCTTTTAGGTAAGGAGGTGATCCAACCGCAGGTTCCCCTACGGTTACCTTGTTACGACTTCACCCCAGTCATGAATCACAAAGTGGTAAGCGCCCTCCCGAAGGTTAAGCTACCTACTTCTTTTGCAACCCACTCCCATGGTGTGACGGGCGGTGTGTACAAGGCCCGGGAACGTATTCACCGTAGCATTCTGATCTACGATTACTAGCGATTCCGACTTCATGGAGTCGAGTTGCAGACTCCAATCCGGACTACGACGCACTTTATGAGGTCCGCTTGCTCTCGCGAGGTCGCTTCTCTTTGTATGCGCCATTGTAGCACGTGTGTAGCCCTACTCGTAAGGGCCATGATGACTTGACGTCATCCCCACCTTCCTCCAGTTTATCACTGGCAGTCTCCTTTGAGTTCCCGGCCGAACCGCTGGCAACAAAGGATAAGGGTTGCGCTCGTTGCGGGACTTAACCCAACATTTCACAACACGAGCTGACGACAGCCATGCAGCACCTGTCTCAGAGTTCCCGAAGGCACCAATCCATCTCTGGAAAGTTCTCTGGATGTCAAGAGTAGGTAAGGTTCTTCGCGTTGCATCGAATTAAACCACATGCTCCACCGCTTGTGCGGGCCCCCGTCAATTCATTTGAGTTTTAACCTTGCGGCCGTACTCCCCAGGCGGTCGACTTAACGCGTTAGCTCCGGAAGCCACGCCTCAAGGGCACAACCTCCAAGTCGACATCGTTTACGGCGTGGACTACCAGGGTATCTAATCCTGTTTGCTCCCCACGCTTTCGCACCTGAGCGTCAGTCTTTGTCCAGGGGGCCGCCTTCGCCACCGGTATTCCTCCAGATCTCTACGCATTTCACCGCTACACCTGGAATTCTACCCCCCTCTACAAGACTCAAGCTTGCCAGTTTCGAATGCAGTTCCCAGGTTGAGCCCGGGGATTTCACATCCGACTTAACAAACCGCCTGCGTGCGCTTTACGCCCAGTAATTCCGATTAACGCTTGCACCCTCCGTATTACCGCGGCTGCTGGCACGGAGTTAGCCGGTGCTTCTTCTGCGAGTAACGTCAATCGCTAAGGTTATTAACCTTAACGCCTTCCTCCTCGCTGAAAGTACTTTACAACCCGAAGGCCTTCTTCATACACGCGGCATGGCTGCATCAGGCTTGCGCCCATTGTGCAATATTCCCCACTGCTGCCTCCCGTAGGAGTCTGGACCGTGTCTCAGTTCCAGTGTGGCTGGTCATCCTCTCAGACCAGCTAGGGATCGTCGCCTAGGTGAGCCATTACCCCACCTACTAGCTAATCCCATCTGGGTTCATCTGATGGCAAGAGGCCCGAAGGTCCCCCTCTTTGGTCTTGCGACGTTATGCGGTATTAGCTACCGTTTCCAGTAGTTATCCCCCTCCATCAGGCAGATCCCCAGACATTACTCACCCGTCCGCCGCTCGTCACCCAGAGAGCAAGCTCTCCCGTGCTACCGCTCGACTTGCATGTGTTAGGCCTGCCGCCAGCGTTCAATCTGAGCCATGATCAAACTCTTCAATTTAAAAGTGTTTGATGCTCAAAGAATTAAAACTGTTTATAAAATCAGTAGTCACTCTTCAAGACTTGATATTTTTTTGCATCCGAAGATGCTGAGATATCAATCCTGCGAGTGCCCACACAGATTGTCTGATAAATTGTTAAAGAGCAGTGAGTCAGTCGCTTTCGCTTGCTAACTCGAGGTGGCGTATAATACGCTTTCCTCTTTCAGAGTCAAGCGTTTATTTTCGCTTTCGTCTGACTGACTACCGGGTTGTGAAGCCGCTTTCGAAGCCGCTTCGCCGTGTCAGTGGAGGCGCATTATAGGGAGTTCTCAGAGCCTGACAACCCCTAATTTGAAAAAACTTTCTGACCGCATTCTTTTTCACCAATGCCGCGCAGAAAGCCAGCAAATCAGGGATATTTGCTGCATAAATCACCGCAGAATCACCACCGGTGGCATACTAGGGTAAGAAATACAGCTAAAGGAATTGCGTCATGTCTTTATCCACTCAACAACTCGCCGCCCAAAAAAACCTTTCTTATGTGCTGGCGGAGAAATTAGCCCAGCGAATTCTCAAGGGTGAATATGCGGCAGGCAGCATTCTTCCGGGCGAGATGGAACTGGGTGATCTCTTTGGCGTCAGCCGGACGGCCGTTCGTGAAGCCGTCAAAACGCTAGCCGCTAAAGGCATGCTGTTGCCTCGCCCAAGGATTGGCACTCGCGTCATGCCCCGCAGCCACTGGAACTTCCTTGATAAGGAACTGATAGCCTGGTGGATGACCAAAGATAACTTCAGCCATGTAGTAGAAGAGTTTTTGATTATGCGTAATAGCCTGGAGCCACAGGCCTGCGCATTAGCCGCTATTAATAGTAATGAGCAACAGCGTACCAGGCTGGCTCAACTGATGGCGCAAATGACAGAACTGCAGACGGCCTTTGACCGCCAGAGGTGGATTGAAGTGGATATGGCCTACCACGAACTCATCTATGAAATGAGTGGTAACCCTTTCATGACATCTTTCGCGAACTTATTCAGATCGATTTATTACAATTACTTCACCGCGATTACCGATAACGAAGTCATTAAGCTCGAGTTGCATCAGGCGATTGTGGATGCCATTGCTAAGGGAGAGGGGCAGGCCGCTTTTAACGCCTGCCTGGCGCTATTAAAGGAACCCGTCACTCATCGGTAGTCTAAAGCGCACATAACCTTCAGGATAATAATGACGAAAACAGCACGCAGCATGGCCGGCCTGCCGTGGATAGCCGCAATGGCGTTCTTTATGCAGGCGCTGGATGCCACCATTCTTAACACCGCGCTACCGGCAATAGCCCATAGCCTGAATCGCTCCCCGCTGGCCATGCAGGCTGCCATTATTAGCTACACCTTGACCGTCGCCATGCTTATCCCGGTAAGCGGTTGGTTAGCAGACCGCTTCGGCACACGCCGCGTATTTATGCTGGCCGTTAGTTTGTTCACTCTCGGCTCCTTTGCCTGCGCCATGTCGGGATCTTTAACCGAGCTGGTCATCTTTCGCGTGATTCAGGGTATTGGCGGCGCAATGATGATGCCGGTTGCGCGTCTGGCATTACTTCGGGCTTACCCACGCAGCGAGCTGTTGCCTGTGCTCAACTTTGTCACTATGCCCGGCCTCGTCGGCCCCATTATCGGCCCACTGCTCGGCGGCGTTCTGGTCACCTGGGCAAGCTGGCATTGGATCTTTTTAATCAATATTCCGATTGGTATTCTGGGCCTGCTGTATGCCCGCAAGTACATGCCCAACTTCACCACGCCGAAACGCGGGTTTGATATGAGCGGCTTCCTGTTGTTTGGCGCGGGGCTGGTGCTGATCTCAAGCGGCGTTGAGCTGTTTGGCGAGCGAATTGTCGCCAGTTATATAGGCATGTTAGTGATTCTGGGCGGTGTTTTATTGCTGCTGGCGTATGTCTGGCATGCTCGCCGCGTTCCAACACCACTCATTCCCCTGCCTCTCTTTAAGACGCGCACCTTTTCCGTGGGCATCGTCGGCAATATAGCCTCACGCCTCGGTACCGGCTGCGTGCCTTTTTTAATGCCGCTAATGCTGCAAGTCGGTTTTGGTTATTCGGCGCTGCTGGCGGGCTGCATGATGGCGCCGACCGCTGTGGGTTCGCTGCTGGCTAAATCGACGGTGACTCAAGTACTGCGGTGGATGGGTTACCGTAAAACGCTGGTAGGGATAACCGTCGTCATCGGCCTGCTCATTGCCCAGTTCTCGCTGCAGTCACCGGGCATGGAAGTCTGGCTGCTGATCCTGCCCCTCTTTATATTAGGGATGGCAATGTCGACGCAGTTTACGGCCATGAATACCATCACCCTTGCGGACCTGACGGATGAAAACGCCAGCAGCGGCAACAGCGTGCTGGCCGTGACTCAGCAGCTTTCTATTAGCCTTGGGGTTGCCGTTAGTGCCGCGGTGCTACGTGCATGGGAAGGAATAGACAGCGTCAATACCATCGAACAGTTCCATTACACACTGCTAACGATGGGCGCGATAACGCTGGTTTCTTCGGTGGTATTTCTGCTGCTGCGCCCCAAAGACGGGCGCAACTTAATCAAAGAACGCCACAAGCCTTAAACAGAGCTTCGTTCCACCAGCTCTGGCGTCAGCAGTAAGCGTTGCTGCGCCAGATCGGGTTGCCCCATCCGGTGGATCAGCACATCCACGGCCAGCTCGCCGAGCTCATCTTTAGGCTGGTGAATCGTCGTCAGCGGCGGCGTCATGTAGCGCGCAAGTTCAATATCATCGTAGCCAATCACCGCCATATCCTGCGGAATGCTAAGACCTGCCTGATATAAAGCATGGTAGGCCCCAACGGCCATAGCGTCATTCCCCATGAATACCGCGTCCGGCCTGTCCGCCAGGGTAAGCAGCTCGCTCATGGCGCTAAACCCGCCCTGAAATTCGAAGTCGCCGATAATTTCATAGCCAGGGTAAATAGTCAGCCCGGCCTGAGCCATGGCTTTCCGGTAGCCTTCAAGCCGCAGTCTGGCAGGCGTTTTGTCCTGCGGCCCGGCAATACAGGCAATACGGGTATAGCCATTATCGATCAGGTGCTGTGTCGCCATCTCCCCGCCGAGCAGCGAGTTATCCTGAATCACATCGCTCTGCCCCTCAAACGGGGCCCAGTCCATCATTACGGTCGGGATAGTCGGGTAGCGGTTGATGATTTCAGGCGAAGGCTGATGCGTTTCGGTGCATAGCAGCAGCAATCCATCGACGCGCTTTTGCAGCAGCGTTTCCAGATTTCGGTTCATGCGGTGCTCATCGCCTTCAGTGTTACACAGCACCAGGCTGTAGCCACGCTCAAAGCAGCTGCGCTCCACGCCGCGAACCAGTTCAGAATAGAAGGGGTTGCTACTCGCAGTGATCAGCATGCCAATGGTATGCGTTTGATTGAGCTTAAGGCTGCGGGCCAACGCAGAAGGAGCATAGTTCAGCGTTTTTACCGCTGCCTCAACCTTCTGGCGAATGGCATCGCTAACAAAGCGATCGTTATTAATGACGTGAGAAACGGTAGAAGTAGAAACGCCCGCCAGGCGGGCGACGTCTTTCATGGTAGCCATGGCTTACCTCTGCTGCTGCAGGAACTCATCTATTTCCTTGCGCCACGGCACGGACGGCTGAGCACCTTTTCGCGTCACGGCAATTGCAGCGGCAGCGTGAGCAAATCGTACGGCGTCTTCCATCAGTTTTTCTTCCAGCAGCGCAGTCACCAGCGCGCCGTTAAAAGTGTCGCCAGCGGCGATAGTATCGACAGCTTTTACCTTAAAGCCCGGCACTCGTTTGCCGTGACCTTTTTCGCTTAGCCATACGCCACGGCTACCTAGCGTGATAATCACCGTGTCGATACCTTTACCGTGCAGCACTTCTGCAGCTTTGGCGGCATCTGCATCGCTCTCAACGCGCACGCCGGTCAGCTTTTCTGCCTCAGTTTCGTTCGGGGTGATCATATCTAACAGAGACAGAAGCTCATCAGAGAGTTCACAGGCCGGGGCGGGGTTAAGAATCACTTTGGTCTGGTGCTGATGGGCAATTTTAGCCGCTGCCAGCACGCTCTCAAGCGGGGATTCCAGCTGCATTAATAAAGCAGAAGATTCGGCGATTTTCTGCTGTTGCGCTTCCACCAGCTTGGGAGTCAAAGCGGCATTCGCGCCGGCGTGAATGCCGATCACGTTTTCACCTGCGCCGTTGACAAAAATCAGTGCCACGCCGGTCGCTTCATCTTTAATCGTGCTGATTGGCGAAGTATCAATATTGTCGCTGGCAAGCTGCTTACACACGCGGCCGCCGGTATCGTCATCGCCCACACAGGCAATAAACGCAATGTCTGCTCCACTGCGCCCTGCCGCAACGGCCTGGTTCGCACCTTTACCGCCGAACGCCACCTGATACCCCTGCCCGGTAACGGTTTCGCCAGGAGTAGGGAAATGTTCGAGGTTGAGGATATGGTCAGCATTGATGCTGCCAAGAACGACGAGTTTGCCTGTGCTTTTCATATCTTAATATCCAGTTTGAGTGCGCCGCTCATGCCTGAGCGGCGCGTTGCCCTGCTTTTCTTTGATTCTTATTTGGTGATCAGTTTCAAATCAACCGGGATTTTCGCATCTACTTTCTCGCCTTTCAGCACTTTATCAGCGGTTTCCACACCGATAACGCCGATCTGGTCAGCCATCTGGGCAACCGTTGCGCCCAATTTGCCGCCTTCAACCGCTTTCACGCCGTCAGCTGTACCGTCGAAACCAACGACCAGCACATCAGATTTACCCGCGGTTTGCAGCGCACGCAGGGCACCCAGTGCCATTTCGTCGTTCTGAGCAAACACAGCCTGAACATTAGGGTGTGCAGTCAGCAGGTTCTGCATAACGTTCAGGCCTTTAGTACGATCGAAGTCAGCAGGCTGGCTGGCCAGTACGTCAAATTTATGTGCCGCAACTGCCTGTTTGAAACCTTCACCACGTTCACGGGCCGCGGAAGCACCGGCAATACCCTGCAGTTCAATAACTTTCGCGCCGTCGCCCAGTTTCTTAGCGATGAAATCACCGGCCATTTTGCCGCCAGCAACGTTATCAGAAGCGATGTGGCTCACCACGGTACCCTGGTTGGCCATACGGTCGAGGGTGATCACCGGGATTTTAGCCTGGTTTGCCATCTTAACGGCATTGCCCACCGCGTCGGAATCCGTTGGGTTAATCAGCATTAATTTGGTGCCGCGAACCGTTAAGTCCTGCACGTTGGCCAGCTCTTTTGCCGGATTGTTTTGTGAATCCAGCACCACCAGGTTGTAGCCCAGTTTGTCGGCTTCTTTCTGCGCGCCATCTTTCAGCGACACGAAGAACGGGTTATTCAGGGTAGAAACCACCAGCGCGATGGTGTCTTTTGCCATGGCGTTTGCGCTTACGGTGGCGCTCAGGGCGACAGCGGAAACCAGGGTAGCCAGTTTTTTCATGTTCATAGTCAGATGTCCTGTAGGGTTATGGTTTTACTGCTTTTTATTGTCCACCAGCACCGCCAGCAAAATTACCACCGCTTTGACGATCATCTGGTAATAAGAAGAAACACCTAATAAATTCAGACCGTTGTTCAGGAAGCCGAGGATCAATGCCCCGATCAGCGTGCCGACAATCCGGCCTTTGCCGCCTGCCAGGCTGGTGCCGCCCAGCACAACCGCCGCGATAGCATCCAGTTCATATCCCGCGCCCGCCGTTGGCTGCGCAGAGGAAAGACGCGCTACTTCGATGATCCCGGCCAGTGACGCCAGCAGACCACACAGAGAGTAGACGATGATTTTCACTTTGTTGACGCTAATGCCTGACAGACGAGTCGCCGCTTCGTTACCGCCGAGCGCATAGATGTAACGTCCCAGGCGAGTATGGTGCAGCATGTACCACGCGGCCAGGAAGACAATCGCCATGATCCAGACCGGCGTTGGGATCCCCAGCGGGCGGCCAATACCGAACCAGCCAAACAGGTCCGCATTGTCCGAGAAGCCGGTGTTCATCGGGCTGCCGTTGGTGTAAACCAGCGTCACCCCGCGCAGCAGCAGCATCATCACCAGCGTGGCAATAAAGGCCTGAACCCGCCCTTTCGCGACAATCACACCGGTTACGGCACCAATGGCAGCCCCAAGAGCCAGCGCAGCGGCAACGGCCACCAGCGCATTCACCTCAAAGCCCACAATTGAGGCCGCCACCGCCCCGGTCAATGCCAGAAGAGAACCGACGGACAGGTCGATCCCGGAGGTCAGAATGACCAGCGTCATCCCCACCGCCATAATGGCGTTCACCGAGGTTTGCTGCAGGATGTTGAACAGGTTATTCACGGTAAAGAAGTTCGGGCTCAGGGCCGAGACAATCGCAATCAGCACCAGCAGAGCGATCAGCGATTTTTGCTCCATCAGCCACGCTTTGGTGAACCAGCGACGGGTGGACACGGTCTGGGTACTCATTTATCTAACTCCTGATTCACTCGATTAAGCTTACCGACGGCCGCGGCCATCAGCGCCTCCTGGGTGGCATCTTCACGGGAGAATTCACCGCTCAGTCGCCCTTCGTGGATAACCATAATGCGGTCGCTCATGCCCAGCACTTCCGGCATCTCGGACGACACAAGGATGATGCTCAACCCTTCGGCTTTAAACTGGTTAATTAACTGATAAATTTCTTTTTTCGCCCCGACGTCCACGCCACGAGTTGGCTCGTCGAGGATCAACACTTTCGGGCGGGTCATCAGGCCGCGCGCGATGGCGACTTTCTGTTGGTTACCGCCGGAAAGCAGGCCGATTGGCTGTTCCATGGACGGCGTTTTGACGTTGAACAGGCGAATAAAGTCCTGTACCGCCTGCTGCTCATCTTTGTGCTTCAGGCTGCCGGCCCCGCGGCTGAAATAGCGCAGCGCGGTCAGCGACATGTTCTCCTTCACCGACATCCCTAATACCAGGCCATCACGCTTGCGGTCTTCAGAGATATAAACGATGCCGTTAGCCAGGCCATCCTGCGGAGAACGCGTTACCACTTCGCGGCCATCGAGTGCCACATAGCCGCCGGTTCTGGGCAGAGCGCCGTACAGCACTTTCATCAGTTCGGTACGCCCGGCGCCCATCAGCCCGGCAACGCCAAGAATTTCGCCTTTGCGCAGCGTGAAAGAAACCTCCTTCACACCTGGGCCAGATACGTTATCAACCCGCAGGCGAATGTCGCCCGGCTGCTTGTCCAGATGTGGGTACTGGTCTTCCAGCTTGCGGCCAACCATCATTTCGATCAGCGTATCTTCGGTAAGCGTGGAGACTTCGCGCTCGGCAATAAACTGCCCGTCACGCAGAACGGTAACGTCGTCGCACACCTCAAAAATTTCTTTCATTCGGTGGGAGATATAAACGATGCCGCAGCCCTGAGCCTTCAGCTCACGGATAACGCGGAACAGCGACTCGGTTTCCGTGTCGGTCAGCGCATCGGTCGGTTCATCCATAATGATGACTTTGGACTCAAAGCTCAGCACCTTGGCAATCTCAACCATTTGCTGATCGCCAATCGACAGCTCGCCCACCAGACGTTCGCTGGTGTAGCGTAAATTCAGCTTCGCCAGCAGCTTGTCGGCTTCGCGGTACATCTTCTTCCAGTCAATGTTGCCAAAATGCCCGACAAACTCACGGCCAAGGAAGATGTTCTCCGCGATGCTGAGCTGCGGGATCAGGTTGAGTTCCTGGTGGATAATCCCGATGCCAGCTTCCTGAGAGGCTTTTGGCCCGCTAAAGGCGGTTTCCTTTCCCAGCCACAGCAGCGAACCGGCATCTTTGGTATAGATCCCGGTCAGAACTTTCATCATCGTGGATTTGCCGGCGCCGTTCTCACCCACCAGCGCCATGGCGCGGCCCGGGTAGACGTTCAACGCCGCGCCAGACAGGGCTTTCACCCCTGGGAACGATTTATCGATCCCTTTAAGTTGCAGTAAGGGTTCCATGCTGACCTCCTCAGAAGGTTACGCCGGCACAGAGAATGATATTCGCATACGGGGAGCACTCCCCGCTGCGAATAACCGCATGTGCATCCGCGGTGTGCTGCTTGAACTGCTCATGGCTGATGTAACGAATAGTTATGGTGTTTCCCTGGTGTTTTTGCAGTTGCTCAATATGGATGAGCAACGTTTCGTGAAGTGCGGGATTATGTTGTTTGATTTCAGAAGCAATGATTGCCGCCTCAACCTGCATTTCCTGCGTTACCACGTCCACGACCTGCATAAAGCCCGGAACGCCGTGAGTTAATGCCAAATCAATGCGCTGAGTATGGCGCGGAATTGGCAGCCCGGCATCGGCAATCACCAGCGTATCGGTGTGCCCCAGGCGGGAGATAACGGCCGAAATATCAGCGTTAAGAACGGTACCTTTCTTCATTTTCCTGCTCCACTAGCGAAACGTTTCGCTGATAATGAGTGTAGGAAAAGAGGTGACGGTTAAACAACCACCAGGTTAAAGAAGTGTGATCAACATCGAAACGTTTCGACAGCAAAAGTAAAACGGCAACTATGGTTGCCGTTTTTAATGTTTATTCCCTCTCCCTGTGGGAGAGGGCCGGGGTGAGGGCATCAGGCCAGTAAAGACTGGCTGACTTAAATCTCGACCTGGGTGCCCAGTTCGATAACCCTGTTCGGCGGGATCTCAAACTGATCAGGCGCGCGTAGCGCATTTCGCTGCAGGGCGAGGAACAGCTTGCCGCGCAGGCGAAGGTACCAAGGACGCTTACCGATAATCAGCGACTCATGCGACATGAAGAACGAGGTTTCCATCATCCGGCAGCTCAGGCCTTCCAGACCGCAGCGGTGGAAAATCTCTTCCACGTTCGGCGTTTCACGCCAGCCGTAGCTGGCCACCACGCGCCAGAAGGTGGGCGACAGCTGCTCAATAGAAACGCGCTTAACGTTGTGAACGTATGGGGCGTCTTCGGTGCGCAGCGTCAGCAGAACGACTCGTTCATGTAACACTTTGTTGTGCTTGAGGTTATGCAGCATAGCAAACGGGATCACGTTCAACGCGCGGGACATATAAACCGCTGTGCCAGGCACGCGAACAGGCGGAGACTTCTCAAGGGACGCAATCATCGCTTCGAGAGAGTTACCGTGCTCGTGCATGCGGCGCAGCAGGCGGAAACGCTCGCTCTTCCACGTCGTCATGATGGTAAACATGACAAGCCCCAGCGTGAGCGGCAGCCAGCCGCCGGAGACGATTTTCTCGAGGTTAGCAGAGAACAGCGGCACGTCGATAAACAGGAAGCCCACGCACATCAGGAGCACAGCAATTTTATTCCAGTGCCAGTTTTTGCGCGCGACGGTACAGCAGAGAATCGAGGTCAGCACCATCGTGCCGGTTACTGCGATCCCGTATGCCGCCGCCAGGTTACTTGAATGTTCGAAGCTAACGATGACGATCACCACGGCGATATACAGAATCCAGTTAATCGCTGGAATGTAAATCTGCCCGGATTCCATTTCCGAAGTATGGATGATGCGCATCGGCGAGAGATAACCCAGGCGAACCGCCTGACGCGTCAGCGAGAATACGCCGGAAATCACGGCCTGAGAGGCAATCACCGTTGCCAGCGTCGCCAGAACCAGGAGCGGGATCAGCGCCCAGTCAGGTGCCAGCAGGAAGAACGGGTTTTTAATCGCTTCCGGGTTCTTTAACAGCAGCGCGCCCTGACCAAAATAGTTAAGGACTAATGACGGCAGAACCGCAATAAACCATGCGATACGAATAGGGAGCTTACCAAAGTGCCCCATATCGGCATACAGCGCTTCAACGCCGGTGATAGCCAGCACAACCGCCCCGAGCGCAACGAACGACACGGCTTTATATTGCACGAAGAAATTCACCGCCCAGGCCGGGTTAAGCGCCTGCAGAACTTCCGGGTTGCCGATAATACTGCGCGCCCCCAGTACAGCTAGCGTCAGGAACCACAGCAGCATAACAGGCGCGAACAGCTTGCCCACGATGCCGGTGCCGTGTTTTTGAATCATAAACAGCAGCGTCAGAACAATAATAGAAAGGGGGACAATGTACTGATCGAGCTGCGGCGCGGCTATCTCAAGGCCCTCTATGGCCGACATCACCGATATCGCCGGCGTGATAACCACCTCGCCGTAGAAGAAGCTGCCGCCAATCAACCCCATGATCACCAGTACAGAGGTCATTCGCGCCGTCGTATTACGCCCGGCAAGCGACATCAGCGTTAAGATCCCGCCTTCCCCGGCGTTATCCGCCCGCATCACGAAGGTGAGATATTTGATGGAGACGACCAGTACCAACAGCCAAAAAATTAACGACAAAAAGCCAAACACGGCGTCGCGTTCAACGCCAAACCCAAACTGCCCGGACAGACATTCACGAAGGGTATAAAGCGGGCTGGTACCAATATCACCGTACACAACCCCGATAGCAGCCAGCGTAACGGCCGGCAACGATTGTTTATTATCAGCGCTCATAGACTAATCTTTTGTTGGAATCCCGAAAACGTGTGCTTAGTCCCTTGGCCCACAAAACGGCGCACAGTATGCACGATAATTGTGTAAATCGTACTCCTAAATGCATTTGACTTATCTCAGCTCAAACGTTGCATGCGGCATAATCAGCACATTAACTGGCTAAAAATAAACGCTATACTCGCGTTTCTCCACAGGGTTAACCGCGTAAGGATGCAAAGCTAATTATGGCTCAATCACATTTGCTGGCTGAAAGAATTTCTCGTCTCAGCCAGGCGCTGGAAAAGGGACTTTTTGAACGTCAGCACGCCGTTCGTCTCTGCTTGCTGGCGGCACTGAGCGGCGAAAGCGTCTTTTTACTTGGCCCGCCAGGCATTGCAAAAAGCCTGATCGCTCGCCGCCTTAAATTTGCCTTTCGCGAAGCGCGCGCCTTTGAATATCTAATGACTCGCTTCTCAACGCCAGAAGAAGTTTTTGGCCCGCTTTCTATTCAGGCGCTAAAAGATGAAGGCCGCTATGAGCGCCTGACCGCCGGCTACCTGCCGGAAGCCGAAATCGTGTTTCTGGATGAGATCTGGAAAGCCGGCCCGGCAATTCTCAACACCCTGCTGACCGCCATTAACGAACGCCGCTTCCGCAACGGCGCCAGCGAAGAAAAAATCCCTATGCGCCTGCTGGTGGCCGCCTCCAACGAGCTGCCCGAAGCGGACAGCAGCCTGGAAGCACTGTATGACCGCATGCTGATCCGCCTTTGGCTCGACAAGGTGCAGGACAAAGCGAATTTCCGCTCAATGCTCATCAGCCAGCACGACGAAAACTTTAATCCGGTCACCGAAAACCTGCAGGTTACAGATGAAGAATATTTCACCTGGCAGCAGCAAATTGGCGGTGTTGCGCTGCCGGACGACGTTTTTGAACTGATCTTCACCCTGAGGCAGCTGCTTGAGGCCACGCCGGGGGCGCCTTATGTTTCCGACCGCCGCTGGAAAAAAGCCATTCGTCTGCTGCAGGCCAGCGCCTTCTTTAACGGCCGCGATGCCGTGGCGCCTATCGATCTTATCCTGCTCAAAGACTGCCTGTGGCACGACACGGCGACCATGAATTTAATGCAGCAGCAGATTGAAGTTTTGATGACCGGGCACGCGTGGCAGCAGCAGGCCATTCTGAGCAAACTCAGCGCCATCGTGCAGCGCCACCTTCAACTCCAGCAGCAAAGTAGTGACCGGGATGCTTTTACCGTCCTCAAGCAGACCGGCATGTTCAGCCGCAAACCGCAGTACCAACTGCCGGATGAGATAACCGGCGAAACGCTGACGCTTTTACTGCAAAAGCCGCTGAAGCTGCACGATATCGAAGTGATTCATATCACCCTGGCGCGTGAGGCGCTGGCGCAGTGGCTTAATAAAGGAGGCGAGATCCGCGGCAAGCTGAACGGCATTGGCTTTGCACAGCTGCTTAACCTTGAAGTGGACAACGGCCTGCACCTGACTATTCGCGATGTCAGCCTTCAGGCCACGCGGCTGGCACTACCGGGCCACCAGCAGCAGGGCGTACCGGATGAGATCAAAAAGCAGTTTGACGATCTCGATGCCGCGTTACACCAGCAGCACGAGCGTTTTAACGATCAGCAAAAATGCCTGTTTATTGAAAGCGACTGGCTGGGAAAAATTGAAGCCAGCCTGCAGGACGTCGCGGCGCAGCTGAAACAGGCCCGGCAATGATAAGCGTTGAAACGCTGGATATGATCCTGGCTATTGGTGAAGGCGAACTGATAGAAGAGATCATTATTACCCTGCTGGCTGCCCCGCAGCTGGCGGTGTTTTTCGAAAAATTCCCGCGTTTGAAAAAAGCAGTTAGTGAAGACTTACCTCGCTGGCGAGACCAGCTCAAAGGCCGCCTGAAGGACGGGCACGTCCCGGATGAGCTGGCGCAGGAAGTTCTTTGCTACCAGCAGAGCCAGTTACTTACCACCGGGCAGCTCATCATGCGGCTGCCGGAAATAATCCAACTGCTGCATAAGCTCGGCTCGCCGTTCTATGAACAGGCCAAAACGCTGGTGGCCGATAACCCGCACTTCACCCCGGCGCAGCATACGCTGTTTCTGCAGCGCTGGCGCTTGAGCCTGGTAGTACAGGCCACATCACTTAACCAACAGCTGTTAGAAGACGAGCGCGACAAGCTGCTGGCGGAGATTCAGGAACGGCTGGCGCTTAGTGGGCAACTGGATCCGGCTCTTGCCGAAAACGATAAAGCAGCGGGCAAGCTGTGGGACATGAGCGGCGGTACGCTCAAGCGCGGGGATTATCAGCTGATTGTACAATACGGCGAGTTTCTTACCGGCCAGCCGGAGCTGATGCAGCTTGCCGAACAGCTGGGCCGCTCCCGCGAGGCAAAATCAGTCCCACGGAAAGATTCCCCCACGGAACCCTGGCGTATGCTGGTTCGGGAACCTGCCACCGTGCCCGAACAGGTTGATGGCCTGCAGCGCAGCGACGATATCCTGCGCCTGCTGCCGCCTGAGCTGGCAACCCTGGGCATTACAGAGCTGGAATTTGAGTTCTACCGCCGCCTGGTGGAGAAGCAACTGCTCACTTACCGCCTGCACGGTGACGCATGGCGTGAAAAAGTCATCGAACGCCCGGTCGCCCACCAGGATTTTGACGAACAGCCTCGCGGGCCATTTATTGTCTGCGTGGACACTTCCGGCTCAATGGGCGGGTTCAACGAACAATGCGCCAAGGCCTTTTGCCTGGCGCTGATGCGCATTGCCCTCGCCGATAACCGGCGCTGCTTTATTATGCTGTTTTCCAGCGAAGTGGTGCGCTATGAGGTTAGCGGGCGGGACGGCATCGATCAGGCGATCCGTTTTTTAAGCCAGCACTTCAGCGGCGGGACGGATCTTGCCAGCTGTTTTCGCTCGATCCTGGAAAAAATGCAAACCGGAGACTGGCACGATGCCGATGCGGTAGTGATCTCAGATTTTATCGCCCAGCGTCTGCCAGACGATGTCGTCAGTAGCGTGAAGGCGCTGCAGCGGCAGTATCAGAATCGCTTTCACGCCGTCGCCATGTCGGGACACGGAAAGCCCGGCATCATGCGCATTTTTGACCATATCTGGCGCTTTGACACCGGGATGAGAAGCCGCCTGCTACGTCGCTGGCGGCGCTAAGGCTTATAACAGATCGCTAACATTAGCCTGCACTTCTGGCGACCAGACGCCGCACTGAACCTGCCCGATATGCGGCAGTTGAAGCAACAGCATCGTCAGGCGGGACTGGCCAATGCCGCCGCCAATGGTTTGCGGCATTTCACCTTTCACCAGCGACTGGTGCCATTCGAGCTGGAGCCTGTCTTCATCTCCGGTGATCGCCAGCTGACGCTTCAGGGTTTCCGCATCCACGCGGATCCCCATAGAAGAAAGCTCCAGGGCATCTTCCAGCACCGGGTTCCAGACCAGGATATCGCCGTTCAGCCCCGGTAAACCGGCTTCCCCGCCCGTTGACCAGTCATCATAATCCGGGGCGCGAACGTCGTGACGCTTTCCGTCCGACAGCTTGCCCCCGATACCGATTAAGAAGACCGCACCAAGCTCCTTAGCGATAGCCCGCTCGCGTCCTTTCGCGTCCAGACCAGGGAAACGCTGCAATAACGTTTCGCTGTGAACAAAATGGATTTTCTCCGGCAGCAAAGCGGCCAGGCCAAACCGTTCACTCACTTCCGCCTCGGTAGCCTTAATGGCCGCCCAGATGCTCTCTACGGTTTGTTTTAGCGTGCCGGTGTGACGTTCGCCGTCACCCATCACGCGTTCCCAGTCCCACTGATCGACATAGACCGAGTGAATTGGGGATAAACGGTCTTCATCGGGGCGAAGGGCTTTCATGTGCGTGTAAAGCCCTTCGCCCGCGCTGAAGTCGTGCTGGCCGAGCGTTTTTCTTTTCCATTTGGCCAGCGAATGCACCACTTCAAACTGCGCCTGCGGCAAGGTTTTTACCTTAACCTGCACTGCTTTCTCGCAGCCAGAAAGGTTGTCCTGTGTTCCATCCCCCACGCGGCTGAGGATCGGCGCCTGTACTTCTATCAGGCCCAGCTTCTCTTCCAGCTGACGGGAAAAATGGGTTTTCACAAAACTGATCTGACGTTGTTTAGCAATCCAGGCGGTTTTCATGGCTTTTCTCTTTGTTGTGGTGTTTCTGCCATCGATTAAGCAACAGAAACGTCACCGTATTCAATAATCAACAATAAAAAAGGCCAGCCTCTTTTTAATCGACGAATTTAAGGCTATAAAAAATGGAAAATCGGCATTTATCATAGGAAAAAGTGATGGATAATTATCAGATCGACAATCTCGATCGCGGCATACTCGAAGCATTAATGGCCAATGCCCGCACCGCATATGCAGAATTGGCCAAACAGTTTGGCGTCAGCCCGGGCACCATTCACGTTCGCGTAGAAAAGATGAAGCAGGCGGGGATCATTACCGGCGCGCGCATCGACATCAGCCCGAAGCAGCTCGGCTACGATGTTTGCTGCTTTATCGGCATTATTCTGAAAAGCGCCAAAGATTATCCCTCCGCCCTGACCAAGCTGGAAAACCTGGATGAGGTGACCGAGGCTTACTACACCACCGGCCACTACAGCATCTTTATTAAGGTGATGTGTCGATCCATTGATGCACTCCAGCAGGTACTTATCAACAAGATCCAAACAATCGATGAAATTCAGTCCACTGAAACGCTGATCTCGCTCCAGAACCCGATCATGCGTACTATCCGGCCCTGATCGTTAATTTTAATACCCATATTATCCACAGGTAGATCCCCGCTCTTTCACAGCGTACAATACGCGACGATTTGAAAAGGCGGGACACAATGGCTGATATCACTCTGATTAGCGGCAGTACTCTGGGCAGTGCCGAATATGTAGCAGAACATCTGGCAGAGAAGCTTGAAGAAGCGGGACACGGCACTGAAATGCTACATGGCCCTCTTTTAGAGGATCTGAAAGCCAGCGGTATCTGGCTGGTGGTCTCTTCCACGCATGGTGCTGGCGATCTGCCGGACAACCTGCAGCCTTTCTATGACGCTATAAATGAACAGCGCCCGGATCTGAGCGACGTAACCTATGGCGCGATCGGGATCGGCAGCCGTGAATACGACACGTTTTGCGGTGCCATAGAGAAGATCGATCTGCTTCTGACCGAATGTGGTGCGACCCGCATAGGATCCTTGCTCAAAATTAACATCCTCGATCACGACATTCCTGAGGATCCAGCCGAAATTTGGGTAGGTTCCTGGATTAATTTACTCCCTGAAGTGTAAATATTGCGCGATTAGATGTGGATAACTCTGGTTAAAAGCTTGGATTAACCCGTAGTTATCCCAATAACAACCGTTGTTCACTTTTTGAGTTGTGCATAAACCTCAATTCTGATCCCAGCTTATACGGTCTGGGATCACTGGTAGTACACAGCAAACGATCCTTTCCAGGTTGTTGATCCTAAAATGGATAAATGGCTTATCCACAGGGAGGGTCGATCCTAATAAGAGATCACAATAAAGAGATCTTTAAATAAAAAAGATCTTCTTTTAATAACCGAAGATCCCGATGCTTTCTCGAAAGACTAAAGTTGAGTAGAATCCCCAGCCCGGGAAGTCACAAACCCTCATTCGCGAAACCGAGGCAGTTACCATGTTTTATCCAGATCCTTTTGACGTCATTATCATCGGCGGGGGTCATGCAGGCACAGAGGCGGCCATGGCCGCAGCTCGTATGGGTCAACAGACCCTGCTTCTGACACACAATATCGACACGCTGGGACAGATGTCCTGTAACCCGGCTATCGGCGGTATTGGCAAGGGACATTTGGTTAAGGAAGTGGATGCTCTCGGTGGCCTGATGGCTACTGCTATCGATCATGCAGGTATTCAGTTTAGAATACTAAACGCCAGCAAAGGCCCGGCAGTCCGCGCCACTCGTGCGCAGGCAGACCGTGTACTTTACCGGCAGGCCGTGCGCACCGCGCTCGAGAATCAGCCAAACCTGATGATTTTCCAGCAGGCGGTTGAAGATCTTATCGTTGAGAACGATCGTGTCGTCGGCGCAGTGACCCAAATGGGTCTCAAATTCCGTGCGAAAGCGGTTGTGCTTACCGTAGGAACCTTCCTCGATGGGAAGATCCACATCGGGTTGGATAACTACAGCGGTGGTCGTGCTGGCGATCCTCCGTCGATCCCGCTCTCACGTCGCTTACGTGAGCTGCCGCTGCGTGTCAGCCGTCTGAAAACGGGGACTCCTCCGCGCATTGACGCCCGCACCATTGATTTCAGCGTACTTGCTCCGCAACACGGGGATAACCCGATGCCGGTCTTCTCCTTCATGGGGAATGTGAGCCAGCACCCTGAGCAGGTACCTTGCTACATCACGCATACCAATGAGCAAACTCACGAGGTCATTCGTAATAACCTCGACCGCAGTCCAATGTATGCAGGGATTATCGAAGGCATTGGTCCTCGTTACTGCCCGTCTATCGAAGACAAAGTGATGCGTTTTGCCGATCGCAACGCGCACCAAATCTTCCTGGAGCCTGAAGGGCTGACCAGCAACGAGGTTTACCCGAACGGGATCTCCACCAGCCTGCCATTTGACGTTCAGATGCAAATAGTTCGTTCGATGAAGGGAATGGAGAATGCGAAGATCGTTCGCCCAGGTTACGCGATTGAATATGACTTCTTCGATCCGCGCGATCTGAAACCAACGCTGGAAAGCAAGTTTATCCAGGGGCTGTTCTTTGCTGGTCAGATTAACGGCACCACCGGTTACGAAGAAGCCGCTGCTCAGGGTCTGCTTGCCGGTCTCAATGCCGCGCGTTTCTCTGCCGAGAAAGAGGGGTGGGCGCCGCGTCGCGATCAGGCTTACCTTGGCGTGCTGGTTGATGACCTGTGCACTCTGGGGACCAAAGAACCGTACCGCATGTTCACTTCTCGGGCTGAATATCGCCTGATGCTGCGTGAAGACAACGCCGACCTGCGTCTCACCGAGGCTGGCCGTGAGCTGGGTCTGGTGGATGATGCTCGCTGGGCTCGCTTCAACGACAAACTTGAAATGATCGAACGTGAGCGTCAGCGCCTGAAAGATATCTGGCTGCACCCGCATTCTGAGCAGGTGGCAGAGGTAAACGCACAGCTCAGTGCGCCGCTTTCCAAAGAAGCTAACGGCGAAGATCTGCTGCGTCGTCCAGAAATGACCTACGCGGCGATGACACAGCTGTCGACCTTTGCGCCTGGACTGGAAGATCCTCAGGCTGCCGAACAGGTCGAGATCCAGGTTAAATACGAAGGCTACATCGCACGCCAGCAGGATGAGATTGAAAAACAGCAGCGTAACGAGAATACTTTGCTGCCGGCTACGCTCGACTATAGTCAGGTGAGTGGGCTTTCTAACGAAGTGATCGCCAAACTTAACGATCATAAACCGGTTTCCATTGGCCAGGCATCGCGCATTTCCGGGATTACCCCTGCGGCAATCTCTATTTTGCTTGTCTGGCTTAAAAAACAAGGGCTGCTGCGACGCAGCGCTTAAAAACAGACGACAACGGGCCAGGCAATCCTGGCCTCTTTTTTTGATGGGTTTACGACGTGCTGACTAAATTATCTCGCCTGCTGAAAGACGCCGGCATCACCCTGCCAGAACATCAACAACAGCAGCTGGTGGGCTATGTCTCGCTGCTAGACAAATGGAACAAAGCCTACAACCTGACTTCGGTGCGTAATCCTGATGAAATGCTGGTGCGGCATATTCTGGACAGCATTGTGGTCGAACCGCATTTGCAGGGAAGCAGGTTCATCGATGTCGGCACTGGCCCTGGTCTGCCTGGCATTCCGCTGGCTATCGTGCGCCCTGATTCGCATTTCACTCTGTTGGACAGCCTCGGCAAGCGTGTGCGGTTCCTGCGGCAAGTCCAGCATGAGCTGAAGCTGGAAAACATTACTCCGGTACAGAGCCGCGTGGAAGATTTCCCGGCGGAACCCCCTTTTGACGGCGTGATCAGTCGGGCATTTGCCTCGCTAAGCGACATGGTGAACTGGTGTCACCATCTGCCTGCCGCGCACGGGAAGTTCTATGCGTTGAAAGGGGTACGTCCGGATGAAGAAATTACCGAGCTACCTGCGGGCTTCACTGTGGAAGATATCGTCAAACTCAACGTGCCTAGCCTGGAAGGGGAGAGACATTTGGTGCTGATTAAGGCAAACAAAACTTAATCTTTATCAAAAAACGGCGCGATTGAAATGTTTCGCTGAGGTTAAAAAGCGAGGGGGTTACCGATGAAATGCTTGGTTACATTTAACCAATCTTTAACTCGGATTTATCCTGCTTTTAACCTCGGACTGATTGGTTACCAGAGTAATAATTTTATTTGAAAATATCATCCGGCTAAAATTACGCCGAAGAATGGCCGTTTTCGAATGTTAAAAGTTTAACTGGAATGTCAATGAAAGGTTTTTATGGTGTTTCAGGTTGTTTTAAACAGAGTGCGCATTAATCAGCTTAATTATCAATCATATGTAATTAGAGCTTTCTTAGGCTGCAAAATAACACCTGGCGATTAGATGTTTAATTTGTGATCGTGTGCACGCTTTGCTGTCGGGGATTTCGGCTTATTTGCACTTTTTGACGAAGCCGATGCGATTCATCAAAAGTCAGAAAATGGCTCTGCGGAAAATTAATTAAACATTTGTTCACCTTTTCGCTACTTATTGTTTGAAATCACTGGGCCGCACCGTATAATTTGCTCGCTTTTTGAGGCTTGACTCAGCGTCGCAAAGACAGTTTTATACGACACGCGACATACCTCATAGGTAGCAGGAGTTAGGAAACGTCATGTCTGTGTCGCTCTTGAGTAAGAACGTAGCCCGCAAGCTTCTGTTCATCCAACTTCTGGCTGTAGTAGCAATTGGACTGCTGTTTTGCCTTAAAGCGCCTTCTTGGGGCGTTTCCGCTCTCGGCGGAGGCCTGGCGGTTTGGCTGCCAAACGTGCTGTTTATGATTTTTGCCTGGCGCCATCAGGCGCATACACCCTCAAAAGGCCGCGTGGCCTGGACATTCGCCTTCGGCGAAGTACTGAAGGTGATTGCGACCTTCATCATTTTAGTGGTGGCGCTGGCGTACTTTAAGGCGGTGGTATTGCCGCTAATAGTGACGTGGGTTTCGGTGCTGGTTGTGCAGATACTCGCACCAGCTGTAATTAACAACAAAGGGTAAGAGGCATCATGTCTGCAGGAGAAATCTCTACACCGCAGGAGTATATAGGTCACCACCTGAATAACCTTCAGTTGGACCTGCGTACTTTCTCGCTGGTGGATCCGCATAACCCCCCGGCTACCTTCTGGACGCTCAACATCGACTCCATGTTCTTCTCAGTATTTCTGGGGCTGGTGTTCCTGGTGTTGTTCCGTAAAGTGGCAAAAACCGCAACCAGCGGCGTCCCGGGTAAATTCCAGACTTTTGTAGAGCTGATCATCGGCTTTGTGCATGGCAGTGTGAAAGACATGTACCATGGCAAAAGCAAGGTTATCGCTCCACTCGCCCTGACGATTTTCGTCTGGGTCTTCCTGATGAACTTGATGGATCTTCTGCCTATCGATCTGCTGCCATATATTGGTGAGCACATCTTTGGCCTGCCAGCCCTGCGCGTGGTGCCGTCTGCGGACGTGAATATCACCCTGTCTATGGCGCTGGGCGTGTTTATCCTCATTCTGTTCTACAGCATCAAAATGAAAGGCATTGGCGGCTTCACGAAAGAGCTGACGCTGCAGCCGTTCAATCACTGGGCATTTATTCCTGTCAACTTAATCCTTGAAGGGGTAAGCCTGCTGTCCAAACCTGTATCACTGGGTCTGCGACTGTTCGGCAACATGTATGCCGGTGAGCTGATTTTCATTCTGATTGCAGGTCTGTTGCCGTGGTGGTCACAGTGGATTCTGAATGTGCCGTGGGCCATTTTCCACATCCTGATTATTACGCTGCAAGCCTTCATCTTCATGGTTCTGACGATCGTCTATCTGTCGATGGCGTCTGAAGAACATTAATTTACTTACCACTACTGCGTTTAACTGAAACAAACTTGGAGACTGTCATGGAAAACCTGAATATGGATCTGCTGTACATGGCTGCCGCTGTGATGATGGGTCTGGCGGCAATCGGTGCTGCGATCGGTATCGGCATCCTCGGGGGCAAATTCCTGGAAGGCGCTGCACGCCAACCAGATCTGATTCCACTGCTGCGTACTCAGTTCTTTATCGTTATGGGTCTGGTGGATGCAATCCCAATGATCGCTGTTGGTCTGGGTCTGTACGTGATGTTCGCCGTCGCCTAGTGAGCGATGTTTGAGTCATCTAGTAATATCAGAACGTTAACTAACAAAGAGGCATTGTGCTGTGAACATTAACGCAACAATCCTCGGCCAGGCCATCGCGTTTGTCCTGTTTGTTCTGTTCTGCATGAAGTACGTATGGCCGCCGTTAATGGCAGCCATCGAGAAGCGTCAGAAAGAAATTGCTGACGGTCTTGCTTCTGCAGAACGTGCTCAAAAGGACCTTGACCTTGCACAGGCCAACGCGACCGACCAGCTGAAAAAAGCCAAAGCGGAAGCTCAGGTGATCATTGAGCAGGCGAACAAACGCCGTGCCCAGATCCTTGATGAAGCGAAAACTGAGGCAGAGCAGGAACGTAATAAAATCGTTGGACAGGCTCAGGCAGAAATCGACGCTGAGCGTAAACGCGCTCGTGAAGAGCTGCGTAAGCAGGTCGCTCTGCTGGCAATTGCCGGTGCCGAGAAGATAATCGAACGTTCCGTAGATGAAGCTGCTAACAGCGACATCGTCGATAAACTGGTCGCTGAACTGTAAGGAGGGAGGGGCTGATGTCTGAATTTGTTACTGTAGCTCGCCCCTACGCCAAAGCAGCTTTTGACTTTGCCGTCGAACACCAGAGCGTAGACCGCTGGCAGAACATGCTGGCGTTTGCTGCCGAGGTGACGAAAAACGAACAAATGGAAGAGCTTCTTTCCGGTGCACTGGCACCAGAAACGCTCGCAGATTCGTTCATCGCCATTTGCGGCGAGCAGCTGGACGCCAACGGCCAGAACCTGATTAAGGTGATGGCTGATAACGGTCGTTTAAAAGCGCTCCCGGATGTTCTTGAGCAGTTCGCGCATTTACGCGCGCTGAGTGAAGCGATTGCAGAGGTTCAGGTAACCTCCGCGGCTGAACTTAGCCATGAACAGCTTGCAAACATTACGTCCGCAATGGAAAAACGTCTGTCACGCAAAGTTAAGCTGAATTGCAAAATCGATAAGTCTGTTATGGCGGGCGTTATCATCCAGTCGGGTGATATGGTCATTGACGGTAGCGTACGCGGCCGTCTTGAACGCCTTGCAGACGTCTTGCAGTCTTAAGGGGACTGGAGCATGCAACTGAATTCCACCGAAATCAGCGAACTGATCAAGCAGCGCATTGCTCAGTTCAATGTTGTGAGCGAAGCTCATAACGAAGGTACAATTGTTTCTGTAAGTGACGGTATTATCCGCGTTCACGGCCTGGCCGATTGTATGCAGGGTGAGATGATTTCCCTGCCGGGTAACCGTTACGCTATCGCACTGAACCTGGAGCGCGACTCCGTAGGTGCTGTAGTGATGGGTCCATACGCTGACCTTGCCGAAGGCATGAAGGTTAAGTGTACTGGCCGTATTCTGGAAGTACCGGTTGGCCGTGGCCTGCTGGGTCGCGTGGTGAACACCCTGGGTGCACCAATCGACGGTAAAGGTCCGGTTGATAACGATGGCTTCTCGCCAATCGAAGTTATCGCGCCAGGCGTAATCGAGCGTCAGTCCGTCGACCAGCCGGTTCAGACCGGTTATAAATCCGTCGATGCGATGATTCCAATCGGCCGTGGCCAGCGTGAGCTGATCATCGGTGACCGTCAGACCGGTAAAACCGCGATGGCAATCGATGCCATCATCAACCAGCGTGACTCCGGTATTAAATGTGTGTACGTGGCTATCGGCCAGAAAGCGTCCACCATTTCTAACGTGGTTCGTAAACTGGAAGAGCACGGTGCACTGTCCAACACCATCGTTGTTGTGGCAACTGCTTCTGAATCCGCTGCACTGCAATACCTGGCACCATATGCTGGTTGCGCAATGGGCGAATACTTCCGTGACCGCGGTGAAGATGCGCTGATCGTATACGATGACCTGTCTAAACAGGCTGTTGCTTATCGTCAGGTTTCCCTGCTGCTTCGTCGTCCACCAGGTCGTGAAGCGTTCCCGGGCGACGTGTTCTACCTCCACTCCCGTCTGCTGGAGCGCGCATCCCGTGTTAACGCGGAATACGTGGAAGCTTTCACCAAAGGTGAAGTTAAAGGTAAAACCGGCTCCCTGACCGCTCTGCCGATCATCGAAACCCAGGCGGGTGACGTTTCTGCGTTCGTTCCAACCAACGTAATTTCGATTACTGATGGTCAGATCTTCCTGGAGACCAACCTGTTTAACTCCGGTATTCGTCCGGCGGTTAACCCAGGTATTTCGGTATCTCGTGTTGGTGGTGCTGCTCAGACCAAGATCATCAAGAAACTGTCCGGTGGTATCCGTACCGCTCTGGCACAGTATCGTGAACTGGCTGCGTTCTCTCAGTTCGCATCCGATCTGGATGAAGCCACCCGTAAACAGCTGAGCCACGGTCAGAAAGTGACCGAGCTGCTGAAACAGAAACAGTATGCCCCAATGTCTGTTGCACAACAGGGCCTGGTGCTGTTCGCGGCTGAACGCGGTTACCTCGAAGATGTGGAACTGGCGAAAATCGGTAGCTTCGAAGCCGCTCTGCTGGCCTACGCTGACCGTGATCACGCTCCGCTGATGCAAGAAATTAACCAGACCGGTGGCTATAACGACGAGATCGAAGGCAAGCTGAAAGGCATCCTCGACTCCTTTAAAGCAACCCAGTCCTGGTAACGTCTGGCGGCTTGCTCTAGGGCAAGCCGCAAGGCATTGAGGAGAAGCTCATGGCCGGCGCAAAAGAGATACGTAGTAAGATCGCAAGCGTCCAGAACACGCAGAAGATCACCAAAGCGATGGAGATGGTCGCCGCTTCCAAAATGCGTAAATCGCAGGATCGCATGGCGGCCAGCCGTCCTTATGCAGATACCATGCGCAAAGTGATTGGTCACCTTGCTAACGGTAATCTGGAATATAAGCACCCATACCTGGAAGAACGCGACGTTAAGCGCGTGGGCTACCTGGTGGTGTCGACCGATCGTGGTTTGTGCGGCGGTTTGAACATTAACCTGTTCAAAAAAGTGCTGGCGGATATGAAAGAGTGGTCCGATAAGGGCGTTCAGAGCGAACTCGCGATGATCGGCTCCAAAGGCGTTTCTTTCTTCAACTCCGTTGGCGGCAACGTGGTTGCTCAGGTTACCGGCATGGGAGATACCCCTTCCCTGTCTGAACTGATCGGCCCGGTGAAAGTGATGCTGCAGGCCTACGACGAAGGTCGTCTGGACAAGCTGTACGTTGTAAGCAACAAATTTGTTAACACCATGTCTCAGGTTCCGACCATCACTCAGCTGCTGCCGTTACCGGCATCAGAAGATGAGGATCTGAAGCGTAAATCCTGGGACTACCTGTACGAACCGGACCCGAAAGCGCTGCTGGACACCCTGCTGCGTCGTTATGTTGAGTCTCAGGTTTATCAGGGCGTCGTAGAAAACCTGGCCAGCGAGCAGGCCGCACGTATGGTGGCGATGAAAGCCGCAACCGATAACGGCGGCAGCCTGATTAAAGAGCTGCGGTTGGTATACAACAAAGCTCGTCAGGCCAGCATTACTCAGGAACTTACCGAAATCGTCGGTGGTGCGTCCGCGGTTTAAACCAGGTTTATTACCCTAAATAGTTCGGTTTGCAGAAAGGCGGCAACTGAGCAAATCCTCAAGAGCTTACTTCAGTAAGTGACTGAGGTGAGGGAAGGCAGTCAACGCATCTGCAAATTGAAATATGACGGGTAAACGAATTACGTAGAGGATTCAAGATGGCTACTGGAAAGATTGTCCAGGTAATCGGCGCCGTGGTGGACGTCGAGTTCCCTCAGGACGGCGTACCGCGCGTTTATGACGCGCTTGAGGTACAGAACAACAATGAGAAGCTGGTGCTGGAAGTTCAGCAGCAGCTCGGCGGCGGTATCGTGCGTACCATCGCAATGGGTTCCTCCGACGGTCTGCGTCGCGGTCTGCAAGTCAATGACCTCGAGCACCCGATCGAAGTCCCGGTAGGTAAAGCGACCCTGGGCCGTATCATGAACGTGCTGGGTCAGCCAATCGACATGAAAGGCGACATCGGCGAAGAAGACCGTTGGGCAATTCACCGTGCAGCACCTTCCTACGAAGAGCTGTCCAGCTCTCAGGAACTGCTGGAAACCGGCATCAAAGTTATCGACCTGATTTGTCCGTTCGCTAAGGGCGGTAAAGTTGGTCTGTTCGGTGGTGCGGGCGTAGGTAAAACCGTAAACATGATGGAGCTGATCCGTAACATCGCGATCGAGCACTCCGGTTATTCCGTGTTTGCGGGCGTGGGTGAGCGTACTCGTGAGGGTAACGACTTCTACCACGAAATGACCGACTCCAACGTTCTGGATAAAGTAGCACTGGTTTACGGCCAGATGAACGAGCCACCAGGTAACCGTCTGCGCGTAGCGCTGACCGGTCTGACCATCGCGGAAAAATTCCGTGACGAAGGCCGCGACGTTCTGCTGTTCGTAGATAACATCTACCGTTATACCCTGGCCGGTACAGAAGTATCTGCACTGCTGGGTCGTATGCCTTCTGCGGTAGGTTATCAGCCTACGCTGGCAGAAGAGATGGGTGTTCTTCAGGAGCGTATTACCTCCACCAAGACCGGTTCTATCACCTCCGTACAGGCCGTTTACGTTCCTGCGGATGACTTGACTGACCCGTCTCCGGCGACCACCTTTGCGCACCTGGACTCAACCGTTACGCTGAGCCGCCAGATCGCATCTCTGGGTATTTACCCGGCAGTTGACCCGCTGGACTCCACCAGCCGTCAGCTGGATCCACTGGTTGTTGGTCAGGAGCACTACGACACCGCGCGTGGCGTTCAGTCTATCCTGCAGCGTTACCAGGAACTGAAAGACATCATCGCGATTCTGGGTATGGACGAACTGTCCGAAGAAGACAAACTGGTTGTAGCACGTGCGCGTAAGATCCAGCGCTTCCTGTCTCAGCCATTCTTCGTAGCAGAAGTCTTTACCGGTTCTCCAGGCAAATACGTTTCGCTGAAAGATACCATCCGTGGCTTTAAAGGCATCATGGACGGCGAATACGACCATCTGCCAGAGCAGGCGTTCTACATGGTTGGCTCCATCGACGAAGCCGTTGAGAAAGCGAAAAAACTTTAACGCCTAATCGGAGGGTGACATGGCTATGACTTACCACCTGGACGTCGTCAGCGCGGAGCAGCAAATGTTCTCCGGTCTGGTCGAGAAGATCCAGGTAACGGGTAGCGAAGGTGAGCTGGGTATCTACCCTGGTCACGCCCCGCTGCTCACCGCCATTAAGCCTGGTATGATTCGCATCGTTAAACAGCACGGACATGAAGAGTTTATCTACCTGTCCGGTGGTGTTCTGGAAGTTCAGCCGGGTAACGTAACCGTCCTGGCGGACACCGCGATTCGCGGTCAGGATCTCGACGAAGCGCGTGCCCTGGAAGCGAAACGCAAAGCTGAAGAGCACATGCACAGCTCCCATGGTGACGTGGATTACGCTCAGGCTTCTGCTGAACTGGCTAAAGCGATCGCCAAACTGCGCGTTATCGAGTTAACCAAAAAAGCGATGTAACTACCTGCTTGAAAAGACAAATGCCAGTCCGGGAAACCTGACTGGCATTTTTTTATTCCACAGCTTTATTCCATGCTCAAAATAACCATAAAACCAGCTAGATAGCGGTTTTCTCGAGGTGTTTAGCTCCTATTTCGGCCTTAATTCTCATGGATTCTGCCGTGATTACTGCTATAAAAGACGCAGGCAATGTCAAGGTGGTTAAATTAGCAGCAACGTATTTTTTGGTGCAAAATATGTAGAATTTTCAAGGCTAAATCGCTTTACTTCACACACTAAATAAATTCAGGACACGTATGTCAAACAGCGCAATGAGCGTGGTTATCCTTGCCGCCGGCAAAGGAACCCGCATGTACTCAGATCTTCCGAAGGTGCTGCACACGCTGGCTGGAAAGCCAATGGTTCAGCATGTCATTGACGCCGCCAATAAATTAGGCGCCCAGCGGGTGAACCTGGTTTATGGCCACGGCGGCGATCTGTTAAAGCAAACCCTGAATGACGGCTCGCTTAACTGGGTGCTACAGGCGGAGCAACTGGGAACCGGACATGCAATGCAGATGGCGGCCCCGTTTTTTGCCGATGACGAAGACATTTTGATGCTGTACGGCGATGTGCCGCTGATCTCCGTTGAGACGTTACAGCGCCTGCGTGAAGCTAAACCGCAGGGCGGTATTGGTTTACTCACCGTTAAGCTCGATGACCCTACCGGCTATGGCCGCATTGCGCGAGAAAATGGCAAGGTTGTTGGCATCGTTGAGCATAAAGACGCCAGCGAAGAGCAGCGCAAAATCAACGAAATCAACACCGGTATCCTGGTGGCTAACGGCGCAGATCTGAAGCGCTGGCTCGGTAAGCTGGATAACAACAACGCTCAGGGCGAGTTCTACATTACGGACATTATTGCCCTGGCTCATGGTGAAGGCCGCGAAATCGCCGCCGTTCATCCCGATCGCCTGAGTGAAGTCGAAGGCGTGAATAACCGCCTGCAGCTTTCTCGTCTGGAACGCGTATACCAAACTGAGCAGGCCGATAAGCTGCTGCTGGCGGGCGTCATGCTGCGCGATCCGGCCCGGTTCGATCTGCGCGGTGAATTAACGCACGGGCGCGATATTGAAATCGATACTAATGTCATTGTGGAAGGTCGCGTTACGCTGGGCAACCGCGTGAAGATCGGGACCGGCTGTGTGATTAAAAACGCGATTATCGGCGATGACTGCGAAATCAGCCCGTATACGGTGGTTGAAGATGCGACGCTTGAAGCCGCCTGTACCATCGGGCCATTTGCCCGGCTGCGCCCTGGCGCGGAACTGGCGGAAGGCGCTCACGTCGGTAATTTCGTGGAAATGAAAAAAGCGCGTCTGGGCAAAGGTTCTAAAGCCGGACACCTGAGCTATCTGGGTGATGCCGAAATTGGCGACAACGTGAACATTGGTGCGGGCACGATTACCTGTAACTACGATGGCGCGAACAAACATAAAACTATTATTGGTGATGACGTATTTGTTGGCTCTGATTCTCAGCTTGTGGCACCGGTCACCGTGGCCAGCGGTGTCACAATTGGTGCCGGGACGACAGTGACGCGCGACATTGCTGAAAATGAACTGGTGATCAGCCGCGTAAAACAGAAACACATTCAGGGCTGGCAGCGTCCGGTGAAGAAAAAGTAATTTCCCCTCACCCTAACCCTCTCCCCAAAGAGAGAGGGCAGTGGACTGAGATGGCTTTCCCTTCCTCTCAAAGGAGCAGGGAGCTGAACCAAACACAGATTTCCTCCCTCTCCCTTCCAGGGAGAGGGCTGGGGTGAGGGTCGTTCTTGAAAACGCTCCACCCAAAGGCAGTAACCATAAAAATAACCCCACTCTCTACAAGGCTCGGGGCTCCGGAAAAACCGGAATAAACAGGTCAGCGACAACACATGGCTAACGCCATTCTTAGGACTTAAAAATTATGTGTGGAATTGTTGGCGCAGTGGCGCAACGTGATATCGCTGAAATCCTTCTCGAAGGACTACGTCGTCTGGAATACCGTGGGTACGACTCGGCGGGTCTGGCGGTTGTTGACGAGAAAGGTCAGATGACCCGTCTGCGTCGTCTGGGTAAAGTACAGAAGCTCGCAGAAGCGGCAGAAGAAACCGCTCTGCATGGCGGCACCGGGATTGCCCATACCCGTTGGGCAACGCACGGCGAACCTTCAGAAATTAATGCTCACCCACATGTCTCCGACCACATTGTGGTGGTACACAACGGCATTATCGAAAACCACGAGCCGCTGCGTGAAGCACTGCAGTCTCGCGGCTACACGTTTGTTTCCCAGACGGATACCGAAGTTATTGCTCACCTGGTGCACTGGGAGCTGGAGCAGGGCGGAACACTGCGCGAAGCGGTCCTTCGCACCATTCCTCAGCTTCGCGGCGCTTACGGGACAGTAATCATGGATACCCGTAACCCGGAAGTGCTGCTGGCCGCGCGCTCCGGTAGCCCGATGGTTATCGGTCTGGGCATGGGTGAAAACTTTATCGCTTCTGACCAACTGGCATTGCTGCCGGTGACCCGCCGCTTCATCTTCCTTGAAGAGGGCGATATCGCCGAAGTGACGCGCCGCGCGGTGATTGTTTTTGATACCAAAGGCGAACAGGTTCAGCGCCCGGACATCGAATCTAACCTGCAGTATGACGCTGGCGACAAAGGCATTTACCGCCATTACATGCAGAAAGAAATCTACGAGCAGCCGAACGCCATCAAAAACACCCTGGCCGGGCGTATCAGCCACGGTGAAGTGGATTTGACGGAGCTGGGGCCAAAAGCCAACGAAATGCTTTCTCAGGTTGAGCATATTCAAATCGTAGCCTGCGGTACGTCCTATAACTCGGGCATGGTTTCCCGCTACTGGTTCGAAGCGCTGGCCGGCGTGCCTTGTGATGTCGAAATCGCCTCTGAATTCCGCTACCGTAAATCTGCCGTGCGCCGCAACAGCCTGATGATCACCCTTTCCCAGTCTGGCGAAACGGCGGACACCCTGGCGGCGCTGCGCCTTTCCAAAGAGCTGGGCTATCTCGGTTCACTGGCTATTTGTAACGTGGCAGGCTCTTCTCTGGTGCGTGAGTCTGACCTGGCGCTGATGACCAACGCCGGAACGGAAATCGGCGTGGCCTCAACCAAAGCGTTTACCACCCAACTGACCGTTCTGCTGATGCTGGTGGCTAAGCTGAGCCGCCTGAAAGGCGCTGACGCACAGCTTGAGCATGATATCGTGCACGGCCTGCAGGCGCTGCCAAGCCGTATCGAACAGATGCTGTCCCAGGACAAACGCATTGAGCAGCTGGCGGAAGATTTCTCTGACAAACATCATGCGCTGTTCCTTGGCCGTGGCGATCAGTACCCGATCGCCATGGAAGGTGCGCTGAAGCTGAAAGAGATCTCCTATATTCACGCCGAAGCCTATGCGGCCGGTGAGCTGAAGCACGGCCCGCTGGCGCTGATCGACGCCGATATGCCGGTCATCGTTGTGGCACCGAATAACGAGCTGTTGGAAAAACTGAAATCCAACATCGAAGAAGTTCGTGCCCGCGGCGGCCAGTTGTATGTATTCGCCGACCGTGACGCCGGCTTTACCAGCAGCGACAACATGCACATCATCGAGATGCCGCATGTGGAAGAGGTTATTGCGCCTATCTTCTACACCGTGCCGCTGCAGCTGCTGTCCTACCACGTGGCGCTGATCAAAGGCACCGACGTGGACCAGCCGCGTAACCTGGCGAAATCGGTCACTGTTGAGTAATTTTTTGTCACTAATCAGTTGTGATTAGCGTATGGAAAAGCCGCTTCTCGCCAGATCAATAATGCTATAAACGAGGCTAATCCGGTTAACTGGATTAGCCATCGTGTCAGACCCTGCGAATGGCGAGTTTGCAGGGTCTTTTTATTTCTAAGCGGGAAACATCAAATGTCGGCAAACAAACCACACTGTCGGCTGGTCAAGCCGCAGCCAGTCTACGTAGGCAAGCAGGGGCTTTCTTATCAAGTCGGCGTTTCCAGGGAAGCCGTCGATTCGCAGCATATCCATATGCAGCTGGCGACCATTCCCCCGCATTCGCAGGCCAAAGCGCACAAGCATGAGCATCATGAAACGGCGATTTATGCTCTGAGCGGTACCTCATCGGTGCTTTACGGCGACGAATTAGAGCATTTCCTTGAGCTTCCCGCCGGAAGTTTCCTCTACATCCCGATGGACACGCCACACTTACCCTACAACAACACGGATGAACCCGCCGTGGTTGTTATTTCACGTACCGATCCTAATGAACAGGAAAGTGTGGTGATGATGCCCGAGCTGGACAGAGATGTGCTGTAGTCTTTCCGGATAGGCTGTCGTGGCGAAAGAGAGAAGCCCCTCAGCTCGGCTGGAGGGCTTTTTTCGTTATTTGATTTTTTGACTCAGGTCGCTCACTTGCCGCGCAAGTTGTTCGTTATCCCGCTTCAGGCTGTCCATTTTTGACTGTTGCTCGCTGGCTTTTGCTTCCATCTGGGACATTTTGTTTTTCATCTCATCCAGCTTGCGTTCCTGTTCATCCATTTTCCTGACGCTACCGTCGTAATTTGACTGTAGCTTTTCCAGGCGATTCTTCATCTCGATAAGCGTGCTTTCATTGATGGATGTTGGGACGAGGGTACTTGCCCCGGAAAAGGCGGCGAGCGAGGAGGTGAAAGAGTCCGTATTTCTAGCCTCAACGGCACTGGCATGGACGGAAGAGGCTGTCATAATGAGTGATATCGTACATAATACAGACAGATAAACTTTCATTGTTCATATCCTTTTTTAAACAAACCTATTTTAACGATGCTTTTAAAAAACATAGGGTTATATGTTTTTTTATGATCCAAAACGCATTGTCATAAAACCGTCATAATTCGTACATTTAACTGTCACCAAACTGTCCTATTTTCTACCCTGTATTTAATTAAACAACAATTTACGAACATCTGGCAGGAGACATTATGAACGTTATGCGTACCACTGTCGCAACTGTTGTCGCCGCGACCTTATCTCTGAGCGCTTCTACTGCGTTTGCAGCTGCAAGCCTGACTGGTGCTGGTGCAACTTTCCCTGCGCCGGTGTATGCCAAGTGGGCAGATACCTACCAGAAAGAAACTGGTAACAAGGTTAACTATCAGGGTATCGGTTCCTCCGGCGGCGTGAAGCAAATCATTGCTAACACCGTTGACTTCGGCGCTTCTGACGCCCCTCTGGCGGATGACAAATTACAGCAAGAAGGCCTGTTCCAGTTCCCTACCGTAATCGGTGGCGTGGTGCTGGCTGTTAACCTGCCTGGCTTCAAGTCTGGCGAGCTGGTTCTGGACGGCAAAACCCTGGGCGATATCTACCTGGGCACCATCAAAAAATGGAACGACCCGGCGATTGCTAAGCTGAACCCAGGCCACAAACTGCCGGATCAGAACATCGCTGTTGTTCGTCGTGCTGACGGCTCCGGTACTTCCTTCGTGTTCACCAGCTACCTGTCTAAAGTGAACGAAGAGTGGAAATCTAAAATTGGCGCAGGCTCTACCGTTAACTGGCCAACCGGTCTGGGCGGTAAAGGTAACGACGGCATCGCGGCCTTCGTACAGCGTCTGCCTGGCTCTATCGGCTACGTGGAATACGCTTACGCTAAGCAGAACAACCTGACTTACACCAAGCTGCTGTCCGCTGACGGTAAGCCAGTAAGCCCGACCGAAGCAAACTTTGCTAACGCGGCTAAAGGCGCTGACTGGAGCAAATCCTTCGCACAGGATCTGACCAACCAGAAAGGTGACGAAGCATGGCCAATCACCTCCACCACTTTCATCCTGGTTCACAAAGAGCAGAAAAACCCAGAGCAGGGCGCAGAAGTGCTGAAGTTCTTTGACTGGGCATACAAATCTGGCGCGAAAGAAGCTAACGCCCTGGATTACGCAACGCTGCCGGCCTCTGTGGTTGAGCAAGTTCGCGCTGCATGGAAGACCAATGTAAAAGACAGCTCCGGTAAGGCGCTGTACTAAGTGCAAAAATCTGGGGTAACAGGTATGTTACCCCGGTTTATTCAGCAACCACAAAGAGTACGCTATGGCTGTGACTAAGCCGACGTTTAAAGCCCCTGGCAAACAAGGCGATGTAATTTTCAGTGCGCTGGTAAGACTGGCTGCGCTGATTGTGCTATTTCTGCTGGGTGGGATTATCATCTCGCTGTTTATCTCCTCGCTGCCGAGCATTGAGAAGTTTGGCTTCTCTTTCCTCTGGTCCAAAGAGTGGGATGCCCCTAATGAAGTCTTCGGCGCACTGGTGCCGATTTACGGAACCCTCGTAACCTCGTTTATCGCACTGCTGATTGCGGTCCCGGTGAGCTTTGGTATCGCTCTGTTCCTGACAGAACTTGCGCCTGGCTGGCTGAAGCGCCCGCTGGGTATCGCCATTGAACTGCTGGCGGCCATTCCAAGTATCGTGTACGGCATGTGGGGCCTGTTTATCTTTGCTCCCCTGTTCGCGACTTACTTCCAGGAACCTGTAGGCAACGTGCTTTCTGCCGTGCCTATCGTTGGCGCGCTGTTCTCTGGCCCTGCGTTTGGGATCGGTATTCTTGCCGCTGGTGTGATCCTTGCCATCATGATCATCCCGTACATCGCCTCCGTGATGCGCGATGTTTTCGAACAAACGCCGGTAATGATGAAAGAATCCGCCTACGGCATCGGCTGCACCACCTGGGAAGTGATCTGGCGCATCGTGCTGCCGTTCACCAAAAATGGCGTGATTGGCGGCGTGATGCTTGGCCTCGGGCGTGCGCTGGGTGAAACCATGGCGGTGACCTTTATCATCGGTAACACCTACCAGCTCGACAGCGCTTCGCTGTATATGCCGGGCAACAGTATTACCTCTGCGCTGGCGAACGAATTTGCCGAAGCAGAATCTGGCCTGCATACCGCCGCGCTGATGGAGCTTGGCTTAATTCTGTTTGTGATTACCTTTATCGTACTGGCTATCTCTAAGTTCATGATTATGCGCCTGGCGAAAAACGAAGGGGCTCGCTCATGACCACGATGGAAATGCAAAGCAGCGCGGCGCTGGCCGAATCACGCCGCAAAATGCAGGCGCGTCGCCGCATGAAAAACCGCATCGCCCTGACGCTCTCTATGGCGACCATGGTGTTCGGTCTGTTCTGGCTGGTGTGGATCCTGTTTTCCACGGTGACCCGCGGCATCGACGGCATGTCGCTGGCGCTGTTTACCGAAATGACACCTCCGCCAAATACCGCGGGCGGCGGTCTGGCGAACGCCCTGGCGGGCAGCGGCCTGCTGATCCTGTGGGCGACTGTTATCGGTACGCCGCTGGGCATCATGGCCGGGATTTATCTGGCCGAATATGGCCGTAAATCCGCCCTGGCCGAAGTGATTCGTTTTATTAACGACATTCTTCTGTCCGCGCCGTCGATTGTGGTTGGCCTGTTCGTTTACACCATTGTGGTAGCGAAAATGGAACACTTCTCCGGCTGGGCGGGCGTGATTGCGCTGGCGCTGCTGCAGGTGCCTATCGTTATTCGTACCACCGAAAACATGCTGAAACTGGTGCCGGACAGCCTGCGCGAAGCGGCTTACGCACTGGGAACACCAAAATGGAAGATGATCTCCGCGATTACGCTGAAAGCGTCCGTCTCCGGGATTATCACCGGCGTGCTGCTGGCGATTGCCCGTATCGCTGGCGAAACCGCACCGCTGCTCTTCACCTCCCTCTCCAACCAGTTCTGGAGCACGGACATGATGCAGCCTATCGCCAACCTGCCGGTGACCATTTTCAAATTTGCTATGAGCCCGTTTGCCGAATGGCAACAGCTGGCCTGGGCAGGGGTGCTGATCATTACCCTCTGCGTGCTGCTGTTGAACATTCTGGCGCGCGTGATTTTCTCGAAGAGTAAACACGGTTAAATTTTACGGCGCGGCCCTCGCGGCGCCGGACGGAGATTAAGACACAGATGAGTAAGGTTGATTTAGCCCCAGGCAAAATCCAGGTTCGCGATCTGAACTTCTACTACGGTAAGTTCCACGCGCTGAAGAACATCAATCTGGATATTGCGAAAAACCAGGTTACCGCCTTCATTGGGCCGTCAGGCTGTGGTAAATCCACCCTGCTGCGTACCTTTAACAAAATGTACTCGCTCTACCCTGAGCAGCGTGCAGAAGGTGAAATCCTGCTGGATGGGGAAAATATTCTCACCCAGAGCCAGGACATCGCCCTGCTGCGTGCCAAAGTTGGCATGGTTTTCCAGAAGCCGACGCCGTTCCCGATGTCCATCTACGACAACATCGCTTTTGGCGTGCGTCTGTTTGAAAAGCTGTCCCGCAGCGACATGGATGAACGCGTGCAGTGGGCATTGACCAAAGCCGCGCTGTGGAACGAAACTAAAGATAAACTGCACCAGAGTGGCTACAGCCTCTCCGGTGGTCAGCAGCAGCGTCTGTGCATCGCTCGCGGCATCGCGATCCGCCCGGAAGTTCTGCTGCTGGATGAGCCGTGTTCCGCGCTTGACCCGATCTCCACCGGGCGTATCGAAGAGCTGATCACCGAGCTGAAAGAAGACTATACCGTAGTGATCGTGACCCACAACATGCAGCAGGCGGCGCGTTGTTCTGACCACACGGCGTTTATGTACCTCGGCGAGCTGATCGAATTCAGCGAAACCGATACGCTGTTTACTACGCCAGCGAAGAAACAAACCGAAGATTACATTACTGGCCGCTACGGTTGATTTGGAGAGCGCGATGGACAACCTCAACTTAAACAAACACATTTCTGGCCAGTTCAACGCCGAGCTGGAGTACATCCGTACTCAGGTGATGACGATGGGCGGGCTGGTGGAACAGCAGCTCTCCGACGCGATCACCGCGATGCACAACCAGGACAGCGAGCTGGCGAAGCGCGTCATCGCCGGTGACCAGAAGGTCAACATGATGGAAGTGGCGATCGATGAAGCCTGCGTGCGCATCATTGCCAAACGCCAGCCGACCGCCAGCGACCTGCGTCTGGTGATGGCGATCATCAAAACCATTGCTGAGCTGGAACGTATTGGTGACGTAGCGGATAAAATCTGCCGTACTGCGCTGGAAAAATTCTCCCAGCAGCACCAGCCGCTGCTGGTCAGCCTGGAATCGCTGGGGCGCCACACCGTGCAGATGCTGCACGACGTGCTGGACGCTTTCGCGCGTATGGATCTGGACGAAGCGGTGCGTATCTACCGCGAAGACAAGAAAGTTGACCAGGAATATGAAGGTATCGTGCGCCAGCTGATGACCTACATGATGGAAGACTCCCGTACCATTCCAAGCGTGCTGACCGCGCTGTTCTGCGCCCGCTCTATCGAGCGTATCGGTGACCGCTGCCAGAACATCTGCGAATACATCTTCTACTTCGTGAAGGGGCAGGATTTCCGTCACGTGGGCGGCGATGAACTGGACAAGCTGCTGGCGGGTAAAGATCCGAAAGAGTAAATGATCTCTTTCCCCCCTCTCCCCTTTGGGGAGAGGGCCGGGGTGAGGGGCCGTTACTTCCCGAACAAACGCCGCGAATTATCCTCGATCTTCCCTGAAATCCGCCGTTTCTGCATCGTTCTACTCCAGCTTACCGACAGTCCTGCTGCAGACAAAAGCCGATGATATTGCGAATCATCAAACGGCATATGCCAGGCAATGGCGATAGCTTCTGCCACCGTCACGTCGCTAACGCGGGAGACCAGTTCCAGCGGTGCATCGGCGGAAACATTCCCCGCCAGAATCACGCGATAAAGCCAGCCGCAGTAGCCCGCTTCCTGCATCCGCGTGGCCATATCCTCTACGCCAAAATGGTAGTTCAGCTTAAAGCAGGGCGATCGAGGCTGAGTCACCTGAATCAGCGCTTCACCCCAACGGTAAATATCGCCCATACAGACGTTCTTTTCCGTCATCCCTTCCGTGGACAGGTTTTCGCCGAAGGCCGGGGCGTTAAACAGCTCCGCTTTCTCCGGGAAGAGTTGCGCCCAGTGCTGATAATGCTCACGTGGATAGTGGCACAGCGCCCTGTCCGGCCCGCCGTGAATCACCTTCTCCGCCTGCTCGTCGCCCTCCAGCCCAAGCTCAGTCAGGCGAAGTTCACCGTCCACCTGAACCTTGGCGATGGCGCTGGGCCGACTCCCTTCGTAATCACGGGTCTGGCCAACGTAAACCTGAAGCGGATAGCGATGCATAAGCGACTCCCTGCGAAATAGACATAAAAAAAGCGAGCCATCAGGCTCGCTTCTCTAAGGTCGTATTGCAACCTTATTTTTTAGCGGCGAAACGTGCTGCTGCTTCGTCCCAGTTAACCACGTTCCAGAACTCTTTCGCGTAGTCCGGGCGACGGTTCTGGAATTTCAGGTAGTAAGCGTGTTCCCAAACGTCCAGGCCCACAATCGGGAAGCCGGAAGCGCCGGAGATAGCTTCGCCCATCAGCGGGCTGTCCTGGTTTGCAGTAGAGACTACAGCCAGTTTGTCGCCTTTCAGTACCAGCCACGCCCAGCCGGAGCCGAAACGAGTAGCAGCTGCTTTTTCGAACTCAGCTTTGAACGCGTCAACGCTGCCGAAATCGCGCTCGATAGCGGCTTTCAGGTCACCTTTCAGCTCGGTGCCTTTTTTCAGGCCTTTCCAGAAGAAGCTGTGGTTAGCGTGGCCGCCGGCGTTGTTACGCAGCACGGTTTTCTTATCCGCAGGCAGCTGATCCAGTTTAGCGATCAGTTCTTCAGCAGACAGGCTGGCAAACTCAGGCAGGGATTCCAGCGCGGCGTTCGCGTTGTTGACATAAGCCTGGTGGTGTTTGCTGTGGTGGATTTCCATGGTTTCTTTGTCGAAATGCGGTTCCAGCGCGTCGTAAGCGTAAGGCAGGGATGGCAGTGTATAGCTCATATTCATCGTCTCCATTAACGTAGAGCGGCTGTAATGCTGTTAACGCCGCGTAATCAGTCGGTTCATTATAGTTAATTAAATGATATTGAAAATGTTTATCAATGCCGTACTTAGCGTGTGGTTATAACTTTTCTTCATGAAACCACGGCTTACGGCTATAACGCAGCGGGTAAAAAGCCTTTTTTCAGAGTAACGGCGAATTGTTACCCGGTCGTGACGCGAAGATACGAAGAGGGGATAACTGGCGGTGATGGCTATCGTGAGTATTAGCTTAAAGAAGCGTTCTGGCTCAAATAGAAAACAAGGCCCGGCTTCGGGCCTTTTCTAATCTCTTAGCGCGTAGCGGCGTCTTCCAGTGCTTTGTGGATAACGGAGGAAAGTTCGGCGACGTCAAACTTGGCGACATAACCGTTGGCACCGACTTTACGGACGTGATCTTCGTTGGCGCTGCCGGACAGCGAGGAGTGGATCACCACCGGAATGTGCTTCAGCGAAGGCTCGGTCTTAATGTTGCGGGTCAGGGTAAAACCGTCCATCTCCGGCATCTCGATGTCGGTCAGCACCAGGCCGATTTTGTCGGTGATCGGCGTGCCGGACGCTTTGGCATCGGCGGCGATAAGCTTGATTTTTTCCCAGGCTTCCAGGCCGGTCGCGTGCATGATGGCCGGAATGCCCATCCCCTTCAGGCCCTGCTCCAGCATTGAGCGCGCAACTTTGGAGTCCTCGGCGACGATAGCCACCGCGCCCGGCTTCAGGGTATAGGTCTTCTCTTCGATCGCCGCAATATTCACATCTCTCCCGGACGGGATAATGTCATAGAGGATCTGCTCCACGTCCAGCACCAGCGCCAGGTCTTTGCCGGTTAGCGGGTCGTCAATATTGGCGATGCTGGTGATATTGCGGCTGCTGACCCCGGCTTCGGCGGCGTGCACCTGGCTCCAGTCGAGGCGAATAATGTTCTCCACGGACTCCACGGCAAACGCCTGGGTGCTGCGGGCATATTCGGTGATCAGTAATAAATTCAGGCCGGTGGTCGGCGTGCAGCCGGTGACTGCAGGCAGATCGATAACGGGGATAATCTGGTCGCGAATGTTAGCCATGCCCAGCAGCGGCGATTCCATGCCTGCGGCACGGTTAATCTTCGGCATTGGCACAATTTCACGCAGTTTAAAAACGTTGATGCCGTACAGCTCGGACTTGCTGTCGTGCTGGCTGGTCCCTAAGCGAAACAGCAGCAGCTCGAACTTGTTGGATAACGCCAGGTTGGCCCTTTCATCGATATCTTTCTGAAAACTATCCATTTTAACCTCAAGTGATAACCCGGCCTGAGAATCCAACCGTACGGAGTGAATGCTTGTCTAAGTTATCGGCAGCGTCTGGAAAAAATGAAGGGGAAAGGCGAAATGATTTCGCTTAGAGGGACGTGATATCCCTCTAAGCGGATGACGCTTACTTTTTCTTGTTCAGCATCGCTTTGAGGTCGGCAAACGGATTGTAGGTGGCTTCACCCACGTCCTTTTGCGCGTCTTCCCCGGCAATCACCGTGGAGCCGTACTGGTCGGCCTCGGTGTATTTCGAATGCTCATGATCGTGGCAATAAAGGCATAAAAGCTCCCAGTTGCTGCCATCTTCCGGGTTATTGGTGTGATCGTGGTCCATATGGTGAACGGTCAGTTCACGCAGGTTGGAATAGACAAACTCGCGGGAGCAGCGCCCGCACACCCACGGGAAAAGCTTCAGCGCCTTTTCGCGGTAGCCGCTTTCCAGCCGCGTATAGTTCTTGGGGATAATCGCCATGATTCAGGTTCCAGACAAAAAATGTAGGGTTATGCCCAGTTTCCGGCTAAAGCGCGTCTTTATCAATCCCCAGGCGCTTCATCCGCGAAAGTAACGTGGTGCGCTTCAGCCCCAGGCGCTGGGCAGCGCCTCGAGGCCCTGCCACCACGCCGTTAGCCTCTTTCAGCACGCGCAGGATGCGCTGGTACTCGTCCTCATCTTCACGCCTCTCCTCTTCCACAGCCGGAGAAAGATGGCGTTCCAGGGGAGGGCGGTGATCCATTTCCGGCAGGGAAAGATGCAGCACGCTGCCCCGGGTGAGTAACACCGCCCGCTCAATCACGTTTTCCAGCTCGCGCACGTTGCCCGGCCACTCCATGCGGCTTAGCGCGCGCAGTGTTTCTGCCGGAATACTGTCGATGTTGCGGTTCAGGTGGCGGGCGATTTTAAAGGTGAAGGATTTCACCAGCAGCGGGATATCCTCCGGGCGTTCGCGCAGCGGCGGCAGCGTGATAGGAAACACGTTCAGCCGGTAATACAGATCGCTGCGGAATTCCCGGTCGGCGACCATCTCTTTCAGGTTGCGGTTAGTGGCGGCGATCAGGCGCACGTCCACTTCCTGAACCTTATTGCTGCCGAGGCGCTCGAACTCTTGCTCCTGCAGCACGCGCAGCAGCTTGGGCTGCAGCTCAAGCGGCATATCGCCCACTTCGTCGAGGAACAGCGAGCTTTTATCCGCCAGCTCAAAGCGGCCGATGCGCTGATTGTTCGCCCCGGTAAACGCCCCGCGCTCGTGGCCGAACAGGTCGCTCTCCAGCAGCCCGGCAGGCATCGCAGCACAGTTGATCTTCACCATCCGGCGGCTGTTGCGCTCGCTCAGGTTATGGATCGCCCGGGCAATCAGCTCTTTACCGGTGCCGGTCTCGCCGAGGATCAGCACGGTGCTGTCGCTGCTGGCCACCATCTCCACCTGCTTAAGCACAATTGACATCGCTTCGCCGCGCCCGATAATTTCGCCAAAATCGCTGTCGACGTTATTAATCTGCTCGGTGAGGTAGAGGTTTTCATCCACCAGATTCTCTTTCAGGCGGTTGATTTCCTGATAGGCGAGGGCGTTATCCACCGCGATGGCAATACGTTCGGCAATCTGGCGCAGCAGCTTGAGGTTGGCTGGCGTAAAGCCCTGCTCGCTGCATTTGGCGAGCTTCAGGACGCCCAGCATATTGGGGCCGAACTTCAGCGGCAGCAGGCAAAGCGTCTGCGGTTTGTTGTCCCACATCTCCAGCAACATCCGCTCATACGGTGCCAGTTTGTCGCCAGGGCAAAGGTTGAGCAGCAGCATTTCGCCGCTTTTAAAGACGCGTTCTGACAGGGTGCCTTCTTCAAGCACATCGCTTTGATCGTGAATCGGCGAGGCTTCATCGACAAAATGAGTGGAGTAGAGCGTGAGTCGCGACTTGCGGCTGCTTTTCAGCACGATGCTGATGGAATCAATGGCGAAGTGATAGTGAATTTCCCGGGCAATCTCGCTTATCAGTTCGTCCAGGTCCAGCTTCGACAATACCGCGTTGGTGACGGCCACCAGAATGCGAAAATCGTCGCGTTCCCGGCACAATAACTGGTGATCGTGGCTCGAATTGAGCCGGGTCTGGATTTGCTCGGTCACCAGGCCGACAATTTGCGCCAGGGTATAAAGCCGGTTCAGCTCTTTTTCCGTCCAGGCATCCGCCTGATTGCGGATAAATTCGCAGCCGCCAAAGATTTTTCCTTCGGAGGCCAGCGGTAAAAGGCAGTAGCGACCAAAAGGGGCGTACAGGTCGAGGTCCGCCATTTGCGGCCAGGTTTCATCGAACTCTTGCTGGCTGCAAATCAGCGCCTCCGGGCGCGACAATATGCGGCGCACCGGGCCGTTGGCGAGCGCCATTTCATCTTCGTAGTGCAGTTCCTTGCCGTGTTTATCCTTGCCATAAAAGCTCACCCGCTGATGCAGGGGATGGTAAAGCAGAATGTTAACGCGATCGGCCAGCGCGCCCTGTTTCACCAGCTGCGTCAGGCTGCTGGCGAGTTCGTTGAGATCGGGCTGCTGGAGCAGCGTGCGGGTGATATCAAACACCCCCTGCTGCCCGAGATCGCTCATCGGCGTGTATGACATTTTTGCTTTCCATTGAAATGCCCTGCGGCGGGCGCAGGGCTAAAAAATATAATTAATATAAATATTGTTTAAGTTTAGTCAGCGTTGCGTGAATGCATACTGGTGCAGGTCAACAAATGCGCGGTAAGGGTTCAAAATGCGGCAGATCGAGCGTGCGTTTTACGCCATAAAGCCCCGTTACGCGCACCCCTTTTCGCTCCACCACCTCGCCTATGATTGCGGACTGTTTGCCGCATGGATGCTGCTGTAACGCCTGAATAACGGCCGGGGCGGACTCGGGAGATGCGGCGATAACCAGCTTGCCTTCATTAGCAAAATTTAACGCATCCAGCCCAAGCAGCTCGCAGACGCCGCGCACCGCCGGGTTCAGGGGCAATTTATTTTCGCTGATTTCCATCCCGCAGCCGCTGGTGTCGGCAAACTCATGCAGAACGGCGTTTACCCCGCCACGCGTGGCGTCCCGCAGCGCTTTTACGCCGGGGATTTGCAGCAGCGGGGCGATCATCGGTGCCAGCACCGCGCAATCGCTTTGCAGATCGCCGTCCAGACCCAGCTTCTCGCGCAGGTTGAGGATGGTTGCGCCGTGATCGCCGAGCGTACCGCTCACAATCAGCAGATCCCCTGTTTTGATCTGAGCTGAGCCCCAGTTAACGCCCGCTGGAATAGCGCCTATCCCGGCGGTATTGATAAACAGCTTGTCTGCCGCGCCGCGCGGCACGACTTTGGTGTCGCCGGTCACAATGGCGATATTGGCCGAGCGCGCGGCATTCGCCATGCTGGTGACCACGCGCTCCAGCGTTTCAAACGGCAGGCCTTCTTCAAGGATAAAACCGCACGACAGCCAGCGCGGTGTAGCCCCGCTTACCGCGACGTCGTTCGCCGTGCCGCACACGGCCAGCTTGCCGATGTCTCCGCCGGGGAAAAACAGCGGATCGATAACGTAGCTGTCGGTGGAAAACGCCAGGCGGTCGCCGCTGGCGGTAAGTTCTGCCAGCGAAAGCCGCGCCTGATCTTCCTGCTCGGCCAGCCACGGATTATCAAAAGCCCGCATAAACAGGCTGGCGATCAGCTGTTGCATCGCCTGGCCGCCGCTGCCGTGGGCCAGCTCAACGGTTTTCATACTTCACACTCCTGAGAACGGTACTGATACCACGCCGCGCAGGCTCCTTCGGAGGAGACCATCAGCGCGCCGAAGGCGTTTTGCGGATTACAGTCGCGGCCGAACAGTGGGCATTGCTGCGGCTTGCAGCGCCCGGTCAGCACGTCGCCGCAGCGGGCTTTCGGGTCGTCGTAAACCTGCTGAGGTTTGGGCTGGAAATGATCTTCGGCATCAAACTGGCGGTAGGCTTCGGTGAGCTGAACGCCGGAATCGCCGATCACGCCCAGGCCGCGCCATTCCGCTTCGCCGCGCACGGTAAACACGTCGCCTATCGCGTTTTGCGCTAGCAGGTTGCCTTCTTCCGGCACGACGCGTCGGTACTGGTTTTCGACCAGGCTGCGCTGCCGAATTTTTTGCTCGACCAGCATCAGCACGCCCTGCAGTAGATCGAGTGGCTCAAAACCGGCGACCACCAGCGGGCGCTGGTGCTCAGTGGCAATAAAGTCATAGGCTTCGGTCCCAATCACCATGCTGACGTGCCCCGGAGCGAGGAAAGCGCCGATGCCGTTATCGGGCTGGGAAAGCAGGCTGCGCAGCGTTGGGATCAGCGTGATGTGCTGGCAGAAGAAATAGAAGTTATCGATGCCCTGCGCTTTCGCTTGTTGAAGCGTGATTGCGGTGGCGGGCATGGTGGTTTCAAAGCCGAGGCCAAAGAACACCACTTTTCGCTCCGGATTTTGGCGCGCCAGCGTTAACGCGTCGATTGGCGAGTAAATCACCCTGACGTCCGCGCCTCGCGCTTTCGCCTGCATCAGCGAGCCGTTTTTACCCGGCACGCGCATCGCATCCCCAAAAGTGCAGAAAATCACTTCCGGATGGCTGGCTATCTCAATGCAGCTGTCGATTCTCCCCATTGGCAACACGCAAACCGGGCAGCCTGGACCGTGAATAAACTCGATATTTTCCGGCAGCAGCTGATCGAGACCGAATTTAAAAATGGCGTGGGTATGGCCGCCGCAAACTTCCATGATGCGCAGCGGGTGGCTGGCCGTGTAGTTCAGCAGCGGGGCGCGGGATTTCAGCGTTTCAATCAGCTGCATCACGCGGTCGGGATCGCGGTATTCATCGACGTAGCGCATCAGCGACTCTCCTCGCCGTAAAGCAGCGCGCCGACGTCCGGCTCGACCTCAAACATGTTTTGCAGGGCATCCAGCGTGTCCCGCGCCTCGGCTTGGTCAATAATGCTCATGGCAAACCCGACGTGAACCAAAACCCATTGCCCCACGGCGGCGTCACCTACCAGCGTTAAATTCACGTCACGCTGCACGCCGCAGACGTCCACTTTCGCGCTGCCATCGGCCAGGCGCTCAACAATTTGCCCCGGAATGCCTATGCACATCGCTCCGCCTCCAGCCAGCTAAGCCACTCGTCCATCCCTTCGCCGCTGGTCGCGGAAACCAGAATAATTTTGATGTCCGGATTGACCTCGCGGGCAAAAGCCAGGCACTTGCTGACGTCGAACTGCAGGTACGGCAGCAGGTCGATTTTGTTCAGCAGCATCAGCGACGCTGCGGCGAACATATGCGGGTATTTCAGCGGCTTATCTTCGCCTTCCGTTACCGACAGCACTGCGACCTTATGGCGTTCGCCTAAATCAAAGCTTGCCGGGCAAACCAGGTTGCCGACGTTTTCGATAAACAGTACGCCGTCGCGCTCAAGCGGCAGGCGCAGCATGGCATCGCGAATCATCCGGGCATCAAGATGGCAGCCTTTCCCGGTATTCACCTGAATGGCCGGTGTGCCGGTTTCGCGGATGCGCGCGGCGTCGTTCACCGTTTGCTGATCGCCTTCGATAACCGCGCACGGCACTTTGGCATTCAGGCGCTTCAGCGTTTCGGTGAGCAGGGTGGTTTTGCCGGAACCGGGGCTGGAGACGAGATTCAGCACCAGTTGATTCTGGCTGGCGAAACGGTCGCGGTTATGGGCGGCGAGCTGGTTATTTTTGTCGAGTACGTTCAGCTCGATCTCCAGCATCTTACGCTGGGTCATTCCCGGTGCGTGGGTGCCTGCCGCGCCGTGGCCGTAATGCAGGTCGCCCTGTTCGTCGGCCGTTGGGGCAAACTTGACGCCGGTTATCTGCTGCAGCGGGCGTGCCGCCGGGGCAAACGGGGCGCTGCGAAAGCCTGAGTGGGGATTGCGCTCGTCCCCTTCAATGTACAGGTTGCCTTCACCGCAACCGCAAGTGCTACACATGAGCTATCTCCTGATCGATTTCCAGACGCTTAATTTGCATGCCGTCATTCGCCACGATGCGCAGGTTGCTGCCGCTACAGTTGGGGCAGCACTTCACGCGCTGGGTCAGTAAGGTGACGAACTGCTGGCAGTCATGGCACCAGCATTCGGCTTCCTGCTGGTGGATATGCAGTTCGCAGCCTTCCGCCAGGGTGCCGCGGCAAACCAGATCAAAGCAAAACTCCAGGGCGCTGGTTTCCACGCACGAGAAGGCGCCGACCTCCAGCCAGACGCCGGTCACGCGACGGGCATTGTTCTGGCGGGCATGGTTTTCGATAAGTTCGACTGCGCGCTGGCAAAGGGTGATTTCGTGCATGGGGCCTCCGGGGTTAACTGGGACTGGTAATGCAAGGACGGTGCCAGACTTTTTCTTTGCCCCTCACCCCGGCCCTCTCCCCAGAGGGGCGAGGGGGAATTCTTTAAAAAATATAAGGGTTAGCCAGCCCTGTTGTTTTTATCCCCTCTCCCTTCCGGGGAGAGGGTTAGGGTGAGGGTAAAAAGTGCCGTCGCCCAAAGTCAAAGATGACGAAATGACATGTCACTCGGCTCACTCAAGACACTTTTATCGTTTAAATTCATTTAAAAACAATTAATTAAAAACATGGCACGAAACGTGCCTTACGGAGGGACAAGCACTAACAGAGTGAACAAAACATGAACATTTGGGAACTGAGCGAAAAAGCCGAGTACATCGCCGACAGGCACCAGCGGCTGCTTTCGCAGTGGCATCTTTACGGCAACACCCTGATTCAGGGGATCACCTTATCCAAAGCGAAGCTGCATCACGCCGTGGGCTGCAACCCGGACGAAAGCCTGCGCTTCTTCTTATTTGACCACTTCGTCATTCAAATCAACCTCGCCGAAGGCTTTAACAGCCACACCATCGAGTACAGCATCGAACTGCGCGACGGCAGCGATAACGTGCTGATTGCCAAGGCGACTATCGACGATGACGGGCTGATTGATAACACCGTCAGCAACCGCGATCGCGAGAAAGTGCTGGAACACTACCTTGAGCTTATCCGCCCGGTGTACGACAGCCTTTATCTGGCCGTGCAGCAAAACACCCCGCTATCCATGGCGCTGCTGCAAAAGTCCGCCGTGGCATGAAGAGATCTGGGGTGTCGAGAACTGTCGAACCGGCAGCTTTTCGGCATGTTTTCGTCAAAAATGACGATTGTCACCTGAGGAAGAACTGGTGAACCGTTTTGTAATCGCTGACTCAAAATTGTGTATGGGCTGCCATACCTGTGAAGCGGCCTGCGCCGAGACGCACCGCCTGCACGGCCTGCAGTCCATGCCGCGCCTGAAAGTCATGCGCAACCTGAATGAATCTGCGCCGCAGATGTGCCACCACTGTGAAGACGCCCCCTGCGCCGGGGTTTGCCCGGTCAATGCGATAACCCGCGTGGACGGCGCCGTGCAGCTGAATGAAAGCCTGTGCGTAAGCTGCAAACTTTGCGGCATCGCCTGCCCGTTCGGCGCCATTGAATTTTCCGGTAGCCGCCCGCTGCATATTCCCGCCAACGTGAACAGCCCGAAAGCGCCACCTGCGCCTCCGGCTCCGGCTCGCGTCAGCCCGCTGCTGGACTGGGTTCCCGGCGTTCGCGCCATCGCCGTGAAATGCGACCTGTGCAGCTTCGACGAAAGCGGCCCGGCCTGCGTTCGCACCTGCCCGACCAAGGCGCTGCGGCTGATCGACACCAAAGACATCGCCCAGGCCAGCAAGCGCAAACGTGAACTGACGCTTGGCGCGACGCTCGGCGACCTGACCCTGTTTACCCAGCCAGAGGCGAGAAAATGAATGCATTTTTACTGATTCACTGGGCGCTTTTGGGATTTGTCATCAGCGCGGTGTTAGCCGGCGTTCTGGCATTTTCAAAGCCCGTTAGCGGCTTTATCGGCGGCATTGGCGGCGCAATTAGCGCCGTGATCTTGTTGATTGCGGGCGTGCAGGCGCTGCTGGGCTTCAGCGGCGATGCGCAAATCTGGCACTGGCACCTGCAGCTCAACGCCTTTAACGGTGTCTGGCTGGTGACGGTGGCGTTAAGCGGCCTGTTTATCTCAGTTTATAACTGCGCCTGGCATCGCCATCCGGCGGTAAAAGCCAACGGCCTGCTGATTAACTTAATCCTGGCGGCAAGCGTTGCGGCGCTGGTGGCCGACAACTTTGTCACGCTGGTGGCGATGGCAGAAATTATCTCCCTGGCGGGTTATTTCCTCACCGGCTGTCAGAAGTCCGGGCAGCTGTGGTTTGCCCTTGGTCGTCTGGGCACAGTGCTTTTAGCGATTGCCTGCTGGCTGCTGTGGCAGCGCTACGGCACGCTGGGCTATGGCGATCTGCGTCATCTCCTCGACGGTGCGCCGCTGCCAGCCCCGGTACTGATCCTTGCGCTACTCGGCTTTGGATTGCTGGCCGGGATTATCCCGCTGCACGGCTGGGTGCCGCAGGCGCATGCGAATGCCTCCGCACCAGCCGCCGCCTTGTTCTCCGCCGTGGTGTTGAAGATTGGCCTCTACGGCATCATGAGCTTCTCGCTCATCAGTAATACGCTGCCGCTGTGGTGGGGCGTGCTGGTGGTGGTGGTCGGCATGATCACCGCGTTTATCGGCGGGCTTTACGCGCTGATGGAGCACAACATCAACCGGCTGCTGGCTTATCACTCCCTTGAGAACATCGGTATTATTTTGCTGGGCCTGGGCTGCGGCCTGCTCGGTATCGCACTGCATGAGCCGGTGCTGGTGGCGCTGGGCATGACCGGCGGCCTTTATCACCTGTTCAACCACAGCCTGTTTAAAACCACGCTGTTCCTCGGCGCAGGTGCGGTGTGGTTCCGCACCGGTCATCGGGATATCGAGAAGCTGGGCGGGATCGGCAAACGCATGCCGGTTATCTCGCTGGCGATGCTGGTCGGGCTGATGGCGATGGCCGCGCTGCCGCCGCTGAACGGCTTTGCCGGGGAGTGGGTCATCTATCAGTCCTTCTTCCGCCTCGGCAGCCTGCCGCTGTTTGTGGGCCGCTTTATTGGGCCGCTGCTGGCCGTGGGGCTGGCAATCACCGGTGCGCTGGCGGTGATGTGCATGGCGAAAGTCTATGGCGTCACTTTCCTGGGTGCTCCACGTACTCAGGAAGCGGAAAACGCGACCCCTGCGCCGTGGCTAATGAATGCCTCAGTCGCTCTGCTTGCTGCGTGCTGTGTGGCGGCGGGTGTGGCTGCCCCGTGGCTTCTGCCTTTGCTTCAGCACGCCGTGCCGTTGCCTCTGCAACCGGCGCATACCGCTGTGTCTCAGCCGATGATCACGCTGCTGCTGATCGCCTCTCCGCTGCTGCCGTTAATTTTGATGATCGTTTTCCGCGGCGACCGTTTACCAAACCGCTCTCGCGGCTCGGCCTGGGTCTGCGGCTACGACCACGAACAGGCGATGGTGATCACCGCCACGGGCTTTGCCCAGCCGGTCAAAGCGGCGTTTGCGCCTTTGCTTAAGCTGCGCCAAACCCTGAACCCGGTGAAGTGGATCCCAGGCTGGCAGTGCGAGTGCCTGTCCGGCACGTTCCGCCGTCTGGCGATGGTTGAGCTGGCGGTCTTACTGGTGGCGATGGTTGCCTGAGGAACTCATATGACTACGTTTTTATTTGCTCTTATCCAGGCGCTGGCGCTGTTTTTTGCCGCGCCGCTGCTGGCCGGGATTACCCGCGTGACGCGCGCCCGACTGCATAACCGCCGTGGCCCCGGCGTGCTGCAGGAATACCGGGATTTGTTCAAGTTGCTGGGTCGCCAGAGCGTGGCCCCCGCCGCCTCTGGCTGGGTTTTCCGCCTGATGCCGTTCGTGATGGTGGGCGTGATGCTCACCATCGCCACCGCGCTGCCGGTGGTGACGATTGCCTCGCCGCTGCCGTCATTAGGCGACCTGATCACCTTAATTTACCTGTTCGCCATCGCCCGCTTCTTCTTTGCCATCGCCGGGCTGGACACCGGCAGCCCGTTCACCGGGATTGGTGCCAGCCGTGAAGCGATGTTGGGTGTGCTGGTTGAGCCGATTCTACTGCTTGGCCTGTGGGTGGCCGCACAGGTGGCCGGCAGCACGCACATCAGCAATATCGCCGGGGCTATTCACGCCTGGCCGACGGCGGAAAGCCTGACGCTGATCCTGGCCTTCGCGGCCTGCGCTTTTGCGACCTTCATCGAAATGGGCAAGCTGCCGTTTGACCTCGCCGAAGCCGAGCAAGAGCTGCAGGAAGGGCCGTTGTCCGAATACAGCGGCGCGGGCTTTGCGGTACTGAAGTGGGGCATTTCCCTTAAGCAACTGGTTGTGCTGCAAATGTTTGTTGGTGTGTTCCTGCCCTGGGGGCAAATGAGCGCCTTTAGCTGGGGCGGGCTTGTTCTCGCCCTGGTGCTGGCCGTTGTGAAGCTGGTGGCGGGCGTGCTGATTATCGCGCTGTTCGAAAACAGCATGGCACGCCTGCGGATGCTGGAAACCTCGCGCATTACCTGGGCCGGTTTTGGCTTTGCCTTTTTAGCCTTCGTCTCCTTGCTGGCGGCGTGATTTAAGAGAACCTATCGATGTCTGAAGAAAAAATTGGTCAACACTATCTCGCCGCGCTGCATCAGCAATTCCCGAATGCGGTGATCGACGAAGCCTGGCAGACCAAAGACCAAATCACCGTCACCGTGAAGCTCAATATGCTGCCGGAGGTGGTGGAGTGGCTTTACTACCAGCAGGGCGGCTGGCTTTCGGTGCTGTTTGGTAACGATGAGCGCCAGCTGTGCGGCAGCTACGCGGTGTATTACGTCCTGTCGATGGAAAGCGGGGTGAAGTGCTGGATCACCGTGCGTGTGGAAGTGGACGCCGACAAGCCGGAGTTCCCGTCCGTCACGCCTCGCGTACCTGCCGCCGTTTGGGGCGAACGTGAAGTTCGCGATATGTACGGCCTGCAGCCGGTTGGCCTGCCCGATGAGCGCCGTCTGGTGCTGCCGGATGACTGGCCGGACGATCTCTATCCGCTGCGTAAAGACAGCATGGATTACCGCCAGCGTCCGGCACCGACCACCGACAAAGAGACCTACGAGTTCATCAATGAACTGGGGACGAAAAAGAACAACGTGGTGCCGATTGGCCCGCTGCACGTCACTTCTGATGAACCCGGCCACTTCCGCCTGTTCGTCGATGGCGAAAACATTATCGACGCCGACTACCGACTGTTCTACGTCCATCGCGGCATGGAAAAGCTGGCGGAAACCCGCATGGGCTACAACGAAGTTACCTTCCTGTCCGATCGCGTGTGCGGCATCTGCGGCTTTGCCCACAGCACCGCCTATACAACCTCGGTGGAAAACGCGATGGGAATTGTGGTGCCGGAGCGCGCGCAGATGATTCGCGCCATTCTGCTGGAGGTTGAGCGTCTGCATAGCCACCTGCTGAACCTCGGCCTGGCCTGCCACTTTGTCGGCTTCGACTCCGGTTTTATGCAGTTCTTCCGCGTGCGTGAAATGTCGATGAAGATGGCGGAGATCCTGACCGGGGCGCGGAAAACCTACGGCCTGAACCTGATCGGCGGCATCCGCCGCGACCTGCTGAAAGACGACATGATCCAGACCCGCCAGCTTGCCCAGCAGATGCGCCGGGAAGTGCAAGATCTGGTGGATATTCTGCTGAGCACGCCGAACATCGAACAGCGTACCGTCGGCATTGGCCGCCTCGACCCGCAAATCGCCCGTGATTTTAGCAACGTCGGCCCAATGGTTCGCGCCAGCGGCCATGCCCGCGATACCCGCGCCGATCACCCGTTTGTCGGTTACGGCCTGCTGCCGATGGAAGTACATAGCCTCGACGGCTGCGACGTGCTTTCCCGCCTGAAAGTGCGCATCAATGAAGTCTTTACCGCACTGAACATGATTGATTTCGGTCTGGATAACCTGCCGGGCGGCTCGCTCGCCGTGGAAGGTTTTACCTACATTCCAAACCGCTTTGCCCTGGGCTTCTCAGAGGCTCCGCGCGGGGACGACATTCACTGGAGCATGACCGGGGACAACCAGAAGCTGTACCGCTGGCGCTGCCGTGCGGCGACGTACGCCAACTGGCCAACCCTGCGCTATATGCTGCGCGGCAACACGGTATCTGACGCGCCGCTGATTATCGGCAGCCTTGATCCTTGCTATTCCTGCACCGACCGCATGACGGTGGTGGACGTGCGCAAGAAGAAAAGCCAGGTGGTGCCGTACAAAGAGCTGGAGCGCTATAGCATTGAGCGCACGAATTCGCCGCTGAAATGATTTTGATGCCTGGTCGGTGACTGACCCTCACCCCGGCCCTCTCCCTGGAAGGGAGAGGGGGAAAACCGGCTTCGATCTGTCTCTTGCCTCTTATGGGCGTAGATGGAATCGCACTCGAACTGTCCCCTCGCCTCTCAGGGGAGAGGGTTAGGGTGAGGGGTTGTTTTCAGGCCAGGCAAACAAGGAAAACACATGTTTAACTTCATCAAAAAAGCCATCAAGGGCGGCGTGGCAACCGAGTCTTACCCGCTCCAGCCCATTGCCGTCGACCCTAATTTTCGCGGCAAGCCCGAGCACAACCCGCAGCAATGCATCGGCTGTGCGGCCTGCGTGAACGCCTGCCCGTCCAATGCCCTGAGCGTTGAGACCGATCTTGCCGCCGGGCAACTGCAGTGGAGCTTTAACCTCGGGCGCTGCATCTTCTGTGGGCGCTGCGAAGAGGTTTGCCCGACGGCCGCCATCAAACTCTCACAGCAGTACGAGCTGGCGGTGTGGAATAAAGCCGACTTCCTGCAGCAGGCCAGCTTCCCGTTGTGCAACTGCCGCGAATGTGGCCGCCCGTTCGCCGTGCAAAAAGAGATCGACTACGCCATTGCGCTGCTTGAGCACAACGGCGATTCCCGCGCGGAAAGGCGCCGTACAGCATTTGAAACCTGCCCGGACTGCAAGCGCCAGCAAAGCCTGGTGTCGTCCGACCGGATCGACTTTAGCCGTCAGATGAGAGAGGCCAGCTAATGAGTAACCTACTGGGGCCGCGCGACCACAACGGCATTCCGGTGCCGATGACGGTGGACGAATCTATCGCCAGCATGAAGGCATCGCTGCTGAAAAACATCAAACGCTCTGCCTACGTTTACCGTGTGGATTGCGGCGGCTGTAACGGCTGCGAAATCGAGATTTTTGCTACGCTTTCGCCACTTTTCGACGCAGAACGCTTTGGGATCAAAGTGGTTCCTTCTCCTCGCCATGCCGATATTCTGCTTTTTACCGGAGCGGTAACCCGCGCGATGCGTTCCCCGGCGCTGCGCGCCTGGGAGTCTGCTCCCGATCCTAAAATCTGTATCTCCTACGGGGCCTGCGGCAACAGCGGCGGGATCTTCCACGACCTTTACTGCGTCTGGGGCGGGACCGACAAAATCGTGCCGGTCGATGTGTACATCCCCGGTTGTCCACCCACGCCTGCCGCCACGCTGTACGGCTTCGCGATGGCGCTTGGCCTGCTGGAACAAAAAATCCACGCCCGCCCGGCAAGTGAGCTGGACGTTGAGCCTGCAAAAATCCTCCATCCGGATATGGTTCAGCCGCTGCGCGTGCGCATTGACCGCGCTGCTCGCCGCCTCGCCGGTTACCGCTATGGCCGCCAGATTGCCGACAGCTACATGACTAACCTGACGACCGGGGGCGACGCTGTTCAGCAGTGGCTGAGCGCGGAAAACGACCCACGCCTGACGGAAATCGTCACTAACCTTGAGCAACTGGTTCATCAGGAGCGCGTGTAATGAGCGAGTCGGTGGTGTTCTGTCAGCTCAGCCGCAAGTTTGTCGATGAGAACGACAACACCCCGGCTGAAGCTCAGCAGGTGGTCTACTACAGCCTGGCGATTGGCCACCATTTGGGGGTAATCGACTGCCTGAAAGAGAGCCTGGTTTGCCCGCTGGAAGCCTATCAGGCGTGGATCGCCACGCTTGAGGCTGACGGCGAGGCCCGGCACAAAATGAACGGCGTGCCGCGCTACGGCGAAATCGTGATCGACCAGAATCATGTGGTGATGCTGGCGCGGGCGCTGGATGCCGCTAAGCCGACGCAGACGCCGGAACAGCAGGCCTGGAGCCAGGCGCTGCTCGACATGCTGCAGGCTATTCAACAAGAACCCGCCATCTACCTGATGGTAAGGAGACGCTATGACTAAGGTACTGCTTTGCGTAGGCAACAGCATGATGGGCGACGACGGGGCTGGCCCGCTGCTGGCCGAGAAGTGTCAGGCTTCTCCGCAGGGTGACTGGGTGGTGATCGACGGCGGCAGCGCGCCGGAAAACGACGTGGTTGCTATCCGCGAACTCCGCCCGGAGCTGCTGCTGATCGTGGATGCCACCGACATGATGCTCAACCCCGGTGAGATCCGCGTCATTGACCCGGATGACATCGCCGAGATGTTTATGATGACTACCCACAACATGCCGCTTAATTATCTGGTCGATCAGCTAAAAGAGGACGTGGGCGAAGTGGTATTCCTCGGCATTCAGCCGGATATCGTTGGCTTTTACTACCCGATGACGGAGGCGGTGAAAGCGGCGGTGGAGCAGGTTTATCAGCGGCTGGCGACGTGGACGGGTTTTGGCGGGTATGAGCCCCTCATGATTTCAGAGAGCGAAACGTCTTTTTAGTCTTTCCCCTCACCCTAACCCTCTCCCCGTGGGGGAGAGGGGATCAGAACGGCTCCCCCACTTACATGGGAGAAAGAGCCCAATTCTTTTCCCCCTCTCCCTTCCAGGGAGAGGGTTGGGGTGAGGGTCATTAATGACTACTGTTACCAAAATGACATCGTCAAAAGTGTCGAATATCCCTCTTACCTCTCGTCAAACCCGCTAACCACGCGGCCTGAAAACCTGGCACGCTTTATGAATAACCCCTCGCAATAACACACTTATTGCAGGAGTTCATGATGAACCGCTTCATCATTGCCGATTCGAGCAAATGCATCGGTTGCCGCACTTGTGAGGTGGCGTGCGTGGTCTCTCACCAGGAGAACCAGGACTGTTCGGCGCTGACCCCACAAACCTTCTTGCCGCGTATTCACGTCATCAAAGGCGTGAATGTTTCGACCGCTACCATGTGCCGCCAGTGCGAGGACGCGCCCTGCGCGAACGTCTGCCCTAACGGCGCCATCAGCCGGGACCAGGGCTTTGTTCACGTCATGCAGGAACGCTGCATCGGCTGCAAAACCTGCGTCGTTGCCTGCCCTTATGGCGCGATGGAGGTCGTCGTGCGGCCGGTGATCCGCAATAGCGGGGCCGGGCTGAACGTGATGGCGGAAAAAGCCGAGGCCAACAAATGTGACCTTTGCTACCACCGTGAGGCTGGCCCCGCCTGCCTGGAAGCCTGCCCGACCAACGCCATCCTGTGCGTGGACCGTAACCGGCTGGAACAAATGAGCGCGGAAAAACGTCGCCGCGCCGCGTTAGATGCCCCTGCGGCGCTGACTTTCTAATCCCTTTGCATTTCAACTTTTAACAGGTCTGTTACTGATGAAAAAAATTACCAGCGTCTGCCCTTACTGCGGGGCCGGCTGCAAACTGAAACTGGTCGTTGAGAACAACAAAATTATTCGCGCCGAAGCGGCCGGGGGCGTGACTAACCAAAACGAACTCTGCCTGAAAGGCTACTACGGCTGGGATTTTCTTAACGACACCAAACTGCTGACCCCTCGCCTGACGCAGCCGATGATCCGCTACGAGAAGGGCGGCAAGCTGCAGCCGGTAAGCTGGGAAGAGGCGATTAGCTATACCGCTGCGCGCCTGAAGGCGATTAAAGAGCAGTTCGGACCCCGCGCCATTATGACCACCGGTTCCTCGCGCGGAACGGGGAACGAAACCAACTTTGTGATGCAGAAATTCGCCCGTGCGGTGCTGAACACCAACAACGTCGACTGTTGCGCCCGCGTGTGCCACGGCCCTTCAGTTGCAGGGCTGCAGGCAACGCTGGGTAACGGGGCGATGAGCAACTCCATCGGCGATATCGAAAACTCAAAATGCCTGCTGGTGGTGGGCTACAACTGCGCCGATTCGCACCCTATCGTGGCTCGCCGGGTGATTAAAGCCAAAAGCAACGGCGCGAAAATTATCGTCTGCGACCCGCGCCGTATTGAAACCGCCCGCATTGCCGACCAGCATCTGCAAATCAAAAACGGTTGCAACATGGCGCTGGTGAATGCCTTTGGCTATGTCCTGCTGGAAGAGCAGCTGTACGACAAAGAGTACGTCGCCAAATATGCCGAAGGGCTTGAGGCCTACCGCGAAACCGTGAAGGGCTACGCGCCGGAGGATGTCGAGCATTTAACCGGCGTTCCGGCTCAGCAGGTTCGCCAGGCAATGCGTACCTTCGCTGCAGCGCCTTCCGCCACCATCATGTGGGGCATGGGCGTGACTCAGTTCGGCCAGGCGGTGGACGTGGTCAAAGGGCTGTCCAGCCTGGCGCTGCTCACCGGTAACCTGGGCCGTGAAAACGTCGGCGTTGGCCCGGTGCGCGGGCAGAACAACGTGCAGGGGGCCTGCGATATGGGCGTGCTGCCTAACCAGTTCCCCGGCTACCAGGATGTGGTTGATCCTGAAGTACGCGCGAAGTTTGCTAAAGCCTGGGGCATCGACCCGGCGGTGATGGATGACAAAGTTGGCGTGCGTATTACCGAAGTACCGCACCTGGCGATAGAGGGCAAAGTTAAAGCCTACTACATCATGGGGGAAGATCCGCTCCAGACCGAAGCGGACCTGGGCCTGGTGCGTAAAGGATTTGAAGCGCTCGACTTGGTGGTGGTGCAGGACATCTTCATGACCAAAACCGCCGAAGTCGCTGATGTGTTGCTGCCCGCCACGTCCTGGGGTGAGCACGGCGGTGTCTTTACCTGCGCCGACCGGGGCTTCCAGCGTTTCGAGAAAGCCATCGAGCCGAAATACAACGTGAAGCGCGACTGGGAAATCATCAGCCTGCTCTCGACGGCGATGGGCTACCCGATGCACTACGAAAACAACCAGCAAATCTGGGATGAGCTGCGCGAGCTGTGCCCGCTGTTTTACGGCGTCACCTACGAAAAAATGGGCGATATGGGGCACGTGCAGTGGCCTTGCCCGACGCTGGATCACCCCGGCACGCCATATCTCTACAAAGACAGCAAATTCGACACGCCAAGCGGCAAAGGCCAGCTGTTTGCCGCCGCCTGGCGCGCGCCCGCCGAAGTGCCTGACGACAGCTATCCGCTGGTGCTTTGCACCGTCCGCGAAGTCGGGCACTACTCTTGCCGCTCAATGACCGGCAACTGCGCGGCGCTGCAAACCCTCGCCGATGAACCCGGCTTTGTGCAAATCAACCCGCTGGATGCGGACGCGCTAGGCATTAAAGATCGGCAACTGGTTTGGGTAAGTTCGCGTCGCGGCAAGGTTATCAGCCGCGCGGACGTGAACGAGCGCATCAACAAAGGCTCCGTCTACATGACTTATCAATGGTGGATTGGCGCCTGTAACGAGCTGACGCAGGACAATCTCGACCCGATCTCCAAAACGCCGGAAACCAAATATTGCGCGGTGAAAGTAGGGGCGATTGAGGATCAGGCGTGGGCGGAGAATTATGCGCAAACGACCTATAACAGCATGAAAGCGCGGCTGCGCGAGGCGGTGGAAGCGTGATTTTTACCCTTACCCCGGATGGAGGAATCGTGGAGTCTGAACTCGATTTGTCCCCTCTCCCCTCTGGGGAGAGGGCTAGGGTGAGGGGCACCGAACTCCGCATTCGTGGTAAAGTCCAGGGCGTCGGCTTCCGCCCCTTTGTCTGGCAAATCGCGCAGCGGCTGAAGCTGGTGGGCGATGTCTGCAACGATGGCGAAGGCGTTGTTGTTCGCCTGGCGGCCAGCCCGGAAGCATTCCTGAGCGAGCTATACGAACATTGCCCGCCGCTGGCGCGGATCGATAGCGTGGCGCAAGAGTCCATAGTCTGGGACGTTTTGCCCCAGGACTTTAGCATTCGCCACAGCGGCCATGGCGCGATGGACACCCAAATCGTGCCGGATGCCGCCACCTGCCCGGAATGCCTGCGCGAGCTTAACGATCCGACCGACCGCCGCTACCGCTACCCGTTTATCAACTGCACCCACTGTGGGCCGCGCTTCACCATCATCCGGGCGATGCCTTATGACCGCCCGTCCACGGTGATGGCGGCGTTTCAGCTCTGTGCCACCTGCGATGAAGAGTATCGCAACCCGATGGACAGGCGTTTTCACGCTCAGCCGGTCGCCTGCCCGGACTGCGGGCCGCAGATCTACTGGCAGCGGGGCGCGCAGCGACTGGACGGCGAGCAGGCGATCGTCCAGGCCGTGGCCGCGCTGCGTGAGGGAAAAATCGTGGCGGTTAAAGGTCTGGGTGGTTTTCACCTTGCCGTAGATGCCCGTAACAATACCGCCGTTGAACGCCTCCGGGCGCGTAAACAGCGACCCGCCAAACCGCTGGCGGTGATGATTGCTATGACCGAAGGGTTGCCCGAGCAAGCCGTGGCGCTGCTTTCAACGCCTGCAGCACCGGTGGTGCTGGTGGCGAGTGATTTTCTGCCTGAGCTGAGCGCTGCCGTGGCGCCGGGGCGAAATGAAACCGGCGTAATGTTGCCCGCTAACCCGCTCCAGCATTTGCTGGCTCAGGACTTCGGCGGCCCGCTGGTGATGACCTCCGGAAATCTCAACGGTAGGCCACCGGCCATCGACAATGCTCAGGCGCTTCAGGATTTGAACGGCATTGCCGACGGTTTTCTGCTGCATAACCGCGACATTCTTCAGCGCATGGACGACTCGGTGATGCGAGCCAGCGGCGAGATGTTGCGCCGTGCGCGAGGCTTTGTGCCGGATGCGTTTCCTTTGCCCGCTGGCTTTAAAGACCTGCCGCCGATTCTGGCGCTGGGAGGCGATCTCAAAAATACCTTCTGCCTGGTTCGCGGCGGGCAGGCGGTGCTCAGTCAGCATTTGGGCGATCTGGCCCAGGAGGGCGTGGAGGCCCAATGGCAAAGCTCGCTGGCGCTGATGAGCGAGATCTACGGCTTTAAAGCAGAGCATGTCGCGCTCGACGCACATCCTTGCTACCGCAGCGCGCAGGTGGGGCGTGACATGACGCTGCCGGTTACCGAAGTGCTGCATCACCACGCCCACGCGGCGGCCTGCCTGGCCGAACATGGCTGGCCGCTGAACGGCGGCAATGTGATTGCTCTTGCGCTGGACGGCATTGGCTATGGTGAAGCCGGCAAGCTTTGGGGCGGCGAATGCCTGCTGGTGAATTACCGGTGCTGTGTCTCTCTCGGCGGGCTACCCGCCGTGGCGTTGCCGGGGGGAGACCTGGCCGCCGTGCAACCGTGGCGTAACCTGCTCGCCCAGTGCGAGGCTTTTGTGCCCGGCTGGCAGAGTTATCCCGAAACAGAAGCTGTGCGGGCGCAGGCATGGCGACCTCTGGCGAAAGCGATAGCTCGCGGAGTTAATGCTCCATTAGCCTCATCCTGCGGGCGGCTGTTTGATGCCGTTGCCGCCGCGCTCAACTGCGCGCCTTACCAACAAAGCTATGAAGGCGAAGCCGCCTGTCGCCTTGAAGCCCTGGCGCTGGACGCAGGCCCTTGCTCGCACCCTGTCACTCTGCCGTTGGTGAACGGTCATCTCGACCTGGCGGCCTTCTGGCGGCAATGGTTTGGCTGGCAGGGGGATGTCGGAGCGCGGGCCTGGGCGTTTCACGATGCGCTGGCGAAAGGCCTTTCAGCGCTGGTTCGCCATCATGCCTTGCTTACCGGTGTGACCACCGTGGCCTGCTGCGGCGGCGTGCTGCACAACCGCCTGCTGCGCGAACGCCTGGCGTTCTACCTCTCCGATTTTACAACTCTCTTCCCGACGCGGCTTCCGGCCGGTGATGGAGCGCTTTCCCTGGGGCAGGCAGTGGTTGCCGCTGCCCGCTATTTGAATCACCACAAGGATAAAAAAGATGTTAATGCGTGTTCTTCGTGACAACCCGCGCGCTGGCCTGCTGCTGGCGGTTTTAGTGGCGGCTAACTTTGCCGCCTGGGCCTGGGCGCTGGCGGTGTTTAACCACAGCTCGGCGCTGATGGCGGCCAGCCTGCTGGCCTGGTGCTACGGCCTGCGCCACGCGGTAGACGCCGACCATATCGCCGCGATTGATAACGTTACCCGCAAAATGATGCAGCAGGGTAAACGCCCGTTTGGCGTCGGGGCCTGGTTCTCGCTGGGTCACTCCAGCATTGTGATTCTGGCTTCAGTCGCCATTGCCGCTACTGCTGCGGCTTTCCAGCAAAAAATGGACTGGTTCCATGACGTTGGCGGCGTGATCGGCACCGCCGTTTCGGCCTGCTTCCTGCTGGCGATGGCGCTGGTCAACCTGGTTATCCTGCGTGGCGTGTGGCGCAACTTCCGCCAGCTTAAACGCGGTGAACCGCTGGCTGCAGACGTGACGGAACTGACCGGCGGCGGCATGATGAGCTGGCTGTTTAACTCTGTTTTCCGCCTGATCGGCAAAAGCTGGCACATGTACCTGGTCGGCTTCCTGTTCGGCCTCGGCTTTGATACCGCCACCGAGATTGGCGTGCTGGGCATTTCTGCCGCCAGCGCCTCCAGCGGCATGTCCATCTGGTCGATTCTGGTGTTCCCGGCGCTGTTTGCCAGCGGCATGGCGCTGGTGGATACCCTCGACAACGTGATTATGGTGGGCGCTTATGGCTGGGCGTTTAACAAACCGCAGCGCAAGCTTTACTACAACATGACGATTACCGGCACTTCTGTGGTGGTGGCGCTGTTTATCGGCGGGCTTGAAGCGCTGGGCCTGCTGGCAGACAAATTCCAGCTTGAGGGCGGGATTTGGCAGTGGGTTGGCGCGCTCAACGATAACCTCGGCAATGCCGGATTTGTTGTGGTCGGGCTGTTTATCGCCTGTTGGGGGATTTCGATGCTGAACTACCGCTGGAAAGGCTACGACGCTTTAGTGGTTAGATAAAAAAACGGGGCATTAAGCCCCGTTTTCTATTGTTACTCGGCTTCCGCCCAGGCTCGTTCAATCTCTTCGGCCAGGATTTTCACCCCCGCTTCGATCTTTTCCGGCTCCGGGACATAGTTCATACGCATGCACTGGTGCGTGTGCGGCCACGGCTTGTCCAGCCCCGGGAAGAAGTAATCGCCCGGCACCATCAGTACGCCGCGCTTTTTCAGGCGCTGGTACAGCAGCTCGGTGGTGATCGGCAGGTCTTTAAACCACAGCCACAGGAAGATAGCGCCTTCAGGCTTGTGGATCAGGCAGCGTTCCGGCGACAGATAACGGCGGATCACGGCGATAGTCTCATGCACGCGCTGGTAGTAGAACGGCTTGATAACCGTTTCAGACAGGCGCAGCAGATCGTTCCGCTTAATCATTTCGCAGGCCATGGCCGGGCCAATGCCGCCCGGAGCCAGGCTGATAATGCCGTTCATGTTGCTGATAGCGGAGATGATTTTCTCGTTAGCGATAATGATCCCACAGCGGCTGCCCGGCAGGCCGAGTTTGGACAGGCTCATGCACAGGATGATGTTCGGGTTCCACAGCGGGCGGGCTTCGCTAAAGATGATGCCAGGGAACGGCACGCCGTAGGCGTTATCGATCACCAGCGGAATGCCGTGCTGGTTCGCCAGCGCGTCCAGCTTCATCAGCTCTTCGTCGGTGATTACGTTGCCGGTCGGGTTCGTCGGGCGCGAGACGCAGATCATGCCGGTATCTTCGCCGATATGCAGGTGCTCGAAGTCAACGTGGTACTTAAACTGGCCTTCCGGCAGCAGTTCGATGTTCGGACGGGTAGAGACAAACAGATCTTCTTCCAGCCCGGCATCCGCGTAGCCAATGTACTCCGGCGCCAGCGGGAAAAGCACCTTTTTGGTGCGGCCATCCGCATGACGTCCGGCGAAAAGGTTAAACAAGTAGAAAAACGCGCTCTGACTGCCGTTTGTCAGTGCAATATTCTGTGGTTCGATGTCCCAACCCAGTTCATCGCGCAGCATACCGGCAAGCAATTTTAGCAGTTCACTTTTCCCCTGCGGACCGTCGTAGTTGCATAGCGTGTCGGTCAGTTTACCGCTGGCCAGCATCTCGGAAAGCAGCTGCTGGAAATAGTCGTTCATCGCCGGGATCTGCGCAGGGTTGCCGCCGCCAAGCATGATGGCGCCTGGTGTGCGCAGGCCGTCGTTGAGATCCTCCATCAGGCGGGTGATGCCTGCATGGCGGGTGAATTTATCGCCGAAAAGTGAAAACGTCATAACGTGGGTCTGCTGAATACTTTTGAAAAGAGGCTAACCATAGCGCTACAAATAACGCCGTGCAAACCCGGTAAGCATAGTCACTGTTGGCGAATATGCTGTGTGATTTGTGCTGTGCAGCAGGATGTGTTGAAGCCAGGAGCTCTTTTCATGGATGTGGCGCTATTCCCCTCACCCTAACCCTCACCCTCAAGGGAGAGGGAATAAATCCAGCCTCCCGCAGCTTGTTTTCTCCCTCGCCCCTCTGGGGAGAGGGCCGGGGTGAGGGGCTTTAACGCCTACGGATTGCCCGCCCACACCACCATCACCTTGTCATCTCCGCTAACCCGGCTAAAGGCATAGCCCTGCTTCATGCTCAAGGTGGTTTGTTTTCCTGCGCCGATGGCCTGGTGGCGGGCGCGGAACTGGCTCAGCTTCTGCCAGTGGACAAGCGTTGCGGCCTGTTTACCGGTGGCATCCTGCCAGTTCATGTCCGAGCGAGTTCCCTGTAGCGGGTCAGAGCCCGTGGGGCCAAACGGCCTTTGGGTTTCATCCCCGTAGAAGATTTGCACCGCGCCTGGCGTGAGCAGCAACAGCTCCGCCGCTTTTTGTCCGCCTTCCCGGAACAGGCGGGTATCGTGGGAGGAGATATAGCTCAGCACGTTGAATTGCTGAAGTTTGTCAGACATTTGCTGCCAGGTCGGGTCAATCGTTGCCAGGCAGTCCACCGCTTTGGCCGCCTGCTCTTGATAGTCGAAGTTGATCATCGCGTCGAAGCCGCTGGCGTAGTAATCGCTTTTCATCACGCCGTGTCCCCAGGCTTCGCCCGTCATCCAGAACGGCGCATCGTCGATTTTTTTGTCCGGATTGGCCTGCTTCCATTCGGCCAATGCCGCGCTGGACTGCGTTTTTAATTGCTGCCATGCCGTTTTTTCGACGTGTTTTGCCGTATCGACCCTGAAGCCATCAATGCCGTAGTCACGCACCCACTGACTTAGCCAGTGAGTCAGGTAATCGCGAACCGTGTAGCCCGGTATCGCCTTTGCGGCGGTATCCGGCTTGTGGCTGTAAAACACCGGTAATTCTGCTGGAGTGGTCGCTTCGGTTTTCAAATCAGGCAGGAAGGCGAGGGACATGGTTAAGTCGTCAAAGCCAGGGTTGTCGTAATCGCCAATATCCGTTCTGATCCAGGCTTTGCCCCACCACTTATCCCACGCGGCCTTGTCGCTGAAATTGATGTAATCGTTAAAGCTGTGCCAGCTTTGGCCCGGCGCTGGCTTCCAGTCAGTCCAGCGTTCGCCGAGGGTTTTTTTAAGTTCATCACCTTTGAGATAAAGAGCGCCAAACTGGTACTCCTGCATGTCGGCGAGCGTCGCGTATCCGGTGTGATTCATCACGACGTCAAACAGAATGCGGATCCCGCGCTTGTGGGCTTCGTCCACCAGTCGACGGAGATCGGCTTCGTTGCCCATGTTGGCATCAAGTTTCGTCCAGTCCTGGGTGTAATAGCCGTGGTAGGCGTAGTGCGGGAAATCGCCTTTGGTGCCGCCGCCCACCCAGCCGTGAATTTGCTCCAATGGGGAGCTTATCCAGAGTGCGTTAACGCCAAGCTGCTGCAGGTAATCCAGTTTACTGGTCAGCCCGGCGAGATCGCCGCCGTGGAAGGTGCCAATCTCCTGCATGCCGTCGTTGTGGCGGCCATAGCTGTGGTCGTTCGCCGGGTTGCCGTTTTCAAAACGGTCGGTGAGAACGAAATAGACGGTCGCATTCTGCCAGCTAAACGGGGCTGGTTTCTCCACGGCGGCGGACTCCAACAGCAATAAACCGCCGCTTCCGGCCACGGGCATCAGCGTGATGTGGCCTTGTTGAACCTGTACCGTATTCCCGCTGTAGAAATCCCGCACCATCGACCCTTCAGCAAAAGTGCTGCTGACATCGACTCTGAGCGGCTTTCCATCCCATTTCGGGCACTGCGCCACCGCTTGTGGGGGCTGACTGCTGGCCTCCGGCTGAAGGCTCAGCATCAGCGTGGGCGTTCCGCTGCGGGTATCTATTTGTGCCAGGTACTCTCCGGCGCGGAAAACCCGCCACGTCGGGGTATCTCCGGCGCAAGGCGTCAGGGACAGGACCTGATTAAGCTTGATGGCCTCTGAGGGCTGCCAGCATTGATTATCCTGCGTCAGCCTGAGGGGACGGGTGCTTTTATCAAGGTGTGTTGCGCTGGTAAACAGGCCTGGATTTGTGGCCTGAAAAGGAGAAAGCCCAGGCGCGTTCCAGCCCGCGTAGGCAAGGCAGGGCGTGAACAACAGGCAGAGAGAAAGTCGTTTCATACGCATCATCCCGTGAGGATTTATTGCGCAGTTTGCCATTCCCCAGGGAATATTCGCTCATCCTGCCCGTGCGTTTTGCAGGGTGTAGCCGCCGGGGTGAGTGACGGCGTTAACGTTTTTATTTGTTCGTTAACCAGTGGCCGAAGTGGGCGCTCAGCGTGTTGCGGGTGGCGAGCAGCTCATCGATTGTTTTGGTGAGCCTGGCGTTCAGGGTTTCACACTGCTCAAAGCTGTAATGGTTATCGGCGCGCAGATTCTCGAGTTTTTCATTCAGGAGTGCCACTTCCGCCTCTGCTTTGTGGCGCGCTTCCTGCTGGGTTTTGATCAGTTCGTCGGCGGCTTCCAGGCGCTGATGCAGCTCGGTTTTTTCCCGCTGATGGGTCTCCAACAGCCCGGAGCCGGACTCTTTCTGGCGGTTCAGCAGGCTTTTCAGCTCGTCGATTTCCCGCTGCATCACGCTGCGCACCAGGGCGGATTCTTTCAGGTGCATTTCCTGGCTGATATTCAGCGCTTTCTGGAGCTCTGTGACCTGTTTTTCATATCGTTGCAGGCGTGAGGTCGTTTCTACGGTGTCGCCCTGAGCGGAGCGCTGCTGGGCTTCTCGTAGCTGGGCAAGCAGGCTACTGGAGAGTGACTCAGCCTCTTTCAGGCGACGGAGGGTTTCTGGCGAGTCCTGGTAAACCGTTTTGGTTTGCGGCGGTTTTTCACTGATGCGAACAAGATTAACGTTAACTAATGCCGCGCTAACCTCGGCCTGAATTTGCTCTTTGTTATGCGCTTTCATGCGGTTGCATGCGCTGGCAAGGAAGCTTGCGGCTTCGTTGGCGTTCGCCGTCGCAAAGGCTTTTTTTATCAGGTTCTGCACCAGGCTCATGTTGCCAGTTTTCCTGTATCAAATGTTATTTGAGCGCCTTAACCCCGGTCGTTTCGCCGCCAGGCTATTGCCGCCGCCACCTTAAAAATATAACCAATAATCTCACTCTCTAAACGCGGGAATCATCCTCCGCAGTGCATTTTTTTGCTGTGCCGCGAAGTGTGATTAAGCCCCGAATTTTACAATACTTTTTATCACCATAAGAAGTTCATAGGTGACATTGTTTCGGAATAGTACTATTTCTAAACGTGCTCTGAGCGGTTAATTTTGATATAATTCGCCTCTATTTTTCTAAAACCTTTTTAAAAATAAGGCACTGGAAACGATCGATCCGACCAGGAGAGCTAATGATATCACCCCCATTCCGACGATTCGGGGCCGCGATACTCATGTTGCTGACCGTGGGCTTTTCAAGTCACGCGCTCGCCAGTAAACATGAGCCTAAATCGCACAGCAAGGCCCATATAACGAAAGTAAGCAGCAAGAAAGCGGTAAGCAGTAAACTGGCAAGTAGTAAAAAAGAGTATTCTCGCAATAGTGAAAATGGTTCGCTTCCTGATTTGCGAAAATACCCTTCCGGGACACCAAGGAAAAAAGCGTTTCTCCGGACGGTCATGCCATATATTACCCGCCAAAATGCAGCGATAACTGCCGACCGTAACTGGTTGATTTCAAAGCAGTACGAAAAGCGCTGGTCGCCGACTGAGCGTGCACGTCTGAAAGAAATCACCCAGCGCTACAAGGTGGCGTGGCGCGGCAATACCAACCGCGTGCCGTGGAACAGCCTGCTGGAAAAAGTCGATATCATCCCTACCAATATGGTGGCGACAATGGCCGCGGCGGAAAGCGGCTGGGGCACATCTAAACTTGCCCGCAGCAACAACAACCTGTTTGGCATGAAGTGCACCAAGCGCCATTGCAACAGCGAGCCGGGTAAAGTGAAAGGCTACCTGCATTATGGCTCTGTGAATGAAGGCGTGAATGCTTACGTAGCAAACTTGAATACCCATCCGGCCTATTCTTCGTTCCGTAAAGAGCGCGCCAAGCTGCGCAAAGCGGATCAGGAAGTGACGGCTAATAATATGATTCACAAGCTGAAAGGGTATTCAGCGAAAGGCTCAAGCTATAATAACTTCCTGTTCGCGATGTATCAGAGCAACCAGCGTTTAATGTTGCCTAATTAATTTTCATTGTCTGAATGAAATAAACAATGCCCTCTTCGGAGGGCATTGTTATTTATATACTCGTCATACTTCAAGCCGCAGATGCGTTAGCTGCACCCGCTCACCTCAGTCACATAGTTAGCTATGCTCCTGAGGATTCACGGCCTTGCCGCGTTACTCAGCGGAGCCTCGCCCCTACGGGGTCAGCGTAAACGCCGTTCAAAAAGACCTGAAAGCCTTTTTGTCCTGCAACTCGAATTATCTAGAGTAGAGCTTTAAACTAAAATTTCGCTAAAGCGATCGCGGTGCTCTTTAGGCGTGGCGTCATACTCTTTTTTAAATACCGAATAGAAATATTGCAAAGATGGGTAGCCGCACACCTGTGATATTTCATTGATAGATAAGGATGTTGAAATAAGCAGGCTGCGCGCTTTTTCCAGTTTTTCGGCGTGGATCACCGCGTGAATCGTCTCGCCGACCTCCTCTTTAAAACGCTTCTCCAGGTTCGAACGCGAGATGCCGACCGCATCCAGCACTTGCTCGACTTTAATTCCCTTGCAGGCGTGATTGCGGATGTAGTGCATCGCCTGAATTACCGCCGGGTCGTGCAGCGAGCGATAATCCGTAGAGCGGCGTTCCACAACCCTCACCGGCGGCACAAGCACGCGCTGCAGAGGCAGGATTTCTCTGTCCAGCAGGCGATGCAGCAATTTGGCGGCCTGATAGCCCATCTGACGCGTACCCTGTGCCACTGACGAGAGCGCAACCCGCGATAAATAGCGGGTCAGCTCCTCGTTATCGATGCCGATCACGCAAAGCTTTTCCGGGACGGGGATATGCAGGTGCTCGCAAACCTGCAGCAGGTGGCGGGCGCGGGCGTCTGTGACCGCAATAATGCCGGTTTGCGGCGGCAGCGTTTGTACCCAGTCCGCAAGGCGGTTCTGGGCGTGCTGCCAGTTTTCTGGTGCCGTTTCTATGCCCTGGTAAACCACGCCCCGGTACTTTTCCTTCGCAACCAGTTGACGAAAAGCGTGCTCTCGCTCGGCGGCCCAGCGTTTGCCGCTCGAGCCGGGCAAGCCATAAAACGCAAAACGCTGAACGCCTTTCTCTTTCAGGTGCAGGAAGGCGCTTTCCACCAGCGCGTGGTTGTCGGTCGCGATGTAATGCACTGCGGGATAGTGCTCCGGCGTGTGGTAGGAGCCACCGACGCCGACAATCGGGACTTCGGCGCCTTCCAGTAAGTGTTCAATCTCCCGATCGTCAAAATCGGCAATCACGCCGTCGCCCAGCCACTCTTTGATATTATCGATACGGGCGCGGAAATCCTCTTCGATAAAAATATCCCATTCTGACTGAGAGGCCTGCAAATATTCCCCCACGCCTTCGACCACCTGACGGTCATAGACTTTATTGGCGTTGAATAACAGCGTGATGCGATGACGTTTCTCAAACATGCCGATAGTTTCCCGTAGCTAACCTGATGTCTGAATACCACAGCCGCGAGCGAGCCGGGGAACGCCACCCCGGCATTGTGATCGTTTGCACGTTTTGCCTCAGGCCTATTACGCCCGTCGTTTTGTCGCAGAATCCATCCACACCGCGAGCAGCAAAATGGCGCCTTTCACGATGTACTGCCAGAAGGTCGGGACGTCCATCATGCTCATGCCGTTGTCGAGCGAAGCCATAATGAATGCCCCCATCACCGCACCGGCAACGCTACCGATACCGCCCGCCAGGCTGGTTCCACCGATGACGCAGGCGGCAATGGCATCCAGTTCGGCGATATTCCCTGCGGAAGGTGAGCCGGCCCCGAGGCGCGAGCTAAGAATCAACCCGGCAATCGCCACCATCAGGCCGTTAATCGCAAACACGGCGAGTTTGGTACGTTCGACGTTGATTCCCGAAAGGCGTGCAGCATCGATATTGCCGCCGATGGCGTAAATTCGGCGGCCAAACGCGGTTCGGGTGGCCATAAACATCCCGGCGAGCAGCAGCAGAGCGAGGATAAGTACCGGCGTAGGGACGCCACGATAGTCGTTCAGCAGCCAGATGGCGCCGAGCACGATCACCGCGGTGATTGCCTGGCGGCCAACAACGCCACCTGACGCGGGCGCGGTAAGGCCCAAAGCCTGACGGCGCATGCGCAGCCGCCATTGCCAGGCAATAAAGCCCATCAAACCGATAACGCCAACGGTAAAGCCAATGCCGTCTGACAGGTAGCTTTGCCCGATTTGCGACATGGCTCCGCTGGTAGGCGATACGGTGGTGCCGTTGGTGATGCCTATCAGGATGCCGCGGAACGCCAGCATGCCCGCCAGCGTGACGATAAACGACGGCACTTTGCGATAGGCAACCCACCATCCGTTCCATGCCCCGAGAACCAGACCCAGGGCCAGCGTGACGACAATGGTGAGTGGCAGAGGCCAGCCGAGCCAGACGTCAAAAATGGCCGCTACGCCGCCCAGAAGACCCATCATTGAGCCAACCGAGAGGTCGATTTCAGCCGAAATAATGACGAACACCATGCCTACCGCGAGGATGCCGGTAATGGCCGTTTGCCGAAGCAGGTTGGAGACGTTGCGGGCGCTCAGGTAAGCGCCGTCCGTTTGCCACGTAAAGAACAGCATGATCACCAGGATGGCGGCAATCATGACAAAAACCTGCAAATTCAGAGATTTTAATGCCTCAACGGAGGCGCGGCCTGGTGCCGTCAGTTTCATTTCAGACAAATTGCTTTTCGACATGGGGGTCACTCCTCAGGGCGGCTTCCATGACCTTTTCCTGGGTCAGATTATGGTTAATCAAATCGGCTTTAATGCGGCCTTCGTGCATCACCAGTACGCGATCGCTCAGGCCGAGCACTTCGGGGAGTTCAGAGGATATGACAATGACGGCGATCCCCTGCTGCACCAGTTGATTGATAAGTTTGTAGATCTCGTATTTCGCGCCAATATCGATGCCTCGCGTGGGTTCATCGAGTATCAGGATGCGCGGGTTGAGCAACAGGCAGCGGGCAAGAATTGCTTTTTGCTGGTTCCCGCCGCTCAGGCGGCCAATCGCCAGGCTGGATGATGACGTTTTGACTTTCAGGCGTGTCAGCGACTGCAGCATGCAGTGCTGTTCTTGTGCTTCATCCAGGCTGCTTAAGGCCCCCGAAAACTGACTTAATGCGGCAAGCGTGATGTTTTGCCCCACGGCCATGACCGGCACGATACCGTCCTTCTTACGGTCTTCTGGCACCATGGCGATGCCGTGAGCGATAGCCTGCTGACAGTTATTGATACGAACCTGCTGCCCATCGATGTAGATATTTCCTTCCCAGCGCCCCTGCCAGACGCCAAACAGACACTGAACAGCCTCAGTTCTTCCGGCCCCGACCAAACCGGCAATGCCCAGGATTTCCCCTTTTCGCAGAGAAAAAGAGGCATCGTTGACCCGCTTGATGTGCCGGTTGACCGGATGCCATGCGGTAAGGTGTTCGACGCGCAGGATCTCATCGCCGGTTTGGTGCGGTTCACTGGGATACAGCGCGGTCAGTTCCCGGCCAACCATCATGGTGATGATATCGTCCTCGCTCATTTGCTTAGCTTCGCGGGTGCCGATGGGCTGCCCGTCGCGAATCACGCAGATGGTGTCGGAAATGGCTTTTACCTCATTGAGCTTGTGGGAGATATAAATACAGGCGATGCCGTGCGACTGGAGATCGCGAATAATCCCGAGCAGCACGGCGGTTTCCTGCTCGGTGAGCGAGGCGGTGGGTTCGTCCAGAATCAGCAACCGCACCTGCTTGTTCAGCGCCTTCGCGATCTCAACCAATTGCTGCTGCCCTAGTCCCAAATCCCCTACGCGTGTTTCCGGGGAGAGGGTCAGGTTTACCTGAGCAAGCAGCTTCTGGCAGCGTAACGTCATGGCATCGAAGTCGAGCAAGCCGTGGCGCGTAATCTCTACGCCGAGGAAGATGTTTTCCAGCACAGTAAGGTGCTTCACCAGCGCCAGTTCCTGATGAATGATGGCGATACCTTTACGCTCAGTGTCACGAATATGACTCGCCTGCAGCGGTTCACCGGCAAACCAGATTTCACCTTCATAGCTGCCGTGAGGGTAAATACCGCACAGCACTTTCATCAGCGTGGATTTGCCCGAGCCATTTTCACCGCACAGCGACATCACTTCTCCAGCGTCCAGGGCCAGACTCACGTTATCCACGGCTTTTACTGGCCCAAAGGATTTGGTGATGTTTTTCATTTCCAACAAATGAGGCATAAGGCTCCTCCTGGTGAAAGAGAAGGCCCGCGTATAGGCAGGCCCGGTGGCTACAGATCGCTCTTTTTGTGGAAACCATCGGCAATAACGGTGCTGTCGATATTGGTTTTTTCCACCTCAATAGGCGTCAGGAGGCGGGAGGGAACATCTTTCAAGCCATTATTTAATGTGGCATCTGCGGCGGGTTGTTTGCCTTCACCCAGCTCGACGGCAATTTCAGCGGCGGTATCTGCCAGTTTGGTAATAGGTTTATAGACGGTCATTGTTTGAGTGCCGGCAATAATGCGCTTAATGCCCGCGAGATCGGCATCCTGGCCTGAAATAGCCACTTTCCCCGCCAGCCCTTGCGCGCTAAGCGCCTGGATTGCGCCGCCCGCAGTGGCGTCGTTGGATGCGACAACGGCATCAATCTTGTTATTGTTTGCCGTCAGGGCGTTTTCCATTATTTTCAGCGCGTTTTCCGGCAGCCAGCCGTCAACCCACTGATCCCCGACGACTTTAATTTTCCCATCATCGATATAAGGCTTTAATACTTTCATCTGGCCGGCGCGGAATAATTTCGCATTATTATCCACCGGTGAGCCACCCATTAAGAAATAATTCCCTTGTGGCACTTTACTCACGATGCTTTTTGCTTGTAATTCACCGACTTTTTCATTGTCGAAAGAAATATAAAAATCAATGTCAGCATTATTAATCATGCGGTCGTAAGCGAGCACTTTAATGCCTTCACGTTTAGCCTCTGCAACCACGTTACTTAATACCTGGCCGTTGTAGGGGATAATCACTAATACATCAACGCCGCGGTTAATCATATTTTCAATTTGCGACATCTGGGTTTCTTCGTTGCCATTGGCGGACTGGACAAAAACTTTCGCCCCCAATGATTCCGCTTTTTTTACAAAAATATCGCGATCTTTTTGCCAGCGCTCCAGGCGAAGGTCGTCAATCGCCATACCGATTTTCACTTCTTTTGCGATGCCGCTTACGCTGGTCAGGATAAGTGAGGCGCATAGCGTGACTAAGAGGTTCTTTATCTTCATGTTATTTACCTGTAGGGGAAGGTGGCTTATCGGAATAAAGAGTGATTCATATCAGCAGACAGTTTGAATTGTTATCGTTCATGGAGAAAGCATCAATTACTGATTTTTATCTTCGCGTTATGTTTTTTTGTTTAATCGCAAAATTATGATGGCGATCTGATTTCATATTGAATGGTTAGTCTGTTGCACTAATTTATGGAAGCAGTTACGCGAGGTTTATTTATTATTTTATTCATTTTTTGCGAGGTGACGCACATTTGAGTATTCTCTCAATCCCAGAGTGAAATAACGTAATTGAGCAACCGCCAGGGAAAATTCAGGATGAGCTGACCAGCTATCCTGCCGCATTTTTCTGATGACGGAGTTAACTATGCAAGCTTATTTCGACCAACTCGATCACGTGCGTTTTGAAGGCCCTAAAACCACCAACCCACTGGCGTTTCGTCACTACAATCCGGATGCATTAATTCTTGGAAAACGCATGGAAGAGCATCTGCGTTTTGCTGCCTGCTACTGGCACACATTCTGCTGGACGGGCGCGGATATGTTCGGCGTGGGTGCTTTCGAACGCCCGTGGCAGCAGGCCGGAGACGCGATGACGCTTGCGAAGCGTAAGGCCGACGTGGCGTTTGAGTTTTTCCAGAAACTGGGCGTGCCGTATTACTGCTTTCATGATGTTGACGTGTCTCCGGAAGGCTCGTCGCTTAAGGAATACCTGAACAATTTTGCACAGATGACGGAAGTTCTGGCGCAAAAACAGCAGGACAGCGGCGTGAAGCTGTTGTGGGGCACGGCTAACTGCTTTACCCACCCTCGCTACGGCGCTGGGGCAGCAACGAATCCCGACCCCGAAGTGTTTACCTGGGCGGCGACGCAAGTCGTGACGGCAATGAACGCCACGCATCAACTGGGCGGGGAAAACTATGTGCTATGGGGTGGGCGTGAGGGGTATGAAACCCTGCTGAATACCGACCTGCGGCAGGAGCGTGAGCAAATTGGACGCTTTATGCAAATGGTCGTTGAGCACAAGCATAAAATCGGCTTCCGCGGCACGTTGCTTATCGAACCGAAGCCGCAGGAACCGACCAAGCATCAGTACGATTACGACGTGGCGACGGTCTACGGCTTCCTGAAGCAGTTTGGTCTCGAAAAAGAGATAAAGGTAAACATTGAGGCTAACCACGCGACGCTCGCCGGTCACTCATTCCACCACGAAATCGCCAGCGCGATTGCACTGGGTATTTTTGGCTCGGTGGATGCGAACCGGGGCGATCCGCAGCTGGGCTGGGATACCGATCAGTTCCCGAACAGCGTCGAGGAAAATGCACTGGTGATGTACGAGATCCTGAAAGCTGGCGGGTTCACGACAGGTGGCCTGAACTTCGACGCCAAAGTACGCCGCCAGAGTACCGACAAATATGACCTGTTCTATGGTCATATCGGCGCCATGGATACGATGGCGCTGGCGCTGAAAGTGGCTGCCCGCATGGTTGAAGACGGCGAGCTTGATAAACGTGTCGCCAAACGCTACGCCGGGTGGAATAGTGAGCTGGGCCAGCAAATTCTTAAAGGGCAGATATCGCTCACGCAGCTGGCGCAGTACGCTGAGCAGCACAAGCTGGCCCCGCAGCATCAAAGCGGGCATCAGGAGCGGCTGGAAAACCTGATTAACCACTATTTGTTCGATAACTAAACTTGCCTGCGCCGCTGAAAAGCGGCGCGATATTAAGGAGCTACCATGTATATCGGCATCGATCTTGGCACCTCAGGCGTGAAGGCGATCCTGCTCAATGAAGCGGGCGAGGTGATGGCTACATGCAGCGAGCCGCTGACCGTATCCAGGCCTCATTCCTTGTGGTCCGAGCAAGATCCCGAACACTGGTGGCAGGCAACGGACCGTGCGATGCGGGCGCTGGGCGTGAAGCATTCGCTCAGCGGTGTAAAGGCGATTGGGCTTGCAGGTCAGATGCATGGGGCAACGTTGCTGGACAGCAAACAGCGCGTACTCCGCCCGGCTATCCTTTGGAACGATGGCCGCAGCGGCGAGGAATGTGCGCTGCTGGAGAGCAACGTGGAAGAGGCAAGAGCGATAACCGGCAACCTGATGATGCCCGGCTTTACCGCGCCTAAGCTTTTGTGGGTCGAGCGTCATGAGCCGGAGATCTTTGCGCAAATCAATACAGTGCTGCTGCCGAAGGATTATCTGCGTCTGAGAATGACCGGAGAATTCGCCAGCGACATGTCCGATTCGGCAGGCACGATGTGGCTGGATGTGGCGAAGCGCGACTGGAGCGACACGATGCTCGACGCCTGCCGTCTATCCCGGCGGCACATGCCTGAATTGTTTGAGGGCAGTGAAATAACCGGTGTACTAACGCGAGAAGTCGCAGAGGCCTGGAAAATGCCTGCTGTGCCCGTTGTGGCGGGCGGGGGAGACAATGCCGCTGGAGCTATCGGCGTCGGCATGGTTGATGCCGGACAGGCAATGCTTTCGCTCGGGACATCCGGGGTTTACTTTGCCGTCAGCGACGGCTTCCGCAGCAGGCCAGAAAGTGCAGTACACAGTTTTTGCCATGCGTTACCCAACCGCTGGCATTTGATGTCGGTGATGCTCAGTGCGGCCTCCTGCCTTGACTGGGCGGCTAAACTCACTGGTCTCGGCAGCGTACCGGCTCTACTGGCGGCGGCGGAACAGGCAAATCAGGACGCCGGTGTGGTTTGGTTCCTGCCTTATCTTTCCGGGGAGCGTACTCCGCATAATAACCCGCAGGCTAAAGGCACCTTTTTTGGTCTAACCCATCAGCACGGCCCCGCCGAGCTTGCCCGTGCGGTGCTGGAAGGCGTGGGCTACGCGCTGGCGGACGGGATGGACGTTGTGCACGAATGCGGCATTACGCCAGCCAGTATTACGCTGATTGGCGGCGGTGCGCGCAGCCCGTACTGGCGGCAAATGCTGGCGGATATCAGCGGACAGGTGCTGGATTACCGCACCGGTGGCGACGTTGGGCCCGCGCTTGGGGCGGCACGTCTGGCGCAACTTGCGCTCTCACCTGGCCAGTCTTTGCAAGCTCTGCTGCCCCAGCCGCCGCTGGAGCAAAGGCATCAGCCTGATTTGGCTCGCCACCAGCGCTATGCCGGGCGCCGCCAGGTATTTAACCAGATTTATCAGCAGCTGCTGCCGCTGATGTCCTGAGTGTCGCGATCACTTTCCCCTCACCTCGCTCCTCCCCTCAATGGGGCGAGGGGGATCACAAGCTAAGGTTGGCATGATTTATTCCCTCTCCCTTCCAGGGAGAGGGAATAAACTGTGGCTGAAGAAGATGCCGGACGTACAGCGAGCCATTCATCGTCTCAAACCAACACTATCCTGTCCGTTTTTGGTATTAGCATATGTGACATCCCTTGTCAGAATGGTTTTAAGCCCATCAACAAGGAGTCCGAAAATGTCACGTGCAGCGCTGATCAATATTGATACCCAGCAGTCTTTCTTTCACCGGGATTACTGGCGGGAGGATGATGTCCCGGCGTTCCAGCAGGCGATGCTGGCGCTCATTGCGGGCTGCCAGCAGAAAGACGTGCCGGTGGTGGATATCTTCCATGTGGATGAAGACGATGTCTTTTCGCTGGCCTCCGGGTTTGTTACGCCGATGCCATTTTTACGCCACCAGCCTGCAGTCAGTTTTCAGAAACACGTCCACAACGCGTTTACCGATACCGGGCTGGATCATTGGCTCCGTACCCGAGACATCAACCACCTGATCATCTGTGGGATCCGCACCGAGCAATGCTGCGAAACCACTACGCGGGTGGCTTCCGATCTGGGCTACCGGGTTTCTTTTGTTAGCGAGGCCATGCTGACCTTCCCGATGACCTGGAAAGGGGTTACGCTGGACGCCGCCACCCTGCGGCACCGCACAGAAACCGTGCTGGCAGGGCGGTTCGCCGAAATTCAAACCGTAGCCGAGTGCCTGGAGTCGCTGGAATGAGTATAGGGGTCTGGTTTGTGGTGCTGCCGGGAGTGTTGTCCCTCGATCTGAGCGGCCCGGCGGAAACGCTGGTGCTGGCAAAGAACGCGTTTGATCTGCACTACATTGGCCCGGACCCTGAGGTCGAAACCTCTATTGGCCTGACGTTCAGCGGCATTCAGCCGTTACCTGAAAACCTTCCCGCCGGGAGTCTGCTGGTGCTGCCCGGCGTATGCGATTCAAACCGCTTTTTTGCCACGCCGCAGGCGGAAGAAGTCCGGCGCTGGTTAACCCGGATGCAGCCGCAAATCCACAGCCAGCAGCTTAATCTGATGTGCGTTTGTTCCGGGGCGCTGCTGGCAGCCCGTGCGGGTTTGATGCACGGCATTCAGTGCACAACGCACCATGACGTGCTTGAAAGACTGAAAGCCGCTGCGCCAGGCGCGCAGGTGAAAGACAACCGCATTTTTGTGGAAGATCGCGGGATATGGACCAGCGCAGGGATTACGTCGGGGATCGATCTCGCTTTGCATTTGATTAACCGCTACTGCGGCCCACGGATGGCGCTCGATGTTGCCAGAGAGATGGTGGTCTGGTTCCGCCGCTCGGGCGACGACCCGCAGCTTTCGCCCTGGCTTCGCTACCGGAATCATATTCACCCGGCGGTTCATCGCGCTCAGGATCTGCTTTCGGCTGCGCCTGAGGCAGCCTGGCCGATCCCGGAAATTGCTGACCGGGTTCACGTCAGCCCCCGACATTTATCCCGCCTTTTTCAGCATCACCTGGGTATTTCCGTTCGCGACTATCTGGAACAGCTCCGGCTGGCGGTGGCGGAACAGCGGCTGCAGCAGGGGCAGCGCATGGAACAGGCGGCCAGCGCCGCCGGGTTCTCCTCTCCGCGCCAGCTTCATCGGGCGCGGAACAGAGTTCGTGGCGCTTAACTCACCAGTTTTTTGCGGTCGAGTTTTCCCACCCCAACGGCCAGCAGCAGGCTTCCCGCCAGCGCCGCGCCGAAGATCCACAGAATATCCAGCACCGGCCAGTGGGGCAGCTCGATATTATGGGTACGCAGGTAATGGATAATCAGCGCATGAAACCCGTAAATGCCCAGCGAGTAGCGCGAGATAAACGTCAGGCCGGGCAGCGGGCGCTGGTTCAGGCAGTTTTTGGCGATGACCAGCAGGCTGATGGCGGCGATAAACACCAGCGGGCCGCAGTAGACGTAGAAGGTTTCGGCGAAGTTTTTGTTAATTTCCAACTGCCGATGCGTGCCCAGCGCAATAGAGATGACGCAAATCACAAACAGACCGCCCGCCATGCCGCTGACCCCTTTTCTTTGGGTATCTAGCATCCCAATCGCCCGGCCAAGCAGCCCGTAAAGCACGTAATAGAAGGTGTCGCCGTTGATGTAGAGGTTAACGGGCAGCCAGCGCATGTTGCCCACCGTCTGCGGTACCGTGTTGGGGTTGGCCACCACGCCGAGCAGCACCATCAGCCCCAGAATTGTCACGGCACTGACTTTCTTCACCTGTATCAGCGGTGAAAGCAGGTAAATCACCATGATCGCGAAGAAGAACCACAGGTGATAGAACACTGGCTTGACCAGAATGTAACGTAGGGCAAGGCCGGTGCTGATAGGGGTAAACAGCCAGATATACAGCAGCGCAATGGCGCTATAAAACAGCAGGCAGCTGGCTATCCGCAGAAAATGGCGCTGCTGCGCGCTGCGCTCACCAAAAAACAGGTAGCCGGAAATCATGAAAAACAGCGGGACGCTGACGCGAGAAGCCGAGTTCAGAACGTTTGAAAAGTCCCAGCTAAACGCGGTGACGGTATGTGGATTCGTGATGTACCAGGTTGTGGTGTGGATCATGACCACCATCAGGCAGGCGATGCCCCGAAGGTTGTCTATCCAGTTTATTTTTTGCTGCATTCGTCCCTCTGAACCCGCTTGCTTACCCGTGTCCGGAAATATCTGAGTTTGCCCGGCGCATCTTGCTATCCCCGTGGCGGCTTCGCAAAATGCCTGCTGCACGAGGAGTTGATATAAGAAACCGAGTTTAACGTACTGGTAGCGAATGATGATGGCAGAAAGAAAAAATAGGCTCCTCTTAAGCGCTTTTCTGGCGTTAATGCTCAGCGCCTGCAGTTCGACGCCGCAGGAAGGCCAGGCCGCGCAGAAGTTGCGCCCGGTGGTTCACACCGAAGCGATGGAGCTTGCCTGTAAAAATCAGGCCGCTTATCGCTACAACACCCAGCCGCAGCGCATTGATCTGTCAGACTTCAAGCAGTATCAGGCCAGCTACGAAATGATGGGTAGTACCGCCCGCAAAGAGGGGTTTACCTGTTCATTTGACGAAACTGGTCAATTTTCACACCTTTCCAGCCGCGAAAACTTCAACCAACGCGCAACAACCTGACGCCTTTCTCCCTCACGGCCGTTCCGTTGCCGTGTTGATACAACTCGACCGCGTTTGCGTATATACTGGCCGCTTCTCTTAAATCCACCGAACGCGTGCGAATTCAACATGCAAAAGTTTGATACCAAGACCTTTCAAGGCCTGATCCTGACTTTACAGGACTACTGGGCTCGCCAGGGCTGCACCATTGTTCAACCTTTGGACATGGAAGTGGGCGCAGGCACCTCTCACCCGATGACCTGCCTGCGTGCCTTAGGGCCGGAGCCAATGGCCACCGCTTATGTGCAGCCGTCCCGCCGTCCTACCGATGGCCGCTACGGCGAAAACCCGAACCGTTTACAGCACTACTACCAGTTCCAGGTAGTGATTAAGCCTTCTCCGGACAACATTCAGGAGCTGTACCTCGGGTCGCTGAAAGAGCTGGGTATGGATCCGGAGATCCATGACATTCGTTTCGTGGAAGATAACTGGGAAAACCCAACGCTTGGCGCGTGGGGCCTGGGCTGGGAAGTCTGGCTCAACGGCATGGAAGTAACGCAGTTCACCTACTTCCAGCAGGTTGGCGGCCTGGAGTGTAAGCCGGTAACCGGCGAAATCACCTACGGTTTAGAGCGCCTGGCCATGTACATTCAGGGCGTAGACAGCGTTTACGACCTCGTGTGGAGCGACGGCCCGCTGGGGAAAACCACCTACGGCGACGTGTTTCACCAGAACGAAGTGGAGCAGTCCACCTATAACTTCGAATACGCCGACGTGGACTTCCTGTTCACCTGCTTCGAGCAGTACGAGAAAGAAGCGCAGCAGCTGCTGGCGCTGGAAACTCCGCTGCCGCTCCCGGCCTACGAACGTATTCTGAAAGCCGCTCACAGCTTTAACCTGCTGGATGCGCGCAAGGCCATTTCCGTGACCGAGCGCCAGCGCTACATTCTGCGCATTCGCACCCTGACCAAAGCCGTGGCCGAAGCCTACTACGCTTCTCGTGAAGCGCTTGGCTTCCCGATGTGCAATAAGAAAAACTAAGAGGCCGCCATGTCTGAAAAAACTTTTCTGGTGGAGATCGGCACTGAAGAGCTGCCACCAAAAGCCCTGCGCAGCCTGGCTGAATCCTTCGCTGCCAATGTTACCGCCGAGCTGGATGCGGCCAATATCGCCCACGGCGAAGTAAAATGGTTTGCTGCCCCGCGTCGCCTGGCGCTGAAAATCGCAAATCTGGCGGCTTCACAGCCGGATCGCGAAGTTGAAAAACGCGGCCCTGCGGTGTCTGCGGCGTTCGATGCTGAAGGCAAACCAAGCAAAGCCGCCGAAGGCTGGGCTCGTGGCTGCGGGATCACCGTTGACCAGGCCGAGCGTCTGGCTACCGACAAAGGCGAGTGGCTGATGTACCGCGCCCACGTGAAGGGCGAAAGCGTGCAGGCTCTGCTGCCGAACATGATTGCCACTTCTCTGGCGAAGCTGCCGATTCCTAAGCTGATGCGCTGGGGCGCGTCCGATATCCAGTTCGTGCGCCCGATTCATACCGTGACGCTGCTGCTGGGTGACGAACTGATCCCTGCCACTATTCTGGGCATTCAGTCGGCCCGCGTCATTCGCGGCCACCGCTTTATGGGCGAGCCGGAATTCACCATCGACAATGCCGACCAGTACCCGCAGATCCTGCTGGAGCGCGGGAAGGTCATTGCTGATTACGAAGCGCGTAAAGCCGTCATCAAACGTGATGCCGAAGAAGCTGCCCGTAAAATCGGCGGTCAGGCTGACCTGAGCGAAAGCCTGCTGGAAGAAGTTACCTCGCTGGTGGAATGGCCGGTGGTGCTGACCGCGAAGTTCGAAGAGAAATTCCTGGCCGTGCCTGCCGAAGCGCTGGTTTACACCATGAAGGGTGACCAGAAGTACTTCCCGGTCTACGCGGCTGACGGCAAACTGCTGCCGAACTTCATCTTCGTAGCGAACATCGAGTCCAAAGACCCGGTGCAGATCATCTCCGGTAACGAGAAGGTGGTTCGCCCGCGCCTCGCAGATGCCGAGTTCTTCTTCAACACCGACCGCAAAAAACGTCTGGAAGATAACCTGCCGCGTCTGGAAACCGTATTGTTCCAGAAAGAACTGGGTACCCTGCGCGACAAAACCAACCGTATCGAAGCCCTTTCCGGCTGGATTGCGGGCCAGATTGGCGCCGACGTGAACCACGCGACCCGCGCTGGCCTGCTGTCCAAGTGTGACCTGATGACCAACATGGTGTTCGAGTTTACCGACACCCAGGGCGTGATGGGCATGCACTACGCGCGCCACGACGGCGAAGCGGAAGATGTTGCGGTTGCGCTGAACGAGCAGTACCAGCCACGCTTTGCGGGTGATGCTCTGCCGTCTAACCTGGTGGCCTGTGCGGTGGCGATTGCCGACAAGATGGACACCCTTGCGGGCATCTTCGGCATTGGCCAGCATCCGAAAGGCGATAAAGACCCGTTCGCACTGCGCCGTGCCGCGCTGGGCGTGCTGCGTATTATCGTTGAGAAAAACCTGCCGCTGGATCTGCAGACCCTGACCGAAGAAGCGGTTCGCCTCTACGGCAGCAAGCTGACCAACACCAACGTGGTGGATGAGGTTATCGACTTTATGCTGGGTCGCTTCCGCACCTGGTATCAGGAAGAAGGCCATGCGGTTGACACCATCCAGGCGGTACTGGCGCGTCGTCCAACCAAACCGGCTGATTTCGATGCCCGCATGAAGGCGGTTTCCCACTTCCGTACTCTGGAAGCGGCGGCGTCCCTGGCTGCGGCTAACAAGCGTGTTTCCAACATTCTTGCCAAGTCTGACGAAGTGCTGAACGACTCCGTGCAGGCCACCGTGCTGAAAGAAGCCGAAGAAATTCGCCTGGCGACTAACGTCGTCGTGCTGCGCGATAAACTGCAGCCGTACTTCGCCGAAGGCCGTTACCAGGAAGCCCTGGAAGAGCTGGCCAACCTGCGCGAGCCGGTGGATGAGTTCTTCGACAAGGTGATGGTAAACGCGGAAGACAAAGATCTGCGTATTAACCGCCTGACGCTGCTGACCAAGCTGCGTGAGCTGTTCCTGCAGGTGGCGGACATCTCCCTGCTGCAGTAATTGCGTTGTGTTGTGAAGAAATCCCAAAACCCGCTTCGGCGGGTTTTTTTATTAATTTTATTAATTTTTTTACTTTCAAATATCAATGAATTAACAAAAAGTCCCGCCAGGGGCGGTAAGGGAAATCTGCGCCGAACCGATATATCTCATATCGGCCATTACCTCAGGAACGTTGGGCGCTATGAAAAATATCAAAGTTATCACCGGAATCGTCACCACGCTGGGGATCTTCAGCGTGCTCTTGCTGGTGACCGGGGCTCTGTACTACTCCTCCGTCAGCAGCGATCGCCTGAACTTCCAGAATACCGGCCTGCTGAACTACCAGCAGCAGCAGCTGGGCGGCAGCTTCCAGACGCTGGTTGAAACTCGCGTCACCATCAACCGCGTGGCGATTCGCGTGCTGAAAAATCAGCGCGATCCTGCCTCGCTGGAGGCGATGAACAAGCTGCTGGCGAATGCCGGTGTGCTGCTGGCCGACGCGCAAAAACAATTCTCCAGCTACATGGATTCCGATGATGTGCCGGGCCAGGATAAAGCCCTCGACGACAAAGCGGCGGCCAGCTTCAAGCAAATGCACGACGTTATGGCCCAGTCCATTGAGTTTCTGAAGGCCGATAACTACCAGGCTTATGGTAATCTCGACGCCCAGCAGGCTCAGGACGATTTCAAAGCCGTTTATAGCCAGTGGCTGACGCAGAACACCCGGCTGTTGAAGGCCGCCAGCGAACACAATCAAAGTAGCTACACCGGTATGCTCTGGACGCTGGGTACCATTTTACTGATTGTCATCGCGGCGCTGGTGGTTATCTGGCTGGGCCTGCAGCGCGTGCTGCTGCGTCCGCTAAAAAACGTGATGGGGCATATTCAGGCGATCTCCGAGGGGGATTTAACCCGTGCGATCGACGCCGAAGGGCGCAGCGAAATGAGCCGCCTGTCTGCCGGGCTTAAAACCATGCAGCAGTCGCTGGCGAAGACCGTGAGCGTGGTGCGCGACAATGCGGATTCTATTTACACCGGTGCCAGCGAAATCTCTGCCGGCAGCAGCGATCTTTCTTCCCGTACTGAGCAGCAGGCGGCAGCGCTGGAAGAAACGGCGGCCAGCATGGAGCAACTGACCGCGACCGTGAAGCAGAACACCGATAACGCTCGTCAGGCCACCGGTCTGGCGAAAAACGCCTCCGAAACCGCGCAGAAAGGCGGACGCGTGGTGGATAGCGTGGTCAGCACCATGAACGAAATCGCCGAAAGCTCCGGCAAAATCGTGGATATCACCAGCGTTATCGATAGCATTGCCTTCCAGACCAATATTCTGGCGCTGAACGCTGCGGTAGAAGCTGCCAGAGCGGGTGAACAAGGGCGTGGGTTTGCCGTGGTTGCGGGAGAAGTCAGAACGCTGGCCAGCCGCAGCGCGCAGGCAGCGAAAGAAATTAAAGTGCTGATTGAAAACTCGGTGTCGCGCATTGATACAGGCTCCAGTCAGGTTCGTGAAGCGGGCGCCACTATGAAAGAGATCGTTTCGGCGGTCACCCGTGTGACTGACATCATGGGCGAAATTGCGTCGGCCTCTGAAGAGCAAAGCAAAGGCATTGAGCAGGTGGCGCAGGCGGTATCTGAGATGGATAGCGTGACCCAGCAGAACGCCTCACTGGTGGAAGAGTCCGCTTCTGCCGCTGCGGCTTTGGAAGACCAGGCGAGCGAGCTACGCCTGGCGGTGGCGGTGTTCCAGCTTCAGCAATCCGGCGGGCGTCGTGTAGAGCCGATGCAGGAAAAACTCCGTCCTCAAGCGGCTACCTTAAAACCGCAAACGGCCTCGGCCTCTGATGCAAACTGGGAAACGTTCTGAATTTTTGATTGCCAGTCCTTTGCTCGTTCACCCCTGGTGGCGGTTTTCGAAAGCATATGCCTTCAAATTCCGCCGCCGCAAATATGCATGATTCATCCTGCTGATGGCGGGCAGGATGACACCTTAAATTGCCCCGGCGTCTTGCCAAATCTCAAACGGAACGCCTCGATGTAAGCGCTGATATTGCTGTAGCCGCTTAGCTCGGCGACTTCACTGATGGGTAAACCCGCAGTTATCCATTGAAGTGAAGAGATTATTTTTGCCTGTTGCCGCCACTGGCTGAAACTCAAGCCGGTTTGCTGGTTGAACAAACGGCTAAGATTTCTGACGCTCAGCCCCCATTGTTGAGCAAGCTGTGCCTGGTCGAGGCGGGTAGCGGGGTATTTCAATAATTCCTCTGCAACGTTACGTGCCCGGCGATCGGAGGGCAAAGTGAGTTCCAGGGGCCATTGCGGGAGCTGGTTGATTTCATGGCCCAGGAGTGTGAGAAGGCTACATAAATATTCTGATGACGGAGATTGGTTAGCATTAAGTTCTAAGCGTGCCAGGAGCGCAAACACGAAATGATCCGCTCCATAAATCCCTGGCACAATGGGGAATAAGGCACTGGAGGTTGGGGAGAGATAAAGGCTGCTTCCTTTTACCCTGCCAGGGAACCAGGCGCTGTGTTCTATTCCAGAGGGAAACCACCCCAGAGTGCCGGCGGTAACGTGCCACTGCGCTTGCTGCGTTTCAATCACCATCACGCCCTGCTCAAGCCAATAAAGTTGTCCCGAGGTATGTTTGTGCCAGGGCGTTGAGTGCTGTCCTAAATAATCAATTTTTTGTGTTTTTACCATATGGCCAGTTAACCGTATAAATTGTCCAGATACGGATAATAGCCATTTATTAATACTTCGTAGACTGGTGTCTCCAACAAAAGGAGCTTTCTATGAAATCACAAAGCCAAAGCGTTATTGACGCCTTACAGGAAATAATTTGTTGCCCCGAACATGATGAAAACAAAATTGCACGGTACTTTGCTCCGGATTACCGGCAAATCGTCGATGGCAAATCACTGAGCTATGATGAGTTCATTAATCATATGAGCACGCTAAAAGCGCAGACCCAGCAAATGCACCTATTGGTCAAAGCAGTTGTTGCTGAAGGAGATACCGTATTTACGCATCACTTTGTAAAAGTCGAGAAAAATCAGGGTGAATGGAGCGAATTTGAAGTGTTTGCCCGATTTACTTTACAGGCGAGTAAAATTCATCGCTGCGAAGAGCTAACCCGGATGATTCGTGGGGTGAGTGAGGACAGTGATTTTGGCAGCAGGTGCTGATTTTCTTTAGTACCCATCACGATGTTGCCAGGGACAGAATGACAAACCCCGCATCACGGCGGGGTTGTTTTCTTTCGACACAACGGTTTTCTAGCTTATTAACTGCTTACTGAGGCCTGGGTTGGCCTGAATCAGACGCATTAATTTCAGTTCGGTGACGGAGGGCTTGAGTCGTCTGGACTCCCATTCCTGCACCATCGTCACGCTAACCCCCATCGCCTGAGCAAAATCATCGATTTTTAGTCCGGTGCTTTTACGTAGCTGCTCAAACTCCGAGAAGGCGCTGGGTTTCTGACTCAGGCTAACGGCCTGATTATCTTTAAAAACAATCTGCTCAAGACTGCTAAGCAGCTCAATTATTGGATCTTTATATTCCATTGAGAACTCCTCATAAATCACACAGCGAGAACGTGAACGCAAAGAAGCTTATTAACTGTAGCTGGATTTAAAGCGTGCGTGGGATCACGTTAGTGGCTAAACGTGCTGAGAAAAATGCTTATGCGTTTCAGCTGAATACTGAGTCGAAGTAAGCGCTTGAAAATCCGGTGGGTAGGAGGAGTTAGTATAAAAATGTAAATAGTTATGCGTTCTCCGGCGCTATGGCAGGGGCTGAGGCTGGCTGTGGCACCAACGGGAGATGAAATTTTTCTGGACTGTCTAATGAACTCATATTAATAAATAACCCGGCAATTATTATTTAAATATCCTGAATGAAAATAGATTGGCTGTTATTGATTAGATGTCTAACGAATTAATTGTGATTTTTGTTTTGCTTTCGTTTATTAATGATGCGTTTCACTGTCGTTGTTGTTCGGTCTTTTTATTAAAAGCATAAATATTTATTTTTTATATGAAAATCAATGGCTTTAATTTTCTAATACCTAAATATTTTTTAAATAAAGGATGATTATTTTGAAAAAATCTCTGGCAATCTCGACATCGATATTACTCCTTTTACTGCCTTTTGTTTCCCAGGCGGAAGACGGCAAAGCGTTTTTAACTCTGGGCGGCGGCGTTGCGTTTGCACCGGCTTATCAGGGGGCAGATAAATACCGACCAACCGCGATTTACGACATTAATGTGGGTTATGGCCACGGAGATTGGGGGAGCGTGAGTCTGGGGAATAATGGCCTGAGCTGGGCTCTGCCGTTGGATGAACCGTTTGGTGTAGCGCTTTTGCTTGATTACGACTCCGGGCGAGATGAGGTGATTAAAACACTTGATGGACGGGACAAAACGCTTAAGGGAATGGGTGATTTAGGGGGCACATTGCAGGCGGGTGTGGAGCTGAGTTACCAGCTTGACCCTTTCCGTACCTATATAAAAGCATTGCAGGCAACAAAGAAAAGGCACTATGGCGGAGAGGATTTGGGACGTACGTTACTGGCTGAGCTTGGCGTTGGTACCATCACGCCTCTTAATGATCAGTTTTCTCTACAAACCAACCTCTCCACAACATGGGCAAACAGCGGCTATCAACGCGGCTATTTTGGTGTGACGCCTGAACAGGCACAGCGCACGGCTTTTTCTACCTGGCGGCCTGGCAGCGGTTTTAAAGATGTCACATTTAGCGCGGCGCTTAATTATGAGTGGACTCAAAATATAGCGTTACAGGCTGGAGCAGGTGTCACGGCATTAGTGGGCGACGCTGCCAAAAGCCCCATTGTTGAAAAGAAAGTGGCCGGACTGAGTTTTGTGAGTGCCAGCTACAGTTTCTGATATGTATTTCAGACGCGGTTGCGTTTCACGTAGTATCCCCTTATCTACCAGACGGCCAGATTATTGGCCGCTTTATTTTTAGTTTGATCGTTATTCCATATTAAAAGCATGGCCTTTGTTCTGGCTCAACCAGCGTCTGGCTGTGACTGGGGATAATCAAGGTAAAACCCCGCTCAGTGCGGAAAGAGATTATTGCGAAAGGGTATCTTGCGAAGGGCTGTTGGACTATTCTTAGCATCGTTATTGGGTGGCAATTTGCCAGGTAGTGCATTGGTGACAGGAGTAGAAATGATGGCGACAGGTAAGTCCTGGTCTCGCTGGTTTGCGCCGCTGGCGGCGTTATTAATGGTGGTGAGCCTGAGTGGTTGCTTCGATAAAGAAGGCGATCAGCGTAAGGCGTTCATCGATTTTCTGCAAAACACGGCTATGCGTAGCGGCGACCGCCTGCCGACGCTGACGTCCGATCAGAAAAAACAGTTTGGCCCGCTGGTCTCTGACTACGCCATTCTGTACGGCTTCTCCCAGCAGGTGAGCCAGGCCATGGACGAAGGCATGAAGCCGGTTGTGGATAGTGTGAACAGCATCCGCGCTCCGCAGGATTACATGACTCAGCGCGACGCGCTGCGCCAGGCTAACGGTTCTCTGAACGTTTTAGGTCAGCAGGTTCAAAATGCCAAGATGCAGGCCGACGGTGCGCTTGCCGCGCTGAAGCAGCCTGACGATCTGAAAACCGTTTACTATCAGGTTTACCAGAAAGTCGTCACCGGCCCGGCGAACGCCATGGCGCCGCTGATCCCAGCCGCGCAGACCCTGACCCAGCAGCTGGTGCAGGTGGGTGATTTTATCGCGCAGCAGGGAACTCAGGTTGGTTTTGCTAACGGTGGGATTCAGTTCCCGACTTCTCAGCAGGCAAGTCAGTACAACTCGCTGATTGGCCCGTTGTCCGCTCAGCACCAGGCATTTACTCAGGCCTGGGCCGCAGCGCAGACTGCTACGCAGTAAGTTTTATGCACTAAGAAAAAGCGGAGCGCTTCACGGCGACTCCGCTTTTTTATGGGTGTTGACGCAGAGCTATTTCAGCACCTGCGGATTCACGCAGTTCACTTCCACTTTACCGGTCAGCGCGGTAATCAGGTTTTCCACTGCGCATTCCGCCATGCCGTAGCGGGTTTCATGGGTGGCGGAACCGATGTGCGGCAGGGCCACCACATTTGGCATGCCGAGCAGCGGGGAGTCCAGCGGCAGAGGCTCCTGTTCGAAGACATCCAGCCCGGCGCCGTGAATTTTTCCCTCTTCCAGCGCCTGAATCAGCGCTTTCTCGTCCACCACCGGACCGCGCCCGACGTTGATTAAAATGGCTGAAGATTTCATTTTCGCCATTTGCTCTGCGCCAATCAGGTGACGGGTTTCGTCGCTTAGCGGCAGCAGAATACAAACGAAATCGGACTCGGCCAGCAGGGTGTCCAGGTCACAATAGCGGGCGTTGAAACGCTCTTCCGCTTCTTTATGCTGGCGGCGGGCGTTGTACAGAATTGGCATACTGAAGCCGAAGTGCGCCCGCTGCGCAAGGGCAAGGCCGATGCGTCCCATGCCCAGAATACCGAGCGTTTTATGATGCACGTCGATACCAAACCAGTCAGCGCCAATACTGCTTTGCCATTCGCCCACCTTCACGCGCTCGGCGACTTCCACCACGCGGCGTGCGCTGGACAGGATCAGCGCCATGGCGGTGTCGGCGACGGTTTCGGTCAGCACCGTTGGGGTGTGCATCAGAACAACGCCGCGTTCGTTCAGGGCGTCCACATTGAAGTTATCGTAGCCGACAGAGACGGTAGAAGCCGCACGCAGCTTTGGCGTATTCGCGAGAAACGCAGCGTCAACTTTGCCGCCGGAGCCCAGGATACCTTCCGCATTGGCAAACAGCGCTGCGTTCGCTTGCACGGTTTCCGGGCTGATATCTCCAAGCTGGGTGACGGTAAAGTGGCTTTCAAGGCGGGACAGCAGGTTGTCAGGCAGCGCCTTGTAGAGGATGACGGACGGCTTCATGAGATTCTCCGTTTTCGGTTAAACGCGAACCGGGCGACAGAGCGCCCGGCGCGGGGTCAGGCGTGATGTGCGCCGGACGGGATTTGTTGATGATTAGCAGGCTTCACAATCAGAGTAAGCCATACCGAGGCGAGCAGCGCCAGCCCCATAAAGACATAGGACGCCGCCGGGCTGCCGGTGGCGCCGTTCAGGTAGCCCACAAACCAGGAGCCGACGAAGGAGCCCAGCGCGCCCATGCTGTTAATTAAGGCCATCGCGCCGCCGGCAACGTTCTTCGGCAGCATCTCCGGGATAATGGCGAAGAAGGGACCATAAGGGGCGTACATCGCGGCTCCGGCAATCACCAGTAGCGTATAGGACACCCAGAAATGGTTGGCGCCAACCAGCCACGAGCCGAGGAACGCCAGGGCGCCAATCAGCAGTAGCGGCCAGACAAACAGCTTTCGGTTTTGCATTTTGTCCGATGCCCAGGAGACGGCGATCATCGCGATGGTCGCGGCCAGATAAGGCACGGAAGAGAGCCAGCCCACCTCCACCATTCCCATGCCTGCCGCGCCCGCACTGCGGATAATCGACGGCAGCCACAGCACGAAACCATACACGCCGATGCTCCAGGCAAAATACTGCATGCACAGAATAACCACATTACGTGACCGGAAGGCTTCACTGTAGTTACGCACGGCTTTGATGCCTTCCTGCTCTTTTTGTAGCTGTGCCTGCAAAGCGGATTTTTCACTGTCGGACAGCCAGCCCACCTGAGCCGGTTTATCTTTTACCAGCATCCACCAGGCAAACGCCCAGATAACCGCCGGGATCCCTTCGATGATAAACATTTCACGCCAGCCGAACGCTTGAATCAGGTAGCCGGAAACGACCGACATCCACAGCACGGTGACCGGGTTGCCGAGGATCAGGAAGGTATTGGCGCGGGAGCGTTCGGATTTGGTAAACCAGTTGCTGATATAAATCAGCATCGCTGGCATCACCGCCGCTTCAACCACGCCGAGGACAAAGCGGATGGCGGCCAGCATTGGAATGTTGCTCACCACGCCGGTCAGCGAGGCGCAGCCGCCCCACAGAATCAGGCAGACGAAGATAAGCTTACGCACGCTGCGGCGCTCGGCGTACATCGCCCCTGGGATCTGGAAGAAGAAGTAGCCGAGGAAAAACAGCGCCCCCAGCAGCGATGAAATGCCTTTGGTGATGCCGAGATCGTCGTTGATGCCTGCGGCGGAAGCGAAGCTGAAATTGGCGCGGTCGAGGTAAGCCAGGCTATACGTGATAAACACGATAGGCATGATGTACCACCAGCGCTTTGGCGCGATTGTCGGGGTTTTCATAAGAGTGCCTCTATCTTGAGGTTAACCGTATCGCTTTGTTTGTAGGGGACAGAGCGATGGATTTGGCGTTATTCGCCCAGTGCGCTTCGGGTCGGTAGCCCTTCGCTGTCACCGATGACCTGTATCGCCAGTGAGCCGATTTTGTTGCCCCGGCTGACGGCCTGATGCAAAGATTTCCCTTCCAGCAGGGCGCTGATCACCCCGACCGCAAAGCCGTCTCCGGCTCCCACGGTGTCCACAACGTTTTCGACTTTTACCGCCACGACGGCGCCTTTCTCGCCGTCTGCGGTTTTATACCAGGCGCCGTCTGCGCCGGTTTTTAGCACCACGACTTTTACGCCCTGATGCAGATAAAAATCGGCGATCCCCTCAGGCGTGTTTTGCCCGGTCAGCACAATGCCTTCTTTTACGCCGGGCAGCACCCAGTCGGCCTGGAATGCCAGCTGATTAAGCTGTTTCACCATTTCGGCTTCGCTACGCCACAGTACCGGGCGTAGATTCGGATCGAATGAAAGCGTTTTGCCCTGCTGTTTCATGGTCCGGGCCGCGTGGTTCAGCAGCGCCAGAGATGTATCTGAGAGTGCCGCCGCCACGCCGCTCAGATGCAGATGGCGTGCCGAGAGGAAGTACTCCTCGTTGAAATCGGCCACCGACAGGTGGCTGGCGGCGGAGTCTTTGCGGAAATACTCCACGATGGGATCGGTTCCATCTTCGACTTTGGATTTGAGCTGAAAACCGGTGCGGTACTGCTCGTCGACGGTAACACCGCGGCTGTCGATGTTTTCTTTCGCCAGCTGTTGCAGTACGTAGCGGCCAAAGGTGTCGTTGCCTACGCGGCTGACCCAGCCCACGTTCAGGCCCAGACGAGCCAGCCCCGTGGCGACATTTAACTCTGCGCCAGCCGCGCGTTTCACAAAATGCTCGGCGGCGGCAAGATCGCCAGTTTCGCTGGCGACAAACATCGCCATCGCTTCACCAATCGTGATGACATCGAGCTGATGCATGATTATTCCTCGCGTAAAAGATTGACGTAATGCCGGGTAACCGCGACCAGATTTCGCCCTTCCAGCGGAAACTCAATACCGCGCGGGGCATCGGGTGGCAGCATATTCAGCAGCCCTTTCCAGTCTGAACTGGCGTCATCCAGCGCCACAGCGCGGTAGCGGTTATGTTGGGCGACCGCTGTTTTGACGTGGATATAGCTCACGGAAGGCGCCAGCGCGCGGGCGGCCTGCTGCGGAGAGTCGTCCACCCACAGCCAGTTGGCCATATCGAAGGTGAGCGTCACCGGCAGGTTGTGAACGCCGCAGGCGGCCTGGAAGCGCTGCATCGGCGCGAGTTTGCCGCTGTCGGTTTGGTCGTTTTCCACCACAAGCGCTACGGTGCTTTCGCTGAGCCACCGTTTTAGCGTGTCGAATGCCCGGACAGTGTTGAACTGCCCGAGAGAGAGCTTCAGCCAGTGGGCGTTTAGCTGGTGGGCTTCCTGCAGAAGCGAAGGGATCAGCGGGTTTAGCTTGCCGTCGCCCGTGAACAGCGGCTCCGGCGCGGAGTAACAGGCCTCAAGCCCGTGCTGGGTAATTTCTCCGGCCACGGTCGACAGAAAATCCAGCTGTGTGGCGGTGAACAGTTCACGGCGGATTTCGACGCCGTCGGCCCCTGCCTCAGCAATGATCGGCAGCACCGCCTGCTGGCCACCGAGGGCGGCAAGGCGTTCGTGGCCGTAGGCAGCAGTGACGACGATAATTTTTCGCGGCATGGTGGTCTCCGGGCGATAACAACGAACAGTTGATGTTATTTACGCTAGATGGAACCGGTTCCAAAGAAAAGACCCTGCTTGCCAATTTATGAGCGCCATCACGAACAAAAGATTTAGCGGGAGGTGGAGCCGCGCACGATAAGATCGCCGGAGAATAGCTGTTCACGTACGGTTTCAGCTGTGCCTTCAATGCGCCTCACGACCTGCTCCAGCGCGGCGTAGCCTATCTGCCAGGTCGGTTGTTTCAGGGTGGTAATACCGACGCCGGCAAGTTCCGCCCACTCAAGCTCATCAAACCCCAGCAGGCCGATATCGCAGCCCCAGCTCAGGCCGAGGCGGCGCATTGCGCGGGCAACCTGCAGCGTGAGCGCGCCGTTGGCGGAGATCACTGCTTTGCGCATCCCGCGGTGACGGGTGTGGAACTGGCGTAGTGTGTTGTCGATTAACTGTGCATCATGCAGCGGCGTTTCGGCATTTTCGGCGATCACGCCGGGATAGCGCTCCAGCGTGCTGCGAAATGCTCGCAACCGTTCATGACGGGTGTTCACCATACCAAGCGGTTCGCTCAGGAAAAGGAGAGCTTCGAAGCCCTGTTCGATGAGGTGTTCGGTGGCGGTTGTTGCGGCCTGAATGTTATCCAGCCCGACCATATCGCAGGCAAAGTCCGGGATTTTACGGTCGATAAGCACCATCGGCAGGGCGGACTGCTGCAGGCGGTTGAGCCCCTCTTCACGCATCCCGACCGCATTGACCACAATCCCCTCCACCTGGTAGCTGCGCAGCAGGTCGAGGTAATGCAGCTCCTGGTCAACTTCGTTGTTGGTGTTACACACCAGCGGCGTAAAGCCCTTCTCGCGACAGGCGGCTTCTATGCCGCTCAGCACGTCAACGGAATAGGGGTTGGTGATGTCGGCAATGATCAGCCCGATGAGGCGGGTGCGGCCTCTTTTCAGGCCTCGCGCCATCTGGCTTGGGCGGTAGTCGAGTTCGGCAATAGCGCGCTCAATGCGGCCACGAAGATCGTCAGACAGCGCGTTCTGCTCGCCGTTAAGGTAGCGGGAAATGCTGGTCTTCCCGGTCTTCGCCGCTTTTGCGACATCGCTTATCGTAGGGCGCGCTGCCTTGCCGTTCATAGCCGTCTCCAGAGGGGTAACCCTGCGGAGAGTAACATATTTTTATGCGGGGGAAAGTGAGGCGGTGCCCTTGCATTCGTCAGGCAAATCGAGCCACAGCCCATTCAATAAACACCCGCAGCCTGGCGCTAAGGTGGCGGTTGGACGGGTAAACCAGGTACATCTGTTCTGGCGGCGGCTGATAGGCATCCAGCACGCTGACCAGCTTCCCGCTGTCGAGATACGGCTGTGCCGCAAAACGGACGACTTGAGTTAAGGCGGCCCCGGAAAGTGCAATGCCAAGATGGGCGTTACTTTCGTTGACACTTATCTGGTAGCGGTGTTGTACCTCGATGTTTTTTCCCCGGTCGATAAAGCGTAGCGGGTAGATGCGGTCGTTGCGTGCGTGGCGGTAATGCGCCAGCGGATACCCCTGCTCAAGTTCTTCAGGGCGGGCTGGCGTGCCGTAGCGCTGAAAGTAGCCCGGCGTCGCGCAGGTAACCCAGTCCATGGTAAACAGGCGGCGGGCAATCAAAGTGGAGTCGACCAGCGGGCCGCTGCGTATAACGCAGTCTGCGTTGTCGTTGATTAAATCCACCAGCCGATCGCTGACGCCAAGATCAATGGAGATATCCGGGTAGCGTTCAAGAAATTCCGGCAGGGCGGGGATCAGCACCTGGCGCGCTAACGATCCCCCGGCATCCACACGCAGCACGCCCTGAGGTTCGCTTTGTGATTCGGTCATGCTGCCTTCCATCTGCTCCAGGTCAGCCAGCCATTTTACGGTACGGCGGTAATAGCATTCACCCTCTTTGGTGACCGATACGCTGCGGGTGGTGCGCTGGAACAGCTTGGTTTGCAGGTGGTTTTCAAGATTCTGAATCAACTTGGTGACGGTAGCTTTTGGCATGCGCAGCGAGTCAGCGGCGCGGGTAAATCCGCCAGTTTCAACCACGCGATTGAACACCCGAATAGCCAGCAAATGGTGATCCATAACACTCTCCAACGAAAAACCCTGTCTCAGACAGGGTTTTGTTTATCCACGTAAACAATTATCCGCATTGTTTAGCGCTAATCATCCGGGTGCGCAAGGAGAGGCCGAAAACTAGCGTGGCCGAGAGCATCAGCGCCCCGCCAAACAGCATCGCGCTGCTTACACCATGCCAGTCCACCACTTCACCGCCGAGCAGAGCGCCTGACGCCAGCGCAATCTGAATCACCGTGACCAGCAACGACTGGCCGGCTTCTGGCGCATCTGGCACCGCTTCAAACATCCAGTTTGTGGCGCAAACCGGAACGGCCCCAAAAGCCAGGCCCCACACCAGCACCATGACCGTAGCGCCGGCCAGGCCGCTGAGTAACGGAGAAACGATCAGGATGATGGCCAGCATTGCCGTCACCAGAATAAAGGTCGCGCGCAGGCTGTGTTCCGCCAGGCGCTCACCGATAAAGGTTCCCAGCAGGCCAACCGCGCCGTAGGCCAGCAGTTGGAAGGTGATCACCGATGGGCTGAGGACAAAGACCTGTTGCAGCAGTGGACGCAGGTAGGTGTAAGCCGAGAAGTGGCCCACAAACAACAGCACGATGGCGATAAGGCCAATGCGGGCCATCGGCAGGCGCAGTGGAGACAGTAAATCCTGAACGGTAACCGGGCGGCCTGGCGGCACGGAAGTCAACAGGCGAAGCTGGGCGAGCAGCGTGATGGCGGCTAACCCGGCGCTGGCAAAGAATGCTGAACGCCAGCCGAACAGGTCGCCAATTAATGCTCCGGCCGGGACGCCGCAAACTGCACCAATGGACACGCCGCTGACAATCAATGCCACTGCGCGTCCCTGGCTCGCTTCCGGCACAAGGTGGCGGCCATAGTTCATTGAGAATGACCAGAACCCACCGACGCAGATCCCCAGCAGCACGCGACCCGTTAGCATCATTGGAAAGTTCACGGCCAGCGCGGACACAAGGTTTGAGACGACCAACAGCAGCGACAGGCCAAGCATCAGCAGGCGGCGGTCGAGGCTACCTGAAGCCAGGCTCAAAACTGGCGCGGCGACGGCGGCAACAATGCCTGGCATGGTGACCATCAGCCCGGCGGTACCGGTGGAGACATTGAGGGAGGGTGCGATGTTGGTCAGTAAACCGATGGGTAAGAACTCGGTAGTAACCATGACAAAACAGGCCACAGTCAGGGAAAAGACCGCGATCCACGGGGATGTTGCAGGTTTATCTTTATTATCAGGCATAAAAGTGTGCTTCCGCAGAGGCTACATGAGTGACAAGGATCACAATTTACGCAGTCAGCGGCGACGAATAAATGCAGGATTTATGATTTCACTGTTTCTGTGGAGGAATAATGTGGGTGAGATTTACGTTTTGAATAAAATGTATATTTAATCAAGTGGATAGTTGAATACCCTCCCCCAAAAGGGAGAGGGTAAAAACGATTAACGCAGTTCCCCGTTCACATCCTGGTCAACCGCGAAACACGCCACCAGCTGGCCGTTGCCGTAGTCTTTCAACTGCGGCTGGAGCTGGGTGCAAGGCCCGAAGCGACGGCTGCAGCGGGCATTAAAGGCGCAGCCCGGCGGCGGGTTCAGCGGGCTTGGCAGCTCGCCGGTCAGCTTGATGCGTTCGCGACGTTCGTCCGGGTTCAGGCGCGGCGTGGCGGACAGCAGCGCCTGGGTATACGGGTGGCGAGGATTGGAGAAGATCTGCTCTTTGCTGCCTTTTTCCACGCATCGGCCCAGGTACATCACCATCACTTCATCGGCGATGTGCTCCACCACCGACAGGTCGTGGGAGATGAACACGTAGGACAGCCCCAGATCCTGCTGCAAATCCATCATCAGGTTCAGTACCTGAGCACGCACCGACACGTCCAGCGCGGAGACCGGCTCATCGGCAATCACCACGTCCGGGTCAAGCATCAGACCGCGGGCGATAGCGATACGCTGGCGCTGGCCACCGGAGAACATATGCGGATAGCGGTCGTAGTGCTCGGTTTTCAGACCCACTTTCGCCATCATCTCCAGCGCTTTTTCGCGGCGCTCGGCTTTGCTCAGGTTGGTGTTGATTTGCAGCGGTTCTTCCAGGATCTGCCCCACTTTTTTACGTGGGTTCAGCGAGCCGTACGGGTTCTGGAAAACGATCTGGATTTTCTGCCGGCGCAGCTTTTCCGCCGAGGCGTCCGGGATCAGCAGATCCTGGCCCTGGTAGTAAAGCTCCCCGCCGGTCGGGACTTCGATCATGGTCAGCAGGCGACCGAGGGTCGATTTCCCGCAGCCGGATTCACCGACGACCGCCAGCGTTTTGCCACGCTCGAGGGTGAAGCTCACGCCGTCCAGCGCTTTTACCAGGCGTTCAGGAGCGAAAAAGCCCTTTTTCACCGGGTAGTGTTTTTTCAGGTCGATGGCCTGCAACAGCGGTTGCGCGGCGGCCTGTTGGGTACTCATAGGGTTGGCCTCCCGGCATCATCGAGTGGGTAGTGGCATTTGGACTGACGCCCGTCTGCCAGCAGAGTTAATTCCGGCTCTTCGCTGCGGCATTTGTCGGTCGCATACGGGCAACGCGGGTTCAGCAGGCAGCCGTTCGGGCGGTCGTATTTGCCCGGCACTACGCCCGGCAGCGAAGCCAGACGCGCTTTATCCTGAGCAAATTCCGGCAGCGCGCGGAGCAGAGCCTGGGTGTACGGGTGGCGCGGCGCGCGGAAGATATCGTGGGACGAACCCGCTTCCACAACCTGGCCTGCGTACATCACGATGATTTTATGGGCGGCTTCGGCAACCAGCGCGAGGTCATGGGTGATCAGGATCAGCGCCATGTTCTCTTTTTGCTGTAGCTCCAGCAACAGCTCGATGATCTGCGCCTGAATGGTCACGTCGAGCGCGGTGGTTGGCTCGTCGGCAATCAGCAGCTTAGGACGGCAGGCGATCGCCATGGCGATCATCACGCGCTGGCTCATCCCGCCAGAAAGCTGGTGCGGGTAAACGTCGAGACGTGAAGCCGGGTCAGGAATCCCCACCTGGGTCAGCAGGTCGATTGCGCGCTGACGACGGGTTTTCTTGTTGCCGCCCTGATGCACCTTAATGGCTTCCATAATCTGGAAACCGACGGTATAGCATGGGTTCAGGCTGGTCATCGGGTCCTGGAAGATCATCGCCACTTCGGCGCCCACCAGGTTGCGGCGCTCTTTCTCAGAAATGCGCTTCAGATCCCGGCCGTTGAATTCCAGTTTTTCCGGCATCACGCGGCCAGGGAAGTCGATAAGCCCCATAATCGCCAGCGAACTGACGGATTTACCGGAGCCGGACTCGCCCACGATGCCGACAACTTGCCCCTGATCCACACTATAGCTAATGCGGTCCACGGCACGGAACGGTGCGTCTTCGTCGCCGAAGTGCACCGATAATTTATCTACATTTAATAACGCCATCTCGAACCTCTTACTGCTTCAGTTTGGGATCGAGCGCGTCACGCAGACCGTCACCCATCAGGTTAAATGCCAGCACCGTTAGCAGGATTGCCAGACCCGGGAAGGTCACAACCCACCAGGCACTCTGCGCGAACTGCAACACGTCGGCGAGCATGGTGCCCCACTCCGGTGTTGGCGGCTGCGCACCCATGCCGAGGAAGCCAAGAGCGGCCATATCGAGAATGGCGTTTGAGAAGCCGAGCGACGCCTGAACGATCAGCGGCGCAAGGGTATTCGGGAAGATATTCACAAACATCTGGCGAACCGGGCCAGCACCCGCCACTCGGGAGGCGGTTACGTAGTCGCGGTTAACTTCCACCAGCACCGCCGCGCGGGTCAAACGCACATAGTGCGGCAGAGCCACGAAGGTCAACGCCAGCGCGGCGTTACCGATGGACGGGCCGAAGATAGCCACCAGCACCAGCGCCAGCAGCAGGCTTGGCAGCGCCAGCATGATATCGACCACGCGCATGATAATGTTGTCGACCACGCCGCCGAAGTAACCGGCGACCAGGCCCAGCACAATCCCCATCACCAGCGACAGGACGACCACCAGGCAGCCGACCAGCAGCGACAGGCGAGCGCCATACATCAGGCGGGAAAGCACATCGCGGCCGACGTCGTCGGTGCCGAGGATGTAGCTCCAGCTCCCGCCTTCCTGCCACACCGGCGGATGCAGCAGCGCGTCGCGGAACTGCTCGGCTGGCGCGTGGGGCGCGAGGAAGTTAGCGAAGATGGCGATGAAGATCATGATGGCGACGTACACCAGGCCGATCACCGCCCCTTTATTGCGTTTGAAGTAGTGCCAGAACTCCTGGAAAGGCGTCATCGGCTTGGGTGCTGCCACCACTTTATTTTCAGTCAGTTGCGTCATGATGGCCCCTTATTTCTTATGGCGTATACGCGGGTTCACCACGCCGTACAGCAGGTCTACCAGCAGGTTGACGAGGATAATCATCGTCGCCACCAGCAGCACGCCGCCCTGGACTACCGGGTAGTCACGACGCTGCAGGGCGTCGATGAGCCAGCGGCCAAGGCCCGGCCAGGAGAAGATAGTTTCCGTCAGGATGGCGCCTGCCAGCAGAGTACCGACCTGCAGGCCGATAACCGTGACGACAGGCAGCATCGCGTTGCGCAGGGCATGAACCACGATCACGCGCATACGAGTCAGGCCCTTGGCGCGAGCGGTACGGATGTAGTCTTCGCCCAGCACTTCCAGCATGGAAGAGCGGGTCATACGCACGATAACCGCCAGCGGAATAGTGCCCAGCACAATGGCAGGCAAAATCATGTGGGCGACGGCGTCAATAAAATCACCCGGCTGGCCCCAGATAGCAGTATCTATCAGCGCAAACCCGGTGAGCGGCAGGGAATCATCCAGGAACACGGTGTCGCTGATGCGCCCGGACACCGGCGTCAGGTTCCAGTGCACCGACACCAGCATGATGAGCATCATGCCCCACCAGAAAATTGGCATGGAATAGCCGGTCAGCGCCAGGCCAACGGCGGTGTGGTCGAAGATTGAACCACGCTTCACGGCGGCCAGAACGCCCACCGGGATGCCGACGGCAACGGCGAAAATCATCGCGCAGATGCCGAGTTCCAGCGTTGCTTTAAAGCGTGGCACGAACTCGTCCCAAACCGGGAGACGGCTCTTTAATGAAATGCCCAGATCGCCATGCATTACGCCCCAGATGTAATGGAGGTACTGCTGCCACATTGGCTTGTCGAGACCCATCTCGGCCAGCAGTTGGGCGTGACGCTCAGGAGAAATACCGCGCTCTCCGGCCATGATCATCACCGGGTCTCCGGGGATCATATGCACGAAAGCGAAGGTGAGTAGGGTAATACCTATAAACGTGGGGATGACTAACCCCAGTCGTCGGAGGATGAACTGCAGCATATCCCGGATTCTCTGTAGTGACGGAAAGCCTGGTAACTGTTCCGTCTGTATTGCTCACAAATGTTTCCCCCTCTCCCTTTGAGGGAGAGGGTCGGGGTGAGGGTGGACAACGCCAATACCCCTCACCCTAACCCTCTCCCCACGGGGGAGAGGGAATAAAGCACGTTACTTTTATTATTCGACGGACACGTTTTCGAAGTGGTGTTTGCCCAGTGGATCAACCACGTAGCCTTTAACTTCTTTACGCACTGGCTCGAACACGGTGGAGTGAGCGATGATCAGCGCTGGCGCCTGATCGTGCATCACAACCTGAGCCTGTTTGTACAGTTCAACACGCTTGTTGTGGTCGTCGGTGGCGCGAGCCGGCTGAATCAGATCTTCAAACGGCTTGTAGCACCAGCGAGAGTAGTTGGAACCGTCTTTCGCTGCGGCACAGCTGAACAGGGTGGCGAAGAAGTTATCCGGATCCCCATTGTCGCCGGTCCAGCCCATCATTACGGCCTGGTGTTCACCGGCTTTAGCGCGCTTCAGGTACTCGCCCCACTCGTAGGTCACGATTTTAGCGGTCACGCCAACTTTCGCCCAGTCAGCCTGAATCATCTCAGCCATGCGGCGAGCGTTCGGGTTGTACGGACGCTGTACCGGCATTGCCCACAGGTCAACGGTGAAGCCTTTATCCTGGCCCGCTTCTTTCAGCAGCGCTTTCGCTTTTTCAGGATCGTAGGTGTAGTCCTTCACGTCATCGTTGTAGCCCCACATGGTTGGTGGGATCAGGTTTTTAGCCGCGGTGCCCGCGCCCTGATAAACGGCTTTGATGATCGCTTCTTTGTTCACCGCGTAGGTCAGCGCCTGACGCACTTTCACGTCGTCAAACGGCTTCTTCTCGGTGTTGAAGGAGAGGTAACCCACGTTCAGGCCAGCCTGTTCCATCAGATTGATGTTCTTGTCTTCTTTCATGCGGGCGATGTCGGCCGGGTTCGGGAACGGCATCACCTGACATTCGTTTTTCTGCAGTTTGGCGTAACGCACGGAAGCGTCTGGCGTGATGGAGAAGACCAGGCGATCGATCTGCGGCTTGGTACCCCAGTAGCCCGGGAAGGCTTTATACAGAATACGGGAGTCTTTCTGGTACTGCAGCAGCTGGAAAGGACCGGTACCGATTGGGTTCAGGTCGGTTTTTTCCGGGGTGCCGGCTTTCATCATGTTGTCCGCATATTCTTTAGAAAGAATAGAGGCGAAGTCCATGGCCATGTCCGCGAGGAACGGCGCTTCTGGACGAGCCAGCACGAACTGCACGGTATTATCGTCGACTTTCTTGATGTCGGTAATCAGGTCAGGCAGGCCCATACCTTCGAAGTATTCGTAGCTGCCGCCGGAGACTTTGTGATACGGGTTGTCTTTGTTTTTCTGACGGTCGAAGGAGAACACAACGTCGTCGGCGTTGAAATCACGAGTCGGTTTGAAGTCTTTATTGTCCTGCCACTTCACGCCTTTACGCAGGTGGAAGGTGTAGGTTTTACCGTCCGGGCTAACGTCCCATTTCTCAGCCAGGCCTGGGATGATTTCGGTGGTACCGGTTTTAAATTCCACCAGACGGTTATAAATCGGTACGGAGCTGGCATCGTAAGTCGTGCCGGAAGTGAACAGCTGTGGGTTAAAGCCCTCTGGGGAACCTTCTGAACAGTAAACCAGGGTTTTGGCTTGTACGCTTGCTGCAACGGTCATGGCAACCAGGCTCAGACCAAATTTCAGCATCCCTGACTTCTTCAAGGAAATACTCATTATTCTGCTCCAATTATGTGTCGTGTTGTGTTTTGTAACCGTCTGACCATTGTTATTTGTGGGTGGTCGGTACGGTGTGCCCGGAGGCGGTGGTGAGGCTAGCAGTTCCTTTCGCGAGTCATGCATGGAGGTAGCACAGACGGTCCGTAAATAGCCCCTCTCGTCCTACAATCTGTCAACAGATTAAGGAAACGTCAATACAGGTCACGGGGATTTACAAGCAAGGTGGGATTCGGCGGGCAAAGATTAAAAAAACCTTCCGGGGACATTTCCAGCAGGGAAATTTATGCTACAGGCTTGTTACCAGAATATTGCACTGCTTAATTTGCAACCTATAGCGCGAACCGATTGTCCTGAATAGGTAAAATTTTGTGTTAAACGATGAATTGTTGCACGATTTATTTTGTGATCTGCATCGCTCACAGCGGAAAATGCTGTCCCTCATCATAAGCGGCCGCGCAAAAAACCACGCTTTTCCATAACCAAATACGATGAATTAATCTGGCCTTGCAGAAGCAAAAATGGCAGAAAATGATGCGAATAAACGGCGAGGCTGAAAATAGAAAAACACCCCGTAATACGGAGTGTTTTATTTAATTGTCGGATGCGGCGTGAATATTAATTCACGGCTTTATCCGGTACATGGCACCAGTTGTTATTCTGATTAATTCCCCCGTTGGGTGAGGTATAGCCCAGGCAGCCGAGGATGGTGTCGAACAGCTCAACGTGGCGATGAGGTACCTTCATGGCTGCCTGCTCTTGCAGATGCTTAAAGGCGTCGGCAGCCGTTGGATTTTCCAGGTATTTATCCGAGGCCCAAACCAGCAGCGGGACGCGGAATTGTTCCGGCGGTGCCATTTTACGCGGAGTGCCGTGCAGGTGCATGGAATCGCTGATAGACTCGCCGTGGTCGGCGGCGTAGAAGACAATCGCTTTCTTATCGCGAAGCTGGTCGAGCACGCTGTCTATCATCGTATCGACATAAAGTACCGAATTATCAAAAGCGTTAATCAGCATCTCCTTTGAACAGCCTTTGCCAATATCAATGCATTCTGGGGTCCATTTCGCAAAGCTGCGAGGGTAGCGCTGGGCATAGGAGAAGTGGGAGCCTTTGGTATGCAGAATCATCAGATGTTTGCCGTCAGGATTCTGCTCAAGGGATTGCTTCATCTCGTCTACCAGCAGCATGTCGTCCACGGTTCTGCCGCGGTTGCGGGGCTCTGCGGCGATTTGTTCGCGGAAGGCAAGGGTGTCAGGCATGGCATTTTTGTAGAACCAAATTTCGCTCTGCATGGCGTAAAGGTCGGTACTAAACCCCAGCTGCTTTAAGACCGCGAATATGTTTTGCTCTTTCAGCGTACGCTGAGGGTTATCTTCTGCCCCGCCTTCGCGGACGAACATACAGCGCAGCGAGAGTTTGGTGGCCGTGTCGCAGGACTCCCCGCGGAAGGCGACCAGGTTTTTTTCTTTAGCGAGGTTTGGCGTGGTGTCGCGGCCATAGCCAAATATCCCCATATGATCCCAGCGTGTGGTTTCGCCAATAATAAAAACCACATTGACATCGTCCAGACCCGGAGGCGTAACGTAGGTGAACTTTTTTGTGGGATTCATCAGCGAGCCGTTGCCGGTGGATTCGTCGGCATTTGCCCAGGCAAAAAGCCCCAGGGAAGAGACCCAATTGACCGGGACATAGGAGCTTGCCACGACGCCGCCGTAGCTTGCCATATCCGTCGTTGAACCCTGCTCATCGTCGGACTGCATTTCACCCAGCATGCGCAGCGGGGCCCAAACCAGCAGGCCCGCACATAGCAGGATAGCGATGTTTTTGATGCGCTGGCCGGGGGTTTTCAAGTGTTGAAGCAGCGTGTCTTGTGATGTGTTCACCCAGATAAGGAACAGCGGGATGGCGCTGACCAGCCCCATCCAGATCGCAAAGTGGTAGCCAACAACCTCTTTAGAGAGGTCGATATCGGTGGTCATCACTGAAGCGATGATGCCGTAGCCGATGACCACGTTGAAGAAGGTCATGTAGTAGCTGGCGGCCACGGAACACAGCACCACGAAGGAAGCCAGTACTCGCCAGAGATGACGACCAAAAATCGACAGCAGGCGTAACAGGAAAAACGTCACCAACAGGCAGGCCAAAAACTCGGCAGCTGCAGCCATGCCTTTCCAGGCAATGAAGACCTGGGCGCGGCTATCAAAACGTTGGTAGAAAACAGAGATATTCAAAAACCAGCCGATGTATACCCCAAGCAAAAGACACAGTTTTTGCTGAGAGAGTGTTTTTATGTAATTCATTCAGGCGTCCAGGCGATATAAAAAATTAGCGCTATTCAGACCGTAGAGTCGCCAGCTAGTTCTGAATGGCTAGTGAAACGAAGAGGAATCCTGGCGATGCATCAAAATTTGAAGGGCATGGCCGTTTTTTAACAAAAAAAGACCCCGCTTAGGTGGGGTCTTTTACGGTCTGTTTAGCAAAGAGGATCAGGGCTTCGAGGCTGCATGCAGTTCATCGTAGACATAATGCCGGTAACTATTAAACAGCGTTGTGTCCGGGCAATCATTCAGTCTGCCCTGGCATAAATAGCGCATATCGATATTGGCCTGGTAGAACGGCGACACTTTAAGCTGGGCCTGTTCGAGTAGCATTCCGCCAAGGAAAGCGATATCGGTGATGGCGCCGAGGCCCGCCACCGGCGGCGCATTAAAATTGTCACGCAGGCTAAATTGGGTGAAGAGGGACGGTTTTTGCTGTGCTGTGGTGTAGCCGTTCTCCCAGTCGATGCCGGGCTGATGATCGCCAAAGTACATAAACATGGTTGGTCGTTGGCGTTGATCAACGAACTGGAAAAAGTCAGCCAGCGCGGTTTCAGAGTTTTTAATCTTCTCGACATAATGGCTATATTTACCGGCTGAATCTTCATTTTTCACTACTGAAGCCAGCTGGTAATCATCAGAATGCCCTGAGTCATAGGGGCCGTGCTCATACATCGTTAACGCATAAATAAACAATGGCTTATTGGTTTGGCCGGCAAGGATCTTTTTCACATAGCCCAGGACGTCACCGGTCGTAATGTGCCAAAGGTTGTCCGACAAATCACCAGGGTAGCCCAACTCCTGCGGCTGAATGATTTTATCCACGCCCATCATGGTGTAGGCATGTCCGGCGTTATAGGCCGATTTATTGAATGGTGTCAGCACTACGGTGTAGTAACCGTTGTCTTTCATCTGCTTAAACAGACTGTCATTGACGTGATCGATAGCTGAATAAAAGACGGAGTTTTTCAGCGCCCCAAAATCATCGCTGCGCATTCCGGTTAAGACCGCGAATTCAGACAGCCATGTGCCGCCCCCAAAGGTTTGTACGCGCATCAGAGTGTGGGCTTTCACCTTACTGTCCTGCTCAAACATAGAAAAGTGAGGCAGTAATTTAGGGTCTGGTACCTTATACAGGCGGGGATCCACCGTCGATTCCTGCAGCAGCAGAACGATATCAGGCTTTACGCTGGCTGAGGCAGTTGTCTTGTTATTCAGCGCCGCTGCGCGAGAGGCAAATTCCAAAGACGTTGCCTGAGGGAACGTTGGCGCGTCGTACTGAGTCTGGATGCCGGACAACGCCAGGTTCGACAGTACACCGGTACCGCCAGGCAACTGGGTTGCCCAGTTGCGCTGATTTTTTAGCACGCTATGGCTAAGCGTAGATGCAGAGCCCAGCATCACGGCGAGGGCTATCAGCGGGGCGAGCATCCCTTTGCGGCGCGGTGCGACACGCCAACTGATGATAATTGTCAGGATGAGCAGCGCTATCATTGCCGCAACTGCGAGCCCCGCAGAGGGATAGTGCAGCAGCGTGCCCGCATTGGCGGGATCGGCCATCAGGAAAAAATCACTGAACAGCAGCTGGTCTTTGTAATAGTGGACCTTAAGCTGGTTGCAAAATTGCAGCAGAATGACCAGCAGGCTGCTGGTGGCAACGGCAAAAATGACTCTGGCGGAAAATAAATAAAATAAACCGCAGGTAAAAATGAAGGCACTTGCAGCGATAACAACGGGATAGACATCAAGCGGTGAGTTACCCGCAATCATAATTAGGGCTGCAATCAGTAGCAATGAGACATAAATATATGTCCAGAGCGATTTTCGGCTGGTTTTTTTTACCATGATGCTCGTTTTCTCTGTGGAACTGTTCTGGATAGCAAATGCTGTCTTAGGAGAGACATCCCTCTGCTAGCCTGACGAGTGAAAAGAGGATAAGGCGATTACAAGGGAGATTTATCCTGGCCGGGATAATACAGATTGTGGCGAAAAAGTCTTGCCAAAGACTGTTATTTCATTGCTGAGCTTGTGTTTTAGTTTGAAGAGAGCAAGAGATGTGATGATGGGTTACGCCAAAGCCGCCCTATTTGGCGGCCTTAACGTAGGGATTGCGAAGACTGTCAGGCGTGGGCGTGCTTGTGATTGAGTACGGCACGTACCGGCTGGCGAATCGTGGTGGAAATTGCCAGCGACAGAATCAGCAGGGCGAAGATAACGCAGAAGGTCACGTAGAAGCCGCCGAACAGCGAGGCGATGATGGAGCCGCAGATACTGCCGATGCCGAAGCCCAGGTATATCACGCCGTAGTTTTTGGTCAGGTTGTTCAGACCAAAGAATTCGCTGACCAGCGAAGGGTAAACGGTGATGGTGCCGCCAAAGTTAAAGGCTACACAGGCGATGGCCGCAAAGAAGGTGACTTCGTTCAGCGGGGCAAACAGCAGGGCCGCCATTCCGACCAGAGAAATCACCTGACCAATCGTAATTACGCGAATGCGGGCAATTTTATCTGACAGGATGCCGAGTACCAGGCGGCCGCTCAGATTAGCAATGGAGATAATGGTGACCGCGTTGGCGGCGGACATAGCATCCAGGTGAACCATGCCCTGAGCGATATCTTTTGCGACGCCGATAACGTACAGGCCGCTCATGCAGGCGGTGAGGAACATCAGAGCCAGCATCCAGTATTGTGGCTGACGCATAGATTCAGCGAGAGTGAAATCGGTTTTTGCTTTGCCGTTTGTCGATTTAGTTTCCTGCAGCGGAGCATCTTTCATCATGGTGGCACCGAACAGCACCATCACCATCGCCAGGCCACCCCAAATCATAAAGGTGTTTTCCAGGCCGTAGGCCGCTAGCAGGTGGGTATCAATGTATTTAAAACCGAGGCTGCCGAGGCCATAGGCGCCGATGGAGAAGGCAGAGATCAGGCCTTTACGCTCCGGGAACCACTTCACGCAGTTCGACAGCGTCAGCAGGTAGCCAGCGCCATCTGCCAGGCCAACCAGCACGCCCGCCGTGAGCCACAGCATCATCAGGTTGTTGGCATGTGCGGTGAAGAACAGTCCGGCCCCGAGCAGCACGCCCGCCGCCATTGTTACTTTACGCACGCCAAAGCGGTCCTGCAGTTTGCCCGCCACAGAAGAAGAGATGGCGAGGCCAAGGCTCAGCAGGCCGAAGGAGAAGGCGACCTGGCTGATTGGCGCGTCCAGCTTTTGGGACAGTGCGCTGTTGAACAGGCTCCAGGTATAAACGGAACCCAGCGCGAACTGGGTAATGATGGTTCCGATGAGGGTTAACCAGCGAGTACGGTTGTAGGTGGCAGTATTCATGGCAGATGTCCTGCGAATCTAAGGGAAGTTATCTGCCGCCTACGATAGCGAAGCGCCGTTTATTCCAGGAAAAAACGGCATGAAATGCATGAAGAACGGAATGAAGTGCCTCTGAGACGGTATGAATGACCTTTACGCTGCACTTTATGTTTTGTTTGTTAGTGCTCGCTATCATTGTGGTGTGCGTCTTTGCTGTATATTAAATGTTAAATCATAAATGAGAGATGGTTAACAGTTTGCAAATTTACGGGGGTTAAGTGCCCTTTCTTTGATCTCATTCAGGGTTGCGAAATATCCCGGATTCACTATTGTCAGAAAGTAAAATTTGCCCACGCTCGGCAGATAATCAGGGAGAGCTAAATGGAACGTTGTGGCTGGGTTACTCAGGATCCGCTGTATCAGGAGTATCACGATAAAGAATGGGGAGTGCCGGTTACCGACGGGCAAAAGCTCTTTGAGATGATTTGTCTGGAAGGTCAGCAGGCCGGGCTGTCGTGGATCACCGTGTTGAAAAAACGCGAAAACTACCGCCAGCGTTTCAGGCATTTTGACCCCTATGCCGTGGCGCTCATTCAGCCGGAAGAAGTGGATCAACTGATGCTGGATACCGGCATTATTCGCCACCGAGGGAAAATCGAGGCGATTATCATCAACGCTAAAGCTTTCCTCGCGATGGAAGCCAGCGGTGAGAACTTCCCTGATTTTGTCTGGGGATTTGTCGACCATAAACCTCAGATATCGCATCGCGCTTCACTCAGCGAAGTTCCGGCTTTTACGCCGACGTCAGATGCGCTGTCTAAGGCGCTAAAAAAGCGTGGGTTTAAGTTTGTGGGGTCGACAATCTGCTATTCGTTTATGCAAGCCTGCGGCCTGGTCAATGACCATGTGACGGGCTGCTTCTGCCACCCTGATTTTCGCCAATGATCCAGCTGTTTAACATTGAGCAAATGGATGCGCTCATGGCGCTCTGGCTGGAAAGTACTATCGGCGGCCATCCGTTTATCCCGGAAAGCTACTGGTACGAAAGCCTCAACCTGGTGCGCAATGTCTATATTCCTCAGTCAAAAACGTGGGTTTATCTGCACCAGCAGCAGATGGTGGGGTTTATCAGCGTGATGGACCGGCAGTTTATCGGCGCGCTGTTCGTCGCCCCTTCGTTTGCCGGGCAAGGGATCGGCGGCGAATTGTTGGAGAAGGTGAAGGCGGAATACCCGGCCTTAAGTCTTGAGGTGTATCAGAAAAACCGCCGGGCGGTGCATTTCTATCACCGCCACGGCTTTCATATTGAAGAGAGTGCGTGGCAGGCAGAAACGCAGCACCCGACGTGGATTATGAGCTGGCAGGCGGATCGAACGCCGTCACGTCAGGGGCCGGGCCGGTAAATTTCTCCGCCCAGACGAGGGAGTTATTGGCCGCGCAGCCGTTGGCCAGCCGCGAAGACGGGATATCCATGGTAAGTACGTTAACCGCCCCGTTTTTACACAGCCTGTCTTCATCCAGATCGGGCCATGCGCCCTGGTGGATGCAAACCACGCCAGGCCTGATCCCGTCGGTTACCTGAGCGCCAACCAGCACTTGTCCACGAGCGTTCCAGACCCGCACTAAATCTCCGTGAACAATGCCGCGTGCTTTAGCGTCAATCGGGTGCAGCGTAATTGGCTCTCTTCCGGCAATGGCGTACTGGTCGCGCAGTCCGGCATAGTTCAGCTGGCTGTGCAGGCGATGAGCCGGATGGGATGAAAGCAGCTGTAGCTGGCCGGAGGCGGCATTGCCCTGCCATTCGTCCGGTGCCAGCCAGCTTGGATGCGGCGGGCAGTCGGCATAGCCAAAGCTGGCGATGCGCTCAGAGTAGATCTCGATTTTACCGCTTGGCGTTTTGAGTGGGTTTGCCTCAGGATCGGCCCGAAAAGCGGCAAAGCGAATAAATTCGGCATTTTTCGCATTTTCTGGCATTTCTATCAGTTGGTTAGCTGCCCAGAACTCACTGAAATCCGGGAGCTCGATCTGCTGCGTAGCGCCACGCTGACGGGCGATATCATAGAAAGACTCCAGCCATTCAAGCTCGCTTTTCCCTTCGCTGAACCGTGCCTCACCACCGGCTTCCCATCGTTCGCTTAGCTCTGCAAAAATATCAAAGTCGTTTCTCGCTTCTCCCTGCGGAGCGACGACCTGTTTCATGGGGACCAGATGCTGATTGCTGTAATCACCGGTCATCGTCATGTCGTTCCGCTCGAACGAGGTGGTCACCGGTAAAACGATATCGGCGTGTTTTGCCGCCGCCGTCCAGAAGCATTCGGAGATAACGATCAGCTCAGGCTTTTGCCAGGCTGCGGCAAGGCGGTTGGTGTCCTGATGATGGGTGAAGTTACTGCCGCCAGCCCACCACAGCATACGAATGTCCGGGAAAGTGTGCCGTTGCCCGTTGTGCTGGTAATCCTTGCCAGGGTTTTCCAGCGCTTCGACGATGCGCGCCACGGGAATTTTTTCCACGGCATCGGTGCCGCCTTTTAGAGAGCCCTGCAGGGAACCAGGAACCGCTGCGCTGCGGGTCGGGTTACCGCCGTTGGCGAAGTGGTAGGAAAGGCCAAAGCCGCCGCCCGGGGTGCCAATCTGGCCCAGCATGGCGGCCAGCGTGACCAGCATCCAGTGTTTCTGTTCACCGTACTGCTGGCGCTGCATACCCCAACCCGCCATCAGCATGGTGCGCTTGCGGCTGAAAAGATCGGCCAGACTTTCGATGGTGACCGCGGGGATGCCGCAGATCTCAGCCGCCCAGGCCGCACTTTTGGGCGTCCCGTCAGTGTTGCCGAGCAGGTAAGCTTCAAATTTGTCATAGCCATAGGTGCAGCGGGCGAGGAAAGCGGTATCGTGCCTGTCGCGAATGACCAGCGTGTGGGCAATGCCGAGCATCAGCGCTACGTCGGTCCCCATATGCGGCGCGATCCATTCGGCACGCTCCCCGAAGAAATCCACCGTTTCAGAGCGCATCGGGTCGATGGCGATGATTGTTTTGCCGCTGTTTTTTAGCTGTTCGAAGAACTTCATGCCCTGTTCGTCACTGGCATTCCAGGCAATTTTCAGCGTGTTGAGCGGGTTAGCGCTCCACAGCACCACGACTTCGCTGTTCTCAAGCAGCAGCGGCCAGCTGGTTTGCTGCTGGTAAACCTCGTTAGAGCCCACCACGTAGGGCATGATCACCTGCGCGGCACCGGTGGAGTAGTCGCCGGAATGCCCGGTATAGCCACCCGCGAGGCTCATGTAGCGCTGAAGCAGCGTGGAGGCTTTGTGCAGCACGCCGTTGGAGCGCCAGCCGTAGGAGCCAGAGAAAATGGCTGCCGGGCCGTGCTTCTCGCGAATGCGTTTGTGCTGCTGGTGAATCAGCGTCAGGGCGTCATCCCAACTGATGCGGACATAGTCATCTTTACCGCGAATTCCCTGTGGCTTATCCGGGGAGGCCAGAAACCCTTTCCGGGCCATAGGAAACGCCACGCGAGCTTTGCTGTGAACCTGATCGGGCACGGCGCTTTGTAGCGAGTTTTGATGACCGGTTTCAAGCGCGCCGCGAGAGTGGTAAACCCGCTGCCCGTCGGTTTCGACCAGCATGGGGCCCCAGTGTGCGGCGGTGAGGATTTGTTTTCGTGCAGGCGATGTATTGGCCAATTTGGGCTCCGTGATGGCAGGTGCTGGGCTCTACGGCCGCGTATTTATGTTCACTATTCAGAATTCTTACCGGAATTTTCTACACGATTTGCCGTCATAATCAATCGCCGGGCGCATATCCGGCAAAGGATGAATAAGGATAGAAGGAAATAAGATGAAAAAACGCGTCATGATTATTGCCGCCGTCGTGTGTGGCACCTTAGCGGTTTCCGGCTGCACCACCAATCCGTACACCGGCGAAAGCCAGGCCGGAAAATCTGGCATAGGCGCCGGGATTGGCTCGCTGGTTGGGGCGGGCGTGGGGGCACTTTCGTCATCGAAGAAAGATCGCGGCAAGGGCGCGCTGATTGGCGCTGCGGCTGGGGCAGCCCTCGGAGGCGGCGTCGGTTACTATATGGATGTGCAGGAAGCTAAGCTGCGCGACAAAATGCGCGGAACCGGCGTGAGCGTGACCCGCAGCGGCGATAACATCGTGCTGAATATGCCGAACAATGTCACCTTCGACAGCAGCAGTGCCACCCTGAAACCGGCGGGTGCCAATACCCTGACCGGCGTGGCGATGGTGTTGAAAGAATACCCCAAAACGGCGGTTAACGTGGTCGGCTACACCGACAGCACCGGCAGTAACGAACTGAATATGCGCCTGTCACAGCAGCGTGCAGACGGCGTAGGAAGCGCGCTGATTACCCAGGGCGTTGAGGCCAGCCGTATTCGCACCACCGGCGCAGGCCCGGCGAACCCTATCGCCAGCAACAGCACCGCGGACGGTAAAGCACAGAATCGCCGCGTAGAAATTACCCTGAGTCCTTTGGGTTAACGTCATGTCCGGCAGTGGGCTTAGCAGCATCGGGGCCACTGCCGTGAGCCATCAATAGTGATAGCGGCAGACGACGATAATAATTTTCTCGTCCTTCGTCGTATAAACCAGACGATGTTCTTCATCTATGCGTCGTGACCAGTATCCTGACCAGTTGAACTTGAGTGGCTCTGGCTTGCCTATGCCCTGAAACGGCGTTCGACGGATTTCTTTAATCAGGTCGTTGATACGTTTCACCATCTTTTTATCCGTGCGCTGGAAATAAAGGTAGTCTTCCCAGGCCTGATGGTGCCAGCAAAGCATCATTCAATAATGTCTCTTTCGTTGTAGAGATCGTTATTGATGTCTTCGATTGCCTGACTCAGTCTGGCCGCATTTGCCGGAGAGCGTAAAAGATAGGCTGTTTCTTCCAGTGAGTTGTAATGCTCTTCACTCAGCAGCACGCAGTTGCCTCCGTTTTGCCGGGTAATCAAAATTGGGTCCCGATCGTCAATGACCTTTTGCATGGTATCTGCCAGCTCCTGCCGTGCTTTACTGTATGTAATGGTGCGCATGGTTTTCTCTGATTGGACAATTTCCTGCTGAGTATAAAATACATACAGTTATTGTACAGCTTTAAGTACAATGCGTCTGAGAGAAAAACTCTATCTGAGGAGGATACTTTTCGATATGACGTCTTTTTCTTTCAGGAATCCATCTCGCTGAAAATTTAGACTTATTGCAGCTGTTGCACAGTCTTTTCGATTTTCGCCATAAAAAAAACCGGCACACAAGGCACCGGTTTTTGGTCGTCTAAACACAAATATTATTGCGGATAAGGCACCCAGTCGCCGCCGCTCAGGCGAACATAAGGCTTATCCTGATACTTCAGCACCACCGCCGTTGAGTTTTCAGAAACCGGGGCGGTTTGCGGCAAGTTGCTGGTCAGTGCGTTCCAGTCCACCTGGTCGGCGACAAAGTTTTTGCCGTCCACCGAGCGGGAAACCAGTTCTGAAATCGCCAGATAGCTGCTTGGCTGGTTGATTTCAATGGCGTCGCCGCTGTGTGGCGCTTTCATGCCGATGAATTTCACGCCCGCCGGTACGTGGGTGATGTCAGGACTTGGAATGTCACGCAGCCCGGAAACCTGCATTTTATCGCCTTTCAACGCCGCACCGTGCTCCGGCACAATCACCACCATGACCTTGCGGTTCGACTTCTCAAGCTCGGTCAGGAAGGAATCCAGCTCATCGAACAGCTTCTGCGCCCGCGCCTTATAGTCGGCTGTTTTGCTGTTGCCCGGATAATGGTTACCGTCGTGCAGTGGTACCAGGTTGTAGAAGGTAGCCGTGCGCGGGTTCGCGCCGTCATTTTGCTCACCCTGCAGCCAGCGCTGTAGCACGGCGGTGTCGTCGTAGATTGGCGAATTATCAAATGCCAGCAGATTGCTCGGCAGTCCGCTTTGATCCATCAGCGGGACCTGAATCCCGCCGTTTTCACGCACTTCTTTCAGGAAGTTACCGAATACGCCGTTGTGGTCCATCATCAGTTGCTGCTTGAAGCCGAGGCGGGCTAAGTCATCAAACAGATAGCATTGGTTGCCCGCAGGCTCATAAAGCCCTTTGTGGGACGACTGCCCGCAGCTCGCGCGGAGCAGGCGGATGGCGGCCGGGCCGCTGTAGGAGGTCGCCGAGTTGAAGTTTTTGAACAGAATATCAAAGTGTTTCCACAGCGGGTGCGAACTGAGGCCAACAGCCTCGATGTCGGACCATGAGAGGGAGCAAATATTGATGATCAGCAGCTCAAAAGGCTGTGCGTCAGCGGGCAGTGCATCCGGGAATTTGGTCTGCCGTTTGGCTTCGCTGGCGTAGAAGTTGTTCAGCCAGGCGGTAATATTGTCGCTTGTCGGCGGTGCCGTTTGTGCCGGAATATCACCGGAAACCGGTGCTGCCGTACTGGCGGCGGCCGTTGACCCGGCGGTACCGCTGGCGCTGGCGGAGGCCGTTGTTTGTGATGCGGATGGCAGTAAAGAGATAGCCGGGCCGGCCACCGTCAACACGTTGAGCCAGACCAGGATAGCCACGACAAACACCGTGACGCGCAGCCACTGGGAGACAAACAGCCAGGCAACCAGCAGGACAAACGCTGCGCCGATCATTTGCCAGTTAATAAAGCGGGTCACCAGGTCGAGAAGATAGTCCGCACTGAAGCCCACGACCTGGCTACCCTGGCTCATCATGCTGTCGAAGCCGGGCAGCCAGGTATCGTGCCAGAAAAGACCGATCCCTACGGGAAGGGCTATCCAGTTACGCAGTTTGTGCAGCTTCAGCGGCGGCAGCGGGAATAACAAAAAGGCAAGAAAGACCAGGTTCGCCAGTGGGTGAAAATTCAGGTAACCGGTCCATAGCAGACCGAACTTCAACAGGAAGTAGTAGTTCCAGCCGCCCAGACCACGCCAGTACTGCAGAAAATGAGCCGGCGATTTTGCCGTTTGAGTGTGATTAGTCATGTTGATGGTCTGCCCTGGCGGAAGGTCGGCGCAGCGTCCCGGCCGGTTTAACGTAGCGTGGTTTTAAAAACATCAGCCGCACCGCGGCGGTAAAGCGGGGCAGCCAGCGGTGAGCGGTGTAGCCCAGCGGAAAAAAAACTATCGCGCAAAGCACGACGAGCTGAATGATGTCGGTGATGTTCATCATTGTGTTTGTTCCCTCGGGGTGTCATCCAGCAGCGTTACAGGCGTTGGCTGTCTGCGCCAGCTATGCCCTTCGTGGCTGGCATGGCGAACGCTGTTCAGGTCGAGCGTGGCGGCCAGCGGTTTTACCCATTTTTCCGGGCGCATGACCTGCATTTGGAGTATTTCGGCGGCGATTTGGCTGTCTTCAAACCACACCATGCGGTTGGTGAAAAGGTCGTTCACCGGCAGCGGGAAAATGTGGTTCAGGGCGGTATCGAGATCGTTAATGCGGCAGAAGGAGAGGAACAGCATCAGCCGGTTTTCCCCGATAGTCACGATATCACCCATGCGGTTTGGACGGCATAACGTCAGCGCTTGTTCAACACGCAGCCCAGGCACCGGGCGCAGTGCGACCATCACGCCTTTGCCATCTTCCGGCAGCAGGGCGTTGTTCATCAGCGCCCCGATACCGTTGCAGAAAACGTCCCATTTCTGATAACCGCGCAGTTTAAGCGGCTGCATCTGGTCGATCAGCACGGTAATGTCTTCCGGGACATGGCGGGTAAACTTCGCACCCTGCACGCTTTCGATCATCGTCAGACAGCGTGAAAGCGGGGCATTCCACGGAATAATTAGCGTTGCCCCGCAGCCCAGCAGAAGCCGTTCATCGGTGGCTCGCAGGCTGGCCTGGTTTTCCCGCACGATCAGCTTCAGCGCGCTGCCGCGCTGGCGGCGAAGGGCGTGAATCTGGCGGGCGATGCTGTTGATTTGGCTATTCTGGGTGAGCGAGAAAATAATTGTGGCGGCCTGCGCAGTTCGCGCGGCATCAAACAGTTGCTCATTGTTTTCGAAGAGCTGCCAGTTTTCCGACAGGGCAGGAGCGCCTTCCAGGACAGCAATATGGCTGAGAACGCTTTTTTCATCGCTGCGCGGCTGCGGTGAGCTTTCAGAATTTTCCTGCACCTGCCATGCTTTGTTTTGCCATTGAATATTTAGTTGTTGATCGGCCGTGACGCCTTTCTCGTTACACCAAAAGGCGATGTCATAGCGATGGATATCGCTTTGCGCCCGCAGGCTGGCAAGCCCGGACAGGCTGCGATGCTCGCTGACTAATAACGAGAATTGTTTATCATTGTTATTTCCGACATTAACAAAAAGCAGACTGCACTTATTGCGTTTAGTCCATTTTCCCATTGCGGCGAGCCAATGACGTAAGTCCGCTGGGGGGATATTTTCCCAGACGTTATCAGAACTTAAGAGTATAAAAAAGTAGTGTTCAGGATTAATACTGCACATCAGATCGCGGCGTAGCGCATTGAGTCCATTGAGGGATGAGGGCATGGTAAAAAGGCGTAGTTTTTCTGGCCCTTTGCCCGGATCTAGCTTTATCGCTTGCCCGGACTTTGCCGACATTGAAATGACGGCAGCCTTTGTCGTCGACTCTTGGGCGGCAACTGTCTGATTAACAATACTTATTGCATCATCCTGACTTTCTACGTTCAGCCACCAGACGCCCCCTGCGGGCATATGATTCAATTCGTTCCATAACGAACGGATGCCAAGCGAAAATATGGGTTCCATGCCGTCCCCTGGAGATAAATTAGTATGTATGTCAGTTTACTAGCGTAAGCTGAGAAAGAAACCTACCATTGAAAATAAACAGCATCAGTTTTAGCATTGTAAAACATTTTTTGTTTTCCAGGCATTTGCAGTTATCACTGCTGACCAAACCTGACCGAGGGATGACAACTAAAATGCAAGATGAAGAGACTGGCAATGCTCAGGAAAACAAGCTTGTTTATGCCTTCCAAAATGATTTTCTGGCGCTAAGTAAAGCATTTTCACTGCCCGAAATAGATTACACCGATATATCGCAGCAGGAACAACTGGCGGCGGCAATTAAACGTTGGCCGCTGCTGGCTGAATTAACGCAACAATAGGGAGTAGGCCTGATGGCTGTCATTGGGTTGCAAGGGCTGCGTGGTGGCGTAGGGACGACGTCTATTACCGCGGCGCTTGGTTGGTCGTTGCAGCAACTTGGGGAATCGGTACTGGTGGTGGATATCTCGCCAGATAACCTGCTGCGTCTGTTTTATAATATTGATTTCGCAGAGCCTAAGGGCTGGGCGCGAGCCATGCTGGATAACGAAGACTGGCGCAAATGCGCGTGGCGCTATACCAGCCATCTCGACGTGCTGCCGTTCGGCCAGCTTAGCCCGGCTGAGCATGAAACGTTCGACACGGTGGAAAAAGCCCTTGGCAAGTTCAGCCATTTTCTTGCCGACCTGAAGGCGAGCCAGCGTTACCAGTGGATCTTGCTGGATTTACCCTACGGTTTTAATGCCTTAACCCGCCAGATTCTGGCACAAACCGACAGCGTGGTGACGGTGGTTAAACCAGACACCAACTGCCATATTCGTTTGCATCAGCAGGCCTTGCCGCAAGGGGCGCATATCCTGGTGAACTATCTGCAGGTGGCCAGTCAGCTGCAGGATGATATCTACCAAATTTGGCTGCAAAGCCAGCGCACGATGATCCCCATTATTCTTCACCGGGATGAGGCGATGGCCGAAAGTGCGGCGGTAAAACAGCCGCTTGGCGAATACCGTCCGGATTCATTGATTGCCGAGGAAATTATGACGCTTGCCAACTGGTTCCTGTTGAACCTTGCTGGGAAGAAGGCATGAGTCAGTTGGCCTCCTGGCTGTTACTCCCCGCTGCCAGCCAGCGGCTGGGTGAGCGTTATCGTACTTTTCGCCGCAACGGTGCCCCGATGTTCAGTGCGATGCTGGGCTGCATTGTCTTGATTCTTGCCTGGGTTTTTCTGCCGCTTGAAGGCCCCCGCTGGCAGCGCATACGCGCCGGGCATGACCAGTTCTACCCGCATATCAATCCAGACAGGCCACGCCCGCTGGACGTGGTGCGTTATAGTATCCAAAGCCTGTGGCTGTTGCTCCGCGCCAGTAAGCAAACCGGGCGCCCGCGGGTACGCTCTTTTGGCCGGATGCAGGCCTGGCGTGAAAGTTGGCACGGCTGGCTGGATAAACTGCCGGAAAACTTTAGCAACCGAACGCAGCATCTCGATGAAAAGAAAGAACTGAGCCATATCAACCACACTGCCCGGCGGATCATTCTTGGCGTGATTGTTGTATTTTCGGCCATTCTTGCGCTGCTTTGTATTACTCAGCCGTTTAACCCATTGTCACAGTTTATCTTCCTGATGCTGCTGTGGGGCGTGGCGCTGATCGTTCGGCGTTTACCGGGGCGTTTCTCTGCCTTGATGCTGATTGTGCTGTCGCTCACCGTTTCCTGCCGCTACATCTGGTGGCGCTACACCTCGACCCTGAACTGGAACGATCCAGTCAGCCTCGTCTTCGGTCTGGGGCTGCTGTTTGCCGAGACCTACGCCTGGCTGGTGCTGGTGATGGGGTATTTCCAGGTGGTGTGGCCGCTTAACCGCCAGCCGGTACCGATGCCAAAAGACATGAATACCTGGCCGGTGGTGGATATTTTTGTGCCGACTTACAACGAAGAGTTGCACGTCGTGAAGGGGACAATTTATGCCTCGCTCGGCATTGATTGGCCGAAAGACAAGCTGAATATCTGGATTCTGGATGATGGCGGGCGCGACGAGTTTAAGCAGTTTGCCGATATGGTCGGGGTCAACTATATCGCCCGTTCGACGCACGAACACGCCAAGGCGGGGAACATCAACAACGCGCTGAAGCATGCGAAGGGCGATTTCGTCGCTATCTTCGACTGCGACCACGTGCCCACACGTTCCTTCCTGCAGCTCACCATGGGCTGGTTCTTCAAAGAGAAGTCGCTGGCGATGATGCAGACCCCGCACCATTTCTTCTCGCCTGACCCATTCGAGCGTAACCTGGGGCGTTTCCGTAAAACGCCTAACGAAGGGACGCTATTCTACGGGCTGGTGCAGGACGGGAACGATATGTGGGATGCCACGTTCTTCTGCGGCTCTTGTGCGGTGATTCGCCGTGGCCCGCTGGATGAAATTGGCGGTATTGCCGTTGAAACCGTGACCGAAGATGCCCACACATCGCTGCGTCTGCACCGCCGGGGCTATACCTCGGCTTACCTGCGTATTCCGCAGGCTGCAGGGCTGGCAACGGAAAGCCTTTCCGCGCACATCGGGCAGCGTATTCGCTGGGCGCGAGGGATGACGCAGATATTCCGTCTCGATAACCCGTTCTTCGGTAAAGGGCTGAAGTTTGCCCAACGGCTCTGTTATGCCAACGCCATGTTCCATTTTCTGTCGGGGATCCCGCGGCTTATCTTCCTGACGGCGCCGCTGGCGTTCCTGTTGTTACACGCCTATATCATTTACGCCCCGGCCATCATGATTGCGCTGTTTGTTCTGCCGCACATGATCCACGCCAGCCTGACTAACTCCAAAATTCAGGGCAAATATCGCCACTCTTTCTGGAGTGAAATTTACGAAACGGTGCTGGCCTGGTACATCGCCCAACCGACGCTGGTGGCCTTGTTTAATCCGCACAAAGGGAAGTTCAACGTGACCGCGAAGGGCGGGCTGGTTGAAAACGAATATGTGGATTGGGTCATCACGCGTCCGTACCTGATTTTAGTGCTGATTAACCTGCTGGGCGTTGCCTTTGGGGCATGGCGCTTCTTCTACGGCCCGGAAAATGAAGCGCTAACGGTGGTGGTGAGTCTGCTGTGGGTGTTCTACAACTTGATAATACTGGGCGGTGCGGTGGCCGTTTCCGTGGAGAGTAAGCAGGTCCGGCGAGCGCACCGCGTTGAAATTGCCATGCCGGCTGCGCTGGCGCGTGAAGATGGTCACCTCTTCCCGTGTACCGTGCATGACTACTCAGACGGCGGGGTAGGGATCAAGATTCATGGCCCGACCCAGGTGCTGGAAGGGCAGAAAGTGAACCTGCTGTTGAAACGTGGAGCACAGGAGTTCTTCTTCCCGGCTCAGGTGATGCGTGTCTTTGGCGATGAAGTCGGCCTGCAGCTGGCGCAGATGACCACCAAACAGCATATCGATTTTATTCAGTGTACTTTTGCCCGCGCCGATACCTGGGCGCTGTGGCAGGACAGTTTCCCTGAGGATAAACCGCTGGAAAGTCTGGTGGATATTCTCAAGCTTGGCTTCCGGGGTTACCGGCACCTTGCGGAGTTCGCTCCACCGTCATTGAAGTTTGTTTTCCACGCGATCACCACGCTGGTGGACTGGGTTGTGTCGTTTATTCCACACAGCCCAACGGCCGAACCAGCAAAACGGCGGACTTTGTCTGCCCTGGCTTAACGAAATTGCTCACCGAAAGGGAAAAAGCGTGGTTTTTCCCTCTTTGTAGCCGGCAACTGAAATCACGAATTGATGTTCTCTGGTGTTTCTTCTTTCGCCTGAGGTTTGTCAACAGCTTGATTAATTTGATGATAACGCGATGAAAAGAAAAATATCCTGGTTTTATGCAGCGGCGGTAGGCATCAGCGCCCTGCCTGTTACAGTGGCAAATTCGGCTGATTCGACGCCGGCTCCGACGGTTCCTGCCGTGGCGACGGCAAATCAGGCGGTGGTTACGCCTGCGCCGGGTTCAACCGAGGCGATCGTTCCCGCTACGCCCGCTGACAGCGCCCCTACGGTTGGGCAAGTCTTACCGGGTGTACCTGGCGCAAATGCGCCCATCGTCGCCGAAAATGTGCCCTCCCGCGATGTGAAACTGAATTTTGCGCAAATTGCGCCGCCGCCGGGCAGCATGGTATTGACCGGCGTGAACCCGAATGGCGGGGTAGAGTTTGGGATGCGTCGGGATGAAATCGTCTCGAAAGCGCTGCTGAACCTCGAATATACCCCTTCACCTTCGCTGCTGCCGGTGCAGTCGCAGCTCAAAGTCTATCTTAACGACGAGCTGATGGGTGTCCTGCCGGTGACCAAAGAGCAACTGGGCAAAAAGACCTTCGCTCAGGTGCCGGTTGACCCGCTGTATATCACCGACTTTAACCGCGTGAGGCTGGAGTTTGTCGGCCACTACCGCGACATCTGCGAGAACCCGGCCAGCACCACGCTGTGGATGGATGTCGGTCGCAGCAGCTCGTTGGCACTGACCTACCAGCGCCTGCCGGCTCAAAACGATCTGTCGCATTTCCCGGTGCCTTTCTTCGACTCGCGTGACGATCGCCCGCTGACGTTGCCTGTCGTTTTTGCTGCCAGCCCGGATATTGAACAGCAGCGTGCCGCCGGGATTGTCGCCTCATGGTTTGGTTCCCGTACCGCATGGCGTGGGCAGAACTTCCCGGTGCTCTTCAATCAGTTGCCGACCAGCAACGGGATCGTGTTTGCGACCAACGACAAGCGCCCGGACTTCCTGCGCGACCATCCTGCCGTGCAGGCACCAACCGTTGAGATGATGAGCCACCCGGATAACCCGTACGTCAAACTGCTGGTGGTGATGGGCCGTGATGATAAAGACCTGGTGCAGGCGGCAAAAGGCATTGCCCAGGGGAATATCCTGTTCCGCGGCAGCAGCGTGACCGTGGATGACGTGAAGCCCTTGCAGCCACGCGAACCTTACGATGCGCCAAACTGGGTAAGAACAGACCGGCCGGTAACGCTGGGCGAGATGAAAACTTACCAGGAGCAGCTGCAGTCCAGCGGCCAGGAGCCGAGCGCCATTAGCGTAACGATGAATCTGCCGCCCGATCTCTATCTGCTGCGCAGTAACGGCATCGATCTCAATCTGAAGTATCGCTACACCGCACCGGCGATGAAAGACAGCTCGCGCATGGACATTAGCCTGAACAACCAGTTCCTGCAGTCGTTTAACCTGACGCCGAACGAAGAGAACAATAAGCTGCTGCTGCGCCTGCCGGTGCTGCAGGGCCTGCTGGACGGCAAAACGGATGTGTCGATTCCCGCTCTGCGTCTGGGAGCCGCCAACCAGCTGCGCTTTGACTTCTCTTATATGAACCCGATGCCAGGTGGATCACTTGAGAACTGTATTACGTTCCAGCCGGTCCAAAACCACGTCGTGGTGGAAGATGAGTCAACCATCGACTTCTCTAACTATCACCACTTTATTGCCATGCCGGATCTGCGCACCTTTGCTAATGCGGGCTTCCCGTTCAGCCGTATGGCCGATCTTTCGCAAACCATTGTGGTGGTCAGCAAAGCGCCTAACCCGGCCCAGGTAACCGCGCTGCTGGATGCGCTCGGCACCATTGGCTCACAAACTGGCTTCCCGGCGCTGAGCGTAAACCTGACTGATGATGGCAGCACCATACAGGGCAAAGATGCGGACATCATGATCATCGGCACGATTCCACCGACGATGAAAGATGACAAACGTATCGACCTCCTGGTTGATGCGGCCCAAAGCTGGGTGAAAACCCCGGTACGCCAGACTCCACTGCTGAACGGCGTTTCCGATCCAAAAGATCGCGCGGCGGATACACAAACGGCGGTGACCTCCCAGGGCGCAATGGCCGCCATCGTGGGCTTCCAGTCGCCGTATAACGACCAGCGTAGCGTCCTTGCTTTGCTCGCCGACAGCCCTCGAGGTTATGAGCTGCTGAACAATGCGCTCAACGACAGCGGCAAACGGGCGGCGATTTCCGGCTCGGTAGCGGTGATTCGTGAATCCGGCGTGGATAGCCTGCGCGTCGGCGATATTTACTATGTGGGCCACCTGCCGTGGTTCGAGCGCATCTGGTACGCGCTGTCGAACCACCCGGTTCTGCTGGCTATCTTCGCCGCGATAAGCGTCGTGCTGTTGGCCTGGGTGCTGTGGCGTATCCTGCGCATTCTTAGCCGCCGCCGTATCGATCCGGAAGACGAGTAATTACGATGAAAATCGGCGCCGCACTGCTGATGGTCGGGCTGATGCTGACAACCGTTTCCGGGCAGGCCGCCTGTAGCTGGCCTGCCTGGGAGCAGTTTAAAGCCAGCTATGTCAGCGACCAGGGGCGGGTGATCGATCCCAGCGATGAGCGCAAAATCACCACTTCTGAAGGGCAGAGCTACGCGCTTTTCTTTGCCCTGGCGGCTAACGATCGGGTGATGTTCGACAAGCTGCTGCGCTGGACGGAAAACAACCTCGCTCAGGGGGCGCTGAAAGACCACCTTCCTTCCTGGCTGTGGGGCAAAAACGACAAAGATGCGTGGACGGTTTTAGACAGTAACTCCGCCTCCGATGCCGATATGTGGATTGTCTGGAGCCTGCTCGAAGCGGGGCGCCTTTGGCATGAGCCTGCCTATAGCCGCCTCGGTGAAAAGCTGCTGAAGCGTGTGGCGAAAGAAGAAGTGATTAAAATCCCAGGGCTGGGATTTTCGCTGTTGCCGGGGCGAGTGGGGTTTAATCATTCTCCTGACTGGCGACTGAATCCAAGCTATCTCCCGCCGCAGGTACTGCAGCGAATGGTGCGTTACCGCGGCCCGTGGTCGGCCATGCAGGTGGCAAACCAAAGATTACTGCTTGAAACCGCACCCAAAGGATTTTCACCCAACTGGGCCGACTGGCGTGAAGGCAAAGGCTGGCAGTTCCAGACCGACGATGCCCGCAGCGGCAGCTATGACTCAATACGCGTCTACATGTGGATTGGCATGATGGCCGACGACGCGCCAAATAAAGCCGCGCTGCTGAAGGCCTTCCAGCCCATGGCGGATATCACCATCAAACAAGGTTTGCCGCCGGAAAAAGTCGATGTGCAAACCGGCAACGTTCAGGGCAATGGCCCAGTGGGATTCTCCGCTGCCATGCTGCCTTTTTTACAGGATAGCGAAGCACGGGACGTGCAGCGTCAGCGGGTGAAAGACAATTTCCCCCAGGCTGATGCCTATTACAGCTATGTTTTAACGCTCTTTGGTCAGGGATGGGATCAAAATCGTTTTCGCTTCAATTCTCGGGGTGAGTTAATCCCGAGCTGGGGTCAGGTATGCGCAAGTTCTCATTAAGTTTCGTCACTCTCTCATTGGGCATGGCGCTGATGCCGATGGCTCAGGCCGCGTTGACGCCTCAGCAGCAGCTGCTGGAGCAAGTGAGGATGGGTGAGGCCAGCAAACGCGAAGATATTGTGCGGCAGTCGCTGTCCAGGCTGGAGCTGATGGCACCGGACGATCCGGACGTGATTGCGGCCCGAATGCGCTACCTGCTGCGCCAGGGCGATAACGCCGGGGCGAAAGCACAGCTTGAGCGTCTGGCAAAACTGGCCCCCGGCTCCGCCGAATATAAACAGTCGCAGGTCACGATGATGCTGACCGGCGCGGATGGCCGCCAGCAGCTGCAGCAGGCCCGTTTATTAGCGACCAGCGGGCATACCGAACAGGCTATTGCCGCCTATGAAAAGCTGTTTGACGGCAATCCGCCCGCAGGGGATTTAGCGATTGAATACTGGATGCTGATGGCGAAGCGCCCGGCAACCACCAACCAGGCGATCGATAAACTGAAAGCGCTGGATGCCGCTGCGCCGGGGAACGGCGAACTGCGTGGCAATCTGGCGCGACTGATGTTTGCCAACGGCCGCAGCGCCGAGGCTTATCAGGTGCTTGAGCAAATGGCGAAATCCAACGGCAGCCGGGAAGACGCGGCGGCTTTATGGTACGGCCAAATCAGTAATTTACCGACAGGGCCACAAAGCGTCGCAGCCCTGCAGCGTTTTCTTAATGTCTTCACCGAAGGCGATACGGTGGCCACCGCGCGTGACAGGCTCGCGCAGCAGCAAAAACAGTTGTCTGATCCGGCTTTCCTCGCTCGGGCAAAAGGTCTGGAAGATGTGGGCGGTGGGCGTGGGAATCAGGCCATTCCGCAGTTGAAAGAGGCGTTAAGCTCGAAGCAAAACGACAGCGAAGTGGTTGGCGCCCTGGGGCAGGCTTATTCTCAGCAGGGAAAACGCGCCCTCGCGGTACAGCAGTTCGAGAAAGCCATTCAGATGGACCCACAAAGCGACAACCGGGGCAAGTGGGACAGCTTGTTAAAAACCAATCGCTACTGGCTGTTGATTGAACAAGGCGATGCTCTGCTCAAAGCCAACAACCCGGATGCCGCGCTGCAGAAGTACCAGCAGGCGCAGAGAGTGGATAATACCGACAGCTACGCGGTGCTGGGCTTTGGTGATGTGGCCGTTGCCAAAAAAGATGATGCCAGCGCGGAGCGTTATTATCTGCAGGCGCTGCGCATGGATCGCGGGAACAGCAACGCGATTCGTGGCCTGGCGAACGTGTACCGTCGCCAGTCGCCGGAGCGTGCAACGGCGTATATTCAGAGTCTTTCAGCCAGCCAGCGAAAAAGTATTGATGATATTGAACGTAGCCTGACCGGTGAGCGGCTGGAGCAGCAGGCCACTGCGCTGGAAAGCCAGGGCCAGTGGGCAAAAGCGGCAGAGATCCAGCGCCAGCGGCTCAAACTCGACCCGGACAGCGTGTGGATAACCTACCGACTGTCGAACGATCTCTATGCCGCCGGAAAACACAGCGAGGCAGACAGCCTGATGCGCGGCCTGGCCCAACACAAGCCCGGCGACCCGGAGCAGGTCTTCGCTTACGGCCTTTATCTCTCAGGTAATAACCACGATGCGGCGGCGCTAAGCCACCTCAATACGCTGCCCAAAGCGCAGTGGACTGACAATATTCATGAGCTTGCAGACCGGTTGCAGTTTAACGAAGTCATGCAAACGGCTAACCGGCTACGGGATAGCGGCAAAGAAAAAGACGCCATTGCGCTGCTTCAGCAGCAGACGCCGTCCGATCGCGTCGACTTAACGCTTGCCGACTGGGCCGCCGAACGTGGCGATCGTCCCACCGCGAAAGCGCAGTATCAGAAAGTCCTGCAGCGTTCACCGGGCAACGAAGATGCGCTGTTAGGCTTAACCGAGGTGCTGATTGCCGAAGGGGATAAACCTCAGGCCCGCGATCTGCTGGCGAAGCTGCAGAAAGCGCCGGCGGGTGAAGCTCCGTCCACCAATACGCAACGCCGCGTGGCGAACGCCTGGTCTGCCCTGGGCGATAACGAAAAAGCCGCACAAACCTACGCGCCGATTCTGGTCGCGGCGAAAAGCCAGCCGCCATCGATGGAAAGTGCGCTGGTGATGCGTGATGCCGCGCGTTTCCAGGCCGCTAGCGGCCAGCCGCAGCAGGCCCTGGAGACTTACAAAGACGCTATGGTCTCCTCGGGGATTACCCGGCAGCGCCCGCAGGATAACGACACCTTCACTCGCCTGACCCGCAACGATGAGAAAGACGACTGGCTGAAGCGGGGCGTGCGCAGCGATGCCGCCGATCTTTACCGACAGCAGGATGTGAACGTGACGCTGGACCACGAATACTGGGGCTCAAGCGGTACGCCGGGGTACTCCGATCTGAAAGCACACACCACGATGCTGCAGGTGGACGCTCCGCTTAGCGACGGGCGGATGTGGTTCCGTACCGATATGGTGAATATGGATGCTGGCTCGTTCAAAGATAACGGGGCGGGCTACAACGAGCGCTGGGGTACCTGTGCGGAGCACAACTGTTTCGGCAACCGAAACCAGAGTGGCAACGGCGCAAGCCTGGCTGTTGGCTGGAAAAACAATACCTGGCAAACGGACATTGGCACCACGCCGTTGGGCTTTGACGTCGTGGATGTTGTCGGCGGCGTCAGCTACAGCAACGATCTGGGGCCGATTGGCTACACGGTCAATGCGCATCGTCGGCCTATCTCCAGCTCGCTGCTCTCCTTTGGCGGACAACGGGATCCGAATACCAATACCGTGTGGGGAGGCGTTCGCGCGACCGGCGGTGGCGTTAGCCTGAGCTACGATAAGGGCGAAGCCAACGGCGTCTGGTCCAGCCTGAGTGCAGACACGCTGACCGGTAAAAACGTGGCCGATAACTGGCGCGTGCGCTGGATGACGGGCTACTACTACAAACTGATTAACGAGAATAATCAGCGGCTAACCGTGGGCCTGACCAACATGGTCTGGCACTACGAAAAAGACCTCAGCGACTACTTCCTCGGCCAGGGTGGCTATTACAGCCCGCAAAAATACGTGTCGTTTGCCGTGCCGGTCATCTGGCGTAAACGCACCGAGAACTGGTCCTGGGAATTGGGCGCCTCCGGCTCCTGGTCCTACTCCCACAGCAATGCGGGCCAGCGTTATCCGCTGCGTAACCTCGTGCCAAATAACACTAACGACTACCCGGATGACCCGGGCGGCTATCCGGACCGCAATGACACCTTCTCGGGAAGCAGCAGCAACGGCTTCGGCTATACGGCGAGAGCACTGGTAGAACGCCGGATCAGCTCGCACTGGTCAATCGGTGCCGGGATTGATATTCAGCAGGCCAAGGACTACACCCCAAGCCATGCGCTGATTTTCGTTCGCTACTCCTTGGCAGGCTGGCAGGGCGATATGGATATGCCGCCGCAGCCGCTGGTGCCATACGCGGACTTCTGATTAGCTGTGACGCAGAGCGGCGGGTTAGCCCGCCGTTTGCGGTTTTTTACTCAGAATTCGGCGCAAAGTTGCCCATAAAAGCAGAATTACCCGATTCTCCTGGGGCGAGGATTCAAAAGGGTGGCAATGCAGTATACTCTGCGGGCGTAAGAATATCCTGAGGCCGGGCGTGGCGCAGGTTAAGCAAAAGCGGAGAGTCAGTTTGCGAGTCAGTCGTTCCCTAACGATAAAACAGATGGCGATGGTGTCAGCCGTGGCCCTGGCGTTTATTTTCATTTTTATCGTCATTCAGCTGTTCCATTTTGTGCAGCAAAATCGCTACGACACCGCCACGCAAATGGAGAAAATCGCCCACTCAGTGCGTCTTCCGCTGTCTGAGGCCATTTTGCGTGCCGACATTCCGCAGGCTGAGGCCATTCTTCACCAGATCCAACCCTCGGGCATTATCAGCCGCGCTGATGTCGTACTGCCAAACCAGTTCCAGGCACTTCGCATTAGCTTTATGCCAGAGCATCAAATCCCGATGCTCATCACCCGCGTGTTTGAACTGCCGGTGCAAATTTCTCTGCCGCTTTACTCTCTTGAGCGCCCGGCCAACCCGCAGCCGCTGGCTTATCTGGTGTTACAGGCTGATTCCTGGCGTATGTACCGCATTATCATCAGCACTATTTCTACCCTGCTGACCACCTACTTGCTGCTGGCGTTGATTCTGACCGTGGCGATCAGCTGGTGTATTAATCGGCTGGTGGTGCATCCGATTCGTAAGATTAGCCGCGAGCTGGAAGGCCTTAATCCTCAACAAGCGGGCGAGCATCAGCTTACGCTGCCGCCGCTGCATCATGACGATGAGATTGGCATGCTGGTACGCAGCTATAACCGCAATCAGCAGGTTACCCAGCGTCTTCAGCAGCAAATGAATTCGTTGAGCACCCACAACCCGATCTCCGAGCTGCCAAATAAGGCGCTGCTGATGGCGCTGATTGAACAGATGGTGACGAACGAGAAGCATGGCGCGTTGATGTTAATTGGTAGCGAAACGCTGCAGGATGCGGCCGGTGTGCTGAACGAAGAGCAGCGCGAGATGCTGCTGTTGACGCTGGTCGAGAAAATTAAACCCGTGCTGCCGACCAACGCGGTGCTGGCCCAGCTTAGCCAGAATGATTTCGGGCTGCTGCTCTATGGCGTCAGCGACCCGTGGAATGCTATGACGCTGGCACAGAAAATCATGGAAACGCTCAACGCTCGTTTGCCAATCCAGGCGCTACAGTTGAAACCTACCGCCAGCATTGGCATAGCGATGTTCAGGGGAGGCCTGGGTGCAGAGCAGCTTTATCGTCGGGCGGCTTCGGCAACGCTTGCGGCTCGCCGCTTCGGGAAAAACCAAATTCAGTTCTTCGACCCCGATCAAATGGAAAAAGCCCAGCGCCGTCTGACCGAAGAGCACGATATTTTGAACGCGCTCGAGAAGCATCATTTTGCCATCTGGCTACAGCCGCAGGTGGATATGCGTGACGGGAGCGTGGTCAGCGCCGAAGTCCTGCTGCGCCAGCGCCAGGCTGATGGTAGCTGGAGCCTGCCGGAAGGGCTGATTGAGCGTATTGAAGCCTGCGGGCTGATGATTACCGTCGGCAACTGGATCCTTGAAGAGTCCTGTCGCACCCTGTCAGCCTGGCAAAGCCGGGGGATTACGCTGCCGCTGTGCGTCAACCTTTCCGCGCTCCAGTTGCTGCATGAAGCCATGGTGCCTTCACTGTTAGAGTTACTCAGACGTTACAGAATCCAACCCGGCACGCTGATTCTTGAAGTGACCGAGAGTCGCCGCATTGAAGATCCTCAGGCGGCAGTAAACATTCTGCGACCGCTTCGTCAGGCCGGGGTGCGCATTGCACTGGATGATTTCGGCATGGGCTACGCCAGCCTTCACCACCTGCATCATATGAAAGCGTTGCCGATTGACGTGTTGAAGATAGACAAAAGCTTCATCGAAGGACTGCCGGAAGATAACTCGATGGTGGGCGTAATTATCGCGATGGCTAAAGCTTTGGATCTGAAAGTGGTGGCTGAAGGCGTGGAACAAGAAGCCCAGCGCGAGTGGCTGGTACAGCAGGGGGTTATCTACGCGCAGGGGTTCCTGTATGCCAAAGCGCGTACCCTTGAGCAGTTTGAACGTGAATTTCTTACCGCGTAAATGAAAAACAATAGTTACAAATGTTACGAGCTGGATCGGTTCAGTTCAAGCTTTTAACAATCCTGCTACCAAAATCGATCCACACCACTTCTGCGTTTTTTTTAGGGTGCTATGTTGAGTGCCGCAGTCATACCGGTTCCTGAGCCGGGGCTGCGGTTACTCTCCGTCCAAGGATACTCTAATGAAAACCTCACTCTTCAAAAGTCTGTATTTTCAGGTGCTGACCGCAATTGCCATCGGTATTTTGCTGGGTCACTTTTACCCGGAATTGGGTGCCCAAATGAAACCGTTTGGCGACGCGTTCGTCAAACTGATTAAAATGATTATTGCGCCCGTCATCTTCTGTACCGTGGTGACCGGGATCGCAGGCATGGAAAGCATGAAAGCCGTCGGCCGTACCGGCGCGGTAGCGTTACTTTATTTTGAAATTGTCAGCACGATTGCGCTGATTATCGGGCTGGTTGTGGTTAACGTACTGCAGCCGGGCGCCGGCATGAACGTGGACCCGGCGACGCTGGATGCCAAAGCGGTAGCGGTTTACGCTGAACAAGCTCAGCAGCAGGGCGTTATTGCCTTCTTGCTGGACGTGATCCCTGGTAGCGTGATTGGTGCGTTTGCCAGCGGTAACATCCTGCAGGTGCTGCTGTTTGCCGTTCTGTTTGGCTTTGCGCTGCATCGCCTGGGCCACAAAGGTCAGATGATCTTTAACGTCATCGAAAGCTTCTCTCAGGTGATTTTCGGCATCATCAACATGATCATGCGTCTGGCGCCTATCGGGGCGTTTGGGGCCATGGCGTTCACCATCGGTAAATACGGGGTAGGTTCTCTGGTGCAGCTGGGCCAGCTGATCGTCTGCTTCTACATTACCTGCCTGCTGTTTGTGATTCTGGTCCTGGGTTCCATCGCCCGCGCTACGGGCTTCAGCATCTTCAAGTTCATCCGCTATATCAAAGAAGAGCTGCTGATTGTGCTGGGGACATCGTCTTCCGAGTCTGTTCTGCCGCGTATGCTTGATAAGATGGAGAAGCTGGGCTGCCGTAAATCCGTTGTGGGCCTGGTCATTCCAACCGGTTACTCCTTCAATCTGGACGGCACCTCGATTTACCTGACAATGGCGGCAGTGTTTATCGCCCAGGCGACCAACAGCCACATGGATATCTTCCACCAGATCACGCTGCTGGTTGTGCTGTTGCTCTCCTCTAAAGGGGCCGCAGGTGTGACGGGAAGCGGCTTTATCGTGCTGGCGGCGACCATCTCTGCGGTTGGCCATCTGCCGGTTGCGGGTCTGGCGCTGATTCTGGGTATCGACCGTTTCATGTCCGAAGCACGCGCGCTGACCAACCTGGTCGGTAACGGCGTGGCAACCGTCGTTGTCGCTAAATGGGTAAAACAGCTGGACGAAAAGCAACTTCATCAGCAGCTGGATAATCCAAAATCTGACAAAAAAGTGACCGAAGTCTCTCACTAATCCGACCAATTGCCCGCAGCGACTTGCCCTCGCTGTGGGCGACTCTGCATAATTACCTTCCTAAACATTCAACATTCTCTATTTTTCACTTTCTTACGTGACGTTTTCGCAGAAATGCGGTCAAACGGATTGGTGAAACGTCACCTATGTCGGTCTGCGGACGTCGAATGCCGCGCCGATGTGCTAATTTTAACCAGGATTGTTTTTAGGGGTTCACATGCAGGGCACCAAGATTCGACTTTTAGCTGGCGGGTTGCTATTAGCCGCAACGGCCAGCAACGTGCAGGCAGAAGCGCTCCAGCCGGACCCGGCCTGGCAACAGGGAACGCTCTCTAACGGCTTCCAGTGGCAGGTTTTGGCCACCCCTCAGCGCCCAAGCGATCGCGTTGAAATTCGCCTGATGGTGAATAACGGTTCGCTCACCGAAACCGCCCAGCAAAGCGGTTACAGCCACTTTTTACCGCGCATGCTGCTGACGCAGACCGGCGGTCTGCCGACGAGCCAGGCGCGTTCGTTATGGCACCAAAGCAGCGATCCAGAGCGTCCACTTCCTCCGGCTATCGTCTCCTATGATTTCACGCTTTTTAACTTAAGCCTGCCTAACAACCGCAATGATTTGCTGAAAGAAGCGCTGGCATTTATGTCGACCAATATCGGGTCCTTGGACGTGACGCCGGCAACCGTGACTGCGGCACTGCATGTGCCGGATATGGTTGCGACCTGGCCGATGAATACCAAAGACAGCTGGTGGCGCTACCGTCTGAAAGGTTCCACGCTGCTTGGCCACGATCCCGCTGAGAATCTCAAGCGCCCTGTCGATGCCGCGCAGCTGAAAGCGTTTTACGACAAGTGGTACACCCCGGATGCTATGACCCTTATTGTGGTCGGCAACGTGGACAGCCGCAGCGTGGCGGAGCAAATCAACAAAACCTTCGGCGAGCTGAAAGGTAAGCGTGATACCCCTGCACCGGTGCCGACGCTTTCCCCGCTTAACCCTGAGCCGGTGAGCCTGATGACCGACAGCGTGCGCCAGGACAGGTTATCGCTGATGTGGGACAACACCTGGCAGCCAATTCGTGAATCCGCGGCGTTGCTGCGCTACTGGCGCGCCGATCTGGCTCGTGAAGCGCTGTTCTGGAATGTGCAGCAAAGCCTGAGTAAAAACGGCGTTAAAGACCTCAATCTGAGCTTTGACTGCCGCGTACTTTATCTGCGCGCTCAGTGCGGGATCAACATTGAATCCCCGAACGATAAGCTGAACGCCAGCCTTACCAGCGTAGGGCGTGAACTGCTGCGAGTGCGCGATAAGGGCCTGTCTCAGGAGGAATTTGACGCGCTGATAGCGCAGAAAAAGAATGAGCTGACGAAGCTGTTTGCCACCTACGCGCGCACCGACACCGACGTGCTGATCAGCCAGCGTTTGCGTTCCCTGCAAAATCAGGTTGTTGATATTGCGCCGGAGCAGTACCAGAAGCTGCGGCAGGATTTCCTCGACAGCCTGACCGTGTCGATGCTCAATCAGGATCTGCGTCAGCAGCTGTCTCAGGAGATGTCGATGGTGCTGCTGCAGCCCAAAGGCGAGCCTGAGTACAACATGAAGGAGCTGAAAGAGACGTGGGATAAGGTGATGGTGCCAGCCGCTGTGCCGCCTGCGACCGACGATCCTAAGCAGGATGTTTCGGATATTCCACCGGCTTCGTAGTGCTGGAACTGCCCCTCACCCCGACCCTCTCCCCACAGGGGAGAGGGGGAATTCGTGGAGACGTCTTCTTTTCGTTCCCTCTCCTTTAGCACGAGGGGGAATTCGTAGAGACGTTTTCTTTTCGTCCCCTCTCCCTTTCAGGGAGAGGGTTAGGGTGAAAGTCAGCTTATTTGGGCATTGCATCCAGCGGAATAATCGCCCCGCGATATTGAATCACAGTGCCTGCCGTCAAATGACCGCGCTTCGCGGCTTCTTCCGCCGTACCCCCGATTAAACGCACCGCCAAATAGCCCGCGCTAAAGGAATCTCCTGCCGCGGTGGTGTCCACGATTTTTTCTTTTGCCAGACGAAGCGCCGGGACGTCGAGTAGATCCTCGCCGCTGACCGAGACCAGGCAAGACTCAGCGCCTCGTTTGATAACCACTTCTTCTACGCCAGCAGCATGCGTCCGGCGAATCACTTCCTCTGCCGGGACTACGCCCCATAGCGCGTCTTCGTCGTCCAGCGTCAGGAACGCAATATCCGTGCAGGCCAGCATTTGCCGGTAAACGCGCTGTGTCTCTTCCGGGCTGGCCCATAAGCGCGGCCGATAGTTATTGTCGAAAATGACTTTGCAGCCGTTTGCTCTGGCCTGCTTCAGCATTGCGAAAAGCTTCTCCCGGCTGGCGTCATTGAGGATGGCCAGGCTAATGCCGCTCAGGTAGAGGTAATCAAACTGGGCCAGCTCCGCACATATTTCGTATGAACGCTCGCTCTCCAGCCAGAACCGCGCCGCTGCTTCGTTACGCCAGTAGTAGAACGTTCGCTCGCCGTGGCTATCGGTCTCGATGTAATACAGGCCCGGAAGGCGGTGTTCCAGGCGCTGAATCAATGCCATGTGCAGGTGTTCCCGTTGCCAGGTGTCCAGCATTTGCTGGCTAAAGCTGTCCTCGCCGAGTGCGGTGACATAATGCACTTCCAGCGCGCCTTCGCTGACCTGGCGGGCGAGGTAAACAGAGGTATTTAAGGTATCGCCCCCGAAGCCGCGTTGCAGCTGGGCCCCACTTTGAGACAGTTCGATCATGCATTCGCCGATCACGGCAATTTTCTGAGTGAGCATAAGAGACCTGGTGGTTAAATGAACAAAAACGCTGTTTTTCGCATTCTCCGTCGTGGTGAAAAGTGAGTCAAACATTTTAAAACAGCGTTTTGAAAATATTTGATGTACGCCAGGTTATTGTGATTGTGACAAAAATCGCTCTGGCGCATTTTGCTGCGAAAGCGAGCATAAAGTTCTCTATTCCGACGCCGATAACCTTTCGACGAGCCATGTAGAGTTATCAGGGCAAACAGGATGTACAGATGAAGTTGAAGCAGATCACTCACCGGCTGCATACGCTTGAGGCGAGCGTTGAAAGTTTGCAGGAACGACGATTTTGGCTGCAATGCCAGCGGCGCTACACCTTTCAGCCGATTTACAGAACAGACGGGAAATTGATGGCAGTTGAACTGCTCACGGTTGTCACGCATCCGGCAGAAGCAGACGTGCGCATCCCTCCCGACCGCTATTTTTCTTCGATCCCCAGCCGTCAGCGACTTTCGGTGGTGGAAGAGCAACTGCGTCTGCTGGAGGCGTGGGAGCAGACTTTTATCGGTCACGACATCCTGGCGTCGGTCAACGTTGATGGCCCCACTTTGATTGCCATGAAGCAGCATCAACCGATTCTTGATCTGATCGCCAAACTGCCGTGGGTACGTTTTGAACTTGTGGAGCACATTAACTTGCCGCAGGCGGCAACGCTGGCCGGTATGCATGAGTTTGGCCCGCTCTGGCTTGATGATTTTGGCACTGGCCTGGCTAACTTCTCCGCGTTGAGCGAAGTCCGCTATGACTATATCAAAGTGGCGCGCGAGCTTTTCATCATGCTGCGAAAAAGCGATGAAGGGCGTAATTTGTTTACCATGCTGCTGCAATTAATGAACCGCTACTGCAAGGGCGTGATTGTAGAAGGCATTGAAACGGTTGAAGAATGGCGAGATGTTCAGTCTTCACCTGCATATGCGGCGCAAGGTTATTTCCTGTCGCGCCCTGTCCCATTCGAAAACCTGGAAAACGTTCTGATTCGCCTCCCCTGATGTCGTTTCGGTCACGCTGAACTATCTTTTAGTCAGGCAGACCGGCATCAGGAGAGGTAAGAGGGATGACAAAAACGGGTAAAATTAGCAGCGCAGTCGCCGGGATTTTCTTGTTGTTGGTTGTCGTAGCGATCGTGGCGATCGCCACGTTTGACTGGAACCGGCTGAAACCAACCATCAACCAAAAAGTCTCGACAGAGCTGAACCGCCCCTTTGCTATTCGCGGCGATTTAGGGGTGGTTTGGGAACGAAATAAAGACGAGCCCGGCTGGCGCAGCTGGGTGCCGTGGCCACACGTTCATGCCGAAGATATTCTGCTTGGCAACCCACCTGATATCCCCGAAGTCACCATGGTTCATCTGCCCAGTGTCGAGGCAACGCTCGCCCCGCTCTCGCTGTTAACCAAAACGGTTTATATCCCCTGGCTTCGACTGGTTGAGCCGGATGTTCGTATTATCCGGCTGTCGGAAAAAAACAATAACTGGACCTTTAACCTTGGCAGCGCTGGCGACAGCGAGCCCAATCAAAAACCGTCCGGCTGGTCCTTCCGGCTCGACAATATCCTATTCGATAAAGGCCGGATCGCCGTGGACGATCGAGTGACCAGGGCGGCGCTGACGATCCTGGTTGATCCTTTAGGTAAACCGCTGCCTTTCAGCGAAGTGTCCGGCCAGAAGCCACAGGGCAAAGATGCGGCGAAAGCGGCAGATTACGTTTTCGGCCTGAAAGTGAATGGCCGCTACAACGGCCAGCCTGTGGAGGGCAGCGGTAAAATTGGCGGTATGCTGGCGCTGCGTAGCGAAGGCGATAGCGCATTCCCGGTGCAGGCCGACGTGCGTTCAGGGACATCGCGAGTGGCCTTCGTTGGCACCGTTTACGACCCAATGAAAATGGGTGGCGTCGATCTCAGGCTCAAGTTCTCCGGCGATTCCCTCGGTAATCTTTACGTGCTGACCGGCGTGCTGCTGCCGGATACGCCCCCGTTTGAAACGGATGGCCATCTGCTGGCGAAAATCGACACGGATAAAGGCTCAGTCTTCCGCTATGAGGATTTTAACGGGCGCATTGGCGACAGTGATATTCACGGTTCCCTGATCTACAGCCAGGGGAAACCCCGACCTAAACTCGAGGGCGATTTAGTCTCTAAACAGCTGCGGCTGGCCGATTTAGGGCCGCTGATTGGCGTTGATTCCGGGAAAGATGCCGAAAAGACGAAAAAAGCCAGACAGCAGCGGGGCGACAGGACGGTGCAGCCCGCCGATAAAGTGCTGCCTTACGATCGCTTTGAAACGGACAAATGGAACGTGATGGACGCCGATGTGCGCTTTAAAGGGCAGCGCATTGAACACAGCGGCACACTGCCGCTGAGCGACCTCACCACCCACGTGATTCTGAATAACGCTGACCTGCGCCTTCAGCCGCTGAAATTCGGCATGGCTGGCGGCTCCATCAATGCCAACATCCACCTTGAAGGTGACAAAAAGCCGATGCAGGGGAAGGCGGATATTCAGGCACGTCGCCTACAGTTGAAGCAGCTTATGCCGAAGGTTGAGTCGATGCAGAAAACGCTGGGCGAGTTGAACGGCGACGCCAACCTGAGCGGGCGCGGTAACTCAGTCGCCGCGCTGCTGGGCACCAGCAACGGCAGCCTGAAGCTGTTGATGAATGACGGGCTCATCAGCCGTAACCTGATGGAAATCGTCGGCCTTAACGTGGGCAACTACATTGTCGGCAAGATTTTTGGCGATGATGAGGTGCGGATCAACTGTGCCGCCGCGAATCTGGATTTACGCAACGGGATCGCGACGCCGAGGATTTTCGCCTTCGATACAGAAAACGCGCTTATTAACGTTACCGGGAGCTCCAACTTTGCAAGCGAACGTCTGGATTTAACCATCGATCCTGAGAGCAAAGGTATTCGCATTATTACTCTGCGTTCTCCGCTCTATGTGCGCGGCACGTTCGAGAGTCCTGATGCGGGCGTGAAGCCAGGGCCATTGATTATTCGTGGTGCCGTGGCTGCCGCACTTGCCACGCTGGTGACTCCGGCGGCGGCGCTGGCTGCGCTGATATCGCCTTCTGAAGGCAGTGAAAATCAGTGCCGGACGATTCTGGGGCAGATGAAGAAGTGAGGCGGCCCCTCACCCCGGAGGGGCGAGGGGGAAAAGGAAAAGGTCAACAGAGGAGGCAAAACTGACATTTCCTCTCTCTTTTAGCCAGCTTTCTCCGTTCTTCCCCTCTCCCTTTTAGGGAGAGGGTGAGGGTAAAAATTACAGCGACTGGTGGCGGGTCTCTTTACTCAGCAACAGCGCAATCAGCGTCAGTGCCGACATCGCCGCCAGATACACACCGACATAGAACAGGCCGTAGTTAGCCTGCAGCCAGGTCGCGATATACGGCGCGACAGACGCGCCAAGAATGGACGCCACGTTATAAGAGAATGAAGCGCCGGTGTAGCGGACTTCCGTCGGGAACATCTCCGGCAGCAGCGCCCCCATTGGGCCAAAAGTCAGCCCCATCAGGCTCAGGCCAATCAGCAGGTAGGCCATCACCAACGCCTGGTTCCCGGAACCCAGCAGCGGCGGGAAGACGAACAGTGCAAACAGAATCATCAGGCTGGTGATCACAATCATGCTCTTGCGGCGGCCAAAAGCATCCGCCAGATAACCCGCAATCGGCACCATCACGCCAAAGCCAATCACCGCCATCATCAGCATCCACAGCACTTCGTTGCGCGAGAAGCCAAGTCCCGCCGGCACTGGCGCGGTGCTGAAGGTCATGGAGTAGACCGTCATGATATAGAACAGCGTATAGGTGGCCAGCATGATGAAGGTGCCGAGGATTGTCGCCTTCAAATGTTTGGTCAGCAGCGTGCCCAGCGGGACCTTAACCTGCTTCCCGGCTTTAGCAATCTTCGCGAATACCGGCGTTTCATGCAGCGAAACGCGGACATAAAGCCCGATAATGACCAGAACCGCAGAGAGAATGAACGGCACGCGCCAGCCCCAGGACATGAACTGCTCGTCGGTCAGCAGCCATGAAAGCAGCAGGAAGGTGCCGTTGGCGAAGAAGAAGCCAATCGGCGCGCCCAGCTGCGGGAACGAGCCATACAGTGCGCGTTTGCGCGGCGGGGCGTTCTCCGTGGCCAGCAATGCCGCGCCACCCCATTCACCACCCAGGCCAAGGCCCTGGCCAAAACGGGCCAGCGCCAGCAGAAGCGGGGCGAAGATACCAATGCTGGCATAGCCCGGCAGCAGGCCGATGACGACGGTCGAGATCCCCATAGTGAGCAGGGAAGCGACCAGCGTAACTTTGCGACCGACGCGGTCACCGAAGTGGCCGAATAGCGCTGAACCAATCGGGCGAGCCACAAAGGCGATGGCAAAAGTGGCGAGAGACTGTAGCGTGGCGGCCGTCGGGTCACCCTGCGGGAAGAAGATGTGCGGGAAGACAATCACCGCCGCGGTGGCATAGATGTAGAAGTCGAAGAATTCGATGGCCGTGCCGACCAGCGAAGCAACAACGACTTTTCCGCGTGAGTTTACGGGCGTAGCGTCAGCCCCGGTATCGAGAGTTGTGGCAACGGATGCTTGCATAGATTTTTCTTATTTATGGCGAACGAAAGTCCATTTACGCATAGCAAAAGAAGCATTTCAACGCGCTGCGCCGGGCGAAATAGCTCAAAAAACGCGCATTAAGTGGATAATTTTTAAGCCTGCCCGTAACCTTCTATGAAATGCTTCACAAAATTTTCAAAATAGAGAATAAAACTGGTTTTAGGTTAAATAAAAGTTACCAGTTAGATTTATCTGCTGAGTTGCTTGCCTTGTCCCAGCGAGCGCAAAAACGGACTATCTCCCCGGACTGAAATTCCGGCAGGTGCGCCATTAATTTCTCCAGCGGCCAGTCCCACCAGGCGATGCGCCCCAGGCTTTCAACCACCTCCTGCGGGAAACGGCTGCGAATGGGTTTAGCTGGCACGCCGCCAACGATGGTGTATGGCGGCACATTTTTGCTGACCACTGCCCCCGCGGCAAGTACAGCGCCGTCGCCGACCGTCACGCCAGGCAGGACGATAACGCCGTGGCCAATCCACACATCGTTGCCAATGATCACCCGGTCTTCGCGGCGATCAGCAAAGAACGAAGTATCCCGCCCGACGTCGGTCGCGTAGTACTCGGGGCAGTAGGTAAAGCGGTGCTGGGAGGGGCGATCCATCGGGTGATTGGGGGCGCCAAGTCGGACATGGTTGGCAATGGCAGTGAATTTGCCGATCTCGCTGTCGGCCACGCAGCAATGTTCCCCGAGGTAGGAGAAGTCACCGAGGGTGCTGTACTCCAGCACGCTGTTGGCGAGTATTTCGCACTGTTCGCCGATGTGTGTTTCGCGCAGGCGAACGCTGGGATCAATAACGGTTTTCTGGAGTTTGGGTACGGAGGCAGTTGTCATGGCATGTTCTCTGGTCGGAGGTTTGGACAAGTGGGCCTGCTAACCTGTGGTCGGCAGGCAACCTATCCTGACCGGAAATCATGACAGGATTATTTATGCGTTTTCCCCGGCATCCTCGGGTCGTCTTTGTATTCTGCGGTGGCAATCCAGGCCGCGCAGAACAGCGTCAGGCGGGCGAAGAAGTAGAAGAAGGCCATCAGTCCCAGCACCGAGCCAAAAGCGGCCCCGGAAGGCGAGCTTACAAGCTTCGGCAGGCTGTAAGTCATGATGATTTTAATCACCTCAAAGCCGATGGCCGCAATCAGTGTGCCTCGGATCAGCGCTTTACGGCGCGGGCGGTGGCGCGGCAGACGCCAGAAGATCCAGAAGAACAGCAGATAGTTAGCAAAAATCGAAATGGCCAGGCCGACCAGATGCCAGACCGGTTTTAGCCATTCAATATCGCCCAGGTGCAGCAGGCCGATCAGCAGCGTCTGGGCCGAGCCGGAAATCGAGGTAATAGACAGGGTGACGATCAGTGCAATCAGCAGGCCAATCAATGAGATAAAATCACGCAGGTATTTTACCCAGAATTTTTCCTGATCCTGCGGGCTGCGTTCCCACTTATCCCTCGACTGAGCGCGCACTGCTTCACGGAGATTGCCCATCCAGTTGATGCCGGAGTAAAGCGCAATCAGCAGCCCGACAAGGCCAACGGTGGTGCGCTGCTGAACCGCGGTATTGATGGTGTTTTTCAGCGTGGCGGCAAGCGTCGGGTCACTGACGTTCTCAAGGATTTTGGCAAAAATGTCTTCAAGCAGCGTCGGGTGCGAGGCGAGCACGTAGCCGCCTGCCGCGAAGGCCACCATCATGATGGGGATCAGCGACAGAAATGAGAAGTAGGTAATGGCGGCACCAAACTGGTTCCCAAGCCGGTCATTAAAGCGTTCTGCGGCGCGAAGCAGGTGGGCAATTATCGGCTGCCTGACCGTTTTGTTGACCGCGGATATGGTGCTGTTCACCGCGGCGTTGCTGGTTTTAAGCTTCACCAGCGGTTCATTCTCTGCGGCCTCGCTTTGCGCTTCATCCTGCTGGGTTTCGATGGGTACAACTGGCTCATACTCGAGCTCGTGGCTTGGGCGTTTTTCGCGGTTATCCGGCGTCGTCATCGGGTCAATTTTCCTTTTGCTGTGGCAGGATCTTAAGGAAATTATAGCCATAACGCTAATCGACATAGGCTTTGAGTACGTCAGTGAGCCATTCCATAAACAAATGTACCCGCCGGGAGAGGTTGCGGCGATGCGGATAAAGCAGCGAAATCGGCATCGGCTCGGCGCGGTACTGGGGCAAAATTTCCACCAGAGTGCCCTCTTTGAGCTGGGTTTTCACACCCACGCGAGGCACCTGAATGATCCCCAGCCCGGCGACACAGGCGGCCTGGTAGGTTTCCGTGCTGTTGACGGTGATCAGGCCACCGGTTTTCACCCACTGCGTTGTTTTATCCAGCCAGACTTCAAAGCCTTGTGGGCGGGTGCCGAGATTTTGGGCGTAATGCACCAGTGCGTGCGAAGCCAGGTCGTCCAGGCTTTCGGGATAGCCAAAGCGGCTGAGGTAGTCGGGGCTGGCGCAGTTGATCATGGTGAATTTCCCCAGCGGCCGTGCCACCAGGCCTGAGTCTTTGAGTTGACCCACGCGCACCACGCAGTCAAACCCTTCCCGGACGACATCCACCATTCTGTCGCTGCTGCTAAGCTCTAGCTCTATGCCTGGATATTGCTGCAAAAATCCCGGCAGTTTCGGAATGATCAAGCCGCGCGCCAGCGTAACGGGCATATCGACCCTGATGCGCCCGCTGACGCTGGCGGGATCGGTCTGGAAAAGGCCGTCGAGTTCATCGAGGTTAGTTAACAGATCGCGGCAACGTTCGTAATAGACCATGCCGTCCTGAGTGAGCTGAACCCGGCGAGTGGTGCGGTGCAACAGGCGTGTGCCGAGTGACGTTTCCAGCGCCTGGACCTGGCGAGAAACGCTGCCCTTCGGCAGCCCAAGCGTGTCTGCGGCGCGGGTAAAGCTCTCCAGCTCCGCAACCCGCACGAAAAGCTGCATTGCGTGTATTTTATCCATCTTATCACCGCATTGTTGTTGCTAATGAAACAGTGAGGCGCATCTGGCCGTATTTATTGATTTTGTATCAGCTAATAAGCTGTATCTCAATGTCCTGACAGCCAAATAAGGGGTTTATCATGAGTCAACGCATTGCTTTAGTGACCGGCGGCAGCCGTGGTTTAGGTAAAAACGCAGCGCTGAAGCTGGCCGCACGCGGAATCGGTATTCTGCTGACCTATAATAGCCAGCGTCAGGAAGCCGAAGATGTTGTGCGCAAAATTGAGCAAAAAGGCGTGAAAGCGGCCGCAATTCAGCTCAACGTCGGCGATTCTTCTACCTTCGCCGGGTTTGTTGGGCAGGTGAAAGAAACGCTGCACCGTGTCTGGCAGCGAGATACGTTTGATTATTTATTGAACAACGCGGGGATCGGTCTTGAAGCGTCATTCGCCGAGACTACCGAAGCGCAGTTCGATGAAATTATGAACATCCATCTGAAAGGGCCTTTCTTCCTGACTCAGCGCCTGCTGCCGGTGATTAAAGACGGCGGCCGCATTCTGAATGTCTCCACCGGGCTGACCCGCTTCTCGCTGCCGGGTAAAGCTGCCTACGCCACGATGAAAGGGGCGATGGAAGTGCTGACCAAGTACCAGGCCAAAGAGCTGGGATCGCGTGGGATTGCGGTGAATATCATTGCGCCGGGCGCTATCGCTACCGATTTCAGCGGCGGTATTGTACGTGACAACGAGCATGTTTCGAAGGCGATTGCGGCACAAACCGCATTGGGGCGAGTAGGGCAGCCGGACGATATCGGCGATGCGATTGCGGCGATTCTTAGCGATGAGACGGGCTGGATGAACGCGCAGCGGATTGAGGTTTCCGGCGGGATGTTCCTTTAGTTTTTGATCGCTCCCGACAGGTGACCCTCACCCTAACCCTCACCCTCTCCCTAAAAGGGAGAGGGGATTAAAAAAATCTACGCCGTAATTTCCCAGCCGCGCGCTTTCCACAAGCCCGGTAACTCGGCCAAATCGGTAAACGTCGTAACTTTTGGATGGTCTATCGGCTTGTTATGCGGATCGGCACAGAAGTAAAACACCTCCATGCCTGCCGCAATGCCCGACTGCGCACCCGCCATAGAATCATCCACCAGAATGCAGTGCTCTACGTCCATGTTCATCTGTTCCGCCGCGTGGAACATCAGGGCCGGGTCGGGCTTCCAGCGCTGAATGTCGTAACCGCTGTACAGGGCATTCGGGAAGTAGTTGAGCATCCCGGTCTTGCCGAGAGAGTGCTGCATTTTGCTGACCGGGCCGTTGGACACCACGCACATTGGCCTGTTGATTTGCGCCAGCAGCGTGTTTGCCCCGGCGATTTCCTGAAGTTCGCTGTCAAACAGGCGGGCAACTTCGGCGCGGTAAATCGCTTCCAGCTCGAGCTTGGGCAGGCTGGTGCCGTACTCAGCGTTGATGGTGTCGATAATTTCGTAGAGTTTGACGCCTTTGAAGGCCTTGAAGACATCTTCGAGCGCAAGATGAATACCATATTGCGCAAACATATGTACGTAGGCTTTGGAGCAGATGACCTCGCTGTCGACCAGCGTTCCATCGCAGTCAAAAAACACCGCTTCTATCCGGGACATGCCATTTCCTTTCTCTCAGGTTTAACGTTTACTCTATGCTTTTTGCGCAACGCAATCGATCCCGTTGCGGTAATTTCAGCGAAAAAAGTGGATGATTTGCGTTATCCCCTGCCAATTTTGGTATAGGATAGCGGCGTATTTTTTCCTCTTTTAGTTCGGAAACCGATAATGAGCCAACCACAGTCCACTCCGGAAACAACCCCGGGGCTGCTCGAACGCGCGTTCAAATTACGCGAACACGGTACTAACGCCCGCACCGAGGTGATCGCCGGGTTCACCACCTTCCTGACGATGGTGTACATCGTTTTTGTTAACCCACAAATCCTCGGCGCAGCCGGGATGGATACCCAGGCGGTATTCGTCACCACCTGCCTGATAGCCGCCTTTGGCAGCATCCTGATGGGGATTTTTGCCAACCTGCCAGTGGCGCTGGCACCGGCGATGGGCCTGAATGCCTTCTTCGCTTTCGTGGTTGTTGGCGCGATGGGCCTGTCCTGGCAAGTCGGCATGGGCGCGATTTTCTGGGGCGCCGTAGGTCTGCTGCTGCTGACCATTTTCCGCGTTCGCTACTGGATGATCGCGAATATCCCGCTTGGCCTGCGCGTTGGCATCACCAGCGGTATCGGCCTGTTTATCGGCATGATGGGGCTGAAAAATGCCGGGATCATCGTGGCCAATAAAGAGACGCTGGTCAGCATAGGTAACCTGACTTCCCACAGCGTGCTGCTGGGGGCGCTGGGCTTCTTTATCATTGCGATTCTCGCTTCCCGTAATATTCACGCGGCGGTGCTGGTTTCTATCGTGGTGACCACGCTGCTGGGCTGGCTGCTGGGCGACGTGCAGTATCACGGCATCGTGTCTGCGCCGCCGAGCGTGAGCAGCGTTGTCGGACAGGTGGATTTAGCCGGGTCGCTGAATCTGGGCCTTGCAGGCGTCATCTTCTCCTTCATGCTGGTGAACCTGTTTGACTCCTCCGGCACCCTGATTGGCGTCACGGACAAAGCCGGGTTAACCGACGAGAAGGGCAAGTTCCCGCGCATGAAGCAGGCGCTGTTCGTGGACAGTATCTCTTCCGTGACCGGCTCATTCTTCGGCACCTCTTCCGTTACCGCTTACATCGAAAGCTCATCCGGCGTTTCCGTCGGGGGCCGCACCGGCCTGACCGCGATTGTGGTTGGCCTGCTGTTCCTGCTGGTTATCTTCCTGTCACCGCTGGCGGGCATGGTGCCTGCATACGCGGCCGCAGGCGCACTGATTTACGTTGGTGTGCTGATGACTTCCAGCCTGGCTCGCGTGAAATGGGATGACCTGACCGAAGCGGTACCGGCGTTTGTTACCGCCGTGATGATGCCGTTCAGCTTCTCCATTACCGAAGGCATCGCGCTGGGCTTTATTTCCTACTGTGTGATGAAGCTGGGGACTGGCCGCTGGCGCGAGCTGAGCCCGTGCGTGATCATCGTGGCGCTACTGTTTGTGCTGAAAATCGTATTTGTAGACTAAGCCAGACGCTAAAAATAACAACGCCAGTCATGTGACTGGCGTTTTTTTGGCCTGGAATCAGGCTTTGACGCGCTTGATGTAATCGCCAAAGGCGGTTAGCTGCCCGGTCAGATGGTCAAGCGTGCTTTGATCCACCACTTCGCCGCTCTGCGGATCAACTTTGTTCTGAATCACGCCGCCCATAAACTCAGGCTTGTTCATCACCATCGCATCCAGGAAAACGAGGATCTGGCGCAGGTGATACTGGCAGCGCGCGCCGCCAATAGCGCCCATGGAGCTGGTTTGAATCAGCACTGGCTTGCCCGCGAGCGGCTGCTCAGGCAGCCGGGAAAGCCAGTCGATGGCGTTTTTCAGGCCACCCGGCACGGAATAGTTGTATTCAGGGGTCACAATTACCACGCCATCCGCCTGGTGGATTTGCTCGGCAATGGCTTCCACGCTCTGCGGAAAACCGTCTTCCTGCTGGATGTCGGCATCGTACAGCGGGATATCGCCGATGGAAGGCAGGGCGTCTATCTGCATGCCTGCCGGGGCGATGTTCGGCAGCGTACGGGCGACCATCGCGTTAAATGAACCCTTACGCAGGCTCCCCAGTAAAGTCACTATCTTCAACGAATCAGACATTGGTACTCCTTTATGTGTCAGGACGTTCGGGAAAATGTGTTATGTGGCGTTGCTGCCTCTGATGATATACCCGTCAGGCGAATGATGCGCGCCTGAGCGCTTCGGCTGCGAGCTTCGGCATCCGGCAGGGCGTTCCAGCCCTGTTGGCCGTCGAACTCCCACAGCTTCAGGCGCTCCACGCCCGGCGCCACGGCACAGCCCCAGATGAGGATATCTTCCGCATCGCTAATAGCTTCAATATGAGGCTCGTTTATGACGCGCAGACGACCAGAACCTGGCAATAATTGTAGTGCGCTAAGGCTGGTCTGGGGATTGTCCGTCAGTTTCAGGACGCTACGGCGCAGCGTATGCAGCTGGGTTCTGGCTTCGTTGGGATCGTTTTGGTTGTTGATCCAGGTAATTTCGCTGCTGCTGGTCTGAGATGGCGGCACTACCGGGGACGGGGCCTGGAAACTGCGGCGGAGCTCCATGTCCAGCCCGCAGCGCCCTTCGGTCGCCAGCAGCACGCCCACCATGTTACCGGCATAGGCGATGCTGAAATCCGGCAGTTCGGCGTCGGCAAAGCGTGGGCGGCCTGCGGTAGAGGTAATAATTTGCGGCAGGCGTTGGGTGCCGTACAGCATAAACATCATCTCTGCGACCAGCGTACGCGACGCGAGATAGCGCGTGCGGCGATGTTCTGGCATCAGGCTGGCGGCGTTAAGAATTTCGTCGTTCAGTCGGGGTGAAGTGAGGTTGGGAGGATTCAGAGCCCATCTTGCAAAATGCGTCGCCATTTGTCGCTCCTTGATAATGGTCAGTCGATGTCATGCTGTTTCGGGGGCTGAAACAGCGCTCCGTTTCCGATCCTGAATCTTGTCAGGGATCGAATAGTAGTCTCTGGCTCAATGCGCTGTCATTGATGCTCTTCAATAGCATGAACTATTTTTTGAGCAATATATTATATATTCAATCCTGGGGAAATTCTTAGTGGTTTGCGTAAGTGGAGCACTTAAAAATGTCGTTTTGAAGACATCGTCTTGAAATAATGAAGTATTTTAAATATGAGGAAAATGCCCCGCATCCTGAAGTGTGACGCGGGGCGGCGGTAAGGGGTTATTTCCCGATACAGAAGCTCGAGAAGATGCGCCCTAACAGATCGTCAGAGCTAAATTCGCCGGTAATTTCACTTAAGTTCTGCTGCGCCAGACGCAGCTCTTCTGCCAGTAATTCTCCGGCCCAGGCACCCAGCAGCTGGGCTTTGCCCTGTTGCAGGTGTTCTGCGGCTTGCTCCAGTGCCTGCAGGTGACGGCGGCGGGCAAGGAAGCCGCCTTCCATATTGGTTTCAAAGCCCATGCTCTCTTTCAGATGCGCGCGCAGCACGTCGACACCTTCCCCGGTACGGGCGGAGAGCCTGACAAGTGAGTGACCATTTACTTCGCTCAGGCCAAGCGTTTCGCCCGTGACGTCAGCTTTATTGCGCACCACGGTGATCGGCAAACGCTCCGGCAGACGAGCGATGAAATCTGGCCAAATCGCCGTCGGGTCAACGGCGTCGGTGGTGGTGCCGTCCACCATGAACAACACGCGATCCGCCTGTTCAATTTCGTTCCAGGCGCGCTCAATCCCGATGCGTTCAACTTCGTCGCTGGCTTCGCGCAGGCCCGCGGTATCGATGATATGCAGCGGCATGCCGTCGATATGAATATGTTCGCGCAGGACGTCACGTGTGGTGCCGGCGATATCGGTGACGATAGCCGCCTCGCGCCCGGCCAGCGCATTCAGCAGGCTGGATTTACCGGCGTTTGGACGCCCGGCAATAACGACTTTCATGCCTTCACGCAGCAGGCTACCCTGGCGGGCTTCCGCGCGCACCGCGTCAAGATCGCCCATAACCTGATGCAGCTGGGCTTCGATTTTGCCGTCGGAGAGGAAGTCGATCTCTTCGTCCGGGAAGTCGATAGCCGCTTCCACGTAGATACGCAGGTGAGTCAGCGCTTCCACCAGATGGTTAATACGTGAGGAGAAAGCCCCCTGTAGCGAATTAAGCGCTGAGCGAGCGGCCTGCTCGGAGCTGGCATCGATCAAGTCTGCAATCGCCTCTGCCTGCGCCAGGTCGAGTTTATCGTTCAGGAATGCGCGTTCGGAAAACTCACCGGGGTTGGCGATGCGCAAACCCGGCAGAGCCAGAATGCGTTTTAGCAGCAGGTCGAGAATAACCGGACCGCCGTGCCCCTGCAGTTCGAGAACATCTTCACCGGTGAAGGAATTCGGGCCAGGAAACCACAGCGCGATGCCCTGATCCAGCGCGCTACCGTCGGCATCGCGGAAGGGAAGGTAATCCGCGTAGCGCGGCTTCGGCAGCTTGCCGAGCACCGCTTCTGCGACCTCGCGCGCCTGACGGCCGGAAATACGCAGGATGCCTACGCCGCCACGCCCCGGCGGAGTAGCCTGGGCAATGATAGTGTCATGATTGCTCATCGTTTATCTCAGACCTTGAATCAAAAAGAAAAAGGCGGTCTATTGACCGCCTTTCGTAAGCTGTAAGCTAAATATTATCAGGTCTTTTTCTTGTCGCGGCTATGCAGGCCGCGCTTTTCCAGACCGCGATAAATCAGCTGCTGCTGAAGGATGGTCACCAGGTTGCTGACGATATAGTACAGCACCAGACCTGACGGGAACCACAGGAAGAACACGGTGAAGATGACCGGCATAAAGGTCATGATCTTCTGCTGCATCGGGTCGGTTACGGTGGTCGGCGACATCTTCTGGATGAAGAACATCGTGGCGCCCATCAGAATCGGCAGGATGTAGTACGGGTCCTGTGCAGACAGGTCGTGGATCCACAGTGCAAACGGCGCGTGGCGCAGTTCAACGGAGCCCATCAGCATGTAGTACAGTGCCAGGAAGATTGGCATCTGGATGATCAGCGGGAAGCAGCCGCCCAGCGGGTTAACCTTCTCAGCTTTGTACAGCGCCATCATTTCCTGGCTCATACGCTGCTTGTCGTCACCGATACGCTCACGCATGGCCGCCAGTTTTGGCTGCAGCATACGCATTTTGGCCATCGAGGTGTACTGCGCTTTGGTCAGCGGGTACATGATGCCACGAACGATAAAGGTGATAACGATAATGGAGAAGCCCCAGTTACCGATGAAGCTGTGGATAAATTTCAGCAGCTTAAACAGCGGCTGAGAGATGAACCACAGCCAGCCGTAATCTACGGTCAGGTCAAGGTGTGGCGCAACGGCTGCCATTTTGTCCTGAATCTCTGGACCTACCCACAGAGTGCTGCCCATCTGAGCGGTCTGGCCTGGCTGGACGATCTGCGAGGCAGACTTATAGCCAATCGCCGCAACGTCGTTGTTCAGCTTGGTGGTGTAGAAGTTGTTCGCGCCCTGAGTATGCGGCACCCATGCGGTAGCAAAGTACTGCTGCAGCATCGCCACCCAACCGCTGTTGGCGTTGACGTTCAGGTTTTCACCGTCAGCGATGTTGTCGAACTTAACTTTTTCGTATTTCGCGTCCGGGGTGGAGTAAGCCGCACCACGGAAGGTGTGCAGCGCAAAGTTGCTGCTGCCGGTGTCGCGATGAGAAGGCAGATTGATGGACTGCTTCAGCTGACCAAAGGTCGCCAGCTCCAGCGGTTTCTCGCCCACGTTCTTCACGTTGTAGTCCACACCGACAGAGAACTCACCGCGTTTCAGGGTGAAGGTCTTGGTGAAGGTGTTGCCAGCGGCGTCGGTAAACGTCATCGGGACAACCAGTTCGTTCTGGCCATCCGCCAGCGCGAAGGTAGCGGCAGTGACGTTATACAGTGGACGATCGCCGTTTGCCGGGTTATCTGGGCCATCACGACCGGTCAGGCCGCTCTGCGCCTGGTAGATAAATTCAGGCGTGGTTTCCAGCAGTTGGAACGGCTCTGCGGATTTCAACTCTTTCGGGTAGGTTGGCAACAGCGCTTGTTCTACATCACCACCGCGGGTGTTGATGGTCAGTTCAAGAACGTCAGTTTTAACCGTAATGAGTTTTCCCTGGCCACTGGCCGGCACACCCTGGTTAGCGGCGTTACCCTGGCTGTTCGTGGTCTGCGTGGTCTGCTGCACCTGAGGTTGAGGAGCGTGGTCCTGCTCCCAGGCTTTCCAGATCATGAAAGACACGAACAACAAAGCGATGAGAAAAAGATTGCGTTGCGAATCCATCGTTAGTGTTCTCTGGTATCAAAAGGTCCGGGCGGAACGGGATCGTCTCCACCAGGGTTCAAAGGGTGGCATTTTAGTACGCGTTTCATCGTTAACCAACTGCCTTTTAACACTCCAAACCTGCGCAAGGCCTCAATTCCGTAGTGAGAACAGGTTGGGGTGAAACGGCAATGCGGCCCGAGAAGCGGACTAATCAGGCGTTGATAGACCCTGATAAGGGCTATCAGGACCCGCGAGCCTGGCGACAATGGCGGCGCCATAACTTTTCCAATGCTTCCGATAAAGCCTGGTTATCCAGATCGGCAACCCCTTTTTTCGCTACTACCACGAAATCCATTGGTGGCAGTTCGTGCTGACGCAGACGGAAGCTTTCACGCGTCAGACGTTTAATCCGATTGCGTTCGTGGGCGCGTTTTACGTTTTTCTTAGCGACTGTGAGACCGATGCGGGGATGCCCCAGCGAATTAAGGCGGCCGAGAATGGTGATTTGCGGCGTGCCAGCCCGTTGTGGCTGCTGGAAGACGAATGTGAAATGATTGGGAGTTAACAAACGTAACTCCCTGGGAAAAGCTAGCTTAACCACTCAGGGGTTAGCTTTTATTACTTAGAAACGGTCAGACGAGCGCGGCCTTTAGCACGACGACGTGCCAGAACCTGACGACCATTTTTAGTAGCCATACGAGCACGGAAGCCGTGAGAACGGTTGCGCTTCAGTACAGACGGTTGAAAAGTGCGTTTCATGGCGATTTCTACCTAAACTATTAAATTTCACTGGATTTGCGTAACGCCCTACAGGGTCTGCGAACGACTTACGCTTCAGTGTGGCTGATTAAAGAGGCCGGATTGTAATAATTGTACACTCCGGAGTCAATTCAATTCCCTTACTGCTGCGCCCTTTTTGACCCCGAAAAGAGGCCCGGATCTCCGCTGAAGTACAGCGGCATTACGCGACGGGTGGAGAATTATACGGGCTTACCGTGAAAGCGCAAGGATCCGCGAGGATCTTCATCAGATCTCTTTAGCGATATTTGTGCGCTAGTCATTAAATTTTCCAATATGAGACGGTTATACGCTGCACGTGCGGCAGGATCGATTACACTTAACCCGCTCAAAACTTCCCTGTGGATAATTCGTGAAGAATCTGTGAGAAACAGAAGATCTCTGCCGCGCTTTAGGCTATGATCCGCGGTCCCGATCGTGATCCAGCCTTCACCGGGGAAACCGCAAATAGCGGTTCGCGCGCCTCCCACAGCCTGAGAGCGCGTGTCAACAATCATGAATGTATAACTTTCAGTCTTCGTCTTTTTATCGACTTTGTTCGAGTGGAGTCCGCCGTGTCACTTTCGCTTTGGCAGCAGTGTCTTGCCCGATTGCAGGATGAGTTACCAGCCACAGAATTCAGTATGTGGATACGCCCCCTACAGGCGGAACTGAGCGATAACACGCTGGCTTTGTACGCGCCTAATCGTTTTGTGCTCGACTGGGTGCGGGATAAGTACCTTAATAATATCAATGGCCTGCTCAACGACTTCTGCGGCACCGACGCCCCTTTGCTGCGTTTTGAAGTGGGCAGCAAGCCCGTGACCCAGCCCGTTGCAGAGCTGGCTACTGCTGCAGCCCCTGCCCAGGTTGCGCGCGCTGCGGCACCGATGCGCCCAAGCTGGGATAACATGCCTGCGCCTGCTGAGCCGTCCTACCGTTCTAACGTTAACCTGAAACACACCTTTGATAACTTCGTTGAAGGTAAATCGAACCAGCTGGCCCGCGCGGCGGCACGCCAGGTGGCCGATAACCCAGGCGGCGCGTATAACCCGCTCTTCCTTTATGGCGGCACCGGTTTAGGTAAAACGCACCTTTTACATGCGGTGGGTAACGGGATCATGGCCCGCAAGCCGAATGCTAAAGTGGTGTACATGCACTCTGAGCGTTTTGTTCAGGACATGGTTAAAGCGCTGCAGAACAACGCCATCGAAGAGTTCAAACGCTACTACCGTTCGGTGGATGCGCTACTTATCGATGACATCCAGTTTTTTGCCAATAAAGAGCGTTCACAGGAAGAGTTTTTCCACACCTTTAATGCCCTGCTGGAAGGGAATCAACAGATCATTCTGACGTCGGATCGCTATCCAAAAGAGATCAACGGCGTGGAGGATCGTTTGAAATCCCGTTTCGGCTGGGGGCTGACGGTAGCGATCGAGCCGCCGGAGCTTGAAACCCGCGTGGCGATCCTGATGAAAAAGGCCGACGAGAACGATATCCGTCTGCCGGGCGAAGTGGCCTTCTTTATTGCCAAGCGACTGCGCTCCAACGTCCGCGAGCTGGAAGGGGCGCTGAACCGCGTAATCGCCAACGCCAACTTTACCGGCCGGGCGATTACCATCGACTTCGTGCGTGAAGCGCTGCGCGATCTGCTTGCGCTTCAGGAGAAGCTGGTCACCATCGATAATATTCAGAAAACGGTGGCCGAGTATTATAAAATTAAGGTCGCTGACTTGCTGTCCAAGCGTCGCTCCCGTTCCGTTGCCCGTCCGCGCCAGATGGCGATGGCGCTGGCAAAAGAGCTGACCAACCATAGCCTGCCGGAAATTGGCGATGCTTTTGGTGGACGCGACCACACCACGGTTTTACATGCCTGCCGCAAGATTGAGCAGTTGCGTGAAGAAAGCCACGATATCAAAGAAGATTTCTCCAATTTAATCAGAACATTATCTTCGTGACGCTATGAAATTTACCGTTGAACGTGAACATTTATTAAAACCGCTGCAGCAGGTAAGTGGCCCTCTCGGAGGCCGCCCGACTCTGCCTATCCTGGGCAACCTGTTGTTGCAGGTGGCTGAAGGTGCACTCTCTTTAACCGGTACCGATCTGGAAATGGAGATGGTGGCGCGCGTGGCGCTGGTACAGCCTCATGAACCTGGGGCAACAACCGTACCTGCACGTAAATTCTTCGATATCTGCCGTGGCCTCCCGGAAGGGGCTGAAATTGCGGTACAGCTGGAGGGCGACCGTATGCTGGTGCGCTCCGGGCGTAGCCGCTTCTCGCTTTCCACGCTGCCGGCGGCGGACTTCCCGAACCTGGACGACTGGCAGAGCGAGGTAGAATTTACCCTGCCGCAGGCGACCATGAAGCGCCTGATCGAAGCCACGCAGTTCTCTATGGCGCATCAGGACGTTCGCTATTACCTGAACGGCATGCTGTTCGAAACCGAAGGCGAAGACCTGCGTACCGTTGCAACGGACGGCCACCGCCTGGCGGTCTGTTCCATGCCGGTGGGCCAGCCTTTGCCAAACCATTCGGTTATCGTGCCGCGTAAAGGCGTGATTGAGCTTATGCGTATGCTTGACGGCGGTGAAACCCCGCTGCACGTACAAATCGGCAGCAATAACATTCGCGCACACGTCGGCGACTTCATCTTTACCTCCAAGCTGGTAGATGGCCGCTTCCCGGATTACCGTCGCGTGCTGCCGAAGAACCCGGATAAACACCTCGATGCAGGCTGCGATCTGCTGAAGCAGGCGTTTGCCCGTGCGGCGATTCTGTCGAACGAGAAATTCCGCGGTGTGCGCCTGTTCGTCAGCGAAAACCAGCTGAAAATAACGGCAAACAACCCCGAGCAGGAAGAAGCAGAAGAGATTCTGGACGTTTCCTACGACGGTACCGAGATGGAAATCGGCTTCAACGTCAGCTATGTGCTGGACGTGCTGAACGCCCTGAAGTGCGAGAACGTCCGCATTTTGCTGACCGACTCCGTTTCCAGCGTGCAGATTGAAGACGCGGCCAGCCAGGCGGCGGCCTATGTTGTTATGCCAATGAGACTGTAGATGTCACTTACGCGTTTGCTGATTAAAGACTTTCGCAACATCGAAAACGCGGATCTCGCTCTTTCTCCTGGCTTTAATTTTCTGGTCGGTGCTAACGGCAGCGGCAAAACCAGCGTGCTTGAGGCGATTTATACCCTCGGGCACGGTCGCGCTTTTCGCAGCCTGAAAATTGAACGCGTGATCCGCCATGAACAGGACGCTTTTGTTTTGCACGGGCGGCTTCAGGACGGTGAAAGGGAAACCTCAATCGGCCTGACCAAAGACCGCACCGGCGATAGCAAAGTGCGCATTGACGGCAGCGACGGCCACAAAATCGCCGAACTGGCGATGATGATGCCGATGCAGCTGATTACCCCGGAGGGGTTTACTTTGCTGGGCGGCGGCCCCAAATACCGTAGAGCTTTCCTTGATTGGGGCTGCTTTCACAATGAACCCGGCTTTTTTGTGGCCTGGAGTAATCTCAAACGCCTGCTGAAGCAACGTAACGCCGCGTTGCGCCAGGTGACACGCTACGCGCAGCTGCGCCCGTGGGATCAGGAGCTGATTCCGCTGGCCGAGCAAATCAGCCGCTGGCGCGCCGACTACAGCGCCGCCATTGCGGAAGATATGGCCGATACCTGCGCACAGTTTTTACCGGAATTTGCCCTGAGCTTCTCCTTCCAGCGCGGCTGGGAGAAAGAGAGCGACTATAGCGAAGTGCTGGAGCGTAATTTCGAACGCGACCGGATGCTGACCTATACCGCGCACGGCCCGCATAAAGCAGATTTTCGTATTCGTGCCGACGGGGCTCCGGTGGAAGACACGCTCTCGCGCGGGCAGCTTAAATTACTGATGTGCGCCTTACGACTGGCGCAGGGTGAGTTTCTCACCCGGCAGAACGGGCGGCGTTGCCTGTATCTGATAGATGATTTTGCCTCTGAACTGGATGACGCCAGGCGCGGCCTGTTGGCCAGCCGGTTAAAGGCCACGGAGTCACAAGTTTTTGTTAGCGCGATCAGCGCCGAACATGTGATGGATATGGCGGACAAAAATTCAAAGATGTTCGCCGTGGATCAGGGTAAAATAGCGGATTAACCCAAGATTAAATGAGCGAGAAACGTTGATGTCGAATTCTTATGACTCCTCCAGTATCAAAGTCCTTAAGGGGCTGGATGCGGTACGTAAGCGCCCGGGCATGTATATCGGCGATACGGATGACGGCACCGGTCTGCACCACATGGTATTTGAGGTCGTGGATAACGCTATCGACGAAGCGCTCGCGGGCCACTGTAAAGACATCGTGGTCACTATCCACGCGGATAACTCCGTCTCGGTAACCGATGATGGCCGTGGTATTCCTACCGGTATTCACCCGGAAGAGGGCGTCTCTGCGGCGCAGGTTATCATGACCGTACTGCACGCCGGCGGGAAGTTCGATGACAACTCCTATAAGGTGTCCGGCGGCCTGCACGGCGTAGGCGTCTCGGTGGTTAACGCCCTGTCCCAGAAGCTTGAGCTGGTCATTCGCCGCGAAGGTAAAGTGCATCAGCAAACCTACATCCACGGTGAGCCTCAGGCTCCGCTGGCAGTGACCGGTGACGCCGATGTGACCGGGACTCAGGTGCGTTTCTGGCCGAGCCATGAAACCTTCACCAACGTAACCGAATTCGAATACGAAATCCTGGCTAAGCGTCTGCGTGAGCTGTCGTTCCTGAACTCTGGCGTGTCTATCCGCCTGGTCGACAAGCGCGACGGCAAACAGGATCACTTCCACTACGAAGGCGGTATCAAGGCTTTCGTTGAGTACCTCAACAAGAACAAAACCCCGATTCACCCGAACGTGTTCTATTTCAGCACTGAAAAAGACGGGATCGGCGTGGAAGTGGCGCTGCAGTGGAACGACGGTTTCCAGGAAAACATCTACTGCTTCACCAACAACATCCCTCAGCGCGACGGCGGTACTCACCTTGCGGGCTTCCGCGCGGCGATGACTCGTACCCTGAACGCCTACATGGACAAAGAAGGCTACAGCAAAAAAGCCAAAGTCAGCGCCACCGGTGACGATGCGCGTGAAGGCCTGATTGCAGTAGTTTCCGTGAAAGTGCCGGATCCTAAATTCTCTTCCCAGACCAAAGACAAGCTGGTTTCTTCGGAAGTGAAATCCGCGGTTGAGCAGCAGATGAACGAACTGCTGGCCGAATACCTGCTGGAAAACCCGTCTGACGCGAAAATCGTTGTCGGCAAAATTATTGATGCTGCACGTGCCCGTGAAGCTGCACGTCGCGCACGTGAAATGACCCGCCGTAAAGGTGCGCTGGATCTGGCTGGCCTGCCGGGCAAGCTGGCGGACTGCCAGGAACGCGATCCGGCGCTGTCTGAACTGTACCTTGTGGAAGGGGACTCTGCGGGCGGCTCTGCAAAACAGGGGCGTAACCGTAAGAACCAGGCGATCCTGCCGCTAAAAGGTAAAATCCTTAACGTTGAGAAGGCGCGCTTCGACAAGATGCTCTCTTCTCAGGAAGTGGCGACGCTTATCACCGCATTGGGCTGCGGCATTGGCCGTGACGAGTACAACCCGGACAAGCTGCGCTACCACAGCATCATCATCATGACCGATGCCGACGTCGACGGCTCTCACATTCGTACGCTGCTGCTGACCTTCTTCTACCGTCAGATGCCGGAAATCGTTGAGCGTGGCCACGTCTACATCGCTCAGCCGCCGCTGTACAAAGTGAAGAAAGGCAAGCAGGAACAGTACATCAAAGATGATGAGGCGATGGACCAGTACCAGATCGCTATCGCCCTTGACGGTGCAACCCTGCACACCAACGCCAGTGCACCTGCGCTGGCTGGCGAACCACTCGAGAAGCTGGTGGCGGAATACAACACCGCGCAGAAAATGATTGGCCGCATGGAGCGTCGTTATCCACGCAACCTGCTGAATAACCTGGTTTATCACCCGACGCTGCAGGTGGCCGACCTGGCCGATGAAGCGAAAGTGACGCAGTGGATTTCTGCGCTGACCGCGACGCTGAACGAAAAAGAGCAACACGGCAGCACCTGGAAATACGATATTCACCATAACAGCGAGCTGAACGTGTTTGAGCCGATTGTACGCGTGCGTACTCACGGCGTGGACACCGACTACGTGCTGGAAAAAGAGTTTGTGGAAGGGGGCGAATATGGCCGTCTTTGCGCACTCGGTGAGAAGCTGCGTGGTCTGATTGAAGAAGATGCCTTTATCGAACGTGGCGAACGTCGTCAGCCGGTAGCCAGCTTCGAGCAGGCGCTGGAGTGGCTGCAGAAAGAGTCACGTCGTGGCCTCGCTATCCAGCGCTATAAAGGCCTGGGTGAAATGAACCCGGATCAGCTGTGGGAAACCACTATGGATCCTGACAGCCGCCGCATGCTGCGCGTGACCGTTAAAGACGCGATTGCCGCGGACCAGCTGTTCACTACCCTGATGGGCGATGCGGTTGAACCACGCCGTGCATTTATCGAAGAGAACGCCCTGAAAGCGGCGAACATCGATATCTAAGGCCAGCCCAGCCAGACTAAAGAGCCGTGCTTTTAGCACGGCTTTTTTTATGGGCGCTATACTTTCCGGTGTCGATTTTCTACATCACAGAGGGAAACCCCATGGGACTTTTTGATCAGGTTGCGGGCTCGCTGCTGAACGGCGACGCCGGTAAATATCAGGCCATTTTAAGCTGGGTGGAACAGCAGGGGGGCATTCAGGCGCTGCTGGACAAACTGCGGCAGGGGGGATTAAGCGATATTGTTTCCTCCTGGCTTAGCAGCAATACGACAAACCAGTCGCTTAGCGGCGAGCAGATAACTCAGGCTTTGGGTTCGCCTTCCGTTGCCGCACTGGGTGAGAAGCTGGGTGTTGATACGGGGTCTGCCTCCGCTTTGCTGGCGGAATACCTGCCGAAGGTGATAGACGCGCTGTCGCCCAACGGCGAAGTGACGCCGGAAGCCCATAACGATCTGCTAAGCGCTGGCGTTAACCTTTTGAAAGGTAAGTTGTTCAGTTAACTTTTTTGTTGGCCCCGGCTGTCTGTCCGGGGCTTTGAAAAGAGGAGTTTGTCCGCCGCCTTTCATCCTCCTTTTCCCCGGTGTTTACTGCTGTTTTTTGAGCGGAATCGCGTTAGCATGAGGTAAATCCATTACCTCTGAAGATCCCATGGCCATAAAACTGATTGCAATTGATATGGATGGCACGCTGCTGCTGCCAGACCACACTATCTCTCCGGCGGTAAAACAGGCCGTTGCGGCGGCGCGAGAGCGCGGCGTGAACGTCGTGATCTGTACCGGTCGTCCGTTTGCTGGCGTTGAAAGCTACCTGCGTGAACTGCAGATGGATAAGCCTGGCGACTACTGCATTACCTACAACGGCGCGCTGGTGCAGAAGGCGAGCGACGGCAGCACCGTCGCCCAGACGGCGCTGAACTATGACGACTATCGTTTCCTGGAAAACCTGTCCCGCGAAGTGGGCTCACACTTCCATGCGCTGGATCGCCATACTCTGTACACCGCGAACCGCGATATCAGCTACTACACGGTGCATGAGTCCTTTATCGCCAGTATTCCTCTGGTGTTCTGCGAAGCGGAAAACATGGATAAAAACGGCGAGTTCTTAAAAGTCATGATGATTGACGAGCCGGCCATTCTCGATGAAGCCATCACCCGAATCCCGGCCGACGTCTTTGAGCGCTATACGCTGCTGAAAAGCTCGCCTTACTTCCTGGAGATCCTCGACAAGCGCGTCAACAAAGGCACCGGCGTGAAGTCACTGGCGGAGAAACTGGGCATTAAGCCGGAAGAAGTGATGACCATCGGTGACCAGGAAAACGACATCGCAATGCTGGAATATGCGGGCATGGGTGTGGCGATGGACAACGCGACCGACAAAGTGAAAGCCGTCAGCAACTTCGTTACCAAATCCAACCTGGAAGACGGCGTGGCCTACGCTATCGAGAAGTTTGTGCTGAATTAACGACTGCTTCTCATGCCTGCTGCCCTGGCTCTGCCGGGGCTTTTTTTACCCTTTCGATCGTCAATTGCCTATTATGTGATCCATATTGTAGTACAACATGAGTATATTGTACTACATTGAGCGCAATGGAACGGCATTTGGCCTCACATTTGTACTTCAAAAATGCGGTGAAATTCGCCGGGAGCGGTAAAGTAACGGGTAAGACTTTATGAACAAGGAACCCGTCATGACCCTCAATAAAACCGACCGCATTATCGTCACGCTGGGCCAGCAAATCGTGAGTGGCAAATACGCGCCGGGCGCGGCATTACCGGCAGAAGCCGAGCTGTGCGAAGAGTTTGAAACATCGCGGAACATCATTCGGGAAGTGTTTCGCTCGCTGATGGCAAAGCGGCTGATTGAAATGAAGCGTTATCGCGGCGCGTTCGTTCAGCCCCGTAACCAGTGGAACTATCTTGATACCGAGGTGTTGCAGTGGGTGCTGGCGAACGACTACGACCCGCGCCTCATTGCCGCGATGAGTGAAGTGCGAAATCTGGTTGAACCCGCTATTGCTCGCTGGGCGGCGGAGCGCGCGACATCGAATGATCTGGCCCGGATAGAAGGTGCTTTGAACGACATGGTGGCGAATAACCAGAACCGTGACGCGTTTAACGAGGCGGATATCCGCTACCACGAAGCGGTGTTGGAGTCCGTACATAACCCGGTTTTACAGCAGTTGAGTATTGCTATCAGCTCCCTGCAACGGGCCGTTTTTGAGCGAACCTGGATGGGCGATGAGGCCAACATGCCGAGAACCCTTCAGGAACATAAAGCGCTGTATGACGCGATCCGTCATCAAGACAGCGCAGCAGCGGAGCAGGCGGCACTCACCATGATCGCCAGCTCCACTAAACGACTAAAGGACATTACATGACATCTCGCTACATCGCCATTGACTGGGGGTCGACCAACCTTCGCACCTGGCTCTACCAGGACGGGGAATGCATCGACAGCCGCAAAAGTACTTCAGGCGTGACGCGCCTGGGCGGCAAGTCCCCGGAGGCGGTGTTTAGTGAGGTTGTTGCAGGTTGGCGAGATACGCTCACGCCGGCGCTGATGGCCGGTATGGTTGGTAGTAATGCGGGCTGGAAAATTGCCCCGTATCTGCCTTGCCCCGCTCGCTTTGCTACTTTCAGCGAGCAAATGACCGCCGTGGCTGAGCAGGTGTGGATAGTCCCAGGCCTGTGCGTGCAGCGCGAAGACAACCAAAACGTGATGCGTGGCGAAGAGACCCAGCTGCTGGGTGCCCGCGCGCTGCAGCCTGCTCCGCTTTATATTATGCCTGGTACCCACTGCAAATGGGTGCAAACGGATGAAGAGTCGGTACTCGATTTCCGCACCGTATTGACCGGCGAACTGCATCATCTGCTGCTTCAGCATTCCCTGATTGGTACTGGCCTGCCAGAACAACAGGCCAGCCCTGAGGCGTTTAACGCCGGGCTCGAGCGCGGGATCAATGATGGCGACCTGCTGCCTCAGCTCTTTGAGGTACGCGCCGCGCATGTGCTGGGCCAGCTACCGCGAGAGCAGGTAAGCGATTTCCTTTCCGGGCTGTTGATTGGCAGCGAAGTGGCGACGATGACGCGCCGTTTTGCCTGTCCGGTCGGGCAGCCTGTCACCATTGTGGCCAATCCCGCGCTTAGCGCTCGCTATCAGGCAGCTTTATCCCTGCTCGGCTTTAGCAGCCAGGTGGTGGATGGCGACAATGCTTTCCAGGCAGGAATAAGGAGTATTGCAAATGCAGTGGCAAACTAAGCTTCCGCTGATCGCGATTTTACGCGGCATCACCCCGCAGGAGGTCCAGGCGCACGTAATCGCGCTGTTGGACGCCGGGTTTGATGCGGTGGAAATTCCCCTCAACTCACCGCTGTGGCAGCAAAGCATCGCCTCTATGGTCGCAGAATTCGGCGATAAAGCGCTGATCGGGGCGGGCACTGTACTCAAGGTGGATCAGGTAGACGAACTGGCGGCAATGGGCAGCAAGCTGATGGTCACGCCGAACACACAGCCGGACGTGATCCGCCGCGCCGTGGCAAGCGGTATGACGGTTTGTGCGGGCTGTGCAACGGCCTCCGAGGCTTTTTCCGCGCTGGAGGCGGGCGCGCAGACGCTGAAAATTTTCCCTTCTTCTGCCTTCGGGCCGGACTACATCAAAGCGCTGAAAGCCGTGCTTCCGCCGGACGTGCCGGTGTTTGCCGTCGGCGGCGTTACGCCGGAAAACCTGCATATCTGGCTGCAGGCTGGCTGCGCTGGGGCGGGGTTGGGCAGCGATTTATACCGTGCCGGGCAGCCGGTGAGCCGCACCAGCGAAAGGGCAAAAGCATTTGTTAAAGCGTATCAAGAGGCCGTGCAATGAAAATTACCAAACTGACGACGTACCGTTTACCGCCGCGCTGGATGTTCCTGAAAATTGAGACTGACGAGGGTGTAGTGGGCTGGGGGGAACCGGTTATCGAGGGGCGCGCCCGCAGCGTTGAGGCAGCGGTGCATGAACTAAGCGAATACCTGATTGGACAGGATCCGGCCCGCATTAACGACCTGTGGCAGGTGATGTATCGCGGCGGGTTCTATCGCGGTGGCCCGATTCTGATGAGCGCCATTGCCGGGATCGATCAGGCGCTGTGGGATATTAAAGGTAAGGTGCTTAACGCGCCGGTATGGCAGCTTATGGGCGGCCTGGTGCGCGATAAAATTAAAGCCTACAGCTGGGTTGGCGGCGACCGCCCGGCAGAAGTGATCGACGGAATTAAATCCTTACGCAAAATTGGTTTCGATACCTTTAAATTAAATGGCTGCGAGGAGATGGGCATTATTGATAATTCCCGTGCCGTTGACGCCGCCGTAAATACGGTGGCTCAAATTCGCGAAACCTTCGGCAATGAAATTGAATTTGGCCTGGATTTCCATGGGCGGGTAAGCGCCCCGATGGCTAAAGTATTAATTAAAGAACTGGAGCCGTATCGCCCTCTGTTTATTGAAGAACCGGTTCTGGCGGAACAGGCGGAATATTATCCACGCCTGGCGGCGCAAACGCACATTCCTATCGCGGCAGGCGAACGCATGTTCTCCCGCTTTGAATTTAAGCGCGTGCTGGAAGCGGGCGGTATTGCCATTCTGCAGCCGGATCTCTCCCACGCAGGCGGCATCACCGAATGCTATAAAATTGCCGGTATGGCAGAAGCTTACGATGTTTCTCTCGCGCCGCACTGTCCGCTGGGACCGATTGCGCTGGCCGCCTGCTTGCATATCGACTTTGTTTCCCGTAACGCGGTATTCCAGGAGCAAAGCATGGGTATCCACTATAACAAAGGTGCCGAGCTACTCGACTTCGTGAAAAACAAAGAAGACTTTAAAATGGACGGCGGTTATTTCCTGCCGCTGATGAAACCGGGGCTTGGGGTTGAAATTGACGAAGAGCAGGTGATTGCCCGCAGTAAAAATGCTACCGACTGGCGAAACCCTTTATGGCGTCACGCCGACGGTTCCGTGGCTGAATGGTAAAAAAATAACGTCAGAAGTCAGCAGTAAATAATAAAACATTATAAACACCCTCTGTATCACAGGGCATGGTGATGAGATTCGCCATGCCATATTCTGGAGATGAAATATCATGGATATTTCTGTAACGACAGTGAAACCTACGCGCCGCCGTTATTTAACGCTGGTGATGATCTTTATTACGGTGGTGATTTGCTACGTTGACCGCGCCAACCTCGCGGTTGCCTCAGCCCATATTCAGGAAGAGTTTGGTATCACCAAAACGGAAATGGGCTATATCTTCTCGGCCTTTGCCTGGCTTTATACCCTGTGCCAGATCCCGGGCGGCTGGTTTCTCGACCGCGTGGGTTCCCGACTGACCTATTTTATTGCCATCATGGGGTGGTCCGTTGCCACTTTGTTCCAGGGGTTTGCGACCGGTCTGCTGTCGCTGATTGGCCTGCGCGCGATTACCGGTATTTTTGAAGCACCGGCGTTCCCGACCAATAACCGGATGGTGACAAGCTGGTTCCCGGAGCACGAGCGTGCGTCTGCGGTGGGCTTTTACACCTCCGGGCAGTTTGTTGGCCTGGCATTCCTTACGCCACTGCTGATCTGGATTCAGGAGCTTTTAAGCTGGCATTGGGTGTTTATCGTAACCGGCGGGGTCGGCATCATCTGGTCGATTATCTGGTTTAAGGTTTATCAGCCGCCGCGTAAGAGCAAAGGCATTAACGCCGCTGAGCTGGACTACATTCGCGAAGGCGGTGGCCTTGTGGACGGCGATGCTCCAGTAGAAAAGAAAGCGCGTAAGCCGCTGAGCGCCGCCGACTGGAAACTGGTGTTCCACCGTAAGCTGGTAGGTGTTTATTTGGGCCAGTTCGCGGTAGCTTCAACGCTATGGTTTTTCCTGACCTGGTTCCCGAACTACCTGACGCAGGAAAAAGGCATTACCGCTCTGAAGGCTGGTTTTATGACCACGGTGCCATTTCTGGCGGCCTTCTTTGGCGTACTGCTGTCCGGTTGGGTAGCGGACCGCCTGGTGCGGAAAGGGTATTCGCTGGGAATTGCGCGTAAAACACCCATCATTTGCGGTTTGCTGCTCTCAACCTGCATCATGGGAGCTAACTACACTGAGGATCCGGTGTGGATTATGACGCTGATGGCGATTGCCTTCTTCGGTAACGGCTTTGCGTCCATCACCTGGTCGCTGGTGTCCTCCCTGGCACCAATGCGCCTGATTGGCCTGACGGGCGGCGTGTTTAACTTTATCGGCGGCCTCGGCGGGATCACCGTGCCCCTGGTCATTGGCTATCTCGCTCAAAGCTACGGTTTTGCGCCGGCGTTGGTATATATCGCGGCGGTCGCTTTTCTTGGCGCACTTTCCTACATACTGCTGGTGGGGAAAGTGGAAAGGGTGGGTTAAATAAGAGGGAGCGCCTGGTGCGCTCCCTTTTGTTATTTCACTGCGGGTAACTGATTCGTCACGCAGTGAATCCCTCCGCCTCCGGCGGCAATCGCGTCGATGTTCAACTGCACGACCTCACGCTCAGGGTAAAGCGTCGACAGCAGGCGAAATGCCGCCTCATCGGTCTCTTCATCGCCAAATTCCGGGGCGATAATCGCGCCATTTATCACGAAGTAGTTAATGTACCCGGCGGCAAAATCCGGGTTCTCTTCGCTGAAGCGGCTTGCGCGTGGGGCCTGTGGCGGCGTGACGCTGTGCACCTGTAGCCTGCGGCCATCGGCGTCTGTTGCCTGCCTGAGGATCTCCAGATGCGCCTGGGTCACCTTGTGGTCCCAGGAATCCGGGTCGGGATCGAGGTTGGCGATCACCACGCCTGGCTTTACAAAGCGGGCGTAAAAATCGACGTGGGCGTCGGTGATATCTTTGCCTTTGATGCCCGGCAGCCAGATAATCTTCCTCAGACCAAGCTGCGTTTTCAGCTCCTGTTCGACCCGGTCACGGCTCCAGTCCGGGTTACGGTTGGCGTTTACCCAGCTACTTTCGGTCATGATGCCGGTGCCGTGCCCGTCCACTTCAATGCCGCCACCTTCGCCCGTCAGCGCGCTGCGGATGAACGGCACCGCATCGTATTTTTTGGCCATAAACGCCGCCAGCTTCGTGTCTTTGCTGTGCCGCTGTTTATTGCCCCAGCCGTTGAAGTTAAAGCCCACGGCGGCGAGTTTGCCATCCGGCGAAGTGACAAAGCACGCGCCGGTGTCCCGCATCCAGATGTCGTCCAGCTCGGTCACCACGTAGGTTACGTTGTGGCTGCCGCATTTTTCCTCAGCCAGGGTGCGTTCGTGCTCCCGGCAGAATACCGTCAACGGCTGGTAACCGGCGATGGCGTGCGCGATGCGGCCCAGGGCATCCTGCACGTCAGGGGTAAAATCTTTCCAGATGGATCGCTGAGCGCCAAACGCGATAAATGCACGCTGCTGCAGCTCGCCTTCGTCAGGCATGCGCCAGCCAGGGCTGGCGGCCGCGAAGGCGGAAACAGGCAGCCCGAAAGAGCCCGCCATGCCCATCCCGGCCAGCACCGAGGCACATTTGATAAATTCACGACGCGTTGACATACCGGACTCCCGTATAGCTGTTTAACGTAAGAAATTCTGCTCAGTGTTACAGGTTGATATTCCACCACTGGCTGAATTCAGCTTCCAACGATATATTTAGCGGACACCTGATTAGCTCGGCTTATCGATATGTTAAAACACTGGCCACCGTTAAATGCCCTGCGTGGGTTTGAAGCCGCCGCGCGCTTGGGGAGCTTTCATCAAGCTGCCGCGGAATTGCACCTGACTCAATCGGCCATCAGCCAGCAAATCCGCAGTCTGGAGGCTTACCTGGAGCAACCGCTGTTCTTTCGCAGCGGGCGTAGCGTCAGCCTTACGGACGCCGGCCAGGATCTCTACAGCACCGCGCAGGTTATGCTGCAACAGCTGGCTGTGGGTATCCGTCGGCTCGATCAGTACCGCAAGCCGAACCAGCTTATCGTGAACACCACCCCCGCTTTCGCCAGGCACTGGCTGTTGCCCAATCTGGCGGACTTTAATCGCCGGTATCCGCAGACCGATCTTTGGCTGTTCACCAGTTTTGACCCGCCGGACATGGCCAGCGAAACCATCGACGTGGCTATCCGGGACGACCTCAGCCAGCAGGCGGAATGCCTTTTTGAGGTGTTGTACAAGGATAGACTTTATCCGGCCTGTCATCCCGCCGTGCAGGCTATGCCGGTGGAACAGCGAATAACGCTGCACGGCGAACGTGAGATGAGCTGGGAGCACTGGAGCGTGGCTGGCGGGGTGGACGTCGGCCAGCAAAGCCAGGGGATGAATTTCTCCGATGCTGGATTGTTGCTTGACGCCGCTGCAGAGGGACTGGGTATTGCGCTTGTCAGCCAACTGCTGGCAGAAAGAAAAAGGGAAAATGAGCAACTTAGCCCGCTGGTGGAGCAAACCGTACGTGGCGCTGACTGGGCGTGGCTTATCCATCGTGAAAGCGAAAATGACCCGCTAACCCGCCAGTTTTGCGCGTGGCTTCGGGGCAGGCTGCCTGGCAAAGTGGAAAGGCCTGGCTAATTCTTTTACCCTGAGGCGTACTCAGCGCTTCAGGGCAAAACCGTGATTAAACAACTCACCTTCGCACCGCGTCATCATCAGCTTACCAACGTTAATACCTGGACGCCGGACAGCCAGTGGCTGGCCTTCGACGTGCGGCCATCGGGTGCTTCTTTTACCGGCACAACCATCGAGCGAGTTAATACCCAGAACGGTGATGTCGAGGTAGTTTATCGCGCCCCAGAAGGTGCCCACGTTGGCGTGGTGACCGTGAGCCCACGGCAGCCTGAGCGTTACGTTTTCATCCACGGCCCGGAAAACCCGGACACTGACTGGCACTATGACTTCCACCACCGCCGTGGCGTGGTTGTGGCGCAGGGTGAGGCCAGAAACCTTGATGCGATGGACATCACCTCGCCTTATACCCCTGGCGCGCTGCGCGGCGGCAGCCATGTTCACGTCTGGAGTCCGGACGGCAGCCGCCTGAGCTTCACCTACAACGACCACGTTATGCATGAGTTTGATACGCGCTTAGATCTACGTAACGTCGGCATCGCGCTGCCTTTTGGCCCCGTAACGCCGCCAAAACAGCATCCACGAGAATACGGCGGGAGCCATTATTGCGTGCTGGTGAGCCGCACAACGGCAGAGCCACAGCCCGGCAGCGATGAGATTAACCGTGCCTACGAAGAAGGCTGGGTCGGGGAGCATGGCTACCGAAAGCCAGACGGTAGCGTTCAGCGCTGGGCGCTGGCATTTATTGGCGATACCTGGTCGGCAAACGGCGAGAAGGTGCCTGAGCTGTTTATCGTCGATCTGCCCGATGAGCCGCAGGCGTACCAGCAAGCTGGAAGTGAACCGCTGTGTGGCACCGCCACGACGCTGCCAGCGCCGCCAAAAGGTGTGGTGCAGCGCCGGCTGACTTTTACCCATGAGCGCAGCTATCCGGGCCTGGTGAATCAGCCCCGGCACTGGATCCGCAGCAGCCCGGACGGTAGCCAGCTTGCCTTCCTGATGCGCGACGACAGCGGCGTGGTGCAGCTTTGGATGATTTCCCCGAACGGCGGTGAGCCACGGCAGATTACCCACGGTGAGCACGGCATTCAGTCGGCCTTTAACTGGCATCCTTCCGGCAAAGCCCTTGGGTTTGTGCAGCAGGGCCGTGTGGTGCTGTGTGACGCGCAAAGCGGAGCGATTACGGCATTAGGTGCAGCGGAAGGGGAAGCGCCTTCCGGGGACGCTATCGTCTTTTCCCCAAACGGCAAGCAGGTTGCCTGGATGCAGGACATCGATGGTTTCCGCCAGCTATGGTGTGCGGAAACCGGTCTGTAAATGATTCAGTGAGGCAGTTCTGCCGGTGGGATAACGGAGTTAGTGGCCAGATTCTGTTGCTCGCTGGCTTCCACACGCGATCTCACCGAGTTGTCTTTACGGAACATATCCCACGGCAGCAGCACCGTATCGAGCACGGCGGTAAACGGCAGATCCAGCGCAACCAGTGGTTTTATAGCCCAGCTTGTTTCATCGTCGCCAAGCGTTGCTGCGCTGGCTCGCGTGCCCGGATACAAACCTTCTTTGCCGCCGCTGTGTGACATCATACTGGAGCAGCCGGTCAGTAATAACAGCCCGCTGCTAATCACCAGAGTTGGAAACCAGTTTCTCATTATCATTTTGCTGTCATCTTCAATGGTTGGCGGAGTACCAGCCCCAGCGGAGTTATAACATCCGCCTGTGATTTAAAAATGCCCATCGTTCCGCTCTGCGGCGGCTATCGCATATTTTTAACCTTTTATGCTGTTTGCCAGTCTATGTAAGGAAACCTCAGGACGCAAAAAATTTGCAGTAAAGCGCCTTGAAAAATTTTAAGCGAGCCACATTTTAGTAGGGTAACCAAAACGAGTACGCCGATTGGGTGCTCAGGTTCATGGCCTGTCCGACTGGAAGGCTTTTACCATTTACTCGCTGATTTCAGGAGCTTTTTATTATGCGTAACTTCGATCTTTCTCCGTTGTACCGTTCCGCCATTGGTTTCGACCGTCTGTTTAATCTGCTGGAAAGCAACCAGAGCCAAAGTAACGGCGGCTACCCTCCGTACAACGTTGAATTAGTGGACGAAAACCACTATCGGATTGCTATCGCCGTCGCCGGTTTCGCGGAAAGCGAACTTGAGATCACTGCCCAGGATAATTTGCTTATCGTCAAAGGGGCACACGCGGGCGAGCAGCAAGAGCGTACTTACCTCTACCAGGGCATTGCCGAACGCAACTTCGAGCGCAAATTCCAGCTGGCGGAAAACATCCACGTTCGTGGCGCAAACCTTGTCAACGGCCTGCTGTACATCAGCCTGGAACGTGAAATTCCAGAATCGATGAAGCCTCGCCGCATCGAAATCAACTAATTCATGGGGTCGCGCCGCGCGCGGCCCGTCATCAAGCTGGCTTGCCGTCAGGGAGCCAATGCCCGTTCGCATGCGGGCAGGTTATTTCTTGCTTCAAAGAAGGAGAAAACACTATGCGTAACTACGACTTATCCCCACTTCTGCGTCAATGGATCGGCTTCGATAAACTGGCCAACGCGCTGCAGTCCAGTGGTGAAAGCCAGAGCTTCCCGCCGTACAACATCGAAAAAAGCGACGATAATCATTACCGCATTACGCTGGCTTTGGCCGGTTTCCGCCAGGAAGATCTTGATATCGAGCTGGAAGGTACCCGCCTGAGCGTGAAGGGCACGCCGGTTAAACCGGAAAAAGAGATCAACTGGCTGCATCAGGGGCTGGTGACTCAGCCGTTCAGTCTGAGCTTCACCCTGGCCGAGCATATGAAGGTCTCAGGGGCAACGTTCACCCACGGCTTGCTGCACATTGACCTGGTGCGCGACATCCCAGAAGAAGTTGCTCCGCAGCGGATCGCCATTAGCGAACGTCCGGCGCTGAATAGCTAATTCAGTCTCCCTTATCAAGGCCCCTGAAAATGGGGCCTTTTTTGTGCTCCGCGCCCCATTATCCGCCCTTCAGCTCTGCCAGAATCCTTAATAACAATAATGTTATTCACAGGGATTATATATGAGTGGAATAGCGTTAACCGTCAGTATGCTGGCGCTGGTCGCCGTCGTGGGATTGTGGATCGGCAATATCAAGATCCGCGGGGTAGGATTCGGGATCGGAGGCGTGCTGTTCGGCGGTATTATTGTCGGCCACTTTGTCAATCAGGCCGGGATTGGCCTGAATGGCGACATGCTGCACTTTATCCAGGAGTTTGGGCTGATCCTGTTTGTTTACACGATAGGTATCCAGGTCGGGCCCGGTTTCTTCTCATCCCTGCGCGTTTCCGGCCTGCGGCTAAATCTGTTCGCTATACTCATCGTCGTGCTTGGCGCACTGGTCACCGCCGTGGTCTATAAGCTATTCAATGTGCCATTGCCGGTGGTGCTGGGGATCTTCTCCGGTGCCGTCACCAATACCCCAGCGCTGGGTGCCGGGCAGCAGATCCTCACCGATCTCGGTACGCCGGGACAATTGGTTGACCAAATGGGGATGAGCTATGCGATGGCCTATCCGTTTGGGATTTGCGGTATCCTGCTGACCATGTGGCTGTTACGTATGGCTTTTCGCGTCAGCGTTGACAAAGAAGCGCAGCAGTTTGAGGCCAGCAGCGGCCAAAATCACGCCCAGCTGCACACCATGAATATCTGCGTCGCCAACCCAAACCTGAACGGGCTGGCGATTCAGGACGTGCCGATTCTTAACAGCGACGAAATTATCTGCTCCCGGCTCAAGCGCGGAGAGCTGTTAATGGTGCCTTCTCCGGGGACGATCGTTCAGACTGGCGACCTGTTACACCTGGTTGGGGCCGAAAAGGATCTGCATAAAGCGCTGCTGGTGATCGGCAACGAAGTCGACACCTCGCTATCAACCCGGGGTACGGATCTGCGGGTTGAGCGCGTGGTGGTGACCAACGAAAAGGTTCTGGGCAAGAAGATCCGCGACCTGCATCTGAAGCAGAAATATGACGTGGTGATATCTCGCCTTAACCGCGCCGGGGTCGAGCTGGTGGCCAGCAGCAACGCCAGCCTGCAGTTTGGCGATATCCTCAATCTGGTCGGACGGCCTCAATCGATAGATGCGGTTGCGGCAGAAGTCGGTAACGCGCAGCACAAGCTGCAGCAGGTGCAAATGCTGCCGGTGTTCATCGGTATCGGGCTTGGTGTGCTGCTGGGCTCCATTCCGCTGTTTATCCCCGGCTTCCCGGCGGCGCTGCGCCTTGGCCTGGCTGGCGGGCCGCTGATTATGGCGCTGATCCTCGGACGTATCGGCAGCATCGGCAAGCTCTACTGGTTTATGCCGCCGAGTGCGAACCTGGCGCTGCGTGAGCTGGGCATCGTCCTGTTTCTGGCGGTGGTTGGGCTCAAGTCCGGCGGGGATTTTATCGACACGCTGCTGGTGGGCGACGGCATAAGCTGGATTGGTTACGGCATTCTGATTACAGCGGTGCCGCTGATTACCGTTGGCCTGCTTGCTCGCCTGCTGGTGAAGATGAACTACCTGACGCTGTGCGGCATGCTGGCGGGCTCGATGACCGACCCGCCTGCGCTGGCCTTTGCAAACGGGCTGCATGCGACCAGCGGAGCCGCCGCGCTTTCTTACGCCACGGTTTACCCGCTGGTGATGTTCCTGCGCATCATCACTCCTCAGCTGCTGGCACTGCTCTTCTGGGGGCTATAGCTCATCGCCGCCCGACTACTCGGGCGGCACCCTCGTATGATCCCTGCGCAAGTGATAATCCACCTGATATTCGCTGGCATTTCTGAACATCACCGAATAGTTAAGAAACTCGCCTTTGTCGCTGTAGGAGAGCGAGGTGATGCGCAAAATCGGCGTTGCCTCCGCGATGTTCAGCAGCCTGGCCGTTTTGGCGTCGGCGAGCACCGGCGTCAGCGTTTCATAGTTGCCGCTGATAACTATCTGGCATTCATCTTCGATATAGCTGAATTTTGACCCCTCAAGGTGGGCCAGCGACAGGTTGCGAAAGAGTTTGACCGGCATATAGCTGTCTTCCACCATCAGCGGCTTGCCGCCTACGGCACGCACGCGGCGGGAGTAATAAATTTTTTCGTCGATCTTAATGCGCAGCAGGCTGGCTATCGCCGGGGGGGCGGGCATCACGTTAAATTCCAGCACCTCGCTCAGCACCTCTTTGCCCTGGCTGCGCATCACTTCCACAAAACCCGTGAGGTTGGTGGTTTCGTGGTGAACATCTTTTTTGGTGACCCAGGTGCCGCTGCCCTGGCGGCGATTAACCAGCCCCCAACCCACAAGCAAGTCCACCGCTTTGCGAATCGTCATGCGCGACACGCCAAATTCTTCAGCCAGCTTCTTTTCCCCAGGCAGGGGGCTGCCGATGGTGTAATCGGCAGAATTAAGCCGCAGCCTTAGTCGGTCAGCAATGGATTTGTAGATCATAGCTGGACATCTCCAGGCGTTATCCCGCCGTTATATGTCGGTTAATTGTCTAGTTTTAACATTAAAAGTAGACAACTTTGGCCAAATAAAAACCATGAATACGATCACGAATCGCTGCGCCTGGCGCGGCGAGCCACCGCCCGCGCTCATATCCTCAGCTTCAGGCCAACTAAAAAAATAAGGCCGCCTCTTACTCTACGAAGTTGTTACATGAGGATTTAAAAATGCTCAGTCAAATACAACGCTTTGGTGGTGCAATGTTTACCCCGGTTCTGCTGTTCCCCTTCGCCGGGATCGTGGTCGGGCTTGCCATCATGCTGCGCAACCCGCTGTTTGTTGGCGAAGCGCTCACCGCCCCCGATACTCTGTTTGCTCAAATTGTTCATATCATCGAGGAAGGCGGCTGGACGGTGTTCCGCAACATGCCGCTGATTTTTGCCGTGGGTTTGCCTATCGGTCTGGCGAAGCAGGCCCAGGGGCGCGCCTGTCTGGCGGTGCTGGTGAGCTTCTTAACCTGGAACTACTTCATCAACGCGATGGGGATGACGTGGGGGCACTACTTCGGCGTCGACTTTAGTCTCGAACCGACGGCGGGCAGCGGCCTGACGATGATGGCCGGGATTAAAACGCTCGACACCAGCATCATCGGGGCGATTGTTATCTCCGGCATCGTCACCGCCATTCACAACCGCTATTTCGATAAGCCGCTGCCGGTGTTCCTCGGTATTTTCCAGGGCAGCTCTTTCGTGGTGATTGTGGCCTTCCTGGTGATGATCCCCTGTGCCTGGTTGACGCTGCTCGGCTGGCCAAAAGTGCAGCTCGGCATCGAATCTCTACAGGCGTTTTTACGCAGTGCCGGGGCGCTCGGCGTCTGGGTATACACTTTCCTCGAGCGCATTCTGATCCCTACCGGGCTGCACCACTTCGTCTATGGCCCGTTCATCTTCGGCCCGGCGGCGGTTGAAGGCGGGATTCAGGTGTACTGGGCGCAGCACCTGCAGGAGTTCAGCCAGAGCACCGCTTCGCTGAAATCCCTGTTCCCGGAAGGCGGCTTCGCCCTGCACGGCAACTCGAAGGTGTTTGGCTCGGTGGGTATCGCGCTGGCGCTCTACTACACCGCCTCGCCGCAGAACCGCGTGAAGGTTGCCGGGTTGCTGATCCCCGCGACGCTGACAGCCATGCTGGTCGGCATCACCGAACCGCTGGAATTCACCTTCCTGTTTATCTCTCCGCTGCTGTTCGCCGTTCACGCTTTCCTGGCCGCCTCGATGGCAACGGTGATGTACATGGCGGGTGTGGTGGGCAACATGGGCGGCGGCCTGCTGGACCAGTTCCTGCCGCAAAACTGGATCCCCATGTTCCATAACCACGCGTCGATGGTCTTTACCCAGATAGGCATCGGCATCGCCTTTACCGGCGTCTACTTCGTGGTTTTCCGCGCTCTGATTCTGCGCTTCAACCTGAAAACGCCGGGCCGGGAAGACAGCGAGATCAAACTCTACAGCAAGGCCGACTACCAGGCGGCACGGCAACAAACCAGTGCGGCAGTCAGCCAGGACGCAAAGCACGGGCAGGCGCATGGCTTCCTGCAGGCGCTTGGCGGCGCGGCGAACATCGCCAGCCTGAACAACTGCGCTACTCGCCTGCGTATCACGCTCGCCGATATGGCGCTAACCGAAGCTGACGAAGTGTTCAAAGCCCTTGGCGCCCACGGCGTGGTGCGCAGCGGCAACGGCATTCAGGTGATTGTCGGGCTGCATGTCCCGCAAATTCGCGACCAGATTGAAACCCTTATCAAAGAGCAAACTTCAGACGAACATCCATCCATGACGGAGGCAGTATCATGAAAAAATTCTCGGTAGTTGTAGCAGGTGGCGGCAGTACTTTTACCCCAGGCATCGTGCTGATGCTGTTGGCTAACCAGAACCGCTTCCCGCTGCGGGCGCTGAAGTTCTACGATAACGACGGCGCACGTCAGGAGACCATCGCCGAGGCCTGCAAAATCATCCTGAAAGAGCAGGCCCCGGATATCGACTTCAGCTATACCACCGACCCGCAGGAAGCGTTCAGTGACGTAGATTTTGTGATGGCGCACATCCGCGTGGGCAAATATCCGATGCGCGAAAAAGACGAGAAAATCCCGTTGCGCCACGGCGTGCTCGGGCAGGAAACCTGCGGCCCGGGCGGGATAGCCTACGGCATGCGCTCCATCGGTGGCGTGCTGGAGCTGGTGGATTACATGGAAAAATATTCGCCGAACGCCTGGATGCTGAACTACTCCAACCCGGCGGCCATTGTGGCGGAAGCGACCCGCCGCCTGCGTCCGAACTCAAAAATCCTGAATATCTGCGATATGCCTATCGGCATCGAAAGCCGTATGGCGCAGATTGTGGGCTTGAAGGATCGCAAAGAGATGAAGGTGCGTTATTACGGCCTGAATCACTTTGGCTGGTGGACCCACGTAGAAGATAAAGACGGCAATGACTTGATGCCAAAAATTCGCGAACATGTGGCTAAATATGGCTATGTACCGCCAAAAGATGAGCATGGCACCGAAGCAAGCTGGAACGACACGTTTGCCAAAGCTAAAGATGTCTGGGCACTCGACCCCGACACACTGCCGAACACTTACCTGAAATACTACCTGTATCCGGATTACGTAGTGCAGCACTCCAACCCGGAGCGCACCAGGGCGAACGAAGTGATGGATCACCGCGAGAAGCATGTGTTTGGTTCCTGTAACGCCATTATCAGCGCCGGGAAATCCTCTGCGGGCGAGCTGGAAATTGACGAACACGCCTCTTACATCGTCGATCTTGCGACGGCAATTGCCTTTAACACCCAGGAGCGGATGCTGCTGATTGTGCCGAATAACGGGGCCATCAATAACTTCGACCCGGAAGCAATGGTGGAAATCCCTTGTCTGGTGGGCAAAGATGGGCCGGAACCGCTGGTCGTGGGGAATATCCCTCAGTTCCAGAAAGGATTGATGAGCCAGCAGGTCGCCGTCGAAAAACTGGTGGTGGATGCCTGGGAGCACCGCTCTTATCAGAAACTGTGGCAGGCGATCACCCTGTCGAAAACCGTGCCGAGCGCCTCCGTTGCCAAAGCGATTCTTGATGATTTGGTTGAAGCGAACAAAGGCTACTGGCCTGAGTTGAAATAAGTTTTATTCAGCGACTGGAAAGCGCGGCAGAGACGTCGCGCTTTTTTTATGGCGATGCTTTCCAGATTACCGTCTCCAGTCTGGACATTTTTTATACTCATCTGTACAGTTGTTAGGGTTATTGAAGTTAGTTTGGTTAGTTAGGTTATTTGGGAGGGCGCTATGGTATCAAGGCAAACCGGGCGTATTGAGAAGAAAAAAGACCGGGTGCTGTTTGACAGCGAGAGCGTGAAACTCACGCTTGCAAAAGGCGTTCGCGAGCAAAACAGTAAGCGCGAAGCCGGGCTGACCCTACAGCTTGCGCTTCGCGGTGGCGTTTCCGGGCTGGAAGCGCTGCATACCCAGCTCACTCATCTGCTAGAGGCAACCGAAGAGCTACAAACGCAGCAGCAGGCGCTGGAGCTTAATGACGGTTATGAAAAGCTGGTGGAACTCTATGGCGAGAAGCTTATCGGTGAGGGCATGCTTGTCGCCCATGAACCGACGGCAAGCTACACTGCAGATTCGTCAAAGCGTTACGCGACACAAAGCAGTTTTCTGCCTCCGGCTCAGCAGCATGAGGTGATTAACCAGGCCCGTCTGGTACAGGCGCGGGACAGGTTAACGGACGAAGGCTGGCTGACCACCCATGAAATCGCCATGCTGGGCGGCTACTCGACAAAAAATGTTTCGGCTCAGCCAACGCGCTGGAAGGCGGCTGGCAAAATTTTCTCAGTCATTAAACGCGGCGTTGGGAACGTCTATCCTCGCTATGGTCTGGATGAAAACTACCGTCCTCTGCCTGTGATGAAAGTTCTTCTGGATACCTTCGCTCTGCACAAAACGGCCTGGGGGCTGGCAGAATGGTTTGCTACCTCTAACGGCCTGCTGGCGGGGAAAACACCTGCCGAAATGGTATCTGCGTATCCGGCGAACGTGCTACAGGCCGCTGAATACGAGGTCAGGAGGCTGCAGGATGGCGCCGAAGGATGAGGCTAAAACGAGAGCACTTTTTGGTGAGCCTGCGCTGCTTGCCCCTGAACTCCCTGAGCCAGGGAACACGATCCCGATTTTTAAAGAAACATTACCGGCGGGAAAGATCCTTTATCGCTGTCATGCCCTGACCTGGCCTGGAAACAGTTTTAATCCAGGACGTGAACTGACCGGCAACGATTACGGTGCAAGGTTCAGTCCCTTTAAAGATATACAGGGGCGGCTGGTGCCGAGCCTGTATGCGGCAGACAGTATGGCAGGGGCGCTGGCCGAAACGCTTTTTCACGACCTGATTGGCGGCGAGCGGCGGGGGTTTTTATCCATCAGGCCGTGGCGGCACTGGGGAATGAGTCAACTGGTGCTCAGGCGAGAGCTGACGCTGGTGACGCTAAAAACAGCAGACCTTTACCGGATGGGATTATCAAAGCAGTTTTTTCTGTTAAGCGACCGCCTGGTTTACCCGCAAACGCAGCGCTGGGCGCGCGCGATTCACGATCAAAATCCCACCATTGACGGCATGGTCTGGAAATCCCGACAGCATGATGACAGCAGTGCTTTCCTTTTTTATGGCGACAGAACTCGTCCTGAGGATTTAGCGTTTCAGCGTGAAGCTTGTGGGATATTTTCAACGCCAGAAGTGGTTGAAGAGATTGTGAAGATGGCCGGCAGGCTCGGCATTGTGCTCAGCGACGAGTAGTTCGCTTTGGCAATCCTTCACACTCGGCATTACGATTAATTTTTTATTGCAATCCTCACTCCCCGCAAACGGGAAAAGCATGCTAAATATTAGTTTTCCTTCGCTAAGTAACGTGCCGCCGATGTTAAAGCCAACTCTTATTCTGGTTGCCCTCTCTTTCTGTGCCAGTTCGTTTGCTGCGCAGCAGGATGTTTTGCCGCCCACCTGGACCAGCCAGCTTGGGGTGGGAATGAACGTTGACTGGGCGGTAACAGAGCGAGGCATCCGCGAATTTGATCCTCTCACGGTGCGTGACTTTCAGCAGCGAGGCTTTGGCCATGTCCGTATTCGCGTTGCCGGGCCGATAACTCATCAGCAACTGGTGCATTTACGGCGCATCGTTGATGCCTGCGAGCAGTACCATATCGTGCCGGTGATCAGCTACCGGGCAGCGGAGCTGAAAGCAAAGCCGACCGCTGAAAATGCGGAAGATATTGTTGAGTGGTGGACGACCGTGGCGCGCTTTTTTGCCAAAAATGACGATTCGCTGGTGTTCGATATCATCGGGCAGCCGGAGGAGAAACTCAGCGCCAACCCTCAGTTACTCAACCAGATTTACGACAAAACCGTGAAGGCGATTCATAAAATCAGCCCTCAGCGCCATATCTTTGTTGCGCCACGCAACCACGCCTCCCCGGAAGCGCTGGCCACGCTTAAAATTCCTGAATCCCGCCACGGGCTGGTCATGGCTGACTGGCATCTGATGCCGGGCGGCCCAAAAAACTGGAACGGCAAAACCTGGAACGGAAAAAACCAGTGGACGACGGGAACGGATGCGGAAAAAGCGGCGATCCATGCCCGCATCGAAACTGCCGTGCACTGGCAGCAGAAAACCGGCCACCTTTCCTGGGTCGGGAACTGGTCTCCTGGCAGCAAACTGCCGGTCGATCAGCAGGTTGCGATGGCGACGTTTGTCGCCTGTGAATTACAAAAAGCGCAGATTCCGTATGCAGTTAACGGCGATGAAAAATTCTACGATGGGGAAGAGGGCGCCTGGCGGCCTGATATGGCGCCAGTGCTGGACGCCATTCTGAAGCCTCAGTGTCAGTAATTATCACTCAGCGTGAATTATCTGTTGCTGCATTTCGGGTAATTATGTATTTTTATGCACATTAACTGCATAAAAACATCATATATCCAGGGGCTTCTATGTTTACTAAAGCGATGAAATCAGTAGTGGCTGGCGGGTGTTTGCTCGCGGCATTGTTCAGTTCTGCTCAGGCGCTGGCGCAAACCTACGTTGTGGGTTCCGGCGGCACCTACCGTCCGTTTGAATACGAAAACAGCCAGAAACAGCTGGAAGGTTTCGATATCGACATCATCAAAGCCATCGCTAAAGCCGAAGGGTTTGATATCAAGCTGGTTAACACGCCGTGGGAAGGTATCTTCGCCACGCTGAACTCCGGCGATCGCGACATCATCATTTCCGGTATCACCATTACCGACAAGCGTAAAGCAATGGTCGATTTCTCCACGCCGTACTTCCCGGCGGAGCAATCCATCGTGGTGCCGACCGACTCTAAAGTGGACTCCGTTGCTTCCCTGAAAGGCAAAAAAGTGGGCGTGGTTAACTCCAGCACCGGCGACATTGTGGTGTCCGACGTTCTGGGTAAAAACAGCACCGATATCAAGCGCTTTGACAACACGCCGCTGATGCTGCAGGAACTGACTGAAGACGGTATCGACGCCGCCGTGGGCGACGTGGGCGTGGTGAAGTACTACATCAAATCCCACCCGGAAAAACCACTTAAGCTGGTGCCGGACAGCAAGTTTGAGCGCCAGTACTTCGGCATCGCGGTTGCCAAAGGTAACACCGAGCTGAAAGGCAAAATCGACGCCGGCCTGAAGAAAATCATCGCCGACGGCACCTACGCTAAAATTTACGCCACCTGGTTCGACAACAACGTTCCAACCCTCCCGGCAGAGTAATTATCAATCGGGGCCATTCCGGCCCCAAAAAGGACAGGTATGACCGGATTTCGCTGGGAGATAATCTCAGAATACGCGCCGTTGTTTATGCAGGGCGCGCTGATGACCATCAAGTGCACCATTATCTGCGTGATTTTAGGCACAACCTGGGGGCTGCTGCTGGGGCTTGGGCGTATGGCTCACGCCGATGACGGCCCGTGGAAGCACGTGCTGCGTTATGCCGTGCAGTGGCCGGTGCGCGTTTACGTCAGTGCGTTTCGCGGCACGCCTCTGTTTGTGCAGATCATGGTGGTTCACTTTGCGCTGGTACCGCTGTTTATTAACCCGCGCGACGGGATCATGATCACCAGCGGGATGATGTCCGTGGACTTTGCTCGTGACCTTCGTTCCGAATACGGCGCATTTCTTTCCTGCGTGGTGGCGATCACCCTCAACGCCGGGGCCTATGTGTCCGAGATTTTCCGCGCCGGGATTCAGTCCATCGACAAAGGGCAAATGGAAGCGTCACGCGCGCTGGGCATGGGCTGGGGCAAAACGATGCGTAAGGTTATCCTGCCGCAGGCGTTCCGCCGCATCCTGCCACCGCTGGGCAACAACGCCATCGCTATTGTGAAAGACTCGTCGCTGGCGTCCGCTATCGGCCTCGCCGATCTGGCCTACGCGGCGCGTACCGTTTCCGGCGCTTACGCGACTTACTGGGAACCGTACCTGACCATCTCCGTGGTGTACTGGGTGCTGACGTTCCTGCTTTCGCTGCTGGTGCAACATATGGAAAAGAGGTTTGGCAAAAGTGATTCACGTTAAGGATTTACAGAAACAGTTTGGCAAAACTCACGTACTGCGCGGCATCTCCTGCGATATCGCACCTCAGGAAGTGGTTTGCGTGATTGGCCCTTCCGGCTCCGGCAAAAGTACGTTTCTGCGATGCCTGAACGCGCTGGAAAAACCGGACGGCGGCGAAGTTGTGGTTAACGGTTTTGCGGTACACGACCCAAAAACCAACCTCAACACGCTGCGCGAAGGCGTGGGCATGGTGTTCCAGCGTTTTAATCTGTTCCCGCACATGACGGTGCTGGAAAACCTGATCATGGCACCCATGTCGCTGAAAGGGCTGTCCAAAGCGGAAGCGGTAAACCGCGCAGAAAAGCTGCTGCAAAAGGTGGGGCTGCTGGACAAAATCGACGCCTGGCCTTCGAGCCTTTCCGGCGGCCAGCAGCAGCGCGTGGCCATTGCCCGTGCGCTGGCGATGGAGCCGTCGATAATTCTGTTTGATGAGCCCACTTCGGCGCTGGATCCTGAACTTGTCGGCGAAGTGCTGGCGGTGATGAAACAGCTGGCGCAGGAAGGGATGACGATGATTATCGTAACCCACGAAATGGGCTTTGCCCGCGAAGTGGCGGACCGGGTGATCTTCATTGACCAGGGCGTGATTCAGGAACAGGGCGTGCCCGCACAGATCTTTAGCGCGCCGCAAAACCCGCGAACTCAGGCCTTCCTCAGCAAGGTTCTGTAAAAAAGGGCGCCTATGCGCCCTTTGATGTTGCTGACAAAGAGGGAAAAAGCGTGGTTTTTCCCTCTTTGTGGTTATCAGCCGAAAATCAACGAATTGATTTTCCTGTTTTTTAACGAGTCGTCTGGTGTTTCTTCTATCACCAAAGTTTGTTAGCAGTATGAAAGGGCGCCTATGCGCCCTTTCTCTTTTCTATGCAAACTGGCGGATATGCCGGTCGATAAGCGCCAGCAGTTTCTGGTTATCCACGGTTTGCAGCAGCTTCACCGGCTTGCCTTGAGGCGCGTCAACGTTCACCGCCAGCCGCAAATGTTCCGGGCCATAGCGCAGGGTTCTGCCGCGGCTCAGTCCGTTCAGGCTTACATCCACGTAATCTTCCGTCCAGCTCACCAGCTCCGGCTCAAGCAGCCAGGCGACGGTCAGCACGTCGTGGATCCAGCAGCCAGGCAATTGGCGAGTTTGCATAGAAAAATCCATCCACGGGCGAATGGTGTCCACGAGAAAACGGCTCAGGCGGTTATCGCAGGTGGCCAGCGCATCCAAATCGCTATGGGTCATCATGGTTTGGGTGGTCACGTCCATCGGCACCAGAACGATGTTTGCGCCGCTGGTTAGCACGGCGTGTGCGGCTTCAGGGTCGACGCCAAAGTTGGTGTCCTTCAGGTAGCCGTCAACGTGAAAGACGCCGCCCATGATCACAATCTCTTTCACCGCGCTCGCCATCTGCGGGTAAAGCTGCAAAGCCAGCGCCACGTTGGTCAACGGGCCGATGGCAATCAGCGTGATTTCACCGGGATTCGTGCAGATAAGTTCGCCCATCTTATGCACCGCCAGCGGGGCCACTTCGGCCAGCATTTGCGGGGCAGTAACGTTTTTCCACAGGTGGCGCAGGCCCACTTTATCGACTTTATGATCCAGGTGTTCGCGCCACGGCGCTGAAGGTTCAATCAGCGCGCGAGAAGCGCCGCGGGCGACCTCCACGGGCATACCCAGGCGAGCAACTAAATCAGACGCCACGGCGTAGCCCACTTCGCTTGGCGTATTGCCGGATACGGTGGTAATCAGCTCCAGAGAAATCTCCGGGGCCGCCAGCGCCAGCGCGAGGGCCAGACCGTCGTCTACGTTAGCCCCGGCAACGCCGTTCCCCGGATCGCAATCAATAATTAAACGCTTCATGTTACCTGTGACTTCCTGCTGTGGTGAGGGAGCGGCAGCCGCAGGACTCGCCAATCTCCAGCTCAAAATCGAATTCGTGTTTATGCGGCTGCCCGTCCCACTTTTTCAGCATCTCGATGGCCTTCTTCGCCATCTGCTTGACCGGCTGGCGAACCGTCGTTAAAGAGGGCACGTTGAAGGCCGATTCGAGGGTGCCGTTGAAGCACACCAGGGCCAGGTCTTTCGGCGCGGAAAGCCCGTGTTCAGACAGCGCTCGCAGGCAGCCAAAGGCCTGTTGTTCATTGGTGGCAAACAGCGCGCGGGGTAATTCGCCCGCCAGCATTTGCTTTGTGGCGTCGTAGCCGCCCTGGCGGGTGTAATCCGTTGAAAAAATCCAGTCAGGGCGCACGGTAAGACCTGCTTCTTGCAGCGCCAGCCGCCAGCCGCTGATGCGATCCTGAGTGTTCAGCATCTCCTGCGGCCCGCAAATAATGGCGATATCACGATAGCCATGCTCAATCAGATGGCGGGTTGCGCGCCGCGCGGCGTTCTGCTCGTTAACCTGAATCGAGCAAACGTTCAGCTCCGGCTCAACCCTGTCCAGCATCACGCATGGCGTACCGCTGGCCTGGATAAGATCGATGTAAGGGTGCCTGTCGACGCTGGTATAAATCAGCCCGTCTACCTGGCGATGCAGCAGGTTATTGATAAGCTCCAGCTCGCGGGCGCGGTCATCGCCGGAATCCCCCAGCAAGAGCACTCTGCCATCGGCAAAAGCCTCCTGCTGGAGCGCATGTGCCATGGACGAGATAAACGGGTTGGCAATATTGGGAACGACTAAACCGTAGGTGCGCGTGGTACCGCTGGCCAAAGCCCTCGCAATGCCGTTTGGGCGGTAGCCGGTTTTCTTGATGGCGGCGAGCACGCGCTCACGCGTCGCCTGCGCGACCGGGCGCGGGCCGTTGTTAATCACGTAGCTGACGACCGCGACGGAAGTCCCTGCTTCTTTGGCGACTTCAGCGCGGGTAACGCGGTGTACTTGAGGCTTAGTCACTGAATACCTGCTTTATTTGGCTGGCGGGCGATAAACGGAGCCACAGCATAAAGCTTTGCTCCGTAAAAATCGCCGTCAACTCTGTGACAAATCAAATAGCGTCTTCCGGCAGATTAAGGTCGCGCCCCCGGGTTTCCGGCGCAAAGAAGGTGGTCACCAGCCCGATGCCCGCCATCACCGCAAAGTAGAGCGCGATAGGCCACCAGTGCCCGGTCCAGGAGAGCAGCGCGGCGGCAATCAGCGGGGCAGTTCCGCCGGAAAGCATTGACCCCAACTCTTTGGCAAACGCCATCTTGGTATAGCGGTTTGTCACGCCGAAAAGTTCCACGCCCCAGGCCGCCTGCACGCCAAAAATGCCCAGTGAAGCCAGCCCCATGCCGACAACGATGGTTGGAATAACGATCATCGGCTCGCGAGAGTCCAGCAACATAAAGGCTGGGAAAGCGTAGATAATCAGCAGCAGGCAGAACCAGCGGTAAACTATCCGGCGGCCAAAGCGGTCGGAGAGCCAGCCGGCAAAAGGAATAATGGCGAAGCCCAGCACCGAGGCGATCAGCACCGCCAGCGTGGGAACGGATTTATCTACCGCCAGCACTTTGGCGACGTAGCCAATGATAAAACCCTGGGCAAGATAAGAAGGGCCGTTTTCACCAATGCGTAGCCCGACCATGGTCCAGAAAGCACGGGTCCGCTGCCAGAAGCTACGCTGGTCTTTCTGCTGCTCGGCCAGCCCCTTTTCCCGTACCTGTTTACGCTTGGCTTCCAGCAGCGCTTTTTGGCGTTCAAACACCGGGGTTTCACGCAGATGCTGACGAATAATCAGGGCAACAGCGGCAATCAACATGCTGCACAGGAACGGAATACGCCAGCCCCAGGCAAGCAGCGTCTCTTTATCCATCTGCAGCACCAGCAGCCAGGTCAGAGAAGCCAACAGCGTGCCGCTGTTGGAGCCCAGGCCGATAATGGATGACACCAGGCCACGACGTTTCACCGGCGCATATTCACCCAGCATAACGGTGCCGCCGGACAGTTCTGCACCTGCGCCAAGCCCCTGGGCAAAACGCAGAATAACGAGGCAGGTTGGCGCCCAGACGCCAATTTGCGCGTAACTCGGGATCAGGCCAATAAGCGTGGTGGAGCAGCCCATCAGCGCAATGGTAATGACCATCACCATTTTCCTGCCGTAGCGGTCGCCCAGCCAGCCAAACAGCAGGGCGCCTATTGGCCGGGCAACAAAGCCCACGGAGTAAGCGGCAAAGCTGGATAGCAGCGCCATGACGGGCGTGGCATCCGGGAAGAACACATCGCCAAAGATGATCCCGGCCGCCAGGCCATACAGCGCGAAGTCCGCGTATTCCATCGTGGTACCGAGCCAGCAGGAGAAGGTGGCGCGAATAAAATCACGTTTACCTTCCGGCGTGGCCAGGCGCTCTTCCGCCGCGTGCTGCGCATTGGCCGGAGGAGGGGAAAAAGTGTTTGTCGTCATTAGAGTTCTCACAGAGATCGAACGTTATCTGTTGGCGAAGATGCCATTTTTAATCATTTCTCGCAGTGTATCTACGCGCGTAGATTGATCAAATAATTAAACCGGAAGTGAGAGTAAGGTAACTAAATGACAAAAATATGACGGGGAAGATGACCCTCACCCTAACCCTCTCCCTGGAAGGGAGAGGGGATGGAACAGCATCCAGGCCAAAGATGTGGGTTTTCTTCCGGCCCCTATTAGATGAGTGTTCGATCAGGAGCGAAATATGCCGGGTTTTCTCCCTCGCCCCTTTGGGGAGAGGGTCGGGGTGAGGGGAAAGATCAGCGAGCCTTCGCTAAATACTGCGCCATCTCAGCCTCAGGAACCATACCGCCCCCGGTGGCCCAGACCAGGTGCGTTGCGTTATCAAGCTGCCGGGCGCTGAAGCCCTGCATCTCATGATAAGGCACCGCCGAACACACGCGCTGTGGCCCGGCCATGCCGGCCAGTGCCGACGGTTCCAGACGAATACCTTCCTCTTCTGCCAGCCAGCCGAGCATGTTGTACAGCGTTTGATCGTCCACGGTGTAGAAGCCGTCCAGCAGTCTTTGCATCGCTCTGCCGACAAAGCCGGAAGCCCGCCCCACGGCAAGGCCATCGGCGGCGGTCAGGTTATCGATGCCGATATCCTGAACGGAAAGAGCATCATGCAGGCCGGTATAAACGCCCAACAGCATGCAGGGGGAGTGCGTTGGCTCGGCAAAAACACAATGAACGTGGTCGCCGAACGCCAGCTTCAGCCCAAACGCCACGCCACCGGGGCCGCCGCCGACGCCGCAGGGCAGATAGACGAACAAAGGATGCTGCTCATCGACGGTAATCGACTGCTGTGAAAATTGTTCTTTCAGTCTTTGCCCGGCGACAGCGTAGCCAAGGAACAGCGTGCGGGAGTTTTCATCATCGATAAAGAAACAGTTAGCATCTGCTTCGGCGGCTTTTCGCCCTTGCTCAACGGCGACGCCGTAATCTTCCGCGTATTCAACCACCTCCACGCCGTGGCTGCGCAGTTTGGCTTTTTTCCATTCGCGGGCGTCGGCGGACATATGCACCGTGACGCGGAAGCCAATTCGGGCGCTGATGATACCAATCGACAGACCCAGGTTGCCGGTAGAGCCCACGGCGATGCTGTAGCGGCTGAAAAACTCGCGTAATTCAGGAGAAAGCAACTTGCTGTAGTCATCTTCAGGAGTCAGTAGCCCGGCCTCGATAGCCAGTTTTTCCGCGTGGGTCAGGACTTCATAAATGCCCCCACGCGCCTTAATTGAGCCAGAAATAGGCAGATGGCTGTCTTTTTTCAGCCACAGCTTGCCGCAGATTTTTTGCCCATTTTCTTTTTCCAGCCGTGCTTGCATCGCCGGGATAACCACCAACTCCGACTCAATAATACCGCCGGTTGCGGCGGTTTCCGGGAAAGCTTTGGCCAGGTAAGGCGCAAAGCGAGCCAGCCTGGCGTGCGCTTCTTTGACGTCCTGCTCCGTCAGGCCAACATGCGGTAAGCCTTCGGCAAGGGGTGTGGTTCCGGGGTTAAACCAGGCCGTTTCGTTCAGGGCAGTAAGCTCGCAGAGCAGCGGAAATTTTTCGGTTAATGCGTGTAATTCTGTCGATGTCATAACGAGCCTCCTGGCGCTCAGATGATAAAGGAAAGCAGGAATGTGCCAGCCAGTGCAACTAAAGAAGCGATGAACGTCGCCGTGGTGTAGTACTTGAAGGTTTCATGGAGCGTGGCGCCGCAGTACTGCTTCACCAGCCAGAAAAGTGAGTCGGTCACAATGGTGCAGCCGATAGCACCGGAGCCGATGGCGAGCGTCACAATCTCGGGGCTGACATTGGGGTAGAGCGGCAGCAGCGGGGCAACGATAGCTGTGGCACCCATCATCGCCACGGTAGCGGAGCCCACGGCGGCGTGAAGGATAAGGGCTACCAGCCAGGCCAGCAGAATGGGGTGTAGATGCAGGCTGGAAAGGCTCAATGCCAGGCTGTCCGCCATGCCGCTTGCCTTAAGAATGGCGTTAAACGCCCCGCCTGCCCCGATGATCATCAGGATATTCGCGATGGAGCCAAAGCCAGTCTCGGTGTGGCTTAACAGCGTCGCGATACCCATATTCTGGCGCAGGCCCAGCAGATAATAGGCCACGAAAACGGCGATAAACATCGCGGTAATCGGGTTGCCGATAAACTCCAGCGCGGTGTAAGTCGTGCTGCCCGGCGTCATGTTCAGTTCCGCCAGCGTCTTCGCCAGCATCAGAAAAATAGGCAGCAGCACGGTAAACAGCGTGGCGCTCAAAGACGGCAGAGAGGCCGCATCGCGCGTTTGCAGATCTGAGAATTCGACAGGAACGGATTTAAACGGCAGACGATTGCCCAGGCACTTCAGGAAGAGCGGGCCACCCACCAAAGACGCCAGCAGGCCAACCGCTAAGCCATATACAATCACGGTGCCTACATCGGCGCCGAGCTTATTGGTCACGAACAGCGCCGCCGGGTGCGGCGGAACTACGCAGTGAACTGCCATCAACGCGGTACACAGCGGGATCGCAAGTTTCAGCAAAGACGTGTGGGTCTTTTTGGCGATGGAAAAGGCCAGTGGGATAAGCAGCACCACGCCAACCTCAACGAACAGCGTAATACCGCAAATCAGGCCGACCAGCACCATAATCACGTCGGCGGAAAGCCAGCGGCAGCGCTGCAGCGCCAGACCAATGCGCTCGGCAGCCCCGGAAACCTCCATCATTTTTCCCAGAATGGTGCCCAGCCCGATGACCGCGGCTAAAAAGCCCAGCGTGCCGCCGATGCCGCTTTCCACCGCGTTAACCATGTCCAGCGGGCCCATGCCCATCATCACGCCGACGAAAAAGCTCGCCATCAGCAGCGCGAGGAAAGGATGAAGCTTCAGTTTTACGATGGTCAACACGATTAACACTATGCTGGCAAGCAGCGTACCCACCACCCAGATTTGCGATCCCATTAGCCCTTCTCCTGTGCATCATTTGCGGGCTATTGGATAAAAATCCATCCGGGCTGACAAACGATAAAATTGGCCTTTCACATGAGGTAAATCGAATCAGAAAGGTGATTTGCGTCGGAATAAAGCGATGAAATGCGCAGTAGGTTTTAATTTTCTCAACTAAATGCTGCTGACCGACGACAGTTTTTTTAAACTCGGCTGGCTGAATTGAGAGAGAGGTCACGATGGAAACGTCGCGCGAGGGGCGAAATCGGTTATTAAACGGCTGGCAACTGTCGAAGCTGTATACCTTTGAGGTGGCAGCGCGGCATGAATCTTTTGCACTGGCGGCAGAGGAACTGTCGCTCAGCCCCAGCGCGGTTAGCCACCGGATTAACCAACTGGAAGAGGAGCTGGGGATCCAGCTTTTTGTTCGCTCGCACCGCAAAGTGGAGCTAACGCATGAAGGCAAGCAGGTGTTCTGGGCGCTGAAGTCGTCTCTGGGCACATTGAACCAGGAGATTCTGGATATCAAAAACCAGGAACTCTCGGGGACGCTGACCGTGTACTCAAGGCCGTCGATTGCCCAGTGCTGGCTGGTGCCCGCGCTCGGGGATTTTACCCAGCGCTACCCTTCTATCTCGCTAACCATTCTGACGGGGAACGACAACCTGAATTTACAGCGCGCCGGTATCGATCTGGCGCTCTATTTTGACGATGCCCCTTCCTCGCAGCTGAGCCACCATTTTCTGATGGATGAGGCGATTCTGCCGGTTTGCAGCCCGGAATATGCCCGTCGATTTGAGCTTCATTCCCGGCCTTCTCAACTGCGCCACTGTACTTTGCTGCATGACCGGCAGGCGTGGAGCAATGATTCCGGCACCGATGAGTGGCACAGCTGGGCGCAGCAGTTTGGCATTGAGCTACCCGCCTCGACGGGCATCGGCTTCGATCGCTCTGACCTGGCGGTGATTGCCGCGATGAACCACGTTGGCGTGGCGATGGGGCGAAAAAGGCTGGTGCAAAAGCGGCTGGAGCGGGGCGAGTTGATCGCCCCGTTTGGTGACAAAACGTTAAAATGCCATCAGCATTACTATATTTCGACCCTTAGTGGCCGACAATGGCCGAAGATTGATGCTTTTATCGGCTGGCTTAAAAATCTTGCCGAACCGGCAACCTAACTAAACTGTCTCGCCATGATGCTGGAACCGTTGCGCCAGCGGCAGCCAGCAGCACAGGATCAGCACGCCCATCGCGGTCATCAGCATTCCGATGCTGTATTGCCCGGTTTGCGGCATCAGCGCGGAGAACCAGGCCATCACGCCGGAGCCGATATTTTGCAGGCCGCCAACCAGCGCCCCTGCGGTACCGGCGAGGAACGGGAACGGCTCCATCGCGCCGCTGGTCGCCAGCGGGAATAGCATGCCCGCGCCGAAGAAGAACAGCGCCGCAGGCACCAGTAACGTCCAGATATTCATGATGCCGAACCAGCCAGGGATCCACATGAAAATCCCGGCGAACAGGCAGCTCAATACCGCCTGCCACATCAGGCTGGAGAAACGCACGTTCTGGCGGCCCGCGTACCAGGAGCCGAAAAATGCCGCCGGAATGGGCAGAATAAACAGAATGCTGACCACCACGCCGTTCAGGCCAAGTACGCCGCCCATTAGCACGCCGGAACAGGCTTCAAACACCGCCACGCCCGCCAGGCCACCGACCAGCATCAGCAGATAGCAGTTGAAGGAGATATTGCCGAGCAGCATTTTGTAGCTGCGCATCAGGCGAGGCGGCGCGGCGTCTGCCGGGCGGGTTTCGGGCAGCCAGCGCCACATAGAAAACGCCACAATGGCACACAGCAGCAGCAGGAAGCCGTAACAGGCCCGCCAGCCCCAGACGCTGTCCAGCATCCCGCCAATAACCGGTGCCAGCAGCGGACTCACCAGAATACCCATATTCAGCAGGCTGTTGGCCTGGCGTAAATCACCGCCTTCGTAGAGATCGCGCGGCATGGTTCTAGCCATCACGCCTGCAACCCCGGTGCCCATGCCCTGCAGGGCGCTCGCCAGAACCAGAATATGCAAATTGGTGGTAAACAGCGCGCCGAGCGTCGCCAGCATGAAAATCACCATACCGGCGAGGATCACCGGGCGGCGGCCAATGCGATCGGAAAGTGGGCCATAAAACAGCTGAGACACGCCGTAGGTAAACAAATAGGCCGCCATCACGCGCTGAATCGCGCCGCTGCGCACGCCCATTTCATGAGCCATATCGGGAATAGAAGGAATATAAATCGTCTGTGTCATCTGCCCGACAGCAACCAGCAGAATCAACATCATCAGCAGGTGGATATTGGCTAACTTTCTCATGGCGTCCGATCGTTTACCTGAAAAAAGAGAGAGGCTTCGCAGCGTATTTTGCTGTGTATGTTTTGAAAGCGAGAGGAATCTATCACAATCTAAGCAATAAGCCAGATGATGAGGCTGTTTTAACAACAGATTTGCGTGTTGCTTTGTAAAGCGAAAGCGGCAATTTTTATTGCCACCAAAGGCCGTTTTTGCCCCGCAACGGTGCAATCTCCGTTAACCCTCAGGGAATTACATTTGTTTACAGGTTAAATACAAATGCGTATATTTCTCATCCGCATTTAATGGTGCGCGTCTTTATAAAAATCAAAAAAAGTGCCGGCCACGGAAAACGCCGCAGCACTGCAAAAATGAGGGTTTAACATGGCATTGGTTAACTTCTCCAGGGATCGGTTCACGTTACGGGCAGGCGGCCCATCACTCCTGGCTGCGGCCATTGCGCTGGCGCTACTGCCTTCTGCGCAGGCAGAAGACACCATCACGGTAAATACTCAGGCGGACAATCCGCTGGCGGGACAGGAACAGGATTACAGCGTCAAAACCACTACCACCGGCACCAAGCTGCTGCTGATTCCGCGTGATATCCCGCAATCCGTCAGCGTCATCAGCCAGCAGCGTATTCAGGATCAGAACCTGCAAACCATCGGCGACGTGCTGGATAACGCCACCGGTATCAGCACCAAGCTGGTGGACAGCAGCCGTGCCACTTACTTTGCGCGCGGCTTCTTCATCAGCAACTATGCCTACGACGACATGCCCACTCAGGTTAGCGACGTCTGGGACTTCGGCGATACCGGTTCGGATACCGCCGTGTTTGAAAATATTGAAGTGGTGCGCGGCGCGGCGGGGCTGATGAGCGGTAGCGGCAACCCTTCGGCGTACATCAATATGGTGCGCAAGCACGCCGACAGCCGTGAATTTAAAGGCAACGTCTCCGCCAGCTACGGCAGTTGGGACAAGCAGCGCTATGTGGCGGATCTCTCCGCGCCGCTGAGTGAGTCCGGCAACGTGCGGGGCCGCGTGGTCACCGGCTACCAGGACAACGATACCTGGCTCGATAAAAGCCATTACCGCAAGAAATTCATCTACGCCGTAGTGGATGCCGATTTGACCGATTCCACCACGCTTTCCGTCGGCTACGACTACCAGGAAAGCAATGACGACAGCCCGACCTGGGGCGGCCTGCCCACCTGGTATGCCGACGGCAGCCGGACAAACTTTAGCCGCAGCGCCACCACCGCGCCGGACTGGGCCTATTCCAACAAAGACGCCACCAAAGTGTTCGCCAACCTGGTGCAGCGCTTTGATAACGGCTGGGAAGCGCGAATCAACACGCTGCACGCCGAAACCAACTTCGACTCTAAGCTGATGTACGTCACCGGCTTCCCGGATAAAGTGACCGGGGCAGGCACCAGCGCCTACGGCGGCTGGAACCGGGGCGAGCGTAAACAGGATTCGGTGGATGCGTTTGTGCGCGGCGGTTTTGATCTGTTTGGCCGCCAGCACGAGCTGATGTTCGGCGGCAGCTACAGCCGCCAGCGTAACCACTACGACAACGCGATGCCGAACACCGGCTTGCCTTACGGCGGCATCGCGATGGACAGCTTCTACAGTAACGTTGTAGACCCAAGCTGGTCAGCCTTCTCGCTGTATAGCAAAGATGTGGTGCGCCAGCAGTCTGCCTACACTGCCGCGCGTTTCTCGCTGGCCGATCCGCTGCACCTGATTGTGGGCGCTCGCTACACCGAATGGGATGCAGACTACAACCCGTCCACTGCGCCGCAAACCAGCCTGAGCAGCAAAAAGCATGACGTCACGCCGTACGCGGGCCTGGTTTACGACATCAACGACACCTGGTCGGCCTACACCAGCTACACCTCCATCTTCCAGCCGACCGACAAGCGCGACGTTAACGGCGATTACCTCGACCCAACCACCGGGAAGAGTTATGAAGCGGGCGTGAAAGCGGACTGGTTTAACACGCGCCTGACGACCTCGTTGGCGGTATTCCGCATCGAGCAGGATAAAGTTGCTCAGGCGCTTGGCACGCCGGTTAACGGCAACCCTGGCGAAACGGCGTATAAGTCCGTGAACGGCACCGTAAGCCGCGGCGTGGAGTTTGAGCTGAACGGCGCGCTGACCGATAACTGGCAGCTTACCTTCGGCGCTTCCCGCTATGTGGCGGACGACAATAACGGCGAGGCAGTGAACCCGGACCAACCGCGCACCACGCTGAAGCTGTTTACCCGCTACCAGCTGCCGATGCTGCCGGAAGTGACCGTGGGCGGTGGAGTGAACTGGCAGGGTAAAACCTGGCAGGATACTTCCGGCCCGGACGGCGACACCCGTATCAAACAGGGCAGCTACGCGCTGGTGGATCTCTTCACCCGCTACCAGGTGACGAAAAACTTTGCCGTACAGGGCAACATCAACAACCTGTTTGACAAAGAATATGAATCCTGGCTTTCCGACTATGTGGTTTATGGTGCCCCGCGCAGCTTCTCGCTGACGGCAAACTACAGCTTCTAAGTGCTACGGGGAGGTCAGTGGCCTCCCTGACTGTTTTCCCGTGCCAGTGCCAGGAAAGCGGCAAGCCCGGCAGAAGGATGCCGCCTGCCGGAATAGTATAGGCAAAGCCCAGGGAAGGGTGGCGTCCAGGTTTCCAGCAGGCGCACCAGCTTGCCGGAGCGGATTTCGTCGGCGACGTTTTGCTCCATGAAAAAGCCAATCCCGACACCTTCCAGCACCGCCTCCCGCGCCAGCGAGGCTTCGTCCAGCGTCAGCGGCCCCCGCACGTCGACTTGCGCGACTTCACCCTGCTTTTCCAGATGCCAGCGGTAGAGCGAGCCGTCCGGTAGCCGGACGCGAATACAGGCGTGATTCAGCAAGTCGCCCGGCGTTAGCGGCGCGCCGTGCTCTGACAGATAAGCCGGAGACGCGACAACGGCAAAGCGCTGCGGTTGGCCGAGAGAAAGCGCAATCATATCGGCAGGCACCAGCCCGGCCACGCGCACGCCAAGATCGAATCCTTCTGCCACGATATCGACCAGCTTTCCTTCGGTCACCATATCGACCTGCATCTCCGGATAGCGGCGTAAAAACTCAAAAATCAGCGACGAAAGCACCTGGCGAGCGGCAAAAGGCGGTGCGTTGATGCGCAGCACGCCGGACGGTGTATCGCGGTGCGCCCGCACACTTTCAAGGGCGTCGTTCAGCCCCTGAAGAGACGGGCTAACTCGCTCGATGAACAACCTCCCGGCCTCCGTCAGCGACACGCTGCGGGTGGTGCGATTGAACAGACGCACGCCAAGTTCGGCCTCAAACTTTGCCAGCGTATGGCTGAGCGCCGTGGTTGAAACGCCGAGGTCGATAGCCGCCGCGCGGAAAGATCCCCGGCGGGCGATGGCCTGCACGGCTTCGATATCGTCGAGGGCTATACGCGACATTGTCCCGATTCCTTCATCATTTCATCCCGGTTTGTCCCAATTGTTTAAATTATACCGCGTTCTTAGAGTAGTGATACGGCAGGTATATCGACTTTCTGGAGAACGTAAGATGACTGACTTTTTGACACTGAAGGGCAAGAGAGCGCTGGTGACATCCGGCACGAAGGGGGCTGGGGCGGCGACCGTGGCGCTGTTCCGCGAGCTAGGCGCGCAGGTCATGACCGTGGCTCGCCATGCGCCTGAAAACGTTCATGATGATGAGTTTTTTGCGGCGGATCTCGCCACGCGTGAGGGCTGCGAGCAACTGGTAAAAGCGGTGCAGGCGCGTCTCGGGGGTGTGGATATCATCGTGCATATGCTCGGCGGCTCATCATCTCCCGCCGGAGGCTATGCGACGCTGGACGAAGCGCAGTGGCAGCGCGAGCTGGCGCTTAACCTTTTCCCGGCGGTGCGGCTGGACAGGGCGTTGCTGCCGGGCATGACGGCGCAGGGCTCAGGCGTGATTATCCACGTCTCTTCGATTCAACGGATTTTACCGCTGCCGGAGGCAACCACGGCCTATGCCGCAGCCAAAGCAGCGCTTTCCGCCTATAGCAAAAGCCTGTCGAAAGAGGTTTCCCCGCAGGGCGTGCGGGTGCTGCGCGTGGCGCCGGGCTGGATTGAAACAGAGGCCTCTGTCCGCCTGGCGGAGCGGTTGGCGCTGCAGGCGGGCACGGATTATGAGGGCGGGAAGCAGATCATTATGGATTCGCTGGGCGGGATCCCGCTTGGCCGCCCGGCTAAACCTGAAGAAGTGGCTAACCTGATTGCCTTCCTGGCCTCAGACCGTGCCGCCGTGATTACCGGCACGGAGTACATTATTGACGGCGGAACGGTGCCGACCGTTTAGAAATGCACCGGCTGGCCAAAACCGTCGCCGCTGTCGGTGCTGTTATCCCGGCGGCCTCTGGCTTCCAGCTGGTCGGCGCGAATGCGGTCGCGAATGTCCTGGCGCTGTTCCGGCGTCAGGTAGCGGCTGTTGTAGTAGGGATCGGGCCACGGCGAGCGGATAAAGCTGTCGTCCAGCCGCTGCCGGTCCTGGCGATCCATCCCTGAGTTGTCCGATGAGGAACAGGCCGCCAGTAGCAGCGGAGCCAGCAGAACAAGTGCGTATTTAAAGGCCATTTTTCTTCCTGAAGCGGCAAGCAATGAAAGTGAGGCAGTATTGCGCATCAACCTGGTGATGGGCGTTATCTGTCGCCAATATTGCGCAGCTTATCACGAAATAGTCAGCCGCTCAGAATGCAGACAGCGCCCGCGAGCAGGTCATGCCGTGTTGATACAGCTCCTCCGCGTAAAAGTCAGGCACCGGGCTGTTTTTAATCGCCTGGGCCACGGCGGCGACGTCATAATTTACCGTTTGAATAGTCAGTTTTAGCTTCCCGTGCCGGTAATGCCCCCTCAGCCAGGTAGCCTGCGGCTCGCCGGGTTTGATTCGACCGACGGCACCGGTATTGGCGACGATTAACCTGCGGCCATCGCTGCGCACTAATTCGCGAATATCCGCGTAGTGCGTATGCCCGGAAACCATCACATCGAACTGATGCGTGGTTTGCCACTTCATGAGCTGGCTGCAGGAGAACTGGCGGTGCACATACTCGGACAGCGAATCCGGGCTGGCGTGAACCAGCAGAATTCTGAGCGGCCCGGCGTGAAACGCTCTTGACCGGGGCAGGGCGCTGAGCCAGCGGCGGTTCTCCTCAGTTAGCGTGCGTTTGCTCAAGGCTATCGCCTGTTCACGAGCCTGTTGTTCTGCAGCGGAGTGTTTGGCAAGCGGTGTGACCGGCTCGTCCATTGCCACGCGGCGGTCGTGGTTGCCCATCACTACTGGAATGCCGCGGCCGCGAATCAGGTTTATCACTTCATTCGGCCACGGCGCAAAATCCACCAGATCGCCCAGGCACCAAATTTGGTTGATGTGGTGGCGGTCAATGTCCTGCAAAACGGCCTCGAGTGCTGGTAAATTGGCGTGAACATCGCTGAAAAGTGCAAAACGGAAGTCAACGTCGATAGCATTCATTTTGGCTGACTCCCGGCGTGGTCCCGAACGGTGAAAACGACAACCAGCGCAATGAAGAAAGCGAACAGCGCGGCGCAAACCAGCATCAGCGAGAAGCCGCTGGCGTAGCTGTGGCGGATCAGTGTGCTTAGCGTTTGAGCCTGTTGCTCCGGCCACAGCGCGAGGGCTCGCTGCACATCTCCGGCCACGACCTGAGTAATAAAATCGTCGTGTACCGGCAGGTTGTTGGCCTGCATTACGGAGGTCAGCGTATGGCGCGTATGCCCGGCCAGAATGGCCCCCAGCAGCGCAAAACCTTGCAGAATGCCGGAGAAGCGCGCCGTGGTGCTGATGCCCGAAGCCATGCCTGCTCGTTCGTGAGGCACGGTGCCCATAATCGCCTTCTGTGTTTCACCATTAAGAATGCCGCCGCCGCTGCCCAGCACGGCCATCCCGGCGATAACCAGCCAGGGCCACTGCGCCAGCACGCCGCTGGCGATAATCAGGTTGCCGACGCCAACCAGCCCTAACCCGGCGGCTAAGATCCAGCGGGCGGCCATGCGGTGTGCCATCCAGCGGGCCACCATCGGGAAGAACAGCATGGCGAGCGCGAACGGTAGCATACCCACCCCGGACGCCAGGGCGGTTTTCCCCTCGACGTTTTGCAGCATCAGCGGCAGCAGCGAGGTCATCACCTGCGCCGTGGCCGCATAGGTGAACATGGCCAGCACCGCGCCAATAAACGGCAGCGAACGGAACAGGCGTAAATCCAGCATTGGCTGGGTTTTGTAGCGTTCAACCAGCGCAAAGAACAGAAAGAACCAGGCTGAGGCGATAAAACGCCCCATCACTTCGGGGCTGCCCCAGCCGTGCTCCGGGGCGAGGATCAGCGCCCAGGTGAGAGAAAACATGGCGGCGATAAACAGCGAAATGCCGTGTACGTCCGGCTTACCGGCGGCTGGATTACTGGATTCTTCAATGGTGCGCAGCACCGCCATCGCCAGCAGCAGGCAAATGGGGATGTTGATGTAGAACGCCCAGCGCCAGCCGAAATACGCGCTGATGATGCCGCCTGCCAGCGGCGCGAGCACCATGGTGATACCCATCATGCCGCCCCAGATGGCCCAGGCGCGGCCTCTGGCCTGCGGTTCGCGGAAGGTGTGGCCGATGATCGCCAGCGCCGGTGCCAGCAAGAACGCCGAGCCTACACCCTGGAGTGCGCGGGCAATATTTAGCATCAGGATGGTGGTGGCTGCCCCGCAGGCGAGAGACGCCAGGGCAAACAGGGCGATGCCGAATAAAAAGATCCGTCGCCTGCCGAAGCGGTCTGCCAGCGAACCGGCGGGCAGTAGCAGGGAAGAGAAGCAAAGCACGTAAGCGCCGATCACCCACTCCATCTCGGCAAACGTGGCGTCCAGCCCGCGGGCGATGGTCGGCAACACGACGCCAACGATATTCGTGTCGATGACCGTCATCGCGCAGCCCATGGAAGCAACCAGCAGCACGGTGGTGTCGTTTTTGGCCACGGGCGCGGCCAGCACAGTAGACATAAAAGCTCCGAAAACGCGGAAAGTACACGCCTTAAGCTTCACGATCCGGGGCGCGGTATTCAATTTCCACGTTCGGCATTATTATTAGTTAATACCTAATAATCAGGAGTAAACATGGAGCTTCGCCATCTGCGGTATTTCCTCGAAGTTGCCCGAACGCTCCATTTTGGCGCGGCGGCGGAAACGCTGAATATCTCCACGCCTACGCTCTCGGTGCAAATCAGCCAGCTTGAACGGGAGTTCGGTACCCCGCTGTTTTTACGCACCAAAAGGCGCGTGCAGCTGACCCAGGCCGGGGAGATTTTCCGTGAAGAGGCGGAAGCCACGCTGCGCCAGGCTGAACTGACGCGTGAACGGGTACTGAGCGCCGCACGCGGCGAGCAGGGCTACATTCGCGTCGGTTATGTAGCGTCTTCGCTTTGGTCGGGGACGCTTAGCTCGGTGATGGGGGCGTTTCGGGGGCGATATCCTGATATCTCGCTTGGCGCACGAGAAGTGCTGATGGATAGCATGGCGGCGGCGCTGGTGGAGGGCAAAATCGACGTTGGGTTTGTGCGCGCCCCGGTTGCGCTGCCGTCGGAAGTCGGGCATCTGCTGGTGCAAAGCGACTGTTTTTGCCTGGCGCTGCCCGCTTCCCACCGCCTTGCTTCCGACAAGGACGCTATCGACCCTGCTGCTCTGGCCGGGGAAAGCTTTATTCTGCCGGAGCAGACTTCCGGCTCGCATGAAGTCGCCCGCCGCGGCGGATTTGTGCTCAACGATGCCATCCGTTCCAGTACGCTGACCGAAGTGCTGGCGCATATCGCGTTGGGCAACGGCATCGCGGTTATCCCGGAGATCATGGCGAAAACTATCGGCGTGCCGGACGTGGTCTATCGACCGATTGCCGGGGCAGAAATCCCTTCGGCTATCTGGATGCTTTACCGCAAGCGGGAACGCACGCCGCTGATTAAGCGCCTTATTCGCTTCGCAAAAGAGCACGTTTCGGGTGGTTCAGGAAACGTTTGAACACACTCTTTCACCCCCGGGATTCATTTGGCGGTTAATCTTGATCCAGAGCAGTTCTTAACCTGACCTGAACCTGGAGAAAGCATGATCAAGCCTCGTTTGTTTATCCCGGCCTTAAGCCTCCTGCTGCTGAGCGTGGGCGCAGCGGCAGCGGACAATGTCATTACCCCGGTGCGCGGCACCATTGACGCGGTCAATGATTCCTCATTGCAAATCACTACCCGGCAGGGGGAAAAGCTCTCCGTTGGCCTGACGGACAAAACCCGCATCAACGGCGTGAGTGAAGCGAAGATGAGCGACATCAAGCCCGACAGCTTTATTGGCACCGCCGCCGTGCCGCAGGCGGACGGCACGTTGAAGGCGCTGGAAGTGCATGTTTTTGCCCCGAGCCTGCGCGGTTCCGGGGAAGGGTTTAATCCGTTTGAATCCGCCAACGGCCAGGTGAACACCATGACCAACGGCACGGTCGGCACCCTCGTGAACAGCCACGGGCGCACGATGACGGTGAAATTCCACGGCCAGCAGAAAACCGTGCAGGTACCGGACGACGTGCCGGTGGTGCTGATTAGCCCCGCCGATAAATCCGTGCTGAAGCCGGGCGCGAAAGTGGTGCTGTTCGCCACCAAAGACGACAAAGGTCAGGCCGTGGCGCGCGGGATTTCCGCCGGGGTTAACGGGCTGACGCCGCCGATGTAATTTATGGTGATGCTTGTTTAGATCTATACAGGCTGAATCGCTGAGCTGTATTTTTCCCTCTCCCTTTCAGGGAGAGGGCCAGGGTGAGGGTCTAGTGAAGATTATTTCCGGCCAGGCTATCGATTATTGCCAGACCGGAATCTGTGCGTACAAAGCGGGGCGCTCGCAGGCTGTCGTTCAGGACGTTAATCAGCTCGAATAACAGGCCGGTAATCGTGCCCTGTTGCTCGGCGGACTCCTGCTGGTTCAGCAGCACGAGCGTCAGGGCGCTGCAATATTCCCGCAGGAGGTCAGACTCAGCCGTCAGGGTCCAGTTATCATCCTTAATCTCGCTCTTTTCAGCGGTGAGAGATGCAATCAGATGTTCCGGCAGCGGTTTATCCAGCACAACTTTCAACACTTCCAGCCCGGCATACAGGCGGCCACATAGCGCCATGCGCTCGACGATGTCTTTATTCTCAATCAGGACTTCAGCGTATCGCTCGCAAATATCCAGCACCTGAAAGAGGTCGTGAGAGGTACCGAGCGGGGTTTTTAAGAGGGCTGAGATCTCAGATTGGGTAACTGGTTGAAAGCCCAGGCTTTGGGGATTAGCGGTTGTGGTACTATCGTGGTTAGCCATGGCGTTGTTCCTTTACGTAGAACGTTGTGGCTAAACGCTCCGGCATGTGTTGCTGCACTGCCGGGGCGTTGCTCTATACCGCGTATCGTTATAATGTACGTACGCGATAAGCACATACTGAGGATTACGTACGTACATGTCAACTATCAAACGCGATAAAAGTCCTAAGGGAAAGGGGTTATCTCCGACATTTCAGATACGTATCACACCGGAACTGAAAGCCCAGTTTGAAGTTGCAGCGAAAGACGCTGGCATGAGCCTTGGGAATTGGTTGAAGGAACTGGGGCGGAAGGAGTTGGAGCGGTTGAAGTGTTAATATAAAAGCGTAGGAAGTTTAATTTAAGAAGTAAGAACACAGTTAGGCTTCACTCTCACTGTGTTCTGATTAAGTTATTTTTTCAGTACAACAGGGTTTATCCAGTTCCACTTTATAAGTGCGATGTTTTCTGTTTGTTTAATTTGACAATCGATAAAATCTTTTAAGCTTGATAAATTATATTTCATTAGATCTATATCTGTTTGATCGAGAGTTAAACTAAATACATTACTCTCAAGTGTGAAGGAATTCGGTGATTTAATATTAAGTTTTATAGTGTACTCATCTTTTTTCCACCAAAAATAGTTTTTTCTATATGAAGTTAGATTATGTGTTTGAGTTGATTCCAATGCTTCATTAATGAAGTTTGAATGTAACTTTCCTTTTAAATAATTAATGTGAGAATGTAATTCATTTTGCAATATTTTGTCTTGCTCTTGAAATTTAATGAATTTCTCAGTAAGTAGTTCTTGCGGAAGATTTAGCGCGATAGCGGGTTGATCTTTTGTGATAATTTGCTTATTACCATTCTGATCATGGATTTCACTTTGTGTTTCAGTAATGCCAACCCATTTCAGATAGTGCGTATCGCCATCAGCGTGTTTTATTTCAATTGATATATCTTCTAATAAAAGATTTTTTTCTCAGATAATAAATTCATTCTTATATTTAGAATGGGACCAAATGATGTATAACTAATCTCGACAGTATTATTAAAGAAAATCCTTAGTTTTGCTTTTTTTAACTGTCTATAAAATAAAAATCTGTGGTAGCCATGCGGCAGCCCCAATATATGCAATGATATCTCCAGAGTTCATACATCCCACCTTTATATAGTAAATAACTATATAAATTAAAATCTATTATATCTACTGTAAAGGAGTTTTTGAGTTTTATTGGAGTCAGGAGAGACTAATTGGCGGAAAGTCACAGTAATCAAACCCGCCCAACGCCTAACCGGCACCAACGCCCCCTCCGCGCCTGTATCTCTACCTCGAACCTGTGCGAAGCTCCCGGATACCCCGACCTGTTTTCCGGCGCAGCAGAGTGCGCAATGTGGCGGCCTCGGCATAGCCCACCTCTGCGGCGACCACCTCGATATTCTTCCCTTCCGCGATCAGCTGCTTTGCCCGCTCGGTGCGTAAATCCTGGAAAAAAGCCAGCGGCGACTTGCCTAACACAGCTTCTGTCCGGCGCTGCAGCGTGCGTGGGTGAACGTGGAGTGCTCCAGCTGCTGCCTGCAATGAAAACCCCTGCGACAGGTGCCGCCGCGACCACTGTTCGAAGTCGCTGATTAACGGGTCAGCGTGAGCCAGGTAATCCGGAATGATATAGGGAGCCTGAGAGGCGCGATGGTCAACCAGCATAAACTTAGCGACGGTGTCGGCGAGTGATTGACTTGAGCGGCGCACCAGCCAAAGCGCAAGGTCGAGATGGCCCATCATCGCCCCGGCGGTGACATAGCGGCCTGACGCGACGATCAACTGCTCATCCTGCAGATGTATGGCCGGGAAAAGCTGGCGAAAAAGCGGGGCCATCAGCCAGGTTGTGGTGGCACTTTGCCCGTTTAGCAGGCCGCTATCCGCCAGCAAAAAGGTGCCCAGACAGGCCGCCGCGATGTGGACGCCGTCTGCATCCATTTTACGTAAATACGTTTTGGCTTCGCAGACGTCTTTTCTGTTCAGCGAGTCCAGCAATTGCTGCGGTTGTTTCGTATTCAGGGCGGGCAAAACGACCCAGTCGGGGCGCGGGAGTGATTTAACTTGGGTGACAGGAAGCCGCAGCCCGTGGGCGGAGTGAACGCGTTTTTTTATCCCAGCCAGATGAACATCAAAGGGCGGCGATGGGCTGCCCTGTGCCAGGGCCAGTTCATTGGCGGTGGCAAAAGTATCCAGCATGGCCGTTAAGCCGGTATCGAAAACGCCATCCAGCGCCAGGATTGTTATTCTCATGTCGTAAATGATGCCAATAATGTCATTTATGAATATGGCTGTAGCATAGCCTGAATCTTACACTCTTGCGCATCAGGATATCTTTTGCGGAGAAAAACAGATGAAATACTCGCCCGAACTGCACCTGCTGGTGCTGACTTGCTTTGCCACCGCGCTGATGTGGCTCCCCTATGTTGCGGCCAGAGGCAAAACGCTCGGGCCGCTGTCGGCGATGGGCAATCCCGGCCCTGCTTTTTTTGGTGTGCCGACCTGGGCGCAGCGTGCTAAAGCTGCCCATGCCAATGCGGTGGAGAACCTTGTCGTGTTTGCGCCTTTGGTGCTTATTGCTGCGGCTATCGGGATCAGCACGCCTGCCACGGCGCTGGCGTCAAAGATTTACTTTGGGGCAAGAGTGGTGCATTACGTGGTGTATACGGCAGGTGTGCCCGTTGTTCGCACGCTGGCCTTTTTGTCCGGGTTTGGCGCGACCGTGACGTTTTCGGTTGTGATTCTGCGTTCTGTTATGTAAGGGCTTTTATGGCAATCGTCGATTTCAGCGGCCTGAATAATCCTGTCTGGGCTGCGTTAACAGGCGCGCATGCGCATCTGGCGGAAGGGCAAGGTTTAGCCCGGTTGTATCCACATGAGATCAGCCCGTTCGCGGGGATCTGCTCGCCTGAACCGGAAGCGTTAAGTGCCCTGAAAGCATTATTGTTGCCGGGTAGTGCCGCCGTGGTTGTGGCTACAGAGGCGTTGCCTGCTGTGCCGGGGCTTAGCCTGGAGCCGATGTTTAAAGTCCGGCAGATGATCGACACTCGGCCCCCGGCGGATGACCTGCCAGAGACGTTTATCCGGCTTGGCTCCCAGGATGCGCCAGAAATGCTGGACCTGGCGCAGCGAACAAAGCCGGGGCCTTTTGGGCTCCGCACGCTGGAAATGGGCAACTATATTGGGTTGCGCCACGAAGGACAGCTGATCGCGATGGCTGGCGAACGTTTTCGCCTTGAAGGCTACACCGAAATCAGCGCGGTTTGCGTGGACGATGCCTGGCGAGGCCGGGGCATTGCCCGCCGCCTGATGAGTCAGCTGCGAAAAGAAATTCACGCCCGGGGAGAAACGCCGTTCCTGCATGTGCGTGACGACAGCCAGCCGACAATTAGCCTGTATGAGCGCCTTGGCTTTAGCACGCGGACGGTGTTCCAGCTCTATAAGGCCAGCCGGACGCTTTAAGCTGTTCCGGCATCCAAAAATGCTCATCTGGCCGGGGGCCACCTAATCTAATACATCTTAAAAGTTTATTCGGGCTTCTTCGACGGTAAATGCCCGCATGATTTGAGCTGTATTTCCCCTCTCTCTCCTTCAAGGAGAGGGCAGGGTGAGAGTCTAGTGAATATTATTTCCGGCAGGGCTATCGATTATTGCCAGACCTGAATCTGTGCGTACAAAGCGGGGCGCTCGCAGGCTGTCGTTCAGAAGGTTAAACATCGGGATTAACAGAGCGTTGCAATATTTCCGTACCTGAAAGTGGCCGGCATCATCTATGAATGTATAAGATTTTTATCGCACTGGAAATGAATAAGACGTACTGCGGATTTCTGGACGACTGCATGAAATAAATTGCACTCTAAAACATTAATGTGCTTTGGTGGAAATATTTTAATATTCTCAACCAATTATTTTATTTAGATGTTTTTGATATTTTAATTTTGGCGGAAAGCCACAGGAGTCGAACCTGCCCGGCGCCGCTGGCGGCACCAACTGGAGTTGAAGTCCAGCCGCCTCACCGGAGACGACGACCTTCCGCGCCTTCATTGCTACATGGAGGCGGGGCGGAGTATACCGGGTTTCCTGCTGCTACCCAATGGGTCAGTAAGAATATATCCTGCGCCTAAAGTGAAATTCTTTACTAAATCAGTCTAACAGCCTGGGAATCACCCTGTTGACGCGGTTCGCCAGGCGATGTCTCGCATGGCATCTCTTGCCGCCAGGCTAATACCGCCCAGTTGGAAGAAGCCGTGGATCACGCCCAAATAACGCTGGCAACTTGCGGTCACACCTTGTTCTGTAAGGTGGGAATAAAGTCGCTCACCTTCATCGCGCAGGGGATCGTATTCGGCGGTGATGATATGCACCGGTGGCAGCCCGGCAAAATCCTCGCGCCACAGTGGGCTGGCTTCCGGGTGCATCACATCCGTTCCCGGGAAATAAGCTTCAAAGCCGCTGAGCAAGGTATCGCGGGTGATGACATAGTCTTCGCCGTTCTGCCGGTAGCTTGGCAGCGTGGCACCGGCGTCGAGCATGGGATAAATCAGTATCAGGCTGGCCGGGAGCCATTCCCCGGCGGCTTTCAGGCGCAGGGAAGTTACCAGGGCGATTTGCCCGCCCGCGCTGTCTCCGGCAAGCGTGATACGCTCACTATCGACGCCTAAATTCATGGCGTGCTGCCTGATTAATATGGCGGCACGTTCGGCATCATCATGGGCGGCAGGGTAAGTGTGTTCAGGGGCCAGGCGATACTGTACGGCAATGATCCGGCATCCGCTGTGAAAAGCTAACTGGCGGAGCTGATTATCGTGAGTGGCAAACCCACCGCTGACAAAGCAGCCGCCGTGATAATAAATCACCGTCGGCAGTGTTCCACTGGCGTCGAGTGGAGACACGACCCGTAACGGTATTCCCTCCAGGGATATATCTTCCACCTGAACTCTGGTTTCCGTTTCACCGGCCAGCACGGTACTGGCGACATATCCCGCCCGGCGTTCGGCAAAACTTTGCTGGCGGGAAGAGGGGCGACCGGCGGCAATAAAGTCATCCACCAGCCGGGCAATAGCGGGTTCAAGAGCCATAATACGTCCTTTTACTGGATGAATATACATATCCTATGCCGACAAACTGGTCGGGTAAACCCATTATTTATGGCTGGCAGGGTTCAGCCAAAAAAGAACCAGGCCGTTTTGATCAATCCGTTTTCTACTTCGAAAACCGCCATGCTTTCAATCGGTTCATCGCTCAGGCCGTGGATCTTCTCGTGGTCGAACACCTTGTTGCCCAGCGCGGTACGGGAAATGATTTCTGCTCGCAGGGCCGGGTTATTGAAGCGATGTTCTTTATAGAAAGCATAAAGGGCATCACGTCCTTCCAGCGAAGGCGTGGTGGCAGGTGGGCGGTAAGCGATGAAGTCTTCGCTAAAACAGGCGGCAAAGGCCTCGAGATCGTGAGCATTGTACGCCTCATACTGGCGGATGACGGGTTCTGTGACTGACATAGATAATATCCTGATAAGAGAAAGTGACGGACTGTCAGAGTGTTGTGGTGTGCGCTGACAGAGTCTCTTGCCGAGTGGAAAATGTCTAATGGAAGAAGAGGGCAGATTGTGCGGTGGCATGAGCTGCTACGGAGACGCCTCTTCCCCAGTCTCCCTTAGCAATACTCGTTAACAACCGGTTGCATTTCATCCAGCTACAATCCGGCGTCTAAAACAATAACGGGTTGGCAAAAATGAACAAACTGTTCGGGGTGATGTTGGTGGGCGTGGTTGCGCTGTCGGCGGTGGCTTGTTCAAGTAGCTACGTGATGTCGACTAAAACGGGCGAAATGATCGTGACCAAAGGCAAGCCGGAGCTGGACAAGCAGACGGGGCTGACGCGTTACTACGACGCACAGGGCGTGGAGCATCAGATCCAAAACGATCAGGTTGTGCAGATGATTAAGCGCGGCTGATTGCCGGGAACGAAATTACCGGCCAGTGAAGGCTGGCCGGTAGGGCAGATTTATTCCCCTTCGCCGGGGAATAAGAACGGGTTGATGCTGCTGCGGGCGAAGCCTTCCTGCTCCATGCGGGCATCGAGCACCAGCGAGGCCAGGTCGTCGGCGACGGCTTCCACTTTCGGGTCCTTCTCCTGATAGAGAATTTTCAGGTAGGTGCCGCAGTCGCCGCAGCTTTCGGCTTTGATCGCCGCCTGTTCGCTGTCCAGCGACCAGTAGTTTAAGTCGCGGGTCTGCTCGCAGTTGCTGCACTTCACGCGCACCACGTGCCATTCGGTTTCGCACAGGTTGCAGTGCAAATAACGCAGGCCGTTGGTGGTGCCGATGTGCACCATGCTGGAAACCGGGATCGAGCCGCAAACCGGGCAGAACTGGCGCTGTTCGCCGTATTCGGCTTTGGCTTTGCCGGGGATAAGCGTCGCCATTTGCGCCCAGTAGAGCGACAGCGCAGCCCAGATAAACGGTGCCTTGTCGCTGCTGACCAGCGCGAAGTCGGCGTTGAACAGCGCGGTGGCCATCTCTTCCAGCTCCTGCGAAGAAGCCTTTTCAAGATTTTCAATCACCGCTAACGCCGGGCCGTCCATTTCTGGCTTCAGTTCGGCAATCAGCGACTGCAGCAGGCGCTGCCAGTGCGGGTCGCGCGGCAGGACGTGAATATCCAGCGGCGGCTTGCCGGTTTTGGCCGACTCGGCAATCAGGGCGGTTAAATCCATCTCCAGCGGGTGGTCGTACAGCACCACTTCCTGCGCGTGGGCAATCAGCGCGGCAAAGCGCAGATAATCGCCCAGTGGGTTGCTGGCAGCCAGCTCGCGCAGGCGTTCAGCGCGGCGGTTGTAGAGATTTTTGAGCCTGGGGAATAATAACGGCGGAATCACTTCCGCCGTGCGTTTCTCGCTCTTCTCCAGCTGATCTTGCGGGATTATGCGAATACTCATTCAGATGACTTTTCCTGTTTCTGGCGGACTTCGCGGTACCATTTCGGGTGATGTTTCTTCGCCCACGTCGTGGTAACCCAGCCCTCCACCATCGCGGTGATGGTGCCTTTTACCCAAAGGGCGGCGTAAATATGCACCATGATAACCACAATTAACGCTACCGCGGCAAATGAATGCAGCATTAACGCAAATCGAATAACCGGAATTGGGAAGACTGGCGCAAAGTAAGGACGCCAGATAATCACGCCGCTCACCAGCAACAGCACCAGGAAAATAATCGCCGCCCAGAACACGCATTTCTGGCCGAAGTTATAGCGCCCGGTGTCTCCCACTTCCTCGTTGACGACGATCTTACGAATATTCTTCGCCCAAAAGATATCATCCCGATTGATTAGGTTGTGGTGCCAGTAACGGAAAAACATGATGATGAAGGAGGCGAACATCACCACCCCAACGAACGGGTGGAGGATGCGTGCCAGCTGCGGCGTGCCGAGAATGCCCATCAGCCAGTTGAAGGACGGGAAGAAAAAGCCCAGTCCGCTCACCGCCGCCAGCACGAAGCAGAAGGCGGTGATCCAGTGGTTGATGCGCTCCGGCGCGCTGTAACGCTGAATGGTCGGTTGCTTTTTCATTTACGCACCTCGTCGTCGTCATGGTGCAGATTATCGTCCTCTTCATCGGCACGGTTCGGGCCGACCCCAACGTAGTGGAAGACGCTGGCGGCAAAGGTCGCCGCAAAGCCGATGGCGGCCAGCGGTTTCCAGACGCCTTTCCAGAACTTCACGGTTGGGCTGATGGACGGGTTCTCCGGCAGGCCGTGATACAGCGTCGGCTTGTCCGCATGGTGCAGCACGTACATGACGTGCGTCCCGCCAACGCCTGCCGGATCGTACAAACCTGCGTTGTCATAACCACGGGTTTTCAGTTCCGCCACGCGCTCGCCGGCGAGGGTCTTCATATCCTCTTTCGAGCCGAAATGAATCGCCCCGGTCGGGCAGGTTTTCACGCATGCAGGCTCCTGGCCCACGGTGACACGGTCCACGCATAGGGTACATTTGTAGACGCGGTTGTCCTCCGGGTTCAGGCGCGGCACGTCGAACGGGCAGCCCGCAATGCAATAGCCGCAGCCGATGCACTGTTCGGACTGGAAGTCGACGATGCCGTTGGCATACTGAATAATAGCCCCTTCCGACGGGCACGCCTTCAGGCAGCCCGGATCCGCGCAGTGCATACAGCCGTCTTTGCGGATCAGCCATTCCAGTTTGTCGTTCTGCTCCACTTCCGAGAAGCGCATCACCGTCCAGGATTTGGCGGTCAGGTCCGCCGGGTTGTCGTACACCCCGACGTTGTGCCCCACTTCATCACGGATGTCGTTCCACTCCGAGCACGCCACCTGGCAGGCCTTACAGCCGATGCAGGTGGTGACGTCGATAAGCTTGGCGACCTCTTGCTGGTGATCCCGCGCCTGAGGCGCGGGCGTGAAGCCGTTAGTGGCGGAACGACGGATAATGTCCTGAGATTGATAAGCCATAATTCGTCTCCGTTACACCTTTTCCACGTTGACCAGGAACGCCTTAAACTCTGGCGTTTGCGTGTTGGCATCCCCGACAAACGGCGTCAGGGTATTGGCGATAAAGCCTTTCTTCGCCACGCCTTCGTAACCCCAGTGAATCGGGATCCCGATGGTGTCCACCTTCTGACCGTGAACGTCCAGCGTGCGGATACGCTTGGTCACCACCGCTTTGGCCTTGATATAGCCGCGGTTGGAGGAGACCTTCACCGTGTCGCCGTGGGCGATGCCGAGCTTGTTGGCAAGCTTCTCGCCAATCTCGACAAACTGCTCCGGCTGCGCGATGGCGTTCAGCAGCGCATGTTTGGTCCAGTAGTGGAAATGCTCCGTCAGACGATAGGTGGTGCCGACATACGGGAACTTGTCGTGCGTGCCCATTGCTTCCAGGTCATCTTTAAACACGCGGGCTGCCGGGTTGGAGACCACGTTCGGGTGCAGCGGGTTGGTGCCCAGCGGTGTTTCAAACGGCTCGTAGTGTTCCGGGAACGGCCCTTCTGCCATCTTGTCGAGGGCAAACAGGCGACCCAGCCCTTCCGGCTGCATGATAAACGGCCCGACGCCGCTGTCCGGCGCGGCGGTGCTGTAGTCCGGCACGTCGATGCCCCCCCATTTCGCGCCATCCCAGGAGATCAGGCGGCGTTTTTCATCCCACGGTTTACCCGACGGATCGGCGGAGGCACGGTTATACAGAATGCGGCGGTTAAGCGGCCACGCCCATGCCCAGCCGAGCGTGTTGCCCAGGCCTGACGGGTCGGCGTTGTCGCGGCGTGCCATCTGGTTACCGTCCGGCGTCCAGCTCCCGGCGAAGATCCAGCAGCCGCTGGACGTTGTCCCGTCGTCGCGCAGCTGAGCAAAGGAGCTGAGCTGTTGCCCTTTTTTCACCAGCACCGCGCCGGTGGCCGGGTCAATCAGGTCTGCCAGCGCCTTGCCGTTGCTTTCCATGGCCACTTCTTCCGGCGCCGGGTTGTCCGGCGTCAGGTACTGCCAGGTCATGTTCAGCACCTGCTCAGGCACTTTGCCGCCGTCGCGTTCGTACATGTGGCGCAGGCGGGTGAAGATGCCGGAGAGGATTTCGCCGTCGTTCAGCGCTTCCCCTGGCGCATCCGCCCCTTTCCAGTGCCACTGCAGCCAGCGGCCGGAGTTGACGATGGAGCCGTTCTCTTCTGCGAAGCAGGTGGACGGCAGGCGGAACACCTCGGTCTGGATTTGCGACGGATCAACGTCGTTCATCTCGCCGTGGTTCTGCCAGAAGTTGGAGGTTTCGGTGTTCAGCGGGTCAATGGTGACCAGGAACTTCAGCTTCGAGAGCGAGGCCACGACCTTGTTCTTGTTAGGGAACGAGGCCACCGGGTTAAAGCCCTGGCACAGATAGCCGTTGACCTTGCCCTGGCTCATCATCTCGAAGTACTGCAGCACGTCGTAGCCTTTGTCCCACTTCGGCAACCAGTCGTAGCCCCAGCTGTTCTCCTTCGTCGCTTTGTCGCCAAAGAAGGCTTTCATCATCGAGACGAAGAATTTCGGGTAGTTGCCCCAGTAGTTCACCTGGCCTTTCAGCAGCGGTTTCGGCGTGTTGGCCGCCAGATAGCTGTCGATATCCACCTGTTTTTCGCTCGGCAGGTTCATGTAACCCGGCAGGCTGGTGGAAAGCAGGCCGAGATCGGTCAGACCCTGAATGTTGGAGTGGCCACGCAGGGCGTTAACGCCGCCGCCTGCCATCCCCATGTTGCCGAGCAGCAGCTGGATCATCGCCATGGTGCGGATGTTCTGCGCGCCGATGGAGTGCTGTGTCCAGCCCAGGGCGTACAGGAACGACGCGGTTTTGTCCGCCACGCTGGTTTCGGCGATGTACTCGCACACCTTCAGGAAGTCTTCTTTCGGCGTACCACAAATGCTGGTCACCACGTCCGGCGTGTAGCGGGAAATATGCTCTTTCAGCAAATTCCACACGCAGCGCGGGTGCTGAAGCGTCAGGTCGCGTTTGGCGAAGCCTTCTTCATCCAGCTCGTAGTTCCAGGTGGTTTTGTCGTACTTGCGGTTTGCCGCGTCGTAGCCGGTGAACAGGCCGTCGTCGAAGCCGAAGTCCTCACGCACAATCAGGTTGGCGTTGGTGTAAGACTCGACGTACTCGCGGTTGAATTTGTTGTTGTTTATCAGGTACAGCAGGACGCCCGACAGGAATGCAATGTCGGTCCCGGAACGGATAGGCGTGTAGAAATCCGCCACCGAAGCGGTTCGCGTAAAGCGAGGATCGATCACAATCAGCTTCGCGCCGTTGTGAATTTTGGCTTCCATCGCCCAGCGGAATCCCACCGGATGCGCTTCTGCCGCGTTCCCACCCATCACCACGATGAGGTTGGCGTTTTTGATATCAACCCAGTGGTTGGTCATCGCACCGCGACCAAATGTTGGAGCAAGACTTGCTACCGTTGGTCCGTGTCAGACACGCGCCTGGTTATCCACGGCAAGCATGCCGAGGGCGCGGGAAAATTTCTGGGTTAAATAGCCGGTTTCGTTGCTGGACGCGGAGGCGCAAAGCATCCCCGTGGAGAGCCAGCGGTTGACCGTGGTGCCCTGTTCGTTCTTTTCGATGAAGTTGGCGTCGCGGTCTTCTTTCATCAGCTTCGCGATGCGGTCAAAGGCATCGTCCCAGCTAATTGACTGCCATTTATCAGAGCCTGGCGCACGGTAAGAAGGCGTTTTCAGGCGGCTTTCGGAGTGGATGAAGTCCACCAGACCGGCCCCTTTCGGGCACAGCGCGCCGCGGTTTACCGGGTGGTCCGGGTCACCTTCGATATGGAAAATTGAGGCTTTTGCGTTTTTTGCACCGTCGCCGAGGCTATACATCAATAGCCCACAGCCCACGGAGCAGTATGTGCAGGTGTTACGGGTTTCACGGGTGCGCAGCAGCTTGTACTGCCGGGTTTCCGCGAGCGCAGCGCCTGGGGCAAAGCCCAGTGCTGCTGCCGTGGTGCCTGCCATACCGCCAGCACAGATCTTAAAGAACTGCCTTCTGCTGACCTGCATGGATCGCTCCTTACATTTCGACATTTCACATTGCTTAGGATTTATTTTTGCGGGGTTACCCGCAAAGGTTCACAATTGGAACCAATATAGATTTTGATGGCTTACTTCCCTTCATCCGGAAGGGGTATTAAGTAGAATACCACATTGGTACTGAGGGTGTTCTCGAATGGTTAAAACAAAGTGAACAAATTTCACCACTCTGAAAAAGAAACTGTGGCGCAGATCGCAGGTGCCAGCACCGTTGAGCTTTGGCACCGGGGCAATCTCACCGTAGCCGAAACCGACTGGCTGGCGGAGGAAGTCCCTGTCGCGCTGGTTTACAACGGTATTTCACACGTTGTGATGATGGCTTCGCCCAAAGACCTCGAAGCGTTTGCGCTCGGGTTTTCGCTGTCAGAAGGCATCATCGAAAATCCTGCGGAGATTTACGGGATGGACGTGTCGCCGTCCTGCAACGGCATTGAAGTACAGATTGAGCTGTCCAGCCGCCGCTTTATGGGGCTGAAAGAGCGCCGCCGGGCGTTGGCCGGGCGAACCGGCTGCGGCGTGTGCGGCGTCGAGCAGTTAAACGATATTGGCCGCCCGGTGCCGCCGCTGTCGTTTACCCAGACGTTTGCCCTGGAAAACCTGGATGCGGCGCTGAAGAACATGCGCGACTACCAGCCTGTCGGCGAGCTAACCGGCTGTACCCATGCGGCGCTATGGCTCGATCCTGATGGGCAGATCCTCGACGGGCGGGAAGATATCGGCCGCCATGTGGCGCTGGATAAAATGCTGGGTATTCGCAGCCGTAATCCCTGGCACAACGGCGCTGCGCTGGTGTCGAGCCGTGCGAGCTATGAAATGGTGCAGAAGGCCGCGATGTGCGGCATTGAAATCCTGTTCGCGGTGTCTGCGGCGACCTCATTGGCGGTTGAGGTTGCGCAGCGTACAAATCTGACGCTGGTGGGCTTTAATCGGCCAGGACGGGCGACGGTTTATACGCATCCTGAGCGGCTGCGCTAGATTTTCCCCCTCACCCCGGCCCTCTCCCCAAAGGGGAGAGGGCGGAAAGAAGTGAAAGGTGGAGCAGTCTTCTCCCCGGATGAGCCAGGGGAAGAAGTGGAAGGTGAAGCAATCCTCTCCTCAGGCGAGGCAGGGAAAATATCTAACAGGCAACGCTAAATCGTTCCCTCTCCCTTCCAGGGAGAGGGTTAGGGTGAGGGTCAATCCTCAGAACAAGCCCAGCGGCTTATCGGAATAGCTCACCAGCAGGCACTTCGTCTGCTGATAATGCTCCAGCATCATCTTATGGGTCTCGCGCCCGATCCCGGACTGTTTATAGCCCCCGAACGCCGCGTGTGCCGGGTAGGCGTGGTAACAGTTGGTCCACACGCGCCCGGCCTGAATACCGCGCCCCATTTTGTACGCCAGGCTGCCGTTGCGGCTCCACACGCCCGCGCCCAGGCCGTATTCGGTGTCGTTCGCCAGCTCCAGTGCCTCCTCCACGGTTTTAAACGTGGTGACGGCGAGCACCGGCCCGAAAATTTCCTCCTGAAACACACGCATGTTGTTTTTACCGAACAGGATGGTCGGCTCAAGGTAGTAGCCCGCCTGCAGGTCGCCCGTCATCGCTTTTCTGCGCCCGCCGGTCAGTACGTCCGCGCCTTCTTTCTTGCCGATGTCGATGTAGTTGAGGATGGTTTCCATCTGCCCCTGAGACACCTGCGCGCCCATCTGGGTGCGGCTGTCCAGCGGGTTGCCGCTGCGGATGGCTTCCACCCGGCGAATGGCTCGCTCGATAAAGCGCTCATAGATAGACTCCTGCACCAGCGCGCGGCTCGGGCAGGTACAGACCTCGCCCTGGTTGAAGGCGAACAGCGCAAAGCCTTCCAGCGCCTTGTCGAAAAAGGCGTCTTCCTCTTCCATCACGTCGGCGAAGAAGATGTTCGGGGATTTTCCGCCCAGTTCCAGCGTGACCGGGATGATGTTCTGAGTGGCGTACTGCATGATCTGCTGGCCGACTTCGGTGGAGCCGGTAAACGCCACTTTAGCGATGCGTTTGGAGGTTGCCAGGTATTCACCTATTTCGCCGCCCGCGCCGTTCACAACGTTAACCACGCCCGGCGGCAGAAGGTCACCAACCAGCTCCATCAGCAGCAGCACGGAGAGCGGGGTCAGTCGCGCAGGCTTCAGTACAATACAGTTACCTGCCGCCAGAGCCGGGGCCATTTTCCAGCTCGCCATCAGCAACGGGAAGTTCCACGGGATAATTTGCGCCACCACGCCAAGCGGTTCGTGGAAGTGATAGGCGACGGTGTCTTTATCCACCTCACTTATGCCGCCTTCCTGGGCTCGAATACAGGAGGCGAAGTAGCGGAAGTGGTCGATAGCCAGCGGCACGTCGGCGGCGCTGGTTTCGCGAATCGGTTTGCCGTTGTCCCAGGTTTCTGCCGTCGCCAGCAGCTCAATGTTTTGCTCCATGCGGTCGGCAATTTTCAGCAGGATGGTGGCGCGCTCCTGCACGGACATCTGCCCCCAGCCCTTTTTAGCTGCATGGGCGGCGTCCAGCGCCAGGTCGATGTCGGCCTTGCCGGAGCTGGCGATTTCGCACAGCGGCTGGCCGGTTACCGGGGTGAGGTTTTCATAGTACTGGCCGCCAACCGGGGCAATCCACTGGCCGCCGATGTAGTTGTCGTAACGGGGTTTGAGTTTGAGCGGGAAACCATACTCGCCGGGGATAATACGGGTATCGGGAGGATTGTTTGTCATGGCCGTCTCCTTGTGATGGTTCACTCACAAGGGTAGTTCGGGCTGCCTGTTTCTTCGCCATTTCGCGTCGGCTTTACGACACGCTTCACGGATTCCCTGCGGAGAAGAGAGCAGACCTCTTCCCGCAGAATGGAATGTTACGCCGGTAAAAATAACGCCTTATCGCGCAGCAGATGGTCGTTGCCGCGCCGCCGGGTGAAGCCAATTTTGTCGAAATATTCCAGAATCTGAATCGCCAGCTTGCGGCCCACGCCCAACCTGTCGCGGAAGTCAGCGGCATTGGTCGTGCCGTGGGTTTGATCCAGTTCGCGGATCAGATCGGCAAACGCCTGCAGGCGATCGTTGCGGTAATAACGATCTTTCAGAATCGCGGTGACCAGCCCTTGCTGAGCGGCGGATCTTAGCAGCTGCCGCATGGCCTGTTCTTCTTCACCGGTTTCTTTGGCCAGGTCGCGTACCCACCACGGCTCGTCGCCAAACAGGGCGTCGACTTTATCCCACACGGCCTGCTGTGCCGCGGAAAACCCAGGCTCATGCCCCGGCAGATGCAGCCAGCCCTGGCGGCTCATTAGCAGGCCTTCACCGCGCATTTTTTCGATGAGCGACAGCACCAGGCCTTCGTCTTCTGTGGGCAACGCCATACGGCGCAGGCGCTCTCTCCCCGGCCCTGGCTGATCGTCATGCTGCTGGTGGTAACGCGTCAGCGCGTCGAGCAGTTTTTGCTGCCAGGCAGCGGCCACGTCCGGGCTTAGCAGCGCATTGCCCGCCTGCAAATAGCCTGGCTGTGCAAGCAGGGCCTGAAGCCCTTGCGCCGTTAGCTGGCGCGCCCAGCTAAATTCGTTGAGCAGCACGGCTCCGCGAGTCAGATGTGTTTCCAGCGCCTGTTGATCATCGGTGGTTTCTGCCAGTTCACCCAGCCAGTTCAGGAAAGCAGCTTGGCGTTTGCCGCGGCGTGGCGCATGAAGCAGCACGGTACGGGCACCAGCGAGCGTGGTGCGGGCGCTGATATCGCGCAGCACCAGGCGGTCGTTATCCGCCAGCCACAGCGGGACATCCAGCACCAGCTCGGCCAGATTACCTTCCAGCAGGGAAACTCGCCCGGTTACGTGGCGGGCAGAATGGTGAATATGCAGCGGCTGCCACTGCTGAAGCGGCTGCAGCGTTTGCAGCTCGACGATGACACGCTCAACCGGCTGCAGCGGTTTGTCGCTCAGTAGCCAGTCGCCCCGGCTGATGTCGGTTTTTTCCGCGTCACCGCTGATGTTCAGCGCAATACGTTGCCCGGCCATCGCGCGGGTTACCGGCTGATTTTGAGCATGGAGGCCGCGCACGCGCATCGGTTTTTCTGCGCCAGTCAGCCAGAGTGAATCGCCGATATTGATTTCGCCGCTCAGCGCCGTGCCGGTCACAACCAGCCCTGCGCCCTTCACCGTAAAGGCGCGGTCGATGGCAAGGCGGAAGCGATGTGCAGTGGCGTGAGGGCGTTCGCGCAGCCCAATAAGATGCTGCTGCAGTGCCTCTATACCTTCACCGCTGGTGGCGGCGGTCACAAAAATAGCGGCCTGGGTATCGCCCAGCAGCGCGGCGACTTCATCGCGGACTTCCGCAATACGACTGTCGCTCACCCGATCGGCTTTAGTCAGCGCGACGGTGATTTGCGGGTTACCCGTCAGCTGTAAAATCGCCAGATGTTCGCGGGTTTGCGCCATCACGCCATCGTCGCAGGCGATGACCAGCAGGGCATGATCGATGCCGCCGACGCCAGCCAGCATGTTGGCGAGAAACTTTTCATGCCCGGGCACGTCGATAAAGCCGATAACCCGGCCATCCGGCTGCGGCCAGTAGGCGTAGCCGAGGTCAATGGTCATGCCGCGTTTTTTCTCTTCCGGCAGGCGGTCTGCGTTTACGCCGGTCAGCGCCTGAAGCAGGGTGGTTTTGCCGTGGTCGACGTGCCCGGCGGTGGCGATAATCACTGGGCGAGTCCCTCCAGCAATAGCGCTTCGTTTTCCAGGCAGCGTAAATCCAGCCACAGACGGCCCTCGGCAATGCGGCCAATGACCGGTCTTTCCAGCTCGCGTAGGGTTTGCGTCAGCGAGGCGAGCGTTGTGCCACGTCCGTCTTTCGGCGTGAAAGTCAGAGCCGCGCCTGGCAGGCGATCAACGGGCAAAGAGCCGCTGCCGATTTGCGACAGGCACGCCTCAACGCGCACGTCGAACTGCTCGCCAAAACGCTGCTCAAATGCGGGCTGCAGGCGGCTGGCCTGCAGCTGGATATCTTCGGCGCTGCGGGTCAGCAGGCGCAGGGTTGGCAGGCGTTCAATAAGAGTTTCCGGGTGCTGGTACAGCCGCAGGGTGGCTTCCAGCGCCGCCAGCGTCATTTTGTCGGCCCGCAGCGCGCGCTTCAGCGGGTGGCTCTGAATGCGCTCGATCAGCGCCTTTTTGCCGACGATGATCCCGGCCTGCGGGCCGCCGAGCAGTTTGTCGCCGGAGAAACTCACCAGGCTCACGCCGTCGGCAATCAGCTGCTGCGGCATCGGCTCAGGCGGCAGACCCCACTGGCTTAAATCCACCAGCGAACCGCTGCCCAGGTCGGTGACGACCGGCAGGTTGAGTTCGTTGCCTAGCGTAACCAGCTCGGCCTCGCTAACCGCTTTGGTGAAGCCTTCAATGTGGTAATTGCTGGTGTGAACCTTCATCAGCAGCGAGGTGTTTTCACCCGCTGCCGCGCGGTAATCTTTCAGGTGTGTACGGTTGGTGGTGCCAACTTCAACCAGCGTGCAGCCCGCCTGGCGCATGACGTCGGGGATGCGAAACGCGCCGCCAATCTCCACCAGTTCGCCGCGCGAAACCAGCACTTCACCGCCGTTGGCACAGGCCGCCAGCATCAGCAGCACCGCCGCCGCATTGTTGTTGACGATGCAGGCATCTTCCGCCCCGGTCAGCTCACAAAGCAGGTCGGCAATGGCGCGATCGCGGTGGCCGCGTCCGGCGTCGTCCAGCGAATATTCCAGCGTGACGGCTGAGCGCATGGCCTCCGTCACTGCCGCAATCGCCTCTTCTGCCTGCAATGCCCGGCCAAGATTGGTGTGCAGTACGGTGCCGGTGAGGTTGAACACGGGCTGGAGAGCGCTGCGCTGGCCTGCCTCGAGCACGCTGCGCGTTTTCTTCGCCCAGTCCTCGCTCCAGTCCGGCAGCTTGCTTGCCGAGCGGATGTGCTCGCGCGCTTCGTTTTGCAGTGTTCTCAGCGTGGCAACCACGCGGGTGTGGCCGAACTCGGCAAGCAGGGCGGTAAAGGCGGCATCGCGCAGCAGGCGGTCGGTCGCCGGAAGATGGCTAAAAAGTGTTTGAGCTGTCGTCATGGCAGGGGCTGAATTAAGAAATTTGTGGGCGATATTACAGGGGACTACGTCCCCTGTCCTGGCCGCAGATCATGCCGCGGGCGGTTCGGTACGGGCAAAACTCTCGCGCTGGAACAGCTGTTCCACCAGCTTGACCAGGTGAGGGCGATTCACGCACCAGCCCGGTGAAACGGGGCGGAAATTGAGATAGCCCACTGCGCAGGCCGCAGAAATACTGGCCAGATTGAGCGGCTCTGCGGTTAGCGTACCGTCGGCGGCGTATTCTTCCAGCAGGTCGAGGGCGCGGCCAATTTTCTCGCGCTGGCGCACCAGGACTTCTTCAGACTGTTGTTCTGCCGGGCGCAATTTCTCACGCACTGACGTTAACGCGGCGTCCAGAATGCCGTCGGAAAGCGCCTCAAGCTGGCGCACTTTCAGTGCCGCTTTTGGGTCGTGCGGGATCAGCGTTGGTGCAATGTTCAGTAACTCAAGGTATTGGGCGATGATCGGCGAATCAAACCAGCGCTCGCCTTCATCGGTGATGAGCGTTGGGACTTTGCCTAGTGGGTTGTATTGCGGGGCGGGGCTGTCACCAACCCACGGGTTGACGTTAATAAATTCAAAACTGAGGCCTTTTTCAAGCAGGATGACCGAGATCTTTCGCACGTAGGGGCTGGTGTAGTTACCGATCAGTTTCATGACATTATCCGTTTTTGCCAACTTGAGGTAAGTATGAAACAGATACCCAACATTGGTGAAAAAGTCTACGCCTGCGGCGCTTTTATGTAATCGACAAAGGCGCGGAGCGCGCTGGGCATGTACTGGCGGTTTGGGTAATAGAACTGGAACGGCGGCAGCTCAGGCAGCCAGTCTTCGAGCATAGACACCAGCCTGCCGCTCGCCAGATGGTCTTCGACCTGTTGTTGGTAGAGATAGCCGATACCTGCGCCGCATAACACCGCCTCCAGCTCGGAGTCGAGATCGTCCACGATGATGTTGCCGCAGGGAGTCACTTCCAGCTTGCCTTCGGGCCCGTAAAACTCCCAGCAATAAGGGCGGCCGCTGTGAAAGCGGAAGATGACGCTGCAGTGATTCACCAGCTCGCGAGGGTGTACTGGCGTAGGGTTTTGCGCCAGGTATTCCGGCGTGGCAACCACGCAAATCCTCGTTTTTGGGCCGATAGAAACGGCAATCATGTCTTTTTCCACCGTGGTGCTCAGCCGTATCCCGGCGTCGTACTCCTGCTTCACGATATCCACCAGCCTGTCGTCGGTGGTCACTTCGACTTTGATGTCGGGATAGCGGGCGGTAAACCCGGCTACCAGCGGCATCAGCACAAGGCGTGAAGCCAGCCGCGAGCTGTTGATTTTGAGCGTGCCCATCGGCGTGTCGCGAAACGAGTTCACCTCATCGAGAATGGTATGAATTTCGTCGCAGGCCGGGCGCAGGCGCTCGTAGAGGTTGTTGCCAGCCTCGGTCAGCGAGACGCTGCGGGTGGTGCGGTTGAACAGCCGAATTTTCAGGCGCTGTTCGAGCTGCTTGATGCCGTGGCTGATGGCCGAAGGAGACAGCCCCAGCTCGTCCCCGGCGGCGCGAAAGCTTTTGTGCCGCGCCACGGCGATAAAGGTCGCGAAGTCGGTAAAATTCAGCGCCATTAGTGAAAATCCTTCATTAACCCATTTCAAATACTACGTTTTACAGAATTATCCAGCGGTCGTAAAGTGAACGCACATCCCCACTGGCTGAGATAACTCCATGAAATCAGAGAATATGTATATTGTTTGGGCGCACCCGCGCAGTGAGTCGCTAACCGCGCAGGTGGTGCAGGAAATTCAGGGCGAAGCGGCTGAGCGCGGCATTAACGTTTCCTCCCTCGATCTGTACCGCAGCGGCTTTAACCCGGCGCTGGGCGTGGAGGACGAACCGGACTGGAGCAACCCGCAGAAACAGTACTCCCCGGAAGTTCATCGCTTGTTTGGCGAGTTAGAAAGTAAAGACACCGTGGTCGTGGTGTTCCCCGTGTGGTGGTACAGCTTCCCGGCGATGCTCAAAGGCTATCTGGATCGCGTGTGGAACTACGGCCTGGGCTACGGGCCAGGCAGCACGCTGGGCAATAAGAAAATCCGCTGGGTGGCGCTGGTCGGCGGTTCTCACGAAGGCTTTGTGAAATATGGCTGGGAAAAAAACATGGCCGATTACATTCATGGCTCAATGGGGTATCTGGGCGTGGAAGATGCAAAAATTGAGTTCCTCTATAACACCATCGGCGTGGAAGAAGGGATCGGCGACAGCGACGCCCATTACCAGCAGCTGTTTGCTCAGGCGCGCGGCATTGTCGCGGATTTAGATAACTAACTTTTCATTCCAGCGCGGCATTCAACGCCGCGCTTTCTGCCAGCCGCTTCGCTGTAATTTACTTTCATCCTTTTCTTGCCCGCCGTTTTTTGTCAACGCCCAGATTTTAACTGGATCACATTAGGATTAATCTGCCCCAAAATACTTTGTGAAGTAGATCACAAATGAATAACAAAGACGTCATAACAAAATGTGATTTTAGTCACATTAAAAGGTCAATCAGGGTTAAAAATCCCCCGGTGTACTTTTTTTACACTGCGATTATGTGATCACCATCACTCAATGTGGATGGGTGATCCCTGAATATTAGTGATCTATCTCACATAATTAGGCGGTTGCTGGACAGCTTAACGATTCAGTGCCAGATTCGCGTCACTTTACTGAATAAGGCCGGCGACCCTGCCGCTACGTTAACAATAAACCTCGGGCTGCTTTTCAGCGCGGAACACCAACAAGGGGTATGTGTATGTCATCCGATATCAAGATCAAAGTGCAAAGCTTTGGTCGTTTCCTCAGCAATATGGTTATGCCAAATATCGGGGCGTTTATCGCCTGGGGTATTATCACGGCCTTATTTATTCCTACCGGATGGTTGCCAAACGAAACGCTGGCGAAGCTGGTAGGCCCGATGATCACTTACCTGCTGCCGCTGCTGATCGGTTTTACCGGTGGTCGCCTGATTGGCGGTGACCGCGGCGGCGTAGTCGGTGCTATCACCACCATGGGCGTTATCGTTGGTGCAGATATGCCGATGTTCCTCGGCGCAATGATTGCGGGTCCTCTGGGCGGCTGGGCAATCAAGCACTTCGACAAATGGGTCGACGGTAAAATCAAATCCGGCTTTGAAATGCTGGTGAACAACTTCTCTGCCGGTATCATCGGGATGATCCTGGCGATTCTGGCATTCCTCGGCATCGGCCCTGCGGTTGAAGTCCTGTCCAAAGTTCTGGCAGCAGGCGTTAACTTCATGGTTGTGCACGACATGCTGCCGCTGGCGTCTATCTTTGTAGAACCGGCGAAAATCCTGTTCCTGAACAACGCCATCAACCACGGTATCTTCTCGCCGCTGGGTATTCAGCAGTCCCACGAGCTGGGCAAATCCATCTTCTTCCTGATTGAAGCGAACCCGGGTCCGGGTATGGGTGTTCTGCTGGCGTACATGTTCTTTGGGCGCGGTAACGCCAAGCAGTCTGCTGGCGGCGCGGCTATCATCCACTTCCTGGGCGGTATCCACGAAATTTACTTCCCGTACGTGCTGATGAACCCACGTCTGATCCTGGCCGTAATCCTCGGCGGTATGACCGGCGTGTTCACCCTGACCGTGCTGAACGGCGGCCTGGTGTCTCCGGCATCCCCTGGTTCCATCCTGGCGGTACTGGCAATGACGCCGAAAGGCGCGTACTTCGCTAACATCGCGGCTATCTGTGCGGCAATGATTGTTTCCTTCGTGGTCTCCGCCATCCTGCTGAAAACCAGCAAAGTGAAAGAAGAAGACGACATCGAAGCTGCGGCTCGCCGTATGCAGGAAATGAAAGCCGAATCCAAAGGTGGCGCAGCGCCGCTGGCGGTAGGTGCTGGCCTGTCTAACGACCTGAGCCACGTGCGTAAAATCATCGTTGCCTGTGACGCAGGTATGGGCTCCAGCGCCATGGGCGCAGGCGTGCTGCGTAAGAAAGTGAGCGACGCTGGTCTGAAAAATATCTCCGTGACCAACTGCGCGATCAACAGCCTGCCGGACGACGTTGACCTGGTGATTACCCACCGCGACCTGACCGAGCGTGCGATGCGCCAGGTGCCGCAGGCGCAGCATATCTCCCTGACCAATTTCCTCGACAGCAGCCTGTACGCCAACCTGGTTGAGCGTCTGCTAGCTTCTCAGAATCTGAGTCAGAAAGAAGAAAAAGTCATGCACAGCCTGGAAGACAGCTTTGTTTCCAGCGAAGACGCAGTGTTCAAGCTGGGCGCGGGTAACGTGTTCCTTGGCCTGAAAGCCAGCAACAAAGAAGAAGCGATTCGCTTTGCCGGTGAGCAACTGGTGAACGGCGGCTACGTGCAGCCGGAATACGTGGACGCGATGTTTGAGCGCGAAAAACTGACCCCGACCTACCTGGGCGAAGGTATCGCGGTTCCTCACGGCACCGTAGAAGCAAAAGACCGCGTGCTGAAAACCGGCGTGGTGTTCTGCCAGTACCCGGAAGGCGTTCACTTTGGTGAAGAGCCGGAAGACGTGGCCCGCCTGGTGATCGGGATTGCTGCCCGCAATAACGAACACATCCAGGTGATCACCAGCCTGACCAACGCGCTGGATGATGAGTCGGTGATTGAGCGCCTGGCGCACACCACCAGCGTCCAGGAAGTGCTGGATTTGCTGGCCGGTAAGAAGTAAGGGCTTGCCCCTCACCCCGACCCTCTCCCCGGAGGGGCGAGGGGGAAAAGAGGGGGAGTTCTGGATGTTCCCTCTCCCCTTGGGGAAGAGGCGATATCGAGATGTTGGTCTGTCTATTCCCTCTCCCCTTTGGGGAGAGGGCTAGGGTGAGGGGATTCGCATAAAGTATCCTTACCCCAGCCCTCACGGGTGAAATAATCAGGAAGGTTAACGCAATGAAAGCATTACATTTTGGTGCAGGTAATATCGGTCGTGGCTTTATCGGTAAACTGCTGGCAGACGCCGGTCTGCAGCTGACTTTTGCCGACGTAAACCAGGTGGTTCTGGATGCCCTGAACGCGCGTCACAGCTACCAGGTTCACGTAGTGGGCGAGCAGCAGCAGATTGATACCGTCTCCAACGTGAATGCCGTCAGCAGCATTGGCGACGACGTTGTGGCCCTTATCGCTCAGGTTGATCTGATCACCACCGCCGTTGGCCCGGTTGTGCTGGAACGCATCGCGCCAACGCTTGCCAAAGGCCTGGAGCTGCGCCGCGCGAACGGCAACGAAACGCCGCTGAACATCATCGCCTGTGAAAACATGGTGCGCGGTACCAGCCAGCTGAAAGAGCACGTCAAGAAAGCGCTGTCTGCCGAGGCGTGGGCCTGGGTTGAGCAGCACGTTGGCTTTGTCGATTCTGCGGTTGACCGCATCGTGCCGCCGTCTGAATCCGCCACCAACGATCCGCTGGAAGTGACCGTGGAGACCTTCAGCGAGTGGATTGTCGATAAAACCCAGTTTAAAGGTGACCTGCCGAACATTCCTGGCATGGAACTTACTGATAATCTTATGGCGTTTGTCGAGCGCAAGCTCTTCACGCTGAATACCGGGCATGCTATAACCGCGTACCTCGGTCAGCTGGCCGGGCACCAGACTATCCGCGATGCCATTCTTGATGAGAAAGTGCGCGCCGTAGTGAAAGGGGCGATGGAAGAGAGCGGCGCGGTGCTGATTAAGCGCTACGGCTTTGAAGCCGACAAACACGCCGCGTACATCAAGAAAATCCTTGGCCGTTTCGAAAACCCGTATCTGAAGGATGACGTGGAACGCGTTGGCCGCCAGCCGCTGCGTAAACTCAGCGCGGGTGACCGCCTGGTTAAGCCACTGCTGGGCACGATTGAGTACGGCTTGCCTCACGTGAACCTGATCAAAGGGATTGCGGCGGCAATGCACTACCACAGCGAGCAGGACCCGCAGGCGCAGGAGCTGAAACAGCTGCTGGCCGCGAAAGGTCCGCAGGCGGCGCTGGCGGAAGTGTCCGGTCTGGATGCGAACAGCGAAGCCGTGGCTGAGGCGGTGAAGGCGTATAACGCCATAGCGTAACCCTATGCAGGCGCGGTGGATGCCGCGCCTGAAACATGTTTAGTGATGCAGGCAAAAATGGAAGAAACCCAGGCCTTTGAAAACCGCGTGCTTGAGCGACTGAATGCCGGCAAAACCGTAAGAAGCCTGCTGATTGCTGCCGTCGAGCTGTTAACCGAAGCGGTAAATATCCTGGTGCTGCAGGTGTTCCGCAAGGACGACTACGCGGTGAAATATGCGGTTGAGCCACTGCTGGACGGCGACGGCCCGCTGGGCGACCTGTCGGTACGCCTGAAGCTTATCTACGGGCTGGGCGTGCTGAACCGCGCCGAGTATGAAGACTGCGAGCTGCTCATGGCGCTCCGGGAAGAGCTGAACCACGACGGCAACGAGTACAGCTTCACCGATGATGAAATGCTTGGCCCGTTTGGCGAGCTGCACTGCGTCACGGCGCTGCCGCCGACGCCGACCTTCGTTGACGGCAGCGATCCTGAGCTGCTGGCGATGCAGCGTCAGCGCTACATGCAAATCGTTCGTTCCACAATGGTCCTTTCCCTGACAGAGCTGATCTCCCGGATCAGCTTAAAAAAAGCCTTCCAGAAATAGCCGCTTTTCGCCCTGTCCCTCAGGATCGTGTATCCTTGCCAGCAAGCCATCTTTATTCACGGTAAGTCAAAATGAAAGAAATCGAAAAAGCAGAAATTAAACGCCTTAGCGACCGTCTGGACGCTATCCGCCACGAAATGCCAGGCCTGCACCTGATCAACGAAGCGGAAAAATATGCCGAGCTGGAAAAAGAGCGGCAGAAGCTGGAAATCGAAATCGCTCGCCTGCAGGCGGTGCGCAACCAGAAACTGAGCAAAGAAGCGCAGAAGCTGGTGGCGCTGCCGTACAAGCGTGCAATTACCAAAAAAGAGCAGGCCGATATGGGCAAGCTCAAGAAAAGCGTGCGTGGCCTGGTGATTGTCCATCCGATGACCGCCCTGGGTCGCGAGATGGAACTGACCGAGATGACCGGCTTCTCCCGCACGGAATTCTGACCGCGCTCTCTTTTCGGTGAAATAAGCCGATAAAACCCGCCTCATCAGCCTCTTAAATCTCCACCTGGCTCTATAGTTAAGTGCCGGGTGCGGATTTCTTCTGCCCCAGGAACACCATTGGACAATTTGCCCGTCTCACCGCGAGGCCGCAGGGAACGCCAACCCTTTGTTTATCTTTCTTGCTGCGAGAGTAAACATGAAATACAAGGCTTTGACTCTGGTTCCCGTCTGTCTGGCCGGTTTAACCGGCGCGCTTCCCTTTTCTGCCACCGCCGCCTGTTCGTCGTCAACGCCGAATAGCGGGGACACCGTGACCTGTAGCGGCTCGGGTATTCCGCCGGTGGTTGCCACCGCAGGCAGCAATAACGTCACGATTAACCTCGATTCCACCGTGACCGGGAGTTACTCGCTGATTACCCAGGCGACGCCGTTTTCGGTGGACAGCGGCAGCAATATCAACAACGCCGGGGCGCTGACTCTCTCTGATAACGGCACGGGCGTGGCGAACCGTGGGGCGCTGTTGCTGGGCGTGAATAACGGTAATACGCTGACTAATGGTGCGACGGGCACGCTGACCACCACCGGGGCCTACAACGACGGCATGGCCGCTAACGGCAATAACAATACGCTGATCAATAACGGCACTATCACCACCAGCGGTAACAATTCTTACGGCATGACCGCGGCCTGGGGGCAGAGCAATCCTGGCGCTGCAGGAAATACCATCACCAATACCGGCACTATCTCCACATCAGGGAATAACGCCAGGGCTATTTCTCTGCTGGGCGGCAGCGGCACGGTGAACAACAGTGGGACGCTGACCACTTCCGGACGAGATGCGCCCACGGTGTTTTTGCAGGGCAACAACGCCACGCTAAATAACAGCGGCCTGATTCAGACCACGGGTACCGCCTCTTCCAGCGGCAGCGTGGACGGCGTGGTAGCGAACACGCTCGGCAGCAGTTTTAACACTACGATCAATAACCTGGCTGGCGGGCAGATCGTCAGCAATAACGGCATCGGTATTCGTTCGACTAACGGTAATATCACCATCACCAACGCCGGGCTGATTCAGGGCGGAAGCGGCACGGCAATTCTCAGCGGCAACGGCAGCATTTCGCTGATCCTCCAGACCGGCTCGCAAATTGTTGGCCTGGCCGATGGTGGGCGAGGCAATAACTCTGTGACATTAGAAGGGACGGGCACCTCCTCTAACGCCTTTACCAATTTCCAGACGCTGACCATGACCGGCAGCGACTGGACCTGGGCGGGTACTGGCTCGTTTACCACTGCCCTCGTGCAGAGCGGAACGTTGGATCTTACCGGCACGCTAGGTACCAGTACGGCTTCCGTAACAGCTTCGGTAAGCAACGGCGCGACTCTACAAGCGAACTCAACCAACTTGCCGCTTTCGGTCTCTAATGACGGGCTGGTGCGTTTCCTGCAAAACAGCGACGGCAGCTATTCGGGGAAGATTACCGGCAGCGGGTCTGTTGAGAAAAGCGGTGGCAGCCTGCTGCAGGTGACGGGGGCAAATACTTACAGCGGGGGGACGACGCTGACCGGCGGCACGCTGCAGGCTGCAACAGACAGTGCGCTCGGTGCAGCTACGGGTGGGCTTATCTTTAACGGTGGCACGCTTCAGCTCGGCAGTTCGTTCGATCTTGCGACATCCCGTGCGATGTCAGTGACTGCCAATAACGGGACGTTTGACACTCAGGGATTCACTTCCGTTGTTGGGCAGGGGATTACGGGGGCTGGTGCGTTAACTAAACTGGGCGGCGGTACGCTGGTGCTCAACGGCGTTAACAGCTATGCGGGTGGCACGGCTGTTAATGCCGGTACGCTGGTTTTAGGCGACAGCGCTCACACCTCTGCGGCAGCTGCAGGCGGCACCACCGTGGCGGCCGGAGCCACGCTGGGTGGTTATGGTACGGTGAATGGTGACGTGACGAACAGCGGAACTCTGGCGGTAGCAAATGCGCTGCCGATTCTTTCTGCTGGCCCGCAGGGCAATCTCCAGATTAACGGCAACCTGACCAACGTGGGGCTTGTTCAGCTGGCTGGTAGCGGGGTGGGGAATAGCCTGACCGTAGCCGGAAACTATAGCGGTCAGAACGGCGTGATTGCGCTGAATACGGTCCTGGCGAGTGATGGGGCTGCGTCTGATAAGCTTATCCTCATCGGCGGTAGCGCTTCGGGCAGCGGCACGCTGAAGGTCACTAATATCGGCGGTGCCGGGGCGCAAACTACGGCAGACGGTATTCAGGTGGTGCAGGCCACTAACGGCGCAACCAGCACGGCGAATGCCTTCAATCTTTCAGGGGGTACCGTCAGCGCCGGGGCATATTCCTATTACCTCGCCAGAGGCGGTGTCTCCGACGGCAGCGGCGGGAGCTGGTATCTGCGCAATACGGTTGTGCCGGATTCGACAACGTCGGTCACCCCGGCGGAAGAAACGCCTGAGTCCATCGTGGATGCCTCTCACGGCAATGAGACGCTGAACGTCTACCGGCCAGAAGTTGCGCTGTATGCCGAAGCGCCTGCCGTTGCCCGCCAGCTTAACCTGCAGCAGATCGACACCTTCCACGACCGTCAGGGCGAGCAGAGCCTGCTGAACGGCGATAACAAAGCCCCGGCCTTCTGGGCCAGAAGCTGGGGAAGCCACGCGGATATTCATCAAAGTGGAGATGTGAATCCGTCCTTCAATGGCACATTGTGGGGGCTGCAGCTGGGGCAGGATTTGTATACCGCCACTGAGGATAGTGGGGCGACGCATCACCTCGGTGTGCTGTTCGGATTCTCCAGAGCGACCGGGGATGTCGACGGCTTTGCACTGGCAAAACAGGGCATGCGCGTCGGCAAACTGCAGCTGAATAACTACAGCTACGGTGGCTATTGGACAAGGGTTGCGGCTTCCGGCTGGTATACGGACGCGGTGTTAATGGGCAGCGCGCTGCGGTTGAATACTAACTCGGTCAACGAGGTGAATGCTTCTTCCAACGGCAATGCGGTGACCGGCTCTGTTGAGACGGGGCTGCCCGTTTCCCTCGGCGAAGGGGTGACGCTTGAGCCCCAGGCACAGCTGGTCTGGCAAAGAACTTCGCTGGATTCGTTGAATGACGGTATCTCAGACATCCGCTGGAACAACGGCAATACCTGGCAGGGGCGGGTTGGAGCCCGGCTGCAGTGGGCCTTTGAGGCGAATGGCGTGAACTGGAAGCCTTATCTGCGCGCCAACGTGCTGCGGTCATTCGGCCAGGATGATGAAACGGCTTTCGATGGCAGCACAACGATCGCCAGCAATGTCGGGCAAACGGCCGGGCAAATCGGGGCGGGGCTGGTGGCGCAGATGAGCCAGAACGGCAGCCTTTATGCGACGACAGGCTACCTGACAAACTTCGGCGGCGAGCGCCAGCGGGTAGTGACCGGCAATGTCGGCGTGCGCTGGAATTGGTGACTGGGCTTTGCCTGTGTCGCTTTTATGATGGCTACTTTGTATTCAGTTTTTTTGAAATAGATAAGCGAATTGTTCCGCTAACAAACAAAGCACGGCGGCGCTATTCTTATCTCATCGAAGGCAGTCAGCCTTCCAACTAAACAAAACGCAAAGGTAACCATCATGAAAAGCATCAAATATTTTGCCGTAGTTATGACTCTCGCTGCTTCCTTCTCCGGCTTCGCTGCGGAAACCCAGCCAGCAGTCAGCCAGAAAATGGGCACCGTATCGGTCAGCGGCGCGTCTAACCTCGACAGCCTGCAACACCAGCTGCAGCAGAAAGCCGAGCAGGCAGGCGCGAAGTCTATCCGCATTGTTTCCGCCGGCGGTGATAACAAAATGTACGGCGTGGCTGAAATCTACAACTAAGTCTTGAATCACGCAGTATGGGCCGCCTTGTGCGGCCCGTGTTTTATATGAATTCCCGAGCCAACAGGCCAAAAATCCAGTCATCCTGCCAGCGTCCATTCAGCCAATAGTTCTCCCGCAGCGTACCTTCCTGCTGAAACCCGACTTTTTCCAGCACTTTCTTCGACGGAATATTTCCGGCGGTGACCGTGGCCACAAGCTTGCGGATGCCGACCTCCGCAAACGCAAAGGCACACACCTCGTACAGCGATTCATACCCATAGCCCTGGCCGTGAAACGACGGGTCGAGTAAAAAGCCGACCTCCGCGATATCGTCCTCGCGCAGGATAAAACCGGTAACGCCAATTGGCACGCCGGTTTTGCGGTGGCGCATCACCATACAGAGCCAGTGGCGGCTGCCCGGCTGCCAGTCGGGAAGACGGGCGTCAAAAGCCTGGCGGATCTCTGCTTCCGGTAGGTTATCAGCCACGTAGCGCATTACCTCCGGCTGTTGCTGCAGGTAGTTGAAGAGTGGCCAGTCAGCTTCAGTGATTTGGCTGAGCGCCAGGCGAGAGGTGAGAAGTTGCATGGAGCTGTGACTCATTTTTACTGGGGGTGCTCTTTGATAGCAGTAAATAAAAAACGGTGCCAGCGTGTGGCACCGCTTATGTGTTATTCCCAGCGGGATAAATCATCCCTCGTCAGCCCCATATCCCTGAGTTGTTCCGGGCTAAGCTCGCGCAGCGCCCGTAAAGTCTGGCGGCGCTGGCGGCTGCGGCGAAAATACTGGTAAAGCATTACCAGGCCATAAAACGGTCTGCGATGGTGGTTCTCTTCAAAACCCATGCTGTGACTCCTCGCGGTTTGCCTGGGAGTAATCATGGGGCCAGCGGGCAAAAGCAGACAGATTCAAAAATTACTTTTCTTTAACATACAGAAGGGCTAAAACATGAGCTGAATGGCATTTTTTGCGCCATTCTGTATCGGTTTTTCCTTCTGTATGGTTTCCGGTGAGGATACAGCATGACGCGTTACCAACATCTCGCCACGCTGCTGGCTGAGCGTATTGAGCAGGGGCTTTATCAAAGCGGGGAGCGTTTGCCCTCGGTGCGGAGCCTGAGCAGCGAACACGGCGTCAGTATCAGCACCGTGCAACAGGCGTATCACGTCCTGGAAGACCAGCAGCTGATTTCCCCTCAACCACGTTCCGGCTACTTTGTTTCGCCGCGCAAAGCCGTGCCGCCTGTGCCGCGCCTAACGCGTCCCGTGCAGCGCCCGGTGGAAGTGACGCAGTGGGATGCGGTGCTGGAATTGGTGAACTCCCGGCAGGATTGCGAAGTGATCGCCTTCGGCAGCGGATCGCCGGATCTCACCCAGTCGACGATGAAACCGCTGTGGCGAGAAATGGGGCGGCTCGCGCAGTACCAGGAGCCTGAGCTGCTGGGCTACGACGGCATGTTCGGCGTGAAAGCCCTGCGTGAGCAAATTGCCCGCCTGATGCTGGACAGCAACTGCGTGGTGAATGCCGATGAGATCGTGGTAACCAACGGCTGCCATGAAGCACTGTCGATTGCGATTCGCGCGGTGTGTGAGCCGGGGGACATAGTGGCGGTTGAGTCGCCTTCATTCCACGGCACCATGCAGATGCTGCGCGGTTACGGTGTTAAAGTAGTTGAAATTCCTACTGATTCCGTTACCGGTATTAGCCTGGAAGCACTCGAGCTGGCGCTGGAACAGTGGCCCATCAAAGCCGTGATTCTGGTACCCAATTGCAATAATCCTCTTGGCTTCATCATGCCGGAGGCGCGTAAAAAAGCGGTGATGAACCTTGCCCGGCGCTTTGATATTGCCATCATCGAGGATGATGTCTACGGCGAGCTGGCCTATGAATACCCGCGCCCGATGACGATCAAATCCCTGGATGTGGATGGCCGCGTCCTGCTGTGCAGTTCGTTTTCAAAAACGCTGGCACCGGGGCTGCGCGTGGGCTGGATTGTGCCGGGACGCTACCTCGACCGCACGCTGCACACCAAGTATATCGGCACCGGCAGCAGCGCGACCTTCACCCAGCAGGCGGTAGCGGCCTTTATTCGCAACGGGCATTACCACCGCCATATCCGGCGTATGCGCCAGCACTATCAGCGCAATCTGGAGGTGTTTACCTGCCGCGTGCGGCAATATTTCCCCTGCGGGATCTGCGTCAGTCGGCCTCAGGGGGGCTTTTTGATGTGGATTGAACTCCCGGAAGAAGTCGATGCGGTGCGGCTGGGCAGCGCATTGAAAGCGGCAAAAATCCATATTGCGAGCGGCTCGCTGTTTTCGGCCTCTGGAAAATATCGCCATTGCCTGCGGTTGAACTATTCTTTGCCGTTCAACGCCGTTACCGAGGCGGCCCTGAAAAGATTGGGCGAAATCGTCGAATGTGAGATTTGAAAATGCCCGGCTAAATCGCTCTTTTTATCGCCATTGATTCCTGCCGGGCTGTTTTACACTCGGCTGTAATGGCGAAGTTTGGCCTTGGCATTAATAACCATAAAAAATAGCCGCCTGGGGCGGAAAAAAGCCGTTTTTTCTGCGTTCGGCAACAAAGGCCGGACATCGACAAAGGACTATCATGAGCAGCGCAACATTGCAGATGCGGGAGCACTTTGAGACGTGTCTGGGGATTATTCGGCAGGCTTCGCTTCAGATCCTGCCGTTACTGAATATTCGTGCCGCCGAAGGCAAAGATCCGCAATGGTTTTTCCAGCAACTGGAGCAGGCTCGTATGGCGCTCGGCAGCTGGGGGGCGGTGGCCAAGCGGCTGAATCTTAACGACGCTGAGATTTCACAATTCACGCTGCTGCTGCGCCATTTGCAGCAGCTGGTGCCGCAGTACGAAAGCGGGCAGGAGGTTAGCCAGAACCAGCTCCTCGCCGCCCTGCGGTTCACCAGTTACCTGGAGCATGTGCGCTTCAAGCAGCCCTTGCTGGGCTATTCCACCGAGCTTTCCTCCGACGTTGACGGGCTACAGAAAGGCGCCCAGCAGCAGATGCGCGCCATTGAACTGATGCTGAAAGGGCTGGTCAATCAGGCGTGGGAAAACCAGGCGGAGCTGGTTAATCAGCTAAAAAGCCAGTTTGGGGCTGACAAAGTTCGCCGCTGGCTGAAGCGAGGTGAGCGGGGCGACGTGCTGAGCGGCATGAAGTTCAGCGAGCTGGCGTTGATGCTGGTGGATAAGAAAGAGTTCGCCCATCACTACGCCAAAGTTTACCAAAACTCGCCTCAGCTGGGTTTTCTTATCGACCAGCGTAAAACCCTGCAAATTTTCCTCGATGGCACCCGTCAAATCCGCAACGACCTGATGCACAAGCAGCCGCTGACGAGCGTGCAGGTGGCTTTGCTGGATAGCTACTACGGTGAAATCAGCGGCCCGGTACAAAAAGCCTTTAGTGAAGGCCGCACTAAAGTGAATCCTTCCTCGCTGCTGGACGCGGATGATGTGGCGCTGCAAAGCTACCTTGAACAGGCGCGTAAAAATCATGCGGCCCAGGGCGGCGATCCGGCAGAGATCAGAGAATCCATTGAGCGTTATGACCCGCGCACGGCCAAAAAACAGCATGATACTACCGACATGATCTCTACCGCGCTGTGGGCATCGGTAGGGATTGTGGTGGTGGCAGTGGCGGTGATTGGCCTCTATCTGTTGAGTGATGCCTCTTCGAAGCCTGAGGTGACGGTGGCTCCGCCAATTGTGAGTACGCCGGTGCAGCAGAAAGAGCGGCCGGAGGCCAACAGCCCGCGGGATATGCTCGCCAATATGGGCATCACCTGGGACGAAAATAACCTGCGGGCGGCGATTAACCGTAACGACGCCCGCATTGTGCGCCTGTTTATGCAGGGCGGAATGAACTGGAAAGTCTATTTTGCCGAGCAGGCGCTGGCGGCAGACGACCGCGATGTGCTGACCATTTTGCTGCAATACCGCCCGCAAATGGATGAAACCCGGCCCTGCCGCAGGCTGATTGGCTCTACTGAGTTAGGCATGAAGAAAGGGCAAAAACTGACTTCGCTGAGAAAGCAATTTCTCGCCAGCTTCTGCAGCTCGGCCCCTGCAGTACAGCGTCAAAAAGAGGAGGTAGAGCGCGCTCAGCTGCGCCTGGCGGCGCAGAAGCAGCGCTATGAAGATGCGACTGCCCAGGGGTTGGAGCCGGAGCCGGTGGATGAGCAGACCGTCAAAATTCAGCAGGCGATATACAACGCAATGCGCTAGTCGTACCGGGCAGCTTTCGGGCTGCCCAATGCTTTAAAGCAGCCCCTTATCGCGGAGCGTCGCGGCTGTGGCTTCGTTCAGATCGTAGTTCGCCAGATCCTGCGGGCTGACCCACGCGTACTGCTCAAACTCTTCGTTAAGGATTATCTCGCGGTTTTCGCTGATGCAGTCGAACATCAGGTAAATCATGTACACCTGCTCCCGGCTGCCGTCGGCGTAGGTTTTCACTCGCACGTCGTCGCGGAAGGTCCACGGCTCGATGTGCGAGATAATAAGCGCTTCGCCCAGCTCTTCCCTGATCTCACGCCGCAGTCCTTCTGCCATGGTTTCACCTGGCTCAATGCCGCCGCCGGACAGCGCCCACTGGCCGGGAAACACCCCGCGATCTTGTGGCATTTTGCACAGCAAATATTGACCCTGATTCTGGATAATCGGGCAGGCAATCACTCTTTGTCGCATGGTCATCTCCCTGAAAATAAGCCGCTGAGTTATAGCACAGATAGGAAAAAGGGTCTGCGCGCTGGCAGACCCCTGATGAATAAAACCATTTAGTAGCAGTCTTTTAGAAGCGATACTGCACGCCGACGCCATAGGTGTAGCTGTCGTTACTCAGGCCTGCTGACCCGCTGCTCTGAGACCAGGTTTCTCCGGTATTATTATTGCGGGTTTTGGTTGAAGCTTTTGCTTCGGAAAAACGCGTCCAGGTTAATTCCGTGTACAGCCGGGTATTTGGCGTGACGTAATAACCGGCGGAGACGGTTGCGGCGTAATAATTAGAATGATTACTTTTTTCGCTAAAGCTAAGCTGACGCATATAGTGCTCGTCATTATCCTGGGCATTAACCAGCGGGCTGAATTTAAATTGCCCTGCAATATCAAAATCCTGATAGCGGTAGCTACTGGTCAGCCCAATATAAGGCACGCTGAATTTCTGGCTATAACCAATCCCCGGTTTCCCGGCGGGGAATTCACCGACAAGTTTGCCGTTGAAATAATTGTATGAGCCGCCTCTCGCTGTCCAGCTATAGCGCGTTTCCTGGTAACCGGTGACGATGCCGAGGTTATAAGCAGGTTCCTTTAACAGCCAGCCGGTCAGGTTAAGATCGAACTGGTTGGCATAATTCAGGCTGGTATCCGGGTGGGTAGATTTGTCGCTCCAGTGACTCTGGCCTGGCGTTTGCCAGTCATAGTCGGACATATGCGAGCCGCGAGAGGCGAAGGTTGTCCAGCCGTTAGCATTGAGGGTGATGTAGCGCTGTGCGTCCCAGCTAATACCGCCTTTAATAATAGGGGTATTTTTGATTTTCCATTTCAGTTCACTTAATTTACTGCCATCGCCTTGATTATAAACAAGCTCTTTAGATTCTCCGTTTAAAACGCTGGTGGAAATATTCGTGCTAACTGCATCGGGTGAAAAATTAAAGCTGGTTGAAGCTAGCAGCGCCGGGCTAAACAGCAATGCGGCGGCTACAGGCAGGTATTTTTGCTTGTGCATGATGTATCGTTCTGTTTTCTATAACATTGGTTTGGTGTTGCAAAAAATAAACCTGTACGGACAGGTTAAGGGCCGTAAAGGGTTATTGTTGCGCGATAAATTATGTTGTTGAAAATTATTATTAGTTTGTCTTGCCAGGCAAAACGGGAGCTATTTTATGGACTGTGACTTGACAGGGGAAAGATTATTTTCTACTGGCGAATATTTGAGCGGTGAATCGATTGATTTTAAAGAAGTTTAAAATTGTAGCTTTTTGTTACAAGGATATATCATAACTATTCATATGTATTTATTAAGAAAATTTAGCTTAAGTCGTATTTCGATAATTTAAATATGTAAGCGAACTAATAATTATTTGGCGACTGAAGCTCTGCTGCCCGTAGCATATTCATTTCATTCTTTTTTTTACATGATGCGTGCCATCGAGTAGCTGAGCACTCGGCGTAATATCGAAAAAATGTAAAGCTGCTACTCTGCATGCCGACACTACACCCAGACACTTTGACCAGGAACCATTATGGAGCCGTTACTGACCACCCCGCGCCTGACGCTGCGCAAGTTTACTCGTGCCGATTTACCCGTTTTTATTGAATACCGCAACCAGCCGGAAGTTGCACGCTACCAGAGCTGGGACGGCTATAGCGAAGCCGATGCGGAGGCGTTTTATACCCAGCAGGCACCGCTGGACTTTAATACCGATGAAAGCTGGTTTCAGATTGCGGTGGTGCGCAGCGAAGACCAGCGTTTATTGGGCGACGTTGCCGTTCACTTCTTCGATGAAGGCCAGCAGGCAGAGCTGGGCATGACCTTTGACGAGCGCCATCAGCGCCAGGGCTTTGCTTTTGAAGCTCTTCGCGGGGCGATTGAGCTGTTGTTCACCACCTTCAACAAGCATCGCCTGGTGGCGACGGTTGATGCCAGGAATGAAGCCGCTGCTGGCCTGCTGGAAAAACTGGGTTTTCGTCGCGAAGCACACTTTCACAAGAATATTTTCTTTAAAGGTGAGTGGGGGGATGAATATGCCTATGCGCTATTGCGCAGCGAATGGAAATAAACAATGGCCTGCTTAGCGGGCCATTTTATTTAGCAAAGTCTAATAGCCGATAATAGCAGTGAGCCAATGCAATATTCACTGAACGTTATTTTATGATTTTGTGCGTTTTAATTTAGTGCCTAAGGTGATGTTTATCTTTTGTTTAACTTTTAATTCACATTCTTACTATACTCGCTTCAACCCCTTTCAAGTATGCATTCGCTGTCTTCCGGCGGCATGCTTCAATTCGTCTTTCAAAAAATAAAATGTTCCGGAAATTCATCTGTTAAAGACATTGTCCGGAGCAGTGGCAAGGACATCAATATGTCAGATTTAAACATCACTCTTGATACCGCGGCCCTGACGCATCCGCTTTCTCAATGGGGCAATACGGCGGCTGAATCCGTTGTGAGCGAGCTGGAACAGGGCAAAGTTGTCTTTCTGCCGCAGCTGGCCTTTGCGCTGACTGAACAGGAAACCGAGCTGCTTAACCCGGCAGTTGTGGATCCAAAACGTAAAAACATCAGCTACCAGCCTCTGAAGGATAAGCTGACCGGCGTGGCCGTAGCTGAGCAGGAGCCAGAAGTTCGCGCCCTGCTAAAACGCCATTACGAATCCTGCCTGCAGCTGATTGCTATTCTTCTGCCTGAATACCAGCAGGTGCTGCATTCGCCGACCAACAGCCTGCGCCTGCACCCCGTTAAGCAGTGGACGCAGAACACCTCGTGGCGTAAGGACGACAGCCGCCTGCACGTGGACGCGTTCCCGTCCCGGCCTAACTACGGCGAGCGTATTTTGCGTATTTTCACCAACATTAATCCGACCGGTGAAAGCCGTAGCTGGCGCGTGGGCGAAGCCTTCCCGACGCTGGCCGAGCGTTTCCTCCCGCGACTGAAAAACTATTCCCCGGTAAGCAGCTGGCTACAGAACGCTGTCGGCATTACCAAAAGCCGCCGCAGCCACTACGACCACCTGATGCTGCAGATGCACGACGCCATGAAAGCCGATGCGTATTATCAGGAGCAGGGGCCGCAGGTGGCTATCGACTTCCCACCGGGCAGCAGCTGGATTTGTTTCTCTGACCAGACGCCGCATGCCGCGATGGGCGGGCAGTTTATGCTGGAGCAGACGTTCCTGTTGCCGGTGGCAGCCATGCAAAACCCGCAGCATTCCCCGCTGAAGGTGCTGGAAAGGTTGTTGCGTAAGCCGCTGATATAAAACGCTGAGCAACCAATAAAAAAGGCCAGAGTTACCCTGGCCTTTTTGGTCTATCCCGAGAGGGATTAACGCATAGTAACAAACTCTTCCGCTGCGGTCGGGTGGATCGCCACGGTGTTGTCGAAGTCTTTTTTGGTTGCGCCCATTTTCAGCGCCACGGCGAAGCCCTGCAGGATTTCATCCATGCCGAAGCCGATGCCGTGGATCCCGACGATTTTCTCGTCCGGGCCCGCGCAGACCAGCTTCATGCGGCACGGCTGGCGGTGAGAGGTCACGGCGGTGTACATGGCGGTGAAGGAGGATTTGTAGACCTTCACGTTATCGTCGCCGTACTGCTCGCGCGCCTGCGGCTCGGTCAGGCCAACTGTACCGATTGGCGGGTGGCTGAACACCACGGTCGGCACGTTGCTGTAGTCCAGATGCTCGTCCGGCTTGTTGTTAAACAGACGCTCGGACAGGCGACGACCGGCGGCAACTGCCACAGGGGTCAGCTCAACTGCACCGGTGTTATCGCCCACCGCATAAATCCCCGGCACGCTAGTGTTCTGGAACTTATCAACCTTGATGTAGCCTTTGGCGTCCAGCTCAACGCCGGTCACCTGCAGGTTGAAGTTGTCGTTAGCCGGTTCGCGGCCAATCGCCCAAATCAGGGTGTCGACGGTTTCCGCGCGGCCATCTTCCAGCTCCAGCGTCAGGCTGCCGTCTGCATTTTTCACTACCGCTTTCGGAATCGCGTTGGTGTGCAGGGTTGGGCCTTCTGCTTCGATGACTTCCAGCAGCGTTTCAACGATCAGCGGGTCGAAGGTGCGCAGCGGCGCATGTTTGCGCACGAACAGGTGCGTTTCTGAACCCAGCGCGTTAATCACGCCCGCGATTTCCACCGCAATGTAGCCTGCGCCAACCACAGCCACGCGTTTTGGCAGGCCCGGCAGCTCGAAGAAGCCGTCGGAGTCAATGCCGTATTCAGCGCCAGGGATGTTCGGGTGGCTTGGACGGCCGCCGGTGGCGATCAGAATATGGTCTGCGGTGATGGTTTCGCCGTTCACTTCCACGGTGTGGGCATCTACAAACTTCGCGAAGCCGCGAATCACGTCCACGTTATTCTTGCCTAATACGTTGTCGTAAGAGGTATGAATGCGGTCGATATAGGCGGTGCGGCTGGCGATCAGCTTGTCCCAGTCGAAGTGATTCAGCGTGGTGTCAAAGCCGTAGTCCGGGCCGTAGTTGTGGATCGCCTCGGCGATCTGCGCCGCGTGCCACATCACTTTTTTAGGTACACAGCCGACGTTCACGCAGGTGCCGCCCAGATCCTTCGCCTCAATCAGTGCGCATTTCTGCCCATACATTGCCGCACGGTTAATCGAGGCGATACCGCCGCTGCCGCCGCCAATGGCGAGGTAGTCATAATGTTTGGTCATGATGTTTCCCTTTTGAGTCGAAAATTAGGCGCGATTGTAGCGCGCCGGGATAAAGGTTCTACCGATTGTTGTAAAAGGGATGGCCGTTATTCAGGCACAACCCAGCTCAGCGTGGTGGAGCCGGTCCCCGTTGGCACCAGCTTTTTGTGCAGCCACGGCAGGACGTTCGCCATCTGCTGTTCCAGCTTCCACGGCGGGTTAATCACAATCATGCCGGAAGCCGTCATGCCGCGCTGATCGCTGTCCGGGCGAACCGCCAGCTCGATCTGCAGGATGCGGCGGATGCCGGTCTCTTCCAGGTCGCGGATCATGCGTTTGATTTGCTGACGCAGCACCACTGGGTACCACAGCGCGTAGGTGCCTGTCGCAAAACGCTTATAGCCTTCGGCAATCCCTTTCACCACGTGCTGGTAGTCGGTTTTGATCTCATACGGTGGGTCGATGAGGATCAGCCCGCGGCGGGAAACCGGCGGGAGCTTCGCTTTCAGCTGCTGGTAGCCGTCGGCGCGCTCCACGCGGGCGCGGTTGTCTTTCTGGAACTCCGAGCGCAGCAGCGGGAAGTCGGACGGGTGCAGCTCGGTCAGCTGCAGGCTGTCCTGCTCGCGCAGCAGGTGGCGGGCGATCAGCGGGGATCCCGGGTAATAACGCAGGTTGCCGCTGCGGTTCAGATGCTGCACCGCGCCAATGTAGGCTTCCAGCTCGGCAGGCAAATCGTCCTGCTGCCAGATGCGCGCGATACCTTCCAGATACTCGCCGGTGCGCTCCGCATGCTCGCTGCTCAGCTGGTAACGACCGGCGCCTGCGTGAGTGTCGAGATAGAGAAACGGTTTCTCCTTCTCTTTAAGCGATTCAATAATCAGGCTTTGAACGGTGTGTTTTAGTACGTCGGCATGGTTACCGGCGTGAAAGCTGTGGCGATAGCTGAGCATGAGGGATGGTGTTCCACGAATAAGAAAACAAATTTCCCACAGTTTACCGCAGATTGCGGCGGATTACCGCCCGGGCGCGGGGCTGTTTCAGTCGGGGAGAAAGCGTTTCAAAACATAACGGTGTCATAAAAACGTCAAATTACCAGGTTAGCGTCGCTGCCAGGCAAGGTAATCGTTTGAATAAAAGGAAAAATAATGAAACTTCGTATTTCTATGCTGGCCGCCGCGTTAGCCGTCTCTCTGCCCGCGTTGGCGAAGGATGTGTCTCTTCCTCAGGCCGCGGCGATAGCCAATAGCGTGACCCCGGCCAACAGCAGCCAGGCGTTTGATGAGCTTGAAACGCAGTCCCTGGCGGCGCTGCGCGCTGCCCTGAAAGGCGATGCGGATAAACTGACCCGCGACCAGCTGGATAAAGCGAAGCAAAGCAAAAAGCTGGCGGATACCGCCTGGCTGAAGGCGAGCGGCTATGACTTCCAGACCAAAACTAACCAGAAGGCGGGTATTGAGCTGCTGTCTGCCTTCAGCAAGCTGCCGGACTCGGTGATTAAGCAGAACCTTGAAACCGTCACCAACATCAACCTGAACGCCGTGCAGACTTCGCGTCATCAGGCGCTGGCGGATGCCGAGGGCATCAACCACCTTTACTTCCTGAGCGACGCCATGGGGCCGCGCCTGGGGAAAGCCTTCCTCGCCGCCTACGATAAAGGCGAGCTGAGCAAAGCCGCGGCGCTGATTAAAGCCTCCGAAGTCAGCACCAGCGCGGCGAAGAAGCACTTCAATAACCCGCGTCCGTTCCTGATCCAGGGCAACACCATTCACCTCGTGCCGGACGATGTGGTGATTAAAGACAACAAACTGTACACCGCAGACGGCGGCTCCTTCCCAAGTGGCCACACCAACACCGGCTACACCGACGCGCTGCTGATGGCCGAAATGGTGCCGGAGCGCTTTGAACCCCTGGTTGAGCGCGGCGCGCGCTATGGTTACTCGCGCATTGTGCTGGGCGTGCATTACCCGCTGGACGTGATGGGCTCCCGCATGGTGGCGCAGCGCAACGTCGCCAACTACCTGAACGACCCGAAATACCGCGCGTTGTTTAACGAAGCCCGCGATCAGCTGCGTGCCGCGCTGGAAAAAGAGTGCGGCACCTCTTTGGCTGAATGTGCGAAATCTTCCGCGAAAGACGATCCTTACCGCGCCCCGGCGATGAAAGAACTTTACCGCTTCACCATGACTTACGACCTGCCGCAGCAGAAGGGCGAGAAGCAAGCCCTGCAAGTGCCGCAAGGGGCAGAAGTCCTGCTGGAAGCCGCGCTGCCTAAGCTTTCCGCTGCCCAGCGCCGCGACCTGATGGTGAAAACCGCGCTGCCAGCGGGCTACCCGCTTTCCGGCACGACGGCAGACCAGCAGTTCTGGCAGCGCCTGAACCTGCCAGCGGCCTACGCAATGGCCACTAAATCCCACTGATTGACCGCCCGGGGCAGCGCCTGCTGCCCCATTTCCCGGCTAGCTCAGCGCAACGCCCGGGATTGAAATTCGCTACACTTAACCCCATGCTAGACTCCATGCACAAAGCGCCGCTTGAGCGCTTCTCTCTCCCTTTTAATCAGGAACGCGCTTATGACCAATCCTTTACTGACCTCTTTTGAGCTGCCGCCGTTTTCCGCCATCAAACCAGAGCATGTTGTTCCGGCTGTGACGAAAGCGCTGGACGACTGCCGTGCGGCGGTGGAAAGCGTGGTTGCGCAGGGCGCGCCTTATAGCTGGCAGAACATGGTTCAGCCGCTGGCAGAAGTGGACGATCGCCTGGGCCGCCTGTTCTCCCCGGTCAGCCATTTGAACTCGGTACAGAACAGCCCGGAGCTGCGCGAAGCCTATGAGCAAACGCTGCCGCTGCTGTCCGAATACAGCACCTGGGTTGGCCAGCACGAAGGCCTGTATAACGCCTATCGCGACCTGCGCGACGGGGCGAATTACGCCAGCCTGAGCGTCGCCGAGAAGAAAGCGGTGGATAACGCCCTGCGCGACTTCGAACTGTCCGGGATTGGTCTGCCAAAAGACAAACAGCAGCGCTATGGGGAGATCTCCGCTCGCCTGTCCGAGCTGGGGTCTACCTACAGCAACAACGTGCTTGATGCCACCATGGGCTGGAGCAAACTGATTACCGACGAAGCCGAGCTTGCCGGCATGCCGGAAAGCGCCTTAGCCGCAGCGCGCGCTCAGGCGGAAGCCAAAGAGCAGGATGGCTGGCTGCTGACGCTGGATATCCCAAGCTACCTGCCGGTGCTGACCTACTGCGACAACCGCGAATTGCGCGAAGAAATGTACCGCGCCTATTCCACGCGTGCTTCTGACCAGGGGCCAAATGCCGGGAAGTGGGATAACACCCCGGTGATGGAAGAAATTCTGGCGCTGCGCCACGAGCTGGCACAGCTGTTGGGCTTTGGCAACTACGCGGAAAAATCCCTCGCCACCAAAATGGCAGAAAATCCGCAGCAGGTGCTGGAGTTCTTGTCTGACCTGGCCAAACGCGCCCGTCCGCAGGGCGAAGCCGAGCTGGCTCAGCTGCGCGCCTATGCGAAAGAGCATTACGGTGTGGAAGAGCTGGAGCCGTGGGACATTACCTGGTACAGCGAAAAACAGAAACAGCATCTCTACAGCATCAGCGACGAACAGCTGCGCCCGTACTTCCCTGAAGAGCGCGCGGTAAATGGCCTGTTCGAAGTCGTGAAGCGCATTTATGGCATCACCGCTAAAGAGCGGAAAGATATCGACGTCTGGCACCCGGATGTACGCTTCTTCGAGCTGTATGACGACCAGGGCGAGCTGCGCGGCAGCTTCTATCTCGACCTTTACGCCCGTGAGCACAAACGCGGCGGGGCGTGGATGGATGACTGCGTGGGCAAAATGCGCCGCGCCGATGGCTCGCTGCAAAAACCGGTGGCCTACCTGACCTGTAACTTCAACCGCCCGGTGAACGGCAAACCTGCGCTGTTTACCCACGATGAAGTGATCACCCTGTTCCATGAGTTTGGCCACGGCCTGCATCACATGCTGACCAAAATCGAAACCGCAGGCGTGTCCGGCATTAACGGCGTGCCGTGGGATGCGGTCGAGCTGCCGAGCCAGTTTATGGAAAACTGGTGCTGGGAGCCGGAAGCGCTGGCGTTTATCTCCGGCCACTATGAAACCGGCGAATCTCTGCCTGTCGAGCTGCTGGAAAAAATGCTGGCGGCGAAGAACTACCAGGCAGCGCTGTTTATCCTGCGCCAGCTGGAGTTCGGCCTGTTCGACTTCCTCCTGCATGCGGAATTCAACCCGGAGCAGGGCGCGAAAGTGCTGCAGACGCTGGCCGAAATTAAGAAACAGGTTGCCGTGGTGCCGGGGCCGAGCTGGGGCCGCTTCCCGCACGCCTTCAGCCACATCTTTGCCGGCGGCTACGCGGCGGGCTACTACAGCTATCTGTGGGCCGACGTGCTGGCGGCGGATGCCTTCTCTCGCTTCGAAGAAGAGGGCATTTTCAACCGTGAAACTGGCCAGTCGTTCCTCGACAACATCCTGACCCGTGGCGGTTCGGAAGAGCCGATGGAACTGTTCAAACGCTTCCGCGGGCGTGAGCCGCAGCTGGACGCGATGCTGGATCACTACGGTATTCAGGGTTAAGCCACCACGTGAAAATCTGTTTACTGACTGAAGCAGGCGCCGACTCCGGCGCCTTATCTGTTTTGAGCGAGCGCTGGCAGCTCGAGCATGATGAAGAGGCGCTGATGGCGCTGGTGCTGACGCCTGAAAGGCTGGAGCTGCGCAAACGCGACGAGCCAAAGCTCGGCGGCATCTTCGTTGATTTTGTCTCTGGGGCGATGGCGCACCGCCGTAAGTTTGGCGGCGGACGTGGCGAAGCGGTAGCAAAAGCCGTGGGCGTTAAAGGCAGCTATCTGCCGGATGTTGTAGACGCAACTGCAGGGCTGGGGCGCGATGCGTTTGTGTTGGCGTCCGTCGGCTGCCGCGTGCGGATGCTGGAGCGTAATCCTGTCGTGGCCGCGCTGCTCGATGACGGCCTGCGCCGTGGCTACGAAGATCCGGAAATCGGCGGCTGGCTGCAGGAGCGATTGCAGCTCATTCATGCCTCAAGCCTGACGGCGCTCAGCGATATTACGCCGAGACCGGACGTGGTTTATCTCGACCCGATGTTCCCCCACAAGCAGAAAAGCGCGCTGGTGAAGAAAGAGATGCGTGTTTTCCAGTCTTTGGTGGGGCCGGATGAGGACGCGGACGGGCTGCTGGCCCCGGCCAGAGCGCTGGCGAAGAAAAGGGTCGTTGTGAAGCGCCCGGACTACGCACCGCCGCTTGCCGACGTTGCCACGCAGAATGCGGTGGTGACCAAAGGGCATCGGTTTGATATTTACGCCGGGACGCCGGAGTAATTACTAAAACGCTGGAAAGTACCTCGCAGAAGAGATTGCTTCCCCTCGCCACTTTACGGCTGCATTGGCATGTTGTAGGCCATGCAGCCGATCCGACGTTATGCCCGCCAGCTCAGGCGGCAGATGACTCCCGAAGAGAACTTGCTGTGGTATCAACTCCGCAGCAGGCGTTTTGCCACGTATAAGTTTCGGCGGCAGCATCCGATTGGGCTTTATATCGTGGACTTTGCCTGCTGCGCTGCTCGCCTGGTGATCGAACTGGACGGCGGGCAGCATGAGATGCAAAGGGGCTATGATGAACGAAGAACGAAGTATCTGAATGAGCAAGGGTGGCGGGTGAGGCGATTCTGGAATAACGAGCTGCGGGAGAATCTGGAGGGGGTGTTGACGGTGATTTTGCAGGATCTGAGTGAGCTGTGACCCTCACCCCGACCCTCTCCCTGGAAGGGAGAGGGGGAAAATCAAAGGCTTGTGCTCTATCAAGTCCCCTCTCCCCTTTGGGGAGAGGGCTAGAGTGAGGGGTTAATGCTTACCGCAATTCAATCCCCTTTCCCCTTTGGGGAGAGGGTTAGGGTGAGGGGTTAATGCTTACCGCAATTCAATCCCCTTTCCCCTTTGGGGAGAGGGCTAGAGTGAGGGGTAATGCTTACCGCAATTCAAGTCCCCTCTCCCCTTTGGGGAGAGGGCTAGAGTGAGGGGTAATGCTTACCGCAATTCAATCCCCTTTCCCCTTTGGGGAGAGGGCTAGAGTGAGGGGTAATGCTTACCGCAATTCAATCCCCTTTCCCCTTTGGGGAGAGGGCTAGAGTGAGGGGTTAATGCTTACCGCAATTCAATCCCCTTTCCCCTTTGGGGAGAAGGGCTAGAGTGAGGGGTTAATGCTTACCGCAATTCAATCCCCTTTCCCCTTTGGGGATAGGGTTAGGGTGAGGGGTTAATGCTTACCGCAATTCAGTCCCCTCTCCCCTTTGGGGAGAGGGTTAGGGTGAGGGGAAAATGTTACTCGTCTTCGTCATCACGCAGCGGAACAATCAGCATATCCACATGCACGGTATTGATCAGCTGGCGCGCAGAGGACATCAGCTTGCTCCAGAAATCCTGGTGGTGACCACAAACCACTAGATCCATATCGTATTTTTTAATGGCATCGACCAGCACCTGGCCCAGATCGCCGCTGCCGCTCAGGGTTTCGGTAATCGGGTAACCTGCCCCGGTAGACAGCTCGGTGAGCGCGTGGTGAGTCTCTTCGGAAATGCGTTTCTGCATATCGCCCAGATTGACATCAATCAGCCCGGTATACAGATCGGAGTAATTCACATCGACATGAATCAGGGAAACTTTCGCGTTGTAAGGCCGAGCCATTGAGACGGCTTTTTCTACCAGGACTTTACTCTCAGGGGAGAGGTCAACCGCGATCAGAATGTGTTTGTAAGCCATAATGTTACTCCTTCCATAAGTTATCGATGACTCTCGCCGTCATCTTTTAAACCGTAGCGGCATGAGCTACGGTCACCCGATCTAAAGACTTCAATTGTAGATGGTATTTCGCTTTTATCGAACCTTCTTCAGCCCGACAATGCGCCATCCCTTAATCACATTCAAGCGAAAAATGAATGCGGCCACTTTGATAAAGATTAACGCGGTGGTAAAAAAATTAAGGGATCTCCTACACTATTAAATGAGCCGGGCGGGAAGAGATCTGTGACCTGTATCGGTTATTCGTTGCAGGATTGTCTGACAAGGTTTTCGGGGAGAGCGGTTGTCCCGAAGCAATGGCTTCGAGGGCTTCGCCGGGAGGGGTACATGATCAGCACCGTCGCGCTGTTCTGGGCGCTTTGTGTAGTTTGTGTCGTGAATATGGCGCGCTATTACTCTTCACTGCGCGCGTTACTGGTGGTGCTGCGTGGGTGCGATCCACTGCTGTATCAGTACGTTGATGGCGGCGGTTTTTTCACCTCACATGGTCAACCCAGCAAGCAGGTCAGGCTGGTGCGTTACATTTACGGCCAGCGCTATGTCGATCATCATGATGAGGAGTTTATTCGCCGCTGTGAGCGCCTGCGCCGCCAGTTTATTCTGACGAGTTCGCTGTGTGGTCTGGTGGTGATTAGCCTGGTTGGATTAATTATCTGGCACTAGTTTGTAGGGCAGCGTTATGGACAAGCATAAAAAAAGCGGGCCAGTTTCCTGACCCGCTTTTTCTTTGGCTACGGCTTACACGAAGCGCAGCGCAATCCAGTACAGCCCGCCGGAAAGCAGAATCGAAGCCGGTAAGGTGAATATCCATGCCATCAGGATATTGGTTACCGTCTTACGCTGCAGGCCGCCGCCGTCCACGATCATTGTCCCCGCCACGGAGGAAGAGAGCACGTGGGTGGTGGAAACCGGCATCCCGGTGTAGCTTGCCAGACCGATAGAAACAGCGGCAGTCATCTGCGCGGACATCCCTTGCGCATAGGTCATGCCTTTCTTACCGATCTTCTCACCGATGGTGGTCGCCACGCGACGCCAGCCGATCATCGTACCCAGACCAAGAGCCAGAGCCACCGCCAGAATAATCCAGACCGGCGCGTACTCGATGGTGCTAAGCATGTCGCCTTTCAGTTTCTTCAGCAGGCGCTGGTCGTCGGCGCTGACTTCAGGCAGCTTCACCACTTTATCGGTGGTATCGGAGATGCACAGCATGATGCGACGCAGCTGGCTACGTTGCTCAATGGTGAGCTTGTCGTAGCTTTCGATGTCGGTCAGCATTAGCTTCGCGCGGTCCAGCGCGTTAATCGCGTTGGCCGGGTGGCAGTGGAACTGAGCCGGTTCAGTCGCGCCCGCTTCCGGAGAAGGGATCAGCTGTTCCGTGCCGGTGGCTTTCTTCAGCAGGTCAGGACGTTGCTGGAAGAAAGTTTCGACGTTGTTCACCGCATCGCGAGTACGGGTGATTTCGTAGCCGGAAGCATTCATGTTAACCACGAAGCCCGCCGGTGCGACGCCAATCAGCACCAGCATAATCAGACCGATGCCTTTCTGGCCGTCGTTAGCGCCGTGAGAGAAGCTCACGCCGATAGCGGACAGGATCAGCGCGATACGCGTCCAGAAAGGCGGCTTTTTCTTGCCGTCTTGCTTTTCACGTTCCGCAGGCGTCAGGTGAATACGCTGCTTTTTCTTGGTGTTGCTCCAGTAACGACGCAGCAGGAAAATCAACCCACCGGCTATCACCAGCCCGACAATCGGGGACAGAATTAAGGAAGCGAAGATCCCAATGACTTTTGGGATATTCAGCGCGTCGACAACCGAGGTGCCGGTCAGCAGCGCGTTGGTCAAACCGATACCGATGATGGCACCGATAAGCGTATGGGAGCTGGAGGCCGGCAGACCAAAATACCAGGTGCCGAGGTTCCAGATAATAGCGGCCAGTAACATAGAGAACACCATGGCGAGACCATGAGAAGACCCTACGTTTAACAGCAGATCTGTAGGCAGCATATGCACAATGGCATAGGCCACGCTCAGCCCACCGAGCAGAACGCCGAAGAAGTTAAACAACGCAGCCATTGCCACCGCAAGTTGCGATCGCATAGCGCGGGTATAAATTACCGTTGCTACTGCGTTGGCCGTATCGTGGAAACCATTAATGGCTTCGTAGAACAGCACAAATGCCAGAGCAAGCAAAAGTAAAAGCCCGGTATGAAGATCCAGGCCGGCAAACAAATGTAGCATAGACGTTACGCCATTTTGAGGACATGAACGCGGCGCATTATGTAAGACAACCTCCACCGCGGCAAAGTGAAATCTGGACTTTTTTTGATTTTAGTCGCCATCTGGCGCACAGGTGGAATGATTTACATTTTGTTTATCAATCACCTGCATTTGTTATTCACCTTAAAGCTGGTGCGACCAGCCTCAGGTCTTTACAATCCGTTGCCTTAAGCATAGTCGGGAGTCGGTCGTGGAAAAGTTTGATGCCATTATTATAGGTGCGGGTGCAGCGGGAATGTTTTGTGCGGCGGTTGCCGGGCAGGCGGGCAGCCGCGTATTGCTGATTGATAATGGTAAAAAACCGGGCCGGAAAATCCTGATGTCCGGCGGCGGGCGATGCAACTTTACCAATCTTTATGTCGAGCCTGCGGCGTATCTGAGCCAGAACCCGCATTTTTGTAAATCTGCGCTGGCGCGTTACACCCAGTGGGACTTTATCGACATGGTAGGCAAGCACGGCATCGCCTGGCATGAGAAAACCCTTGGGCAGCTGTTCTGCGACGATTCTGCCCAGCAGGTGGTCGATATGCTGGTGGCCGAATGCGAGAAAGGCAAAGTGACGATGCGCTTGCGCAGCGAAGTGCTGAATATTGAACGCGACGAGCAGGGTTACACCCTGCAGCTCAACGGCTGCAGCGTACAGGGCGCGAAACTGGTTATCGCCAGCGGCGGTCTGTCGATGCCGGGGCTGGGTGCGACGCCGTTCGGCTATAAAGTCGCCGAGCAGTTTGGCCTGAAGGTACTGCCGACCCGTGCGGGCCTGGTGCCGTTCACGCTGCATAAACCTTTGCTCGAACAGCTGCAGGTGCTGTCCGGCGTCTCTGTGCCGTCCGTCATCACCGCAGAAAACGGCGTCAGCTTCCGCGAAAGCCTGTTGTTTACCCATCGCGGCCTTTCTGGCCCTGCGGTGCTGCAGCTTTCCAGCTACTGGCAGCCGGGTGAGTTCGTCAGCGTCAACTTGCTGCCCGACACAGACCTGGACGTTTTTATCAATGAGCAGCGTAAAGCGCACCCAAATCAGAGCCTGAAAAACACGCTGGCGATGGTGCTGCCTAAACGTCTGGTCGAGTGTTTGCAACAGCTGGGACAAATCCCGGACGTGACGCTGAAGCAGCTTAACAGCCGCCAGCAAAGCGAGCTGGTTGACACCCTGCAAGCCTGGCGCGTGCAGCCGAACGGCACCGAAGGCTACCGCACGGCGGAAGTGACCCTCGGCGGCGTGGACACCAATGAACTCTCTTCCCGCACCATGGAAGCCAAAAAAGCCCCAGGCCTTTATTTTATCGGCGAAGTGATGGACGTCAGCGGCTGGCTGGGCGGCTATAACTTCCAGTGGGCCTGGAGCTCCGCCTGGGCGTGCGCGCAGGCGCTGGTTGAAGGCTAACGCACCGCTTTTCGAGTGCCGATGATAGATTGTGATATGTTATGCACAATTGCAGCTATTTAAGGGCTAAACGTGACTGATTATGACGCATTGCCTGAACAGCGCCAGGCGATGATCCACCAGATCCTGACCGAAACGGGCAGGGTGATCGGGGCCGATGTGGCGCGGAAGCTGGGTGTGTCCGAGCACACCATCCGCCGGGATCTGCAGGAGTTGGCGCGTCGTGGCCTGTGCAAAAAGGTCTACGGCGGCGCCATCAGCCAGTTCCAGCAGTCTGCCAGCTTCGAAACGCGCGTGTCCCAGGATGTGGGTGAGAAAACCCAGGTGGCGCGGAAGTGCGCCGGGATGATCAAAGCCAATACCTGTGTGTTTCTCGACGCCGGTTCAACCTATCTGGCGATGGTGGAATTTATCCCCGAAGAGCTGGATCTCACCATTGTCACCAATTCCCCGCAGATTGCTGCGGCACTGAGCGGGCGCACGCGCGGTGAGCTGATTCTGTTGGGTGGCAAAGTTAACCCGCTGACTGGCAGCACGCTGGGTTCCGACACGGTCAATCAGCTGCGTGGTATGGTTTTCGATCAGACCTTTATCGGCGTGTGCGGGCTGGACCCGCAGGCTGGTCTGAGCGCGGTTTATTACGAAGATGCCTGTTTTAAACGGGAAGTGCTGAGCCAGAGCAACGAGGTGATCGCCGCCGTGACGGCCAATAAAATGTCCCAGGTGGCTCGCTACAAAGTGGCGCCCTGCGAAGACATTGATATTGCGGTGGTCAGCGCCGAAACCAAAATTGCCGATTTCGGCGGCGTTAATTTGCGGATTGAAATCGCGGGCTAGAGAAACAGGCGGCATGTATGCCGCCTTTCTTCAGACTTTGCTTTGCAGCGCCAGCAGACTTTTTATCGTGTTCTGGACCGCGCTTTCATCATTGCTGCCGGTAATAAATCGGGCCGCGGCTTTGGTCTCTTCAAACGCATTACGCATCGCGAAGCTGTATTCCGCCTGGGCCAGCAGCTCCAGGTCGTTGTACCCGTCGCCAAAGGCGAGAGTTTCCGCCGGGCTGACGTTCAGTAACTGCTGGAGCCTTTGCACCGTTGTTCCTTTATGAACGCCGTAATCGGCAATATCTATCCACGCTGCTTCGGACACCACGATGTAGACATCCTGCTCAAACGGCCTGAGAACCGGGCGAGTCTGCGGGCAGTTTCCGACTTCGTCATAGACGCTGATCTTCACGAAATCACACTCGAGTTCGGCCAAAGAGTCCACCAGCGCCAGGCTGGCGTAGGACTGGCGCATTTTGTCCTGCAGCCGCTGCGGCACGTCTTTACGAACAAACGCGCTTTCGCTGCCGCAGGCAACAATCACGTGGCTGTCGCTGGCGGCCTCCAGCGTGTCGATAATGCGTAATCCCAGCGCATTATTGATCAGCGACTCGTAGACATATTCGCCGTTTCTTTTGATGCGTGTGGCGCTGTCGCCGATGATCCATAAATCCTCGCGGTAATCGGTGAACAGCTCTTCTACCCGCTGGCACTGCTTGCCGGTACAGGCGGCAAAATGGACGCCTTGCTCGGCCATTAAGCGGTGGGTTTGGGCAAATAATTCACGGTCATAGTCGCCGTGGCTATTGAGAAAAGTGCCGTCCAGGTCGGTAATAATTAGCTTTATCATGTTGTTATCCCATCGGTAAGTGTTCTGTAGGCGTTTATATTTTTAGTTTTGAAACGAACGGCAGGTTGCGGTACTTGTTTTGCCACGGCATGCCGTAGCCAATGAGCAGATCGTCGTTGTCCATGATGTAGGCATAACATTGCTCCACGGGGATCTCTACGCGACCAGGCTTCACAAATAAGGTGGCAATGGAGAGTGATTTCGGGGCGTAATGATCGATTAAATGCTCGACCAGCCGCTTCATGGTGCCGCCGGACTCAATGGCGTCATCCACCAGGATTACGTCTTTCCCCCTGATGCCAATGTTGTCGTGGTAAACGATGGTAGAGCTGTTATTTCTGTCGCCGGGCGTGTGCGGGCAGGAAATATAGTCCATTGAAATATCGAAAGTTAACTGTCTGACCAGATCGGCGGTAAACAGGATCCCACCGGGCACGACCGTGATCACTACCGCTTCGTGATAGCGACTGTTCAACTGCCGGGCGACTTTGGTGACGCCATCGGCAATCGTCGACTCATTCATCACTATGTGTCCTACATGATTGTTTCTCACTGCTGCATCCTCGCTAAAATGTCATTGCTCGTTGTTGCTCGATTAAAATAAGATCGAATGCTCGATTGTGCAATGTTAGCGTGATATTAGCGTATTTTTTGTGATCAAAAACGATCGCACAGGAAGGTGATGCTCAATGCTGCATTATCGAGCATTGAGCAAAGGAATTTACTGGCGGAGATCGAACCGGATCGGCAGCGTGAGGGTTATTTGCGCCTGGCCTGGGGCGATATCGTCCGTGGGGGCGGGCAGCGGAACCGCACGAGTCGGCAGGGCAAGGGCTTCCCGATCCAGCGTTGGTGTGCCGCTGCTTTTTTCCAGCGCCACGCTAAGGACCTGGCCCTCCCGGTTCAGCGTCAGGCTCAGGTAAACCACGCCCTGCGCCTGCTGGCGTAAAGCCTGAGCCGGGTAGCGTTTGAAGCGGTCGAGCCGCTGGCGCAGCAGCCCGACCCAGTTCACTTCGCCTGGGCTGGGGGCACTCACCGCGCTGCTTCCTGCTCTGCCGGCGCTTTGCTGCGGGTGGCTGGCTGGGGCATGGGTTTCAGGTGCAGGTGGCGCAGGGGCTGGCGGCACTTCCGCATCGTGCGGCTTAACCGGCTGAGGTTTGGTGATGACTTTATGGCGCACTTTTTTGGCCACAACGATCTCCGGGTTCGGGGCCTCCACGCTCTTCACCTCCTCCTTCGACTCGGCCTTTTCCTGAGGTGCCGCCGACTGGGTCTGCTTGATCTTATCGGGTTGCTTTGCTGGCGTGGCGACAGAGGCCGGATCGTCTGTCGGGAGGATCATCAGCGCAATCGGCGGTGGCGCGGTGGCCGGCTGCTCCTGCGTGGGCCGGTTGGTCAGCCAGAGAAAAATGCCCGCGTGCAGCAAGAGCGCCAGCACCAGCCCGATGCTGCGGCGTGAGGGAGGCAGGCCGTCGGACCAGGCAGGAAAAGGCTGTCTTATCGGCAGGGTAGAAGGCATGACAAAATACTCCGCAGCCGGGCTAAGGGCTGTTGTTTCAGTGGGGATAAGAGAGAGGACACGCGAAACGCCCAAAGGGGCAGGCTGACATGAATAACGAGACAACTGACATGGATTACCCTGTTACGAAGCATTATTCACTGCGTGAAAGGCTGACCCAGTAACGAGATAACGTATTTATTCTGACAGGCAGGACGCGGGGTAACGCAGCCAGAATCTGGTCAGTATCCGCCAGCGGGAAAACGCCGGACAGCCGCAGGGCCGCAATATCTTCGTCGCAGCGCAGGACGCCGGGGCGGTAGCGATTAACTTCCCGCAGGAAATCGCCCAGCGGCATATTGTCGGCCAGCAGTTTGCCGTGCACCCAGCCAGGCTCTTTTTCACCGCCGTGCAGGCCCCCGGATCCCGCCCCGCTTAGCCACGCGCCCTGGCCCGCCGCGAGCTGTAGCCCGGCAAGGCCTGAGCTGCGCGGATAAAGCCGGACTGCGCCGTGGTAAACCGCCACGCGGGTAAGCCCCGGCTCCAGCTTCACCCGGAATTGGGTGCCCAGCGCGAGCACTTTGCCCTGTGGCGTCGTCACGCTAAAAGGCCGGGGCCATGCCGCCAGCTTTTCCTTCTGCCCGGTCGTAATCAGCAGGTCGCCGCCGAGCAGCTCAATCTGGCGCTGTTGCCCGGTAAAATGCACGTTCAGCGCGGTTTGAGTGTCCAGCAGCAGGCGGCTGCCTTCGCTGAGCTCAACCTGCCGCTGCTCGCCCGTCCCGGTGCGGTAATCGGCGATGAACGCTTCCCAGCCGTGCTGCTGTCGTCCCCATTCCAGCGAACCCCCGACCAGCAGCAGAGCGCCTAATCCTTTTAGCGCCCGACGCCTGCTGCTGTTTTTTAATGAAGACAGGCTCTGCCGCGCCAGTTTGCCGTCAACCTGCCGGAAGCTGGCGCAAACCGCCTCGACATGCTGCCAGGCACGCTGGTTTTCACTGCTGGCCGCCAGCCATTTTTGCCAGTCGGCTTTATCCTGCTCGCTAACGTCGTCCGACATCATCAGCGTCAGCCATGAAGCCGCGGCGTAGGCGCTGTCCCGGTCGATTGCTTGCCCGTTTTGGTCAATAAAAGGATGGGAGGTCATGAGCTGAGCGCGAAGAAGCAGTGCAGATTGGCGCGCTGAAGATACTGCTTCACGGAGCTGCTGGAAACGCGCAGGCGCTCGGCGATATCGCTATAGCGCATCCCCTGCAGGTGGGCCAGCAAAAAGGCTTCCCGCACCTGCGGCGGCAGGCCGTCCAGCGCCGCATCAATCTGTTCCAGCACTTCCAGAATCAACAGCCGGGTTTCAGGGGAAGGGTGTTCCATTTCCGGCTGAGTCGCCAGCGCCTCCAGCCAGGCCTCTTCGATTTTCTTGCGGCGGTAATGGTTGGCAATCAGCCGTCTGGCGACCGTGGCAAGAAAAGGACGTGGCTGGCGAATGGAGGCCAGATCGGGGCTGACCAGAATATTAATAAAGGTGTCCTGAGTCAGATCCTGCGCCTGTTCCGGGCAGCCGACTTTATTGCGAAGCCAGTGGTAAAGCCAGCGCTGATGATCGCAGTAAAGCTGCTGCGCAACCTGTTGGGAACGGGACATGATGTGACTCACCATTGATCGGTATCAGGGCGTGATAAACATTGAAATGATAATCATTATTATTTTCATTTCAATATTTTTATGTCAAGAGATTGCGAAGTATTAATGTATTTTTGCGGGCAACGAGAACGCAGCGCCAGAGCTGGCGCTGCGGGTAACACATTAGAATTTCTGAGAAATACTCAACTTAACGTTGCGGCCGATACCGGACACGGATTCACCCAGGTACGGGTAGTAGTCGGTGTTAAACAGGTTGTCGACGGCAATGCGGGCTTCCATGCCTTTCACCTGCTCCGGCTGCCAGGAAGCAAACAGGCCCTGCAGCGCGTAGCCGCTGGTTTTTGGCAACGCCCAGATGCCCGCTAACGGGTCGCCATCCTGCGGGGAGCGATCCTGTTTACGCACCATATCCATGGTCCAGCCGAACGTCATGTTCCACTCCGGGGCTTTTACGCCCAGCGTGGTGTGGGCGGTGACCGGTGGAATTTCTGCGATCCAGGTTTGGTTGCCCCACGGGTCGCGCGGGGAAGCGTCACGCTGCCCACGAATGGTAGAGAAAGAGAAACTGCCGAAAATACGGCGGCTGTCGTAAAACGACTCGATCTCCAGCCCCTGGATGGTGTAGCCCGGAAGGTTACGGTAGTTCGACAGCGGAGAACCGCAGTTAGCACCACTTTTCACCGACTGCGCCTCGCACAGCACGCCGCGGCGGTAGAAGATTTCGTCTTTGCCACGGTTGCGGAATAGCGTGGTGCGAATCTGGACGCTGTCGTCGTCCGCCAGCAGATTATTGAAGTTCAGGATCATCCCGCCGCGAACGCTGTTGATGGTTTCCACTTTCAGGTCGCGGCTGGAGCCGGACACGTTAGACAGCGCGTACTGCACGGTGTACTGCTCATCAATAGTCGGCGCTCGCCATGTGCGGGTGACATCGGCAAACAGCGACACATTCGGCGTGGCCTTCCAGACCAGCCCCAGCGCAGGCGTAAAGCCGTGGTAGTTTTTGCTGCTGTAGTCGTGGCCGACTTTAGGATCGCTGCTGTTGTACATCCGGGCGATGTTTGGCTCGCCGGTGTTGGTGACGCTGTCGTAGCGCACGCCCGGCGTCACGGTGACGCTGCCGAGCGTCATGCTGTCCTGCAGATACAGGCCGCGCGTTTGCTGCTCCCCGGCGGGCATGTAATACGGCTGGAAGTAGCCGTAGTTGTATGCGGCATTCTTCTTGTAGCCCGGATAGTACATCAGCGCATCGCGTTGGTTTTTATGCCAGCTTGCGCCGATTTCCAGCAGGTGATCCACCGGCCCGGTGCTGAAGCGGCTCTTGTTGCTGACTTCCACCAGGTTGTCTTTGTAATCCACCCAGCTCTCATTGCCGAGCGAGCCCAAATAGCTGGAGGCTCCGGCGGAGTCAGGGCGGGTATCATGCTGTTTGGTTTTGGAATAAGCGTAGTTCAGCGTCAGATCCAGCCAGGGCTTGTCTGCCGGGGCCAGGTTCCACTTCACGGAATAGTTTTCGTCGGTCTGGTTGCGGTACACCAGCTTTCTGCGCCAGGCCTCGTCTAACCCGTATTTGTCGACATCCGCCTGGCTCGGGGCGGCAATTTCGTCCCGCTTGGCGGCGAAGGGCTGCCAGCCGGTGGATTCCGAATGCATGGCCGAAAGCGTCAGCGTCTGCGCGTCGGTCAGGTAGAGATTGGTTTTGGCAAGCCAGGTCCCCTGCCGGTTAGCGGAATAATCAAAGTGCGTGCCGTCCGGGCGGGTAATATTGCCGCCGTCTCGTTTGCTGGCGTAGAGCATGCCGTCGGCAAAGCCTTCCGGCGTTCTGCCGTACAGCGCGCCGCTGTAGATATTCTGGTTGTCGTTGGTGTGGAAACCGTACTTCAGCATGCCGCCAAAGTTTTCACCGGGCTGCAAGAGGTCGGCCGCGTCTTTGGTGACGATTTTAATGCTGCCGCCGAAGCCACCGTTGCCGTTGGCGAGGTTAAACGGACCCTTATCGACGTCGATCTGTTTGATGAGCTCTGGCTCGATAAATACCGAGCCCTGGCGGTACTTCTCAAACCCTTTGGGCGCGCCGTCCAGCGTCACTTTGATGTCTTCCATGCCGCCCATGCCCCAGATATTCAGGCTTTGCCCGCCGGGGCGCGGTGAACCCGCGGAAGAGACACCCGGCAGTTTATCCAGCAGGGCGGCGACGTTATCGGCCTGAATGCGCTCGATATTCTCTTTTTTCAGCGTTGAGCGCCCGGCTACGACGCTGTCATCCAGGCCGCTGAGCACGGAAAGCTCAGGCACAAGAATCGGCGCGGTCTCGCCGGAGGCTGTCGGCAGGGAAACAAGCCGATAGCTATTGCCGTCGCGCACGGCTTTCAGGCCGCTGCCCGCCAGCAGATGATCAAACGCGCTTTGTACGGAATAAGTCCCTTTGAGACCTGAGGTCGTTTTATTTGACGTTTGATCCGGGGTGAAGACCAGCATTACGTTGGCATCATTCGCCAGCGTTTGCAGAGCGCTGCTCAAGGGCCCGGCAGGCACGGAAAATGCCTGGCTGGCCGCTGAGGTGGCTTCTGCCGCCCAGGAAAACGTGGGTAAACCGGCGGCCAGCGCCAGCAGGCCGGATAAGGCGATGCCAGACGCTAGTGGGGCGCGAGGGAGCTGTGCAGGTTGGCTCGCGTCGGAAATGGCCGTAGCCTTTCCGTTATTTTTTATCGTCATGATGTATCCCTGAAGGTGAGTCACAAGAAGTACTGCTTCAGAGAGGTCACGCGAGACTGAAAATCAGGCAGAAAATTTTTAAATTAAAAACTGGTGGCTAGTTTTCCATCGTCAGCACGATGTGAAACTGCATGTTGTCAGACTCTGAGCACAATCAGCTTATCTTTTTGTAGTAGAGCGGGCGATGGCATCGCCGTACTTGGTGGCGTAAATCAAGCTAATTAGCTAATGCCTGTGCGTATAGGATTATAGGTTCTGCTTTTACTGAGCGTTCTGTATTTCCCCGGTGGGATACCAACATGTTTATTAAAAACACTGTAAAACCGACTGGTTGATTGAAAACCGGCATGCAGGGCAACATCTAAAATAGGCAGGTCGGTTTCACTTAGCAGGACTTTAACGTGGTTTAGTCTTACATATGTGATGTGATTTTTAATCGTCATTTGCATGATTTTTTGGAAGATATCCATAGCATAATGTGGATTAAGTCGTACATGATCTGATATTTCCTGTATGCTGAGGTTGTTATCAAAATTTTGTGCAATATATTCGAGAATCTGACTAACATAACAAAGAGAGTGTTTTGATAATTGTCTTTTTAATGTGGGAGTGTTTTTTCTGCTGAATTTCGCTTCCCACCCCAATGTACCAAATCTTTGCATCATTCTTGCAATATCACCCACCGCAAGCTGTCTAATCCATTCTGAATCGCTTTGCGTATCACGGTACCAACGGGTTGCTTCTTGAATACTCAATTGGTCGGTGGAAATAGAGGTAAGCATTGTTCCATTGGTAATATTATTGACCATTGAAAAAGGGAGTGGCCATGAAAGAAATAAATGCATTGGTATGTATATAACAGCAATCCTGTTACCTTTATTGGGTTGGGTTAACCTGTGTGGGAGGCTACCCCAGAATACACATAACTGACCTTTCGCTATGGTGGCAATATTATTATTAATTTGCAATTCAATCGGGGCATCAAAGGGTATATTAACTTCGATATGCCTATGCCAAATACCGTAGTTACTTGTTTCCTGCTGGCCTAACGTGATCGTAAGGTTGTGTGGTGTAGATAATGAAGGTAAAGGACTTGCAGTGAGTTCTGTATAGTATGAAGCCACATGTTTTTGCACGTTTTTTTCTCTTTGCACTGTACCTTTATCCACAAACACACCTCACATATAGTTAAATTCTTCCAGAAATGAAGATTCAGTATTAGCGATATTTTAGAATCTTAGTGCTTATGTTTTAAACCGAAAGTTCCCTATAAAAGTTGGTTTTCATAGATTCTAGCCAAACTCCCGAAAAAATCCACACTAATAGTATGCTTTTTTTCTAAAAAGTCATTTTCCTGGAGGAAGACCGTAGGATCTGAGCTTTCAGGAAAAACTAGGTAACAAATAGGAAGAATTGGTGAAAGTAAAGTGTTTTATTTATCTGGAGACGGTCTAAAAATTTATTTCAGATCTTCCTGGGAGAGCTATTGTGTGTATGAAAACACTGAATATTATTGTGAATAATAACTGCAATGCAAGGTGCACTTTTTGCAATATATGGAAGAATAAACAGCTGGAGTTTATTTCACCATCAAAAATAGCTGAGTTTCTTAGTAAAGATATTAATCGCTATGTTAGAGAGATATCAATTACTGGAGGGGAGCCTACGCTACATCCTAAGTTTACTGATATTATTAAAACAGTTATAAATATCCAATCCGTTGAGACTGTATATCTGACGACTAATGGATCATCCTTAAAAAAAGTCTCTCAGGCGATAGACGCATTTGCCAACACGGGTAAAAAATTCAATATTTTGGTATCAATAGATGGTGCACCTGAAAAAAACGATAGACTTCGAGGTAAGGGTGCTTATCTGAAAGCCATTAAAATACTGGATTACGTTCATGAAATGTCACCACTCACAGGCATTGGCATAAGTACAACGCTCTCAGCGGAGACTGAAGTTAAAGATTTTAATTTCATTTTAGATCTTGTGGCGGAAAAAGACGTCTATTTTACATTCAGGATTGCTGAAAGTTCCGTGTACTATAAAAATAGTGATACAGATCCTTTTGCATTTTCAATTAGCGATAAGTTAAAAGCACTAGTCATTGATTATCTGAAAGGAAATCATAAAAATGCTTATTTTTATGCATTACTGAACTATCTTGAGCATAATGAAAATATTCTGATAAAAGATGGCGTATTGAATTGTTGTGCAGGGGAAAAATTTGCAACGATAAAAAGCTCAGGAGAAATAGTGCCCTGCATTCATGCGAGTAAACCTCTGGGGTTTATCGACGATATACAGCCTAAATATACAAGACAAATTATGAATAAATGCCCTTGTTTTACAGAGTGCACAATTTGGCCGAACATAAATTACGGAGCAGGATAATTAAATGGAACAGATAACTGAAGAAAAGGTTAAGCATATAATTATCAAAAATCGAGAGCGTATTTCTTTATTGGGTAATAAACTTGATTGTTCATTTATTGAAGTTGATGAATCCCTTTTACTTGCGGCTAATGATGAAGGTAAATCCTCAGGCTCAGACGTCGTGAATGTGACAATTGGGTTTCCTTTTCCAATTGGCCATTTGGTATTGAAAATAGATAGTGATTTCAGTGCTGACAACCGTTACAGATATATTGTAAGAGGAGATATCATTAGAGAACTACAACATAAAAGCTATTTGAGTACATTATTGGCTGATAAATTAATCTACCACTATAATATAGAAAATAGCATTGAGCAATTTTATAAAAAGGTAAGAAAAGATATTGGGCTGGTAAATAAAATGCTCTATGTTGATCCGCATAATCATGATAATGGAACTAATATTGGCGACTCGTTTATTAGCCTCTATTACCCTAAAGCTTTTTTAAGCAGTTTTCATGCGCTAGAAGTTGATGTATACACGCGGAGCTATCAACACTTACATCATCACAATAAATTGACCTTTTATGAATATGAAGAGTTAAAAACTTGTAATTTTGAACACTACGATCTGATCGTTATCTCTGATTTTATTGATGTCAATAGCACGTTTACATGCGAGATTCTTCAAAGGCTTTCTGTTAATAATAGGTTTAAAGTCATACTAAATGGAAGAAATAGTTATTTTTCTCGTAAAAGTAATGAGCTTTTTCATTTTAAATACCATAAAAGTGACCCTATTCTTATTGATAAAGGTATAGAAGATTATATGCAGGACTGCTGTTCTCCTTTTATTAATAATGATGATGCTTTGATGAGGATGGGTGAACGTAAGCTGCCCAAGAATGTGAAAGTAGTATTTATTAATCCGTTCACCTCGAAAGAAAAAAGGGACCTTACACCTGAAATGATCTCTAATCTTATTTATTCTTTATCAGAAACTATAGAAGGGGCCGTTTTTTATATTTCGCGAGGACTCAATCAAAATAAAGAAAAAGAATGGATTAAATCATTCATTGATCTTGGTGTATGCGCTGAGTATAGATTTTGTGACGCGATGCAAAATCTGAATCAGCTGGGTGCTTTTATTAATGATCAATGTGATATTTGTATCAGTGCTGATACGGCAGTAGTTCATGCCTGTATTGAACGACAGATTCCATGTATTACTATTTATCGAATGTCTTATTTTAATTTATTTTCTGTTCAATCAATAGCTGAAATATTTACCAGGAAAAGCCCTTTTCTGGTTCCCATGGCCTTGTACGACGATTGGAAGAGTGAAAGTGATATTATTGATGCAATAAAAATTTTGCTGAAAATAAAAACGAGTACTATTGCATTTGACAGGAGAGCCTACAGAATATTTTTAAATGTTTTATATCAACATCTTCATAAGTTAGAGCAGGTATCTAATCAGGATGAATATGAAGAGAGGATTGAGGCGCTTAATAAGATAATTTCCGATATAGAAAATCTTTTTTCAACTGAAATTAAATCAGTGATTCAGCATTTTAATTATACACAACTGCTGCAATATGTTATCGGGAATTATAATGCCAGATATCTTGTATCATATATATGCAAGTGTTCATTGTTAACCAAAATGGATAACATACTATGAAGATTATATTTCCTTGGCTAAATAACACGGATTGGACAAAGAATATATTTGATGCCATTCAGTCAGATTTCAATGATAAGATTATATGCATCGATCGGGATGTAGATCTATCTTCAGGCGGTTTTTTAATAAATAAATCAAGAACAACTGCTGAAATCATTTCAAGCGATGTTTTGTCTAATGCCTCTATCGCTATTTTTATCGATACGACGTTTATCGATTTTAGAATTATAAAAATGTACTATCCGGACTGCAAACTGATTGGCTTGGTCAATGGGGGGGAATTTCAGCAGTATGGTTTTAGCTATCAGCTTAGTCCTCAAGACTATCAACGGGTATTGCAATATGAGAATAGCTTGTTATCGTATCTGGATGTCATTATTTTGCCCTCTCAATTTGCCCTGAGACAATTTACTGAAGTGCATAAAAATCTGGCCGAGAAGTCAATTTTTTGCTGGTTGCCCTTGGGTAACTTACCCGATATTAGTGCACAATATGCAAGATCTGATAGAAAAGGAATGTGTTATTGCGGCCGACCTTCTTATGAGAAAGGATATGATATTATTAGAGAGTTTAATGAAGCAGATGACAGTATTGATATAATTTTTGGTGAACGAAAAGATAGCTACTATAATAAATTATCTTCTCATAAATATGCCATATTCCCGTCGAGGGAGGAACTTTATGGCTACGGAGTTATTGAAAGCTTATTTCTTGGTGTCATTCCTATTGTCCCTCATTCATTAAGCTATCAGGAAATAACGTATCTCCCTCACTATCTTAGTGACTTATCTGTACCATCGATACAAAATGCTATTCATTATTATGAGAGTTTATCTGACAGAAAACGAAATGAAATTGTTAGGACTAATCAGCGTAGAATAATTGAATTAGTCTCGGGTCCATTCTCTTTTATAAATACTATTAGAGGCTATTTATGAAGGTGTGCATATTTTCTCCACATATTGATGATGCAGCTTTATCTTGTGGCGGGTTATTGTCTTTCTTATCGAAAAATGAATCGAATAGTATTCATATAATTAATGTTTTCTGCGGGGTTTATAATGATAGTAATAATCTATTAGTAAATATTGATAGAACTTTTGAAGAGCGAAATTTGCTCAATAATGGTCAGATTACTTATTTTCCCATTCCAGATATTTCACAAAAATTACCGGTTTTTTCTTGGGATGACGTTTTTATGGGTAAAGACGAACTTCCTGATAAAGATTTCATCAACGATCTGGAAAAAATAGAAAAAGATATAAATGAATTAATTCATATGGAAACGTATGATCTTATATTGTTCCCCATGGGGTATGGCGATCATAAAGATCATGTAATGCTTTCTTTGTTGGGTCGGAAATATGTGGGTAATAGCGAGAATATCTATTTTTATCGGGATATTCCCTATAATAATAAAGGGAAATGGTGTGATGCGTTTTTTTCTCCGGTTATTGATATAACATTCAATTTAGAACATAAAATTGAAATAGTGAAAAAGTATGAAAAAGGTTTACAGGTTGGTGATGATATCTTAGCGGAAGTAATCAATTTTCATCAGTCCGCGACAGAATGCAAAGAGACGCTATATGAATACCATATTAAGTAGCGTGTTTCACGATATAAGAAATTCTTTAAACTTCATCATGCAGACAATGCTGGTTTTTTCTTTACCATTAGTTGATAGTACAGTCCTTAGTTTGCTAGGTAAAGATCAGGCGATTGCTGGCTCTTCTGTAGGTATTATCTTAGGGTCTTTTTTTACCTTAATTTATGCTTTAACATTTGGCGCCAGCTCATTTTTAAGTCAATCTTATGATAAGGATAAGGTATTCTTTTTTCGTCATCTTAAAAGTATTTCTCAGTTGTCGATATTTTCTGCGATTATTATAGTTATTTCATTTGTCGTGTTTAGAGGTTTTTATCAGAATTTTACGTCTATTCCTTCTGTAGATGAACAGCTCAATGAATATCTTTATTATTTTCCCGCTATAACTATTTTGTATGCTTTTAGTAGTATTATTGATCTCTATCTCTACAATTCTGGATCGTCGCGTAAATGTTTATATTTGACATGTGTTGAAGTTATCTCTAATGCTATGCTAAGCATTTATTTTGGGCTGTTGTGCAACCTGCCTTTTATTTCTGGGGTTGCCGGTGTGGCAGTGGCTTCTGTAATTGCTAAGTTGCTAAAAATATTATTATTTGCGCTAATGAAGTGTTGCCGTGAAGCATTTTTTATAAGTATCAAACAGAATGTGGAAATAAAAATAACATGCGCTGTTTTTATGAAAACATTGCCGTATTTTTTCAATGGTTTAATGTGGGTTGTATATGGTTATATGATTTATAAGTTAATACTTAATATAGCCTACGAAGAGATGTTTATTTATAGCCTGATGATTCCCTGGATCAGCTTTTGTTTCACCGCGCCTGCTGGATTCTCAAATTATTATTCTATATCTTTAGCTAAAAAAATTGTCAGTAATTCAGTTTCAAATTACGATATTACGATTGTATTAACAGCATTTATGTTTATGGTTTTAGTGATATTTATTGCACTACTATCTGTATTTAATTTTATTTACTTTAACATCATAAACTATGACGAGATAGATCATTACGCTTATCCGTTGATTGCATTGTTTGTGTTGTTGCGTTCATTGAATATCTTGCTATCCAGCGGTGTATTGAAGTCAGGATTAGATAATTTTTTTGTGTTTATGACGGATACATTAGTTATGTGGTTGGTTTGTTTTCCAATGCTTTTCTATTACAGTAATATGCCTGACTTCAGTTTAACGATTGTGTTCTCATTTTATGTGATTGAGGAGTCATTAAAAAGTATTGTTTACTGCTATCGTGTACAATCAAAAAAATGGATTGTTAATCTGTATAACGCCAGCTAATAGATAAAGTTAAACGTAAACTGTATTTAGCAAGGAGGGGATATGAACGTTGAGATATATAAAAATGAAGACTATAACGGCACTTGTTTTCTTTTAAAGTCTTCATTTGGTAGCGATAAGGATCTTGTTATCACGCCAGAGTTAATGTTGCGAGTCATCATTCGTCATCCCGAAAATCACGGTGAAATTATTGCCCATGCTGCTTTGTATGTTAGAGAAATGTACAATGAAGGCGACGCATTTATCGCTGGAATAATAGGTGATGTTGCAGTTTCTCCAGAATTTCAAAGACAAGGTCTGGCGACAAAAATGCTGTCTGTCATTCATGGTCATCTTAAGAAAGAAAGTATTTATTACTCATTCCTTTTTGCGTACCAGACAGAAATTTATAAAAAGTCAGGATATCATGATTTGGTATTGCCAATCTACTATTTTGACGTGCTTGATAATAGATGGAATACCTATTTGTATAATGGCGCGATGTTGCGCTGTGTAATCAATAATCAGCTGCGTGGGATGATAAATTTTAACGGTAGAACGTATTAATAATATTATCTTTGTCGGGAGTTTTTACTATTTTAAAGGAATTGAATATGAAAATTTGCGTTGTGATACCTACCTATAATGACTCGGATGCTTTACTCCGAACATTGAATAGTCTGGCTGTCCAGAAGATGAACGACAGTAATAGTTTCGATGTAGTTGTTGTTGATGATGGTTCAATGGATGATACCCGGACTGTCTGCGATATGTTCACCTTTGTCAGATATTTTTATCATCAGGATAAAGGCTTTAGGGCTGCAAAGGCTCGAAATATCGGTGCGGCGATCTCTGAGGGTGAATATATTGTTTTTCTTGACAGTGGCCTTGTCTGTCATAACCATTTCATTAACAATTACCTTAATTATTTTGATAAAAATCAGGATGTTGATGTTTTTTTAGGGAAAATTTTTGCTTTTAATCATGATGAAGATATTTTATCTATTCTGCACTCAACAGATTATGTCTTTGACGATAGGACGTTGGCCCTGTTTAATGAACGGGGAGTGATAGATATGCGCGATCCACGGTTTGATTTATTAGGCTATGACTTAAGTAATCATGATAGGTGGAAGGTATTCGGCGATATATTATGGACAGGAAACGTCTGTGTTTCAAGAGATGCTTTTTATCGCGTTGGATTGTTTGACGAAACATTTAACAGCTGGGGTGGGGAAGATATTGACCTGGGAATACGATTGCAAAAAATAGGATGTAAATTTTATTTTGCTAAACAATGCTTCACGGTTCATATACCCCATGTATCGGGCTACAGCGAAGAAATGTGTAAGAAAAAAGAACTTGTTCTTGCTGAAAAACATAAAGATATTGCTTATATGAAGTATTTCTCTCTTGCTCGCGAACAGCAAACAGATATCAATACCTATCTTTATCTTCACGTTGAGAATAGTTAATGTGAGCCATGCCTATCCAAAATTTCCCCGGCCCGGTTACCAGGGCCGTGAAAAATAACAGGCTTAGTACCGTCTTGGGCTGGCTCTATCAGGTTTATCGTCCTGAAGGTGAGTCACAAGAAGTACTGCTTCAGAGAGGTCACGCGAGACTGAAAATCAGGCAGAAAATTTTTAAATTAAAAATGGACGCCGGGTTTTACATCGTCAGCACGATGCGGAATCGTGCCTTGCCGGACTTCATTTTTTGCCACGCTTCGTTGGCCTGCGCCAGCGGGAATATTTCCGTCATCGGCTGCACGTTGTTCAGCAGGCTAAAACGCAGGGCGCTTTCCGTTTCATACGGCGTGCCGGTCAGCGAACCTTCGACGGACAGCTCCCGGCCAACCAGCATACCCGGAGAAAGCATGAGCGGCTGCTGGCCGACCCCGAGCACCATTAGCTTGCCTTTGGGCTGCAGGGCGGGCAGCAAAGAGGACGCAATAGCGTTGTCCGTGACCGTGGTAACGATCGCTTTTACACCGCCGAGTTTTTTCAGTGCTTCGACAGGATTGTCCTGACTGCTGTCGAGATAATCGCTGGCACCCAGCGTTAGCGCAGCCTGTGCTTTATCGCCCCCACGCCCGATGGCAATAACCCGGAAGCCCATTTTGGCGGCATATTGCACCGCCAGGTGGCCTAAGCCGCCAATGCCGAGGACTGCGATGCTATCCCCAGGCTGAGCGCCTGATTTACGCACCGCGTTAAAGGTGGCTATTCCGGCGCAAAGCAGCGGCGCGGCGGCCACTGCGCTTAGCGTATCCGGGATCGCCACAAGGCCGGTCGCCTTCGCCAGCATCATTTCGGCATAGCCGCCGTCCCGTGAACTGCCGACGACCGGTTGATGACTGCAAAGCGTGAACTCGCCGCGGCGGCAGGCATCGCATTCATTGCAGTGCCCGCCAAGCCTGCCGACGCCAACCCGCTGCCCAACACGCAGGCCGGACGGTACGCCGCTGCCGAGTTTGATCAGCGTGCCGACAACTTCATGTCCCGGCACGCGCGGGTAAGCCACGTTCTTTTCCGTACCGTCGATAACGCCGCCGTCAGCGCCACAGATGCCGCAGGCTTCTATTTTTATCAGCACTTCGCCTGCGTCAGGTTCAGGTATGGAGCACTCGACAAGTTCCAGGCTGCCGTTGCCGCTGGCCTGCATCGCTTTGTAGGTCATTTGCTTTCTCCAGTGAAAAAACGGCATCCTCAGGAAGGATGCCGCTTAGGCTCAGGCTTTTGGCAGCGCGTCGAACGCGTCCAGGGCGTGAGCGGTATAGGTCAGCGCCGCCCCGGTGTTCAGCGAAATGGCGACCGCCAGCGCTTCGGCAATCTCTTCCCGGGTTGCACCGTGTTTTGCGGCGGCTTTAACGTGTACCGACAGGCAGCCGTCACAGCGGGTGGTGATCGCCACCGCCAGCGCAATCAGCTCGTGGGTTTTGGCGTCCAGGTGGCCCATGGCGGAAGCGCCCGCGTCCATCTTCATCAGCCCTTTCATAAACTCCGGCTGCAGCTTCGCGTAATCACCCACCACACCCAGTAATTCTTCGCGATGTTCATTCCAGTTCAGCAACATACAAACCTCTCAGTTAATCTCAGGCGACGCTATAAATGCGGACTTCAGGGGCGGCGTTCAGAAACGGCTTCAGGGCTTCAACCACGTCGCGGGTAAACAATTCAGAACCCAGATAGGCTTCGGCCTGGGCGGCGGTGTTAAAGCCGTGCAGCACCTGGACGTCCTGCTCGCGGATCAGCAGTTCTTTGGAGACTGCACCGTCGATGGTGGTCAGGAAGGCCGCTTTGTACTGCTGGTAAACGCCCGCTGCTGCGGCGCGATTCTGCGCGCTGATATCAAGGGTGATTTGCAAATAAGCCATGGTTCACTGCCTCTTGTTGTGTGGCTCATGCCGTTGCACGAGCGGAAATGAGGGAGAAAAGCGACAGAGCGAAGAAGAAAAAGGCTGCCGCTTGCCTCTCCGTGTTGGGGCATTATGTGAATCAGTGTCAGGGTTAACAAATGACTTAATCTTGACTGCCAAGATAGATTTTCTTCTTTGGTGAGTGATTTTTTTGCTGGCCTGGTGATTCTTGTTCATTGTGGATCTGTCTGCTATGGCGGCTTTGAGCAGAATAGGAGGCCAATCTGAGGATCTGGAGTCACCATGCAAAATCGAAGCGCATTGCCGCTAAGTCAGCCGACAACTCACCCGCAAACCCGAGGCTGGATCAGCGGCTTTTTGGGGATGCTTATTTTTAGCGGCTCGCTGCCTGCCACGCGCGTTGCGGTGCTGGAGCTTGATCCCCTTTTTCTGACGGCGATACGGGCCACGCTTGCGGCGCTGCTGGCGGCCGGTACGCTGCTGATTTTGCGGCAGCCACGGCCGCAGCGGGGAGACTGGTTGCCGCTTTGCCTGGTGGCCGTCGGTGTGGTGCTGGGTTTCCCGCTGCTGACGGCTTTGGCACTGCAGCACACGACCTCGGCACACTCGCTGGTCTACATCGGCCTGTTGCCGCTGGCGACCGCCTGTTTTGGCGTGCTGCGCGGAGGTGAAAGGCCAAAAGCGGCTTTTTGGCTGTTTTCTCTGGCGGGTGCTGCGCTGGTGGCGGGGTTTGCGCTAAGCCACGGTTCGGTCAGCGGCTGGCAGGGCGATACGTTGATGCTGGGGGCGATTGCGCTGTGCGGGCTGGGCTATGCCGAAGGGGCGGTGCTGACCCGGCGGTTGGGCGACTGGCAGGTGATTTCGTGGGCGTTAGTGATTTCTCTGCCACTTAGTGCCGTAGCCGCTGCTTTTAACGTTCCGGCTACGGGAGCCGCTATCAGTGCTCCGGCCTGGCTTGCGCTGGGCTACGTGTCGCTGTTCAGCATGTGGATAGGGTTTATTTTCTGGTATCGCGGTCTGGCGCTGGGCGGGATTGCCGCTGTCGGACAGCTTCAATTGCTGCAGCCCTTCTTTGGCCTGTTGCTTGCCGGGCTGCTGCTTCATGAAGAAGTGCATACGTCGATGATCGCCGTGATGCTTGGCGTGCTGGTTTGCGTGTTCGGCGCTAAGCGCTTTTCTCGCTAGAAAGAAAAACCGCCGGTGAAGGCGGTTTCTCAGGCGTTAGTCGATATTCAGCTCGGAGAAGCTGGTAATGACTTTGCCGACAATGCCGTAGTCGATGGCTTCTTTCGGCGACATCCAGTAGTTGCGATCGGTGTCCTGCTTCACCTTCTCCAGCGGCTGCCCGGTGGCCTCGGCGATCATCTTGTTCACGCGATCGTGCATGCGAATGATCTCTCTGGCTTCGATCTCAATGTCCGTGGCCTGGCCGCGCACGCCGCCCAGCGGCTGGTGGATCATAAAGCGCGTGTTTGGCAGCGAATAGCGGTGTTTTTTGTCTGCCGCGAGGAAGATGGTGATCCCGGCGCTGGCAACCCAGCCGGTGCCGATGATATGGACTTCCGGCTTGATGAATTTGATCACGTCATGAATGGTGTCCGCCGCCTCAACGTGGCCGCCCTGGCTGTTGAGGTACAGCTTGATGGGTTTGTCGTTGATGCTTTGCAGCAGCAAAAGTTGGGCAACCACCTCTTTGGTGATCGCCTGGGTGATTTCGCCGGAGATAATAATCGAGCGGGAATCCAGCATTTTTTGCTGCATCAGCCCTGACGCATTGGCGGGGGTGGCGCTTTCTTCAGGTTCATTTTTTTCTAAATAGGTCAGCATAATCAGGCTCCTGCCAGGTTCATGGCGTAATCAGGGATGCACTTGAGCATAGCACTTCATTCAGACGCTGCACGGCGCGAACGATCTCTTCGTCGCTGTAGCCACCGAGGCCCAGCAGAATGCCGGACTTCTGTTTTTCAGGCGTAAACATGTGCGACACCGCGCGAACGGCGATTCCGGCCTGCATTGCCCGCTCCACAACCTGATGGTCGTCCAGGCCCTGACGCAGCCAAAGCACCATGTGCATGCCCTGGTCGCAGGGTTGAAGCCAGGCCACGTCCGGGGAAATGTATTGTTCTACCGCCGCCATTAACACGCGGCGTTTTTCAGCATAAACACCTCGCATTTTGCGCAGGTGGCGGTCGAGATGCCCCTCCGAAATAAAGCTCGCCAGCACGTGCTGGTCTGCCCCCGGCGGCTGCCTGTCCATCAGAATTCGCGCCCCGCAGAAGGCGGAAACCAGCTGCTGAGGCACCACGGCGTAGCCGAGGCGCAGCGACGGAAAGAGGATTTTGCTGAAGGTGCCGAGGTAGATAACGTTCTCCGGCCCCAGGCCCTGCAGCGCCGGGAACGGGTGACCCGCGTAGCGCATCTCGCTGTCGTAGTCGTCTTCAATGATCCAGGCCTGGTTGGCCTGCGCCCATTCCAGCAATGCGGCACGGCGCGACATGCTGAGCGGCATGCCCAACGGGTATTGGTGCGAGGGCGTGACAAACGCAGCGCGGGCGTTGGGGGCCAGCTTTTTCCCCAACTCAACGTCCAGCCCTTCGTCGTCCACGGCGACTCTGACCATGTTGCGGTCGCGGAACATCGTCTCAAACAGAGAGGTCGCCCCCGGGTAGCCCGGCTCTTCCATCCAGACGGCATCGCCCGCTTCCAGCAGGATTTGCAGTGTCAGGTAGAGGCCGTGCTGGTTGCCGGAAGTAATGATGACCTGCTCCGGGGTGCAGCGCACCGAGCGCGACTTTCTGACGTATTCACAGATAGCCTCACGCAGAACCAGAACGCCTTGCGGATCGGCATAGCCCGACGGGGCACCGGCACCCCGCGCCCGAATGCGGTTGCCGAGCCTGCGCCACACGTCGTCCGGCGCGGTATCCCCAACCGGAACAGAGACGGCAAACGGCTTAGGCGCCAGCGTTTTTAGCTGTTCGCCTACTCTGGCAAAGGCCTGCGCCTGGGCAGAAAGCGGGATGGCTGCCGCTGTACGAGCTGCCGGTTCGGGCTGCGGGCTTTCCGGGGCGTAGGCCACTCGGGTGCCGGAACCGTGTTTTGACTCAAGGAACCCTTCCGCTACCAGCTGCTCGAATGCCTCCAGCACGGTGCCGCGCGCCACGCTAAGGGCCGCCGACAACACGCGGGTGGAGGGCAGCAGGTCGCCGCTTTTCAGCTCGCCTTTGTGAATGGCGTTTTTCAGCGCTTTGGCTAGCTGCAAACTAAGCTGCCCGCTGCGGCGGTCAAGCTCGCCAATGGCGGGAATATCTACGGCTCGGGCTTTACGTGACATGAATTGTGGCTCGGTCATATTGCTATTATCTGGTTCTTTATCATAAACCACTTTGAACATAAGCTGGGCAAAATTACCGCGAATGAAGGTCTGTCCATGTATATGCCTCGCCCTTTTCAGGAGCCCGATATTGCTGTGCTGCAAGGGCTTATTCAGGCCAATCCCCTGGGCCTGTTGGTTGTACAAATCGACGGTATGCTGGAAGCGTTTGATATCCCCTTTGAGCTTTGCCCTGATGAGGGGGAATTCGGCACGCTCCGCGCGCATATTGCCCGCGCGAACCCATTGTGGCGCGGCCTTCAGCCCGAGCAGGACGTACTGGTGGTGTTCCGTGGCGCACAAGGTTATATCTCCCCGAGCTGGTATCCGGGCAAGCAGGAGCACCACAAAGAGGTGCCGACCTGGAACTACCAGACCGTGCAGGCGCGGGGGAGGATTGCGGTGCGGGACGATGTGGATTTTGTGCTGCGGCAAATAACCAGTCTGACGCGCCAGCAGGAGGCGCAGATGGAAATGCCGTGGCAGGTGAGCGATGCGCCCCCGGCGTTTATCGACTCAATGCTTAAAGCGATTGTCGGGATAGAAATCCCGCTGGCCTCGCTTGTCGGCAAGACCAAGCTCGGGCAGAACAAGAAACGTGAGGATCAGGCCGGGGCCGCGCAGGGGCTGATGGCCAAAGGCAAAGTGGCCATTGGCGAGGCGATGTTAAGCAGCCTCGCCGGGCGCGATAAAACGTAACCGGATTATCCCGGCAGGCGTTTTTTCGGCCTGCCGGGGCCCAGCAGGATCGCCAGTTTCGCCCCGCCCTGGGTGGATTCCATCAGGATTTTACAAACGCTGGTGAGCGGTACCGAGAGCAGCATGCCCACCGGGCCGAGTAGCCAGCCCCAGAAGAGCAGGGAGAGAAATACGACAAAGGTCGACATCCCCAGCCCACGCCCCATCATTCGGGGTTCCAGAATATTCCCCAGCACCATGTGTACCACCAGGAACAGCGCCCCGACCATCAGCATTTCATAGGTGCCGTTAAGCAGCAGAGCCTGAATCATCGGCGGCACGGCGGAGATCACCGACCCAATGTTGGGAATGTAGTTGAGCAAGAAGCCCAGCACGCCCCACATCAGCGCAAACTGCACGCCCAGCAGCTTTAGCCCCAGCCAGATAACAATGCCGGTCAGCAAACTGATAAAGGTTTTCAGCGCCAGGTAGTGGGTGACGCCTTTCAACGCGCGGTGCATGCCGGCGATGTGCAGCTTAGGGTTGGCCAGCGCAAAACGGAGTTTATAAGGGACATGACGCACCTCGAACAGCATAAAAATCACCGTCATCGCCAGCAAAAGCACGCTGGCCATCGCCCCAGAAAGCCCTGTCATCAGCGTTGTGGCAAAGGTCATCAGCTTGTCGGAGTCCAGCTTTTGCAGCAGGCGTTCCGGCGACAGCGGCAGGTGCAAAAACGGCATCGCATGTTCGATTTCACGCACTTTCTGCGTCAGCAGTTTGTTGAACTGCGGCATCTGCTCCATGAAGTCATTCATCGACGTTGCCAGCACGCCGACCAGCAAAGTGAGCATCACCAGCATGACCAGCACCACGATGGCAATCGCCAGCGGGCGATTAAAGCCACGGCGCATAAACCAGGTCACCAGCGGGTTGAGAACAATGGCGAAAAATACGGCCAGCAGGAGCTGAACGATGATGTCGGCTGCGGCGTGAATCCCGGCGAGAATAATCACCAGGGCCGCGAGTTTGAGCAAAATATGCAGGCCGGTCTTATCAGGTTGTAGAGCTGTCATGCAGACGTCCGATCGGGAAAAGGTGCTTTTAGTGTAGTGCTTCCTGGCAGGGCGACGGCGGCGGTCTGTCTGAAAATGAAGGAAAAAAATGGCCCCGCACAGGCGGAGCCATTGATGTATCGCGCGGCGATTACTTGATGACGATGGTGTTGATGATGTTTTCTGCGTTGGTCTGCGCCAGCTGCTGGTTATCCGCAGGCAGCGTGATCTGCATGGTCAGCAGTTTATCGTCCACTTTGCCAATGATGATGGAGGAGTACGCGGTCTGCCCTTTGGCGGAGATCACGCTGTCCAGCTGCTGCAGGGTGTGGCCTTTAATCTCGATGGATTTGTTGGTCACCACCTGAAGCTGCGGGTCGCGCGCGCGCTGCTGCTCTTCCAGGCCTTTTGCCAGCGTGGCAAGGTCGCTAGTCGGGTTGTCACTGACAATCACGATCACTGCTTTCTGGCCGGTTGCATCAGAATAAACGTGCATGTTGTTGGACTGGGTGCCCACCTTGCCGCTCTGATCGCTCATGTCCGCTGGCAGGGCAAAGCTCAGCTTGCCGTCCAGCAGTTCAACTGGCTGACCGCTGGCGCTGCTGGCTTCCGGCGCGCCGGTGGTGGCGGTTTTGCTGTCGTTATTATCACAGGCGGCAAGACCCACTACCAGCAGGCCAATACCGACATATTTTACCAGTTTGCGCATCGCGTTCTTCCTTTCCGTTAGCAAGCCAAAAGGCCAATCCTTGCATCTTAACACAAGATATTCAGCCCGCGTTTAACCAGGCTGCAGCGCGGAGATTTCAGATTTATCTGCGAGGCGTTTCAACAGCATATTCAGCAGAACGCCGTACATCGGCAGGAAGAAAATCAGGCTGATGAGCACTTTGAAGCAGTAATCAACGACGGCGATTTCCACCCAGTGCTGGGCCATAAAGGCGTCCGGGCTGCGCCAGAAGGCGATAAAGAAGAATGACAACGTATCGCTCACGTTACCGAACAGCGTGGACACCGTAGGCGCCAGCCACCAGCAGTGATTCTGGCGCAGGCGGTTAAATACGTGTACGTCCAGAATCTGGCCGAGCGCGTAAGCCATGAAGCTGGCAACCGCGATACGGGCCACAAACAGGTTGAAGTGCATTAACGCTTCAAAGCCCTGCCAGCTTCCCATGTAAAACAGAGAGGAGATGCCGTAAGAAATCACCAGCGCCGGGATCATCACCGCGAAAATAATCCGCCGGGCCAGCGGAGCGCCGAAAATACGCACCGTGAGGTCAGTCGCGAGGAAGATAAACGGGAAGCTGAAGGCGCCCCAGGTAGTATGAAACCCGAAGACGGAGACCGGAAGCTGAACCAGATAGTTACTGGAGGTGATCACCAGCAAATGAAAAAGCGATAGCCAAAACAGCGCGTTAGTGCGCTGGCGAGTGCTGAACTGCATCATGTTGTAGCCTTTTTAGTAGTGGGGTGAGGGAACCCAGTCAAAAATGTAAAGCGCGGGGATGATACTGCTTTAGTTTCTCAATGCAATGGTTAATTTTAACGCAATCGTTCACGCGGCTTGCGCCAGATTTTACCCGGCGTAAACTAGCGCGGTTTTTGACGACCTGAGAGAGTTATGACCGATTTGTTCGCAACCCCTGACCACACGCTGGATGCTCTAGGCCTGCGCTGCCCGGAGCCGGTGATGATGGTGCGTAAAACCGTGCGCAATATGCCCGTTGGCGAAACGTTGCTAGTGATAGCCGATGACCCGGCCACCACGCGCGATATCCCCGGTTTCTGCCGTTTTATGGAACACGAGCTGGTGGCCAGCGAAACCGACGCGCTGCCTTACCGCTATTTGCTGCGTAAGAGCCATTAAACGAGGCGCATGTTCGCGCCCCGTTATCTCTCGAAAACTATTTCTTCCGCAGCAGGCGAATGGCGTTTGCCGTGACCAGTGCGGTAGCCCCTGAATCCGCCAACACCGCCAGCCACAAGCCGGTCAGGCCGAGCAGAGTGGTGATCAGGAAAATCCCCTTCAGCCCCAGCGCAATCGTCACGTTCTGGCGAATGTTGTTATGAGTGGCTCTGGCGAGCCGCACCATACCTGCCAGCTCGGTCAGGCGGTTGTGGGTCAGGGCGGCATCTGCGGTTTCCAGCGCGACGTCGGTGCCGCTGCCCATCGCGATGCCGATGGTGGCTGCTTTCATCGCCGGGGCATCGTTGATGCCGTCGCCGACCATTGCCAGCGGCGCGGTGGCATTGAGTTTGTTCACCGCCGCCACTTTGTCTGCCGGGAGCAGGCTGGCGCGGTAATCAATGCCCAATTCGTTGGCTATTGCCGCCGCCGCGCGCGGGTTATCCCCTGTCAGCATCACGCCCTGAATCCCTAGCTGGTGAAGTGCCGTCACCGCTTCACGCGCATCTCTGCGCAAAGTGTCACGCATGGCGATGGTGCCCAGCAGCTGACCCTCACGCAGCACTACGATCACCGTCTGGCCTTCTTCTTCCTGCTTCGCGATACGCCTTTGCCAGGTTTCGCTGAGTGTCTGGTCGTCAAGTTTGGACGGGGAGCTGAGCAGCAGCGTTTCGCCCTGAATGCTGGCTTCCACGCCAACCCCGGCGAGCGCGCGGTGATTTTCTGCGGCGACAGAAGGCAAGTTGCGTTGTTGTGCCGCGTTGACAATAGCCTGTGCCAGCGGGTGGGTGGAGCCTTGTTCAACCGCCGCGGCGAGCGCCAGAAGCTGATCTTCTTCTGTCCCTTCTTCCACCGCAATGGCCGTAACCTGAGGTTTTCCTGCCGTCAGGGTGCCGGTTTTATCGAAAGCGACTTGCTGGATTTGACCGAGGCGTTCCAGCGCGGCTCCGCCTTTAATCAACGCGCCTCGGCGAGCGGCGGCGGCCAGACCAGAGGTAATTGCTGCAGGCGTGGAGATAACCAGCGCGCATGGGCAGCCGATCAGCAGCAGCGTCAGGCCTTTATAGATCCACGGTTCCCAGCCCTGGCCGAAGAACAGCGGCGGGATGACGGCGGTCAGCAGCGCGAGCAGCATGATGATTGGCGTGTAAATCCGGCTAAAACGATCGATAAAGCGTTCGATAGGCGCGCGGCGTTCCTCTGCTTCTTCAATCAGCCGCAGGATGCGGTCGATGGCGCTGTCGCCGGGCTCGGAAATGACCTCCAGCTGAACAAGGCGATCTACGCTGGTACTGCCTGCGGCGACTTTTTCGCCCTGCTGGCGCTCTACCGGCACGGATTCCCCGGTTAGGGCACTTTCGTCGAAGCTTGCAAAGCCGCTGAGCAGGCGGCCGTCGGCGGGTAAGCGGCTCCCGGCGGCGACTTCAATCACGTCACCTGGGCGAAGATCGGCCTGCGCGACGGTTTCGCGCTCGCCGTCCCGGAGGCGAATAGCGACGTCCGGCTTTAGCGCCATCAAGGCGCTTACCCCGCGGCGTGCACGGCTGGCGGCATAGGACTCGAGGCGTTCACCGATGAGGAACAGTAGCAGCACCATCGCCGCCTCGGCGGTTGCGCCGATAAACAGCGCACCGATTGCGGCGACGCTCATCAGCGTTTCAATGGCGAACCAGTTGCCGCTGCGAATCAGGCGCACGGCCTGGCGCGCAATCGGCCACAGGCCAACCAGCGTGGTGGCGATAAACGCCAGGTTGCCGAGCGGATGGTTGAATTGCTCGAGCCCCCAGCTAATGACCATCAGGACGATAAGCAGGATCAGCGGCAGGTTCTCTTGCAGGCTGCTGCTTTTTTCCTGCTTCGGGGCGCTGGCGTCGTTCAGCGTGTAGCCTGCCGCCTTGACCGCTTTCTCTACGTCGTTGCGAATGTCTCTTGAGGCGCTGACCAGCAGTTTTTCGGTAGAAAATACCACCTGAACTTGCTGCACATCGCTCACCTGTTTCACCGCATTTTCCACTTTGCGTGCGCAGGCCGCGCAGTCCATCCCCGCGACGTGCCAGCTGTAGCGGCTGCCGTTGTCGGCAATCTCTGGCTCCGGTTTTTGTGCAGAGCAGGCGTCATCGGCGCAGCAGGAGGGGCCTCCTTCCGCCTGCAGCGGGCTTAGTTTGGCAAACGCAAACTGCGGTGGCTTTTTGCCGTCTTGAGGTGTGTTGAGCATGGCGCCCTCCGGTAATGATAATTTTCTCATTACCGATGTTACTCTCTGGAGTTGACTCCAGAGTCAAGCGTCTTTTTTACCACCGCATGTTTCTGGCTGAGGGGCGGCTGTTTTCTGGATTGGCCTTTGCTTCCCTGCGGCGCTTCCCCTAGTATTATCCGCAGGTCGGGATGAGAATGAATCGATGAAAAAACCACTGACAATCAAGGATATTGCGGAGCTGGCGCAGGTGTCTATCGCCACTGTCTCCCGGGTGCTGAACAAAAACAGCTGGGTGGCGGACAAAACGCGTAGCCGGGTTGAAAAAGTGATTCAGGAGCATAACTTCAGCCCTAATCTGCTGGCGCGAGGGATGATTTCCAAGAAAACCCAGACCCTGGCGATTGTCGTTTCCGATATCAGTAACCCCTACTTTGTGATGCTGGTGGCGCAGATTGAGCACGAAAGTTTGCGGCTGGGCTACAAGGTCACGCTGTACGACACCCAATCGGCGAACAAAGCCTCCCGAGAAGCGCCGGTGGTGCCCGAAGAGCATATTTTTAATTCCATTACCGACAGCCAGATAGACGGCGTGATCATTCTCGGCGGCAATATCGACTACAACGATATCGGCGAAACCTACCTTCAGGAGTTGAAAAAGCTGATCGCTACCGTGCCGGTTGTGGTCGTGGGGCGCCAGCTGCCGGGGGTAGAATATGCCTGCGTTGAACGGGATCAGGCGGGCTGCGTGCGCTTAGCGACTCGCCACCTGATTGAGAAAGGTTACCGGCGCATTGGTTTTATCGGTGGGTCAAAGAATGTGTATATTACTCGCGAGCGCGAAGCGGTATTTCGGGCCGAGCTGGAAGCGGCAAAATTGTCGGTAGAAAATAGTTTTATTGTGCTGAATAACTTTTATTTACAGCATGGCTATGAGGCAATTGAAACGCTGATTTCAACGAATGAAATCTTGCCGGATGCTATTGTGGCAATTAACGATCATGTCGCCAAAGGCGCGATCCGTGCGCTAAAAGACCACAATCTGTCTGTGCCAGATAATATCGCCATAGTGAGCTGTGAATATTTCCCGGGTAGTGAGTATTTTATTCCCCGCATTACCACCGTTGACCACCAGAATGCTTTGATTGGCAAAGAGGTGATGACAAGGTTAATGGCTATTTTGAATGAGAATGCTGCCGGTATCGCAGTCGAAAAAATCCCTCTTACGCTGCTGAACGGCGAATCCTGTTAGATTTCAACGGCGGATCTCTTTTCCAGTCATCTGCCCGTTCCTTTCCCTCCACGTTATTTTTTGATCCCGTTAACAGTTGCGCGATCTGGCGTTGACAAGCCTTATCGGACTCCTCTAGCTTAAACCTGAAAACGTTTTCAGGTTTTGATTACAGGAGAGCCGATGAAACCGACAATGATGACCTACATCCATGAAGAGCAGGCGACGTTAAGCGCCATGTTGTCTCGCTATCCGTCCGATCTTCCGGTGCTCGGTGGGCAGAAAGAGTGGCTGGTGCTGGCCACAGGCTCCAGCATTAACGCGATCAATAGCGCGAAATACTACGTGGAAAAGCTGGCCGATGTGCGTATCTCCGTCGAAGAGCCGTTCCACTTTCAGCATTACGAAAAATTCAGTGAAGCCACCGATCTGGTAATAGGCGTTTCCCAGAGTGGGGAAAGTACCTCTACCATCAATGCGATCCAGCATATTCGCCAGACTCGCCCGGTCAAAACGCTGGGCATCACCAGCAAAACCGGGAGCGAACTTGCCCGCGCCGTGGACCACGTTATCGATATCGAAATTGGTGAGGAACGCGTCGGCTACGTCACCAAAGGGTACGTTGCTACGATCCTGAAATTTATGCTGCTGGGCGTGTTTGCCGCTCGCCGCAGTGGAAAAATCAGCGCCGAACAGGAAGCGGCTGAGCTGCAAAAGCTGGATGTTGCGGTGAAATCGATTCCGGGCGTGATTGCCGACACCGAAGCTTTCTTCACCAAATGGCAGACCGAGCTGACTGCTTCCCCGCGCTTCACCTCAATTGGCTATGGGCCGAGCGTCGGCGTTATCAAAGAGATGGAAACCAAGTTTGCCGAGACGATTCGCGTGCCTTCCCAGGGCGTTGAGCTGGAGGCGTTTATGCACGGGCCTTATTTCGAAGTGAACGGCAACCACCGGATGTTCTTTATTGATACGCCGGGCGTGGCTCGTGAGCGCTTATTACTGCTGAAAGCCTATGAGCAGAAATATACCGACTACGTGTACACCATCAAATTAGGTGAGGATAACGATCCGCGCACGCTGGCGGTGAAAGCTGATGTTGATGAGTTTATTGCCCCGCTGATCATGGTTATCCCTTTCCAGATATTGGCTCACCATATTGCTGAGGCAAAGGGCAATAATCTGCCGCAGCGGATCTTTACCGATTTTGGCGTGTCCGTAAAAAGTAAAACGAAGCCAGGTGATTACGCCTGAGACTCAGTGTTCCCTACACAATAATAACGTCCCTACCTTGCTACTGAGGAATGATTATGGCTACCTTCAGTCAACTTGCCCGACAGATAATTCAGCATGTCGGCGAGGCAGAAAATATAGAGCATCTTACCCACTGCGCAACCCGTTTGCGTTTTACTATCAAAGATAAAAGTAAGATCAATAAAGATGAGCTGTATAAGTTGCCGGAGGTAGTAAAGCTGGTTGAAAACCCGGGGCAATTCCAGATTGTGATTGGGCCAAAAGTTGAAAAGGTCTTTCAGGCTATTACGGCGCAAATGGGGGAACCGCTCTCAGAAGAAGCCTCTGCGCCGCAGGGCTCGATGATTAACCGCCTGCTGGCCACGCTTTCCGCTATCTTCACGCCTTACATCGGCGTACTGGCGGGCGTGGGGGTGGTGAAAGGGATTGTGGTTTTGCTGCAAACAATGAACCTGGTGGATACCCATTCGTATGTATTCACCGTGTTCAATGCGCTCTCCAGCGGCGTTTTCGTCATGCTGCCGCTGTTTATCGCGGTGACGGCAGCGGAACGCTTTAAGGCCAATAAATTTAGCGCCCTGGCGCTGACGGCGGCGATGATTTTCCCGCTGACGGATGCCAGCGTGCCCGGTGCCTTCCACGTTATGGGCCTGGCGCTGAACGTGAAAATCTACGGCGGGGCGGTGATCCCTGCGGTGTTTGCCGTGCTGTTCCTGAGCCACGTCGAACGCTGGCTGAAAAAGGTGATCCCGGAAATTGCTGCGCTGGTGTTTGTGCCGTGTTTGTCGTTGATCATCAGCGGCTTTGTGGTGTTTACCGTGATTGGCCCGGTGGCTGATTATGTTGGCGTCGGTATCGCCAACGGCTATGCATGGCTGTACAACCTCAGCCCGGTGATTTCCGGCGCGCTGTTAGCGGGGATTGGGCAGCTGTTCGTGGTGTTTGGCGTGCACTGGGGCATTATTCCGCTGGCGCTGATTAATATTCAGGTCAACGGCTACGACACCATTATGGCGATGTTTATGTCGGCGGTAATGGGGCAGTTTGGGGCGGTGTTCGGTGCCATCTTTATTGCCCGCAACCTGAAAGATAAGCAGATTGCGATTTCCGCTTCGCTCTCCGCCTTCTTCGGTATTACCGAACCGGCGCTGTACGGCGTGAACCTGAAATACCGCATGTTGTTTGTTTTCGGCTGTATTGGCGCAGCGCTGGGCGGCGGGATTACCGGCCTCCTGGGTGTGAAAACTTATAGCTTCCTGCCGGTGCTGAACGTGTTCGAGCTGGGGCTGTTTAGCGGGCCGGAATCGAAGATGATTTATGAGGTGATTGCTATCGCGGTGGCGTTTACGGTGCCTGCGGTGTTGACCATTATCTACGGCAAAACCCGCAGGCTGGAACCTGCCTCCCTGGCGGAAGACAGGCGTTAACCTCAGATATACAGGGCGCGGACAATCATAAAGTGCCCGGCAAAGTAGCAGGCGGCGGCAATGGCGCTGTCGCCTCTGAAGCGGTGACGGTAGTGGCTGACCAGCCAGACAATGTTGCCCAGCAGCAGCAGGCTGGCCCCCACAAACCCGGAGAAGCTCGGGGCCGTCGGGCGGAAGAAATAAAGCTCGGCGGCAAGCCAGACCATCACCAGCGTCATACCGATAAACGTCAGAATGGGCACGCGCAGCGCTTCCAGCCGTGTCCAGATAGTCGCGACCAGCAGCGCGCCAATAATCAGCAGAGCCAGCGGCAGCGGCCAGAAAATGGCTAAGCTCATCTGGCTGGCAAAATAGATGGTGTACAGCAGGTGCGAAAGGAAGAACGCGCCCACGGCGTAAAGCAGGCGTTGAGTGGGCAATAGCGTGAGCGCATCGCCGACCAGCGTTGCCAGCAGGCCCGCCACAATCAGGTAGCCCGTCGCTTCAAACATCGGTGCCTGCCAGGCCAGCAGCAGCAGAAGCAGCAGGGTGAGCGGCTTGAAAAGCCAGCGCTGCCAGGTGGAGCCGCGCCAGGATGCATCAATGTAAATCCAGGCCGATAACGCAACAGCAATAAATGACCAAAGCATGGCATATCCTTATTTTAATTGTTGGCGTAACACCGTTCAGTCTAGTGGCTAAGCGGCGCAGATGACAACGGCGCGGCGCCAGGGTTATGCTGAAAAGTGTCTGACAATTAGAGAAAAAGCCATGAGCAAGCCCCCAGTTTTCATTATCGCCATCGTCGTGGTCATCGTGGTGGCCGCTTCTTTTCGCTATTTTCAGCAGCGCCGCGAGAATATCGAAAACGATGCCGCGCCGCTCAGCGTGAAAAAAGTGGTGGTGGCGACCAAACGTGAAAAACCGTCCAATGATAGACGCTCGCGCCAGCGTGAAGTCACTCCGCCGGAAGACTCGATCCGCTATGAGGTTTGGTTTGCGCCACAGAGCGGCGGGATGGAAATGAAAATGCGCGTTGAAGCGGCGGAATACCATGCGGTATCGGTGGGAGATAGAGGTACGCTGAGTTACAAGGGGACGCGCTTTGTCAGCTTCGTCCCCGAATAAACTCACTTGCCCTGACGGAGCTTTTTCTGCCAGACCAGCAGCTCAAACACGCCAAAAACAAAAATCTTAATTTGCTCACCGCGGGCCAGCGCCGGGCCGTCTTTGGGCTGCGTGGCTTTCAGCAGGCTGAGCTGCAGGCCGTGCATAATCACCATGAAGATCAGCGCGACGTTAACGAAAATGTTCAGCGGGCGCGGATAAGGGTGAACCAGGTTAAAGATCAGAAAGCCCCAGACGCAAAGCATCAGCAGGCGGCCAAAGTTAATCAGAATCGGCATTATGCGGCTCCTTGAGCTTCACGAATAAACAGGCGATAAGCCACCTGACCGGCGACTTTTTCACGGTGCAGCGCCCAGCTGGCAGGCACCGCTGGCAGACCATTTTCCACTTCACTTTCTACGTAGATTAGCGCGTCATCCGTCAGCCAACCGTTTTTCTCGAGCAGGCTGAGCGTTTCATCCAGCAACCCCTTACGGAACGGCGGGTCGACAAAGACGACGTTGTGCGGCGTGCCGGGCTGCGCGAGCACATTCAGCGTATTGGCGTTGAGCACTTTGCCATTGCTGGCTTTTAGCGTCGCGAGGTTCTTTTGCAATTGCTGGGAGACAGCGCGATCCATTTCAATCAGCGTCGCGCTGGCGGCATAGCGAGAGAGTGCTTCCAGCCCGAGTGCACCGCTGCCGGCAAAACAGTCGAGGCAATGAGCATCCACCATCGACGGAGCCAGCCAGTTGAAAAGCGTTTCACGCACGCGGTCTGTCGTCGGGCGCAGGCCTGGGCTGTCCGGGACCGGGAGTTTTCGGCCGCGCCATTGGCCGCCGATGATGCGGATCTGGCCGGAACCAGAGGATTGAGGTTTCTTCATTGCTCTCACTGCGATGCTAAATTTTGCGGTTATTCTAGCGGCGCTCGTCCGGCCAGGAAACCTTAATCCACTGGCGTGATGCCGCGCCGGGAAAGTGATAGACTAACGCACTATTTTTTATGCCCGTGGCAAGCAGAATCGGGTCTGTGCCATGAATTAACAGCGAGGAGTGTAGTCGCAAATGGCGAAAGAGAAAAAACGTGGCTTTTTTTCCTGGCTGGGATTTGGCCAGAAAGAGCAGCAGCCGGACGTCGAAGCAGAACAAAAAGTAATAGAAGAACAACCGGTTACTGAGCAAGCCCCCGCGCAGGATGAACCTCAGCAGCCTCAGGCTGCCGGGCAGGAACAGCAGGATTTAGTTAGTGAGCACTCACTGGAGGAGTCCGAAAAGTTTGCTGAGCAGGTCGTGGAGGTTAACGCCCAGCTCGTAGAAGAGGTGGAAGAAAAAGCGCTGACTGCCGAGCCGGAAATGATTCCTGAGCCGGAAGCGACCGTTGAGCCAGAGGTCGTGGCTGAACCAGAATCTGTGGCGGTTATCGAGCCTGAACCGGTTGTTGAACCAGAGCCAGTGGCAGTTATCGAGCCAGAACCCGCTGTTGAACCCGAAGCAGTTGCCGAGCCTGAGGTGATTGAACCTGCGGCTGTTGTGGCAGAGCCGGAAGTCATTGAGCAGCCTGTTGCGGCCGTGGAGCATGAAACGCTGCCGTTGCCGGAAGACGTCGCCGAAAATGTAGAGCAGCCTGACGAGTGGCAGGCCGAGCAGGACGAGATCGTCAACGAAGAAGTGGCTGAAGCCGAAGCGCTGTTCGCGCACGAAGCTGCCGTTGAAGATGAAGCCGTGGCTGAAGAAGCGGTTGATGAAGAGCCGGAAGAAGAGGCTGTCGAAGAGGCAGCTCCGGTTGCCGTGCAGCAAGAGCAGGAAAAGCCGACCAAAGAGGGCTTCTTCGCTCGCCTCAAGCGCAGCCTGGTCAAAACCAAACAAAACCTCGGTTCCGGATTTATCAGTCTGTTCCGCGGCAAGAAAATCGATGATGATCTGTTTGAAGAGCTGGAAGAGCAGCTGCTGATTGCCGACGTTGGGGTTGAGACAACCCGGAAAATCATCGCCAACCTGACCGAAGGCGCCAGCCGCAAGCAGCTTCGTGATGCGGAAGCGCTGTACGGCCTGCTGAAAGAAGAGATGAGCGAAATCCTCGCCAAAGTGGACGAGCCACTGATTGTGGAAGGTAAAACGCCGTTTGTTATCCTGATGGTTGGCGTGAACGGCGTGGGTAAAACCACCACTATTGGCAAACTGGCGCGCCAGTTCGAGCAGCAGGGCAAATCCGTGATGCTCGCGGCAGGTGATACCTTCCGTGCGGCAGCGGTTGAGCAGCTGCAGGTTTGGGGCCAGCGCAACAATATTCCAGTTGTAGCCCAGCACACCGGCGCGGACTCCGCTTCGGTTATCTTCGATGCTATTCAGGCGGCGAAGGCGCGTAACATCGATGTGTTGATTGCCGATACCGCAGGGCGTTTGCAGAATAAATCGCACCTGATGGAAGAGTTGAAGAAAATTGTCAGGGTTATGAAAAAGCTGGACGAAGATGCCCCGCATGAGGTTATGCTCACCATCGACGCCAGCACCGGTCAGAATGCGATAAGCCAGGCTAAACTGTTCCACGAAGCGGTGGGGCTGACGGGCATCACCCTGACCAAACTGGATGGTACCGCCAAGGGTGGCGTAATCTTCTCTGTGGCAGACCAGTTCGGCATTCCGATTCGCTACATTGGCGTCGGCGAACAAATTTCTGATTTACGACCGTTTAATGCGGGCGACTTTATAGAGGCACTTTTTGCCCGAGAGGATTAACAATGATTCGCTTTGAACACGTCAGTAAAGCCTATCTCGGTGGGAGACAAGCGTTGCAGGGAGTCACCTTCCATATGCAACCAGGCGAGATGGCCTTTCTGACCGGCCATTCTGGCGCAGGGAAGAGTACTCTGCTCAAGCTTATCTGCGGTATCGAACGGCCCAGCGATGGGAAGATTTTTTTCAGCGGGCATGACATTAGCCGCCTGAAGAGCCGTGAAGTGCCGTTCCTGCGTCGTCAGATTGGGATGATCTTCCAGGATCACCACCTGCTGATGGACAGAACCGTGTACGACAACGTGGCTATCCCGCTGATCATCGCGGGTGCCAGCGGCGAAGACATTCGCCGCCGCGTGTCTGCGGCATTAGATAAGGTCGGCCTGCTGGACAAAGCGAAGAACTTTCCTATCCAACTCTCCGGCGGTGAACAGCAGCGCGTGGGTATTGCTCGCGCCGTGGTAAATAAACCTGCTGTACTGCTGGCGGATGAACCGACCGGGAACCTTGATGATGCGCTGTCGGAAGGTATTCTGCGCCTGTTCGAAGAGTTTAACCGCGTGGGCGTGACGGTACTGATGGCGACCCACGACATGGGGCTTATCTCGCGTCGCAATTACCGAATGTTGACCCTCAGCGACGGCCATTTGCATGGAGGCCTGGCAGGTGAATAAACACAGTGCGCTCAACCATATCAAGCGCTTCAGCAACAAGCTGGATAAAATCAACCAACTGAGTAAGTTAGGTGACCTTGGCCGTTCGGTGAAAAAACGTGGCAAGGGGCCGCAGTCCAAAAGCAAATCCCTGAAAGGTGGCGTGAATGAGCAGTTCCGCTACGCCTGGGAAGGCGCGCTTCAGGATCTGAAGAGCAAGCCGCTGGCGACCTTCCTGACGGTAATGGTGATTGCCATTTCCCTGACGCTGCCGAGCGTCTGCTACATGGTTTACAAGAACGTGAACCAGGCGGCGACGCAATATTATCCATCCCCGCAAATCACCGTTTACCTCGATAAGGCGCTGGACGATAACGCCGCGCAGCAGGTGGTGGGCGCGATTCAGGCGGAGGAGGGCGTGGATAAAGTCAACTACCTCTCCCGCGAGGAAGCGCTGGGCGAGTTCCGTAACTGGTCGGGCTTTGGCGGCGCGCTGGATATGCTGGAAGAGAACCCGCTGCCCGCCGTGGCCGTGGTGAACCCTAAACTGGATTTCCAGAGCACGGACCACCTGAATACGCTGCGTGACCGCGTGGCGAAGATTCACGGCGTTGATGAAGTGCGCATGGACGACAGCTGGTTTGCCCGCCTGGCGGCGCTGACCGGGCTGGTCGGGCGCGTGGCGGCGATGATCGGCATCCTGATGGTTGCCGCAGTGTTCCTCGTTATCGGTAACTCGGTGCGTCTGAGCATCTTTGCCCGCCGCGACACCATCAACGTGCAGAAGCTTATCGGGGCAACCGACGGCTTTATTCTGCGTCCGTTCCTGTATGGCGGCGCGCTGCTGGGCTTTAGCGGTGCGTTCCTGTCGCTGATCCTGTCTGAGGTTCTGGTGATGCGTCTCTCTTCGGCGGTGACGGAAGTGGCGCAGGTGTTCGGGACTAAGTTTGATATCAGCGGGTTGGGCTTTGATGAATGCCTGCTGCTGTTGCTGGTCTCGTCGATGATCGGCTGGCTGGCAGCCTGGCTTGCCACTGTTCAACATTTACGCCGCTTTACGCCGGAGTAAAAAGTTTTTGATATACTCATTCCCTGCTACGATAACGTCGTCAGCAGGGAGTGCGTTTGACACCGTAGTGCCCCCTGCGATGCTGCAATAACCGTCACACTTTGTGTGTAATCTATTCACAGCTTTACATTGAACTTGTGGATAACATCACTGTCTGAGAGTACAGTGAAGGGTACGGTCTGGGCCTGACGTGTTGTCGGTGCGCCTCAGCCACTTGAATGGCAAACCGTACTTAGTCTCTAAGAGAGGGTTTGAATGACCAAAGAAATGCAAAATTTAGCTTTAGCCCCTGTTGGTAACCTGGAGTCGTATATCCGGGCTGCAAACGCCTGGCCGATGTTAACGGCTGAGGAAGAGAAGGAGCTGGCTGAAAAGCTGCATTACCAGGGCGATCTGGAAGCAGCGAAAAAGCTGATCCTGTCTCACCTGCGCTTTGTTGTTCATGTTGCGCGTAACTATTCCGGCTACGGCCTACCGCAGGCAGACCTTATCCAGGAAGGCAACATCGGCCTGATGAAAGCAGTACGCCGTTTTAACCCGGAAGTGGGTGTTCGCCTGGTCTCCTTTGCGGTGCACTGGATCAAGGCTGAAATTCATGAATACGTGCTGCGTAACTGGCGTATTGTGAAAGTCGCGACCACCAAAGCACAGCGTAAGCTGTTCTTTAACCTGCGTAAAACCAAGCAGCGTCTGGGCTGGTTTAATCAGGACGAAGTCGAAATGGTGGCCAACGAGCTTGGCGTATCCAGCAAAGACGTGCTTGAGATGGAGTCACGCATGGCGGCGCAGGATATGACTTTCGACATGTCCAATGACGACGACGCTGACGGCCAGCCGATGGCGCCGGTGCTCTTCCTGCAGGATAAGTCTTCCAACTTTGCCGACGGCATTGAAGACGACAACTGGGAATCTCACGCCGCAGACAAACTGAGCGATGCGATGATGGGCCTGGATGAGCGCAGCCAGCAGATTATTCGCGCGCGCTGGTTAGACGAAGACAACAAAAGCACGCTGCAGGAACTTGCCGACCGCTATGGCGTTTCCGCCGAACGTGTTCGTCAGCTTGAAAAGAACGCGATGAAAAAACTGCGCGCCGCTATCGAAGCATAACGCCGATACGCCCGTCGCACCGAGAACGCCCCACTTTATGCTGGGGCGTTTTGCTTTTTATGCTCCGGCATACATGCCAGCAACGCGGTAAAAGCCGCTTCCATTTCGCTCTCCGGCAGGCTGGCAAATCCCATCAATAATCCTTTCTTGCGCTGTTCGGTCAGGTAATACCGTGACAAGGGCCGCACCAGAATATTGCGGGCGTTGGCGCGCTCAGCAATCGCCACATCATCGGCTTCATCCGGCAGGTTTAAAATCAGATGCAGCCCGGCGTTATCGCTAAAATCTGACAGCGCCTTTGGCCCGCAGTGGCGGGAGATCAGATCGGTCAGGAAGGCACGGCGGCGGCCGTAAAGCAGGCGCATCCGGCGAATATGGGCCGAATAATGCCCGGCGGTAATAAACTCTGCCAGCGCCTGCTGAATCAGGGAATGGCCGCCGCGATACAGCTCCGCATGGGCGGTTTTCAGGTCATTGACCAGCGGGCGAGGCAGCACGACATAGCCGAGCCTTAACCCCGGATAAAGCGTTTTACTGAACGTGCCGATGTAGACCACCGGCGCGTCGGTGACCAGCCCCTGCAACGCCGGAATAGGCTGGCCAGAAAAGCGAAATTCGCTGTCGTAATCATCTTCAATAATCCAGCTGCCGTGCTGGCGGGCAAGTGCCAACAGGCGCTGGCGGCGCTCCAGGCTCATCACCGCCCCCAGCGGGTACTGATGAGATGGCGTGACGAAGATTAAGCGCGGCGTCTCGGTAACTTTCTCCGGCGGGCAAAGGCCGTTCTCATCGACGGTAAGCGGCGTAACCCGCACGTCATTCATCGTCAGTACATGGCGAATCCCCCAATAAGAAGGTTCTTCGATCCATGCCAGTTCGCCTCTGTCACATAACATCCGGGTGACCAGATCGATAGCCTGGTGGATCCCTTCGGTGATCAGGATTTGGTCGACCTGGCAGTTTACGCCCCGCGAGACACGCAGATAGTCGACCAGCGCATGCTGTAGCTCTGGCGTACCGCCGTTGCAGCTATAGCTCAGGCGCTCCGGCTTAGGGCGGCGGCTGATGCGTGCCTGGATCTTGCTGAATAGCGGATGAGGGAAGGCGTTGACGTCCGGCACGCCGGGAATAAAGGCTCCCCACTGGCGCGGGCTGGCGCTCACCTGCGAAAGAAGATGCTGGCCGCGACGGGAAATCGACACCTCAGGTGCCGGAGCTGTGCCGCCTTCGCCAAAGCTGCCCGTGGAGGTGAAGCGATCCGGCAGCGTTTTTTCAACAAAAGTCCCGCTGCCCTGGCGGGATGAAACGTACCCCTCGGTCATAAGCTGCTCATAAACTGTTAACACAGTGTTACGGGAAATGCTGAGTTCGCTGGCTAAGTCGCGGGAGGCGGGCAGGCGGCTGTGGGGCGGCAATGAACCATCCAGAATGGAGCGCCGTAGTGCGTTATACAGGCGCTTATGCAGCAGGATATCGGCCTCTGCCTGTAGCCTGACAAGAATCAAATCACCCACTAAATCTCGCAATTGGATCCCTCAGATAAACTGAATTGGTACTCGATTATAGGGCCAATACCTGTGTAAATAAACGACATTGTTTCTGATTTGTTGCGACAAAGTGACTGACTTAACAGGAGAGAGCAAGGTGAAAAGTGCAGAGCTGAATCAGCGTCGTTTACAGGCCACGCCGCGCGGCGTGGGCGTGATGTGTAGCTATTTCGCAGAGAAGGCGGAGAACGCCACCCTGTGGGATGTGGAAGGCAACGAGGTTATCGATTTTGCCGCCGGGATTGCCGTGCTGAACACCGGCCATCGTCACCCGAAAGTGATTGCCGCGGTAGAAAAACAATTGCAGGCCTTTACCCACACGGCTTACCAGATTGTCCCTTATGAAAGCTATGTTTCGCTGGCTGAGCGTATTAACGAACTGGCGCCGATTGACGGCCCGGCGAAAACTGCGTTCTTCACCACCGGTGCAGAAGCGGTTGAGAATGCGGTGAAAATCGCCCGCGCTTATACCAAACGCCCCGGCCTGATCACCTTCGGCGGCGGCTTCCATGGCCGTACCTTTATGACCATGGCGCTGACCGGCAAAGTGGCACCGTACAAAATCGGTTTTGGTCCGTTCCCTGGCTCCGTCTACCACGCGGTTTACCCGAATGCCGCTCACGGTGTGACGACTGACGATGCGCTGAAAAGCCTGGATCGTATCTTTAAAGCCGATATCGCCGCGGACCAGGTTGCGGCCATCATACTCGAGCCGGTTCAGGGGGAAGGCGGCTTCAACGTGGCGCCACCTGAATTTATGCAGGCGCTGCGCCAGCTGTGCGACACCCACGGCATTCTGCTGATTGCTGATGAAGTGCAGACCGGCTTCGCGCGTACCGGCAAGCTGTTTGCGATGGACTATTACGACGTCAAAGCCGACCTGATGACGATGGCGAAAAGCCTGGCCGGTGGCTTCCCGCTGTCCGGCGTTGTGGGCCGTGCCGAAGTGATGGATGCCCCTGCGCCTGGCGGTCTGGGTGGCACCTATGCGGGCAACCCGCTGGCGGTTGCGGCAGCTCATGCGGTGCTGGATGTGATCAAAGAAGAACAACTGTGCAAGCGTGCTACCCAGCTTGGCGAACACCTGAAAGAAGTGCTGAATCAGGCACGTCAAAGCTGCCCGGCGATTGTTGACGTACGTGGACAGGGCTCGATGGTCGCAGTGGAGTTTAACGATCCGCAGACCGGGAAACCTTCGCCAGAATTTACCCGCGAAGTTCAGCTGAAAGCTCAGGAACAAGGGCTGTTGCTGCTGAGCTGCGGCGTCTACGGCAACGTTATTCGCTTCCTTTATCCGCTGACCATTCCTGATGCTCAGTTCACCAAAGCGCTGGCCATTCTGTCCAGAGTGCTTAAGGGCTAATCCCTGTAGTTTGCGGCGGCAGGGAAGCCCGCCATACACAAGGCGGCCGCAGCGTTTTTTCCCAGCGTGAAGTGGTTTATCACCCTGATATCCCCTGTTTTCCGGCGGGCGTTACCGCCGGAGTAATACGGAAAATATTATGTCTGAAAATTCCACCTTCTCTCCCGCCGTTGCGCGCGGGGAGCGGACTGCTGTCCCCGGAAAATCTCTGAGTTTCGTTGAAGGCGTGTCGATGATTGTCGGCACTAACATTGGCGCGGGCGTGCTTTCTATCGCCTATGCCTCAAGCAAGGCGGGCTTCTGGCCGCTGTTGTTCTGGCTGGTGCTGGTGGGCAGTCTGACCACCGTGACGATGCTTTACGTCGCCGAATCGACGCTGCGTACCCGTCAGCATTTGCAGCTCAGCGGGCTGTCGCTGCGCTACGTCGGGCGCTTTGGCGCGCTGATGATGTTCCTTTCCGTCTGCGTAAACAGCGTCGGGGCGTTGACCGCCTATATGACTGGCAGCGGTAAGCTGCTGCACTCTTTGTTTGGTATTTCCCCGGCCCTGGGCAGCGTGCTGTTTTTTATCCCGGCTGCGGGCGTGCTGTACATGGGTTTGAAAGCCATCGGGCGCGGGGAAAAGTTTATTAGCGTTGGCATGGTGGTGATGATCGCGGTGCTGGTGATTGCTACTTTGCTGAAAGAGACAACCAGCGTCGGCTACCTGCTGGAAGGCAACTGGCTTTATATGGTGCCGGTGTTCAACGTGGTGGTGTTCTGCTTCTCGGCGCAGTACATCGTGCCGGAGATGGCGCGTGGTTTTGCCGATAAGCCCGAAAAGCTCCCGAAAGCCATCATCGTTGGCATGGTGGTGACCTTCGCGCTGCTGGCTCTGGTGCCGATGTCGGTGATCATGCTTAACGGCCTGGACGATATCTCTGAGGTGGCGACGATTTCCTGGGGGAAAGCGCTGGGAGAGTGGGCATTCTTCTCGGCGAACCTGTTTGCACTGTGCGCCATGCTGACGTCGTACTGGGGGCTGGGCGGGAGTTTCCTGACCAATATCTTTGACCGCTTCCGCCTGGGCAACGATGAACCTTCGCTGAAGCGTTTTATGGTGCTGCTGGTGGTCGCGATCCCGCCGTTTGTGCTGGCCTACAGCGGATTGGTGTCGTTCGTGAATGCGCTCTATTTTGCCGGCGTGTTCAGCGGGGTGATTTTATCGATTATGCCGATCCTGATGATCAAAGGCGCCCGCCGCAGCGGCGATGTCACGCCAGGCTGGACCTGCCCGGCGTTTATGACCCACCCGCTGATCCAGATTTTCATTGTGTTGCTTTACCTCTGCAGTGCCGTTTATGCGGTTGCTTCCGCTCTGGGATATTTGCCAGCTGGCTGGTGATGCCGAGGCTTGCTCCCCCGCGTCTGGAGGCTTTCCGGCGCGGTTATTTTTTTGTCACATTCCCGTTATCTAACCTTCAAATATGTCTTTCCAAATTATCGCAAATGGCGCTATGTTTAGCATAGTGTGCTGCCGTAGCGCCGGCTGTCGCCCTTGAGTTAGCTATCATATGCTTTTCTTATACCTACAAACAGAATAATGCGCTAACAAACAACAACACAACAAATTCAATAACCATAACAATGGGGACTCTCAGGATGAAAATGACGGGTAAAGCCTTACTGGCAGGATGCATTGCACTGGCAATGAGCCACGCGGCGATGGCAAAAGATATTAAGGTCGCGGTAGTAGGGGCAATGTCTGGGCCGGTCGCGCAATACGGCGATCAGGAATTTACCGGTGCCGAGCAGGCGGTGGCTGACATTAACGCCAAAGGCGGGATCAAAGGCGACAAACTGGTTATCACCAAATATGACGATGCCTGTGACCCGAAACAAGCGGTAGCCGTAGCGAACAAAGTGGTGAACGACGGCATCAAGTACGTTATCGGTCACCTGTGCTCTTCTTCCACTCAGCCGGCGTCTGACATCTACGAAGACGAAGGCATTCTGATGATTACCCCGGCGGCTACTGCTCCTGAGCTGACCGCGCGTGGCTATAAGCTGACTCTGCGTACCACTGGCCTGGACTCCGACCAGGGCCCAACCGCGGCGAAATACATTCTTGATCACGTGAAGCCTAAGCGTATTGCGGTCATCCACGACAAGCAGCAGTACGGCGAAGGCCTGGCGCGTTCCGTGCAGGACGGCCTTAAAAAAGGTGGCGCTAATGTGGTGTTCTTCGACGGGATCACCGCCGGTGAGAAAGACTTCTCCACGCTGGTTGCCCGTCTGAAGAAAGAAAACATCGACTTCGTTTACTATGGTGGCTACCACCCGGAAATGGGGCAGATCCTGCGTCAGTCCCGCGCCGCTGGCCTGAAAACGCAGTTCATGGGGCCTGAAGGTGTAGCGAACGTTTCCCTGTCTAACATCGCCGGTGATTCCGCAGAAGGCCTGCTGGTAACCAAACCGAAGAACTACGATCAGGTTCCGGCCAACAAACCGATTGTGGACGCGATCAAAGCGAAGAAACAGGATCCAAGCGGTGCATTCGTCTGGACTACCTACGCAGCCCTGCAATCTCTGGCCGCTGGCCTGAACCAGAGCGCAGATCCGGCGGCAATCTCTAAATACCTGAAAGGGGCGACCGTGGATACCGTGATGGGGCCGCTGTCGTGGGATGAGAAAGGCGACCTGAAAGGCTTTGAGTTCGGCGTGTTCACCTGGCATGCCAACGGCACAGCCACTGACGCAAAATAAACAGCAAACGGCAACCCAGGGTTGCCGTTTTAATGTTTGCTCGGGCGATGAGGGCCGGAGTACAACTCAACCCTCACCCCGGCCCTCTCCCAGAGGGAGAGGGGGAAAACGGCCGACGGGGAACATTGTTTATTCCCTCTCCCTTTTGGGGAGAGGGTTAGGGTGAGGGCCGCTTACTTCCCCCAGCCGCCGTTCTGCTCGCGGAACCCGGAAGCCTGCATAAACGCCGTCATCACTGCATGATCCTCAACGCCAACATCCGCCAGCCACCAGTGTTTAATCGCCGGGTTATCCCGCATAACCTCTTCCAGCAAATACTGCCCCACGCCCCTGCGGCGGGTAATTTCACGGACGCGCAGAGAATCCAGCGCTCCGGCATCCCCTGTGAGCGTGACACGCACCGCGCCGAGCAGGCGCTCGTTAAATTTTGCGGCGTAGATCCTTTCATTGTCGCTAAGGGTCAGCGAACCGCTGGAATATTCCGGCCAGATCTTACCGAGGTCAATTTTATCCTGAGCGCTAAACTCAAACAGACGAATGATAGTGAGTTTCATAAGTGACCTAACCAAAAAGCGGGAAAACCCCGAGTGTAACCAATTTATTTGCCTCAGACGCTTTATCTTTTTTATGCCGTTCAGCAGTTGATTACTTTTTAGCGTAAAGGTAAGCCAGCCTTTAACGCGGCAGATTGAATCCTGACCAGGATAAAGCACTAAAATCCAGTGAATTGTTCGGCTCTTTGTACCGCTATTTTATGCTGATTTTGGTGCTTTTTTTTGTTTAACTATGGCGAAATACAGAATATTATCTCTACTTAATCGCCTGAAAAATAGAGAGTTTAGCCTGATAAATTGTAAATTTTACCGCTAACTCCTTAAAGGCACTGATAAAAATGGTCATTGATTATAAAAGGTACTGAGTGCTTTTTAACCAAGTTATGGGGATGGAACGAATGAAGATGAACGCGAAGACATTATTGGCCGGGCTGGTGGCGCTGGCCGTGTCTCACGCGGCAACCGCGGGTGATATTAAAGTCGCTGTTGTCGGGGCAATGTCAGGCCCGGTTGCGCAGTGGGGCGACATGGAATTTAACGGCGCTCGCCAGGCGATCAAAGACATCAACGCCAAAGGCGGGATCAAAGGCGACAAGCTGGTTGGCGTTGAATATGACGATGCCTGCGATCCAAAACAGGCCGTGGCGGTTGCCAACAAAATCGTTAACGACGGCGTGAAATACGTTATCGGCCACCTGTGCTCCTCTTCCACCCAGCCGGCTTCCGACATCTATGAAGATGAAGGCATCCTGATGATCACTCCGGGCGCGACTAACCCTGAGCTGACCCAGCGCGGCTACGGCATGATCATGCGTACCGCTGGCCTCGACTCTTCCCAGGGCCCAACGGCGTCCAAATATATTCTGGAACACGTTAAGCCGCAGCGTATCGCGATCATCCACGATAAGCAGCAGTACGGCGAAGGCCTGGCGCGTTCCGTACAGGACGGCCTGAAAAAAGGTGGCGCGAACATCGTGTTCTTCGACGGGATCACCGCTGGCGACAAAGATTTCTCCACCCTGGTGGCGCGTCTGCAAAAAGAAAATATCGACTTCGTTTACTACGGCGGTTACTACCCGGAAATGGGGCAGATCCTGCGTCAGGCACGCGCCGTTGGTCTGAAAACTCAGTTTATGGGGCCAGAAGGCGTGGGTAACGCTTCTCTGTCCAACATTGCTGGCACTGCTGGCGAAGGGATGCTGGTGACTATGCCTAAGCGCTATGACCAGGATCCGGCCAACAAAGCTATCGTTGATGAGCTGAAAGCGGCGAAGAAAGACCCGAGCGGCCCGTATGTGTGGATCACCTACGCGGCAGTTCAGTCTCTGGCCACCGCCATGGACCGCACCGGCAGCAAAGATCCTGCTGCGCTGGTGAAAGATTTAAAAGCACACGGTGCGAACACCGTGATTGGGCCGCTGAACTGGGATGAGAAAGGCGATTTGAAAGGATTTGAATTCGGTGTCTTCCAGTGGCACGCCGATGGGTCGTCCACCGTCGCCAAATAAGGCGACCACTCGTCATACTTCAAGCCGCAGGTGCGTTGGCTGCACATGCCCACCCCAGTCACATACTTATGTATGCTCCTGAGGATGAGCAAGCTTGCCGCCTTCCTGCGACTCGAATTATTTAGAGTGGGTTCAATATCCCGTCCATACGGGTTTGGAAAGGTTAAGTTATGTCCGAGCAGTTTCTCTACTTCCTGCAGCAGATGTTTAACGGCGTCACGCTGGGCAGTACCTACGCGCTGATCGCCATCGGTTACACGATGGTGTACGGCATTATTGGCATGATCAACTTTGCCCACGGCGAAGTGTATATGATCGGCAGCTACGTCTCTTTCATGATCATCGCCGCGCTAATGATGCTCGGAATTGATGTGGGCTGGATGCTGGTAGGCGCAGGCTTTATTGGCGCCATTATCATCGCCAGCGCCTACGGCTGGAGCATTGAGCGCGTCGCCTACAAGCCGGTGCGTAACTCCAAGCGCCTGATCGCCCTGATTTCCGCCATCGGGATGTCCATCTTCCTGCAAAACTACGTCAGCCTGACGGAAGGTTCGCGCGACATCGCGCTGCCAAGCCTGTTTAACGGCCAGTGGATTGTGGGGGCGAGCGATAATTTCACCGCCACCATCACCACCATGCAGCTGGTTATCTGGGTTGTGACCTTCCTGGCTATGCTGGCGCTGACGCTGTTCATCCGTTATTCCCGCATGGGCCGCGCCTGCCGTGCCTGTGCTGAAGACCTGAAAATGGCCAGCCTGCTCGGGATTAATACCGACCGCGTTATCTCGCTTACCTTCGTCATTGGTGCCGCAATGGCGGCAGTGGCTGGCGTACTGCTGGGCCAGTTCTACGGCGTCATCAACCCGTACATCGGCTTTATGGCCGGGATGAAAGCCTTTACCGCAGCGGTACTTGGCGGTATCGGCAGTATTCCTGGCGCCATGATTGGCGGCCTGATCCTCGGTGTTGCCGAAGCGCTGACTTCAGCCTACCTGAGCACGGAATATAAAGACGTCGTCTCCTTCGCGCTGCTGATTGTGGTGCTGCTGGTGATGCCTACCGGGATCCTGGGTCGTCCGGAGGTTGAGAAAGTATGAAACCGATGCATATTGTTTTTTCGCTGCTCTCCGCGGCCATGTTCTTCGTTTTAGCATCGGTATTTATGGGCGTTCAGCTTAGCCTGGACGGCACCAAACTGGTGGTGAACAGCGCGCCTTCCGTGCGCTGGGAATGGGTCTTCATCGGCACCGCTGCGGTGCTGGTGTTCCAGCTGCTGCGCCCGCTGTTCCAGAAGGGCATGAAGAAAGTGTCCGGGCCGAAGTTTGTGCTGCCGGCGCTGGATGGCTCCACGGCTAAGCAGAAGCTGTTTCTGGTGGCGCTGCTGGTTGCCGCTGTAGCGTGGCCGTTCCTGGTGTCACGCGGCACCGTGGACATTGCTACATTAACCATGATTTACATCATCCTCGGCCTGGGGCTGAACGTGGTGGTGGGGCTATCTGGCCTGCTGGTGCTGGGCTATGGCGGCTTCTACGCTATCGGCGCTTACACTTTTGCGTTGCTGAACCACTATTACGGCCTGGGCTTCTGGACCTGCCTGCCGCTGGCGGGGCTGGTGGCTGCTGCCGCGGGCTTCCTGCTTGGCTTCCCGGTGCTACGTCTGCGCGGTGACTACCTGGCGATCGTGACGCTGGGCTTCGGTGAGATCGTCCGTATCCTGCTGCTGAACAACACCGATATTACCGGCGGCCCGAACGGCATCAGCCAGATCCCAAAACCGACCTTCTTCGGCCTGGAGTTTAGCCGTACCGCCCGCGAAGGCGGCTGGGATACCTTCAGTAACTTCTTCAACGTGGCCTACGACCCAAGCGACAGGATTATTTTCCTGTACCTGGTGGCGCTGCTGTTGGTGGTGCTGTCGCTGTTCGTGATTAACCGCCTGCTGCGTATGCCGCTGGGCCGGGCCTGGGAAGCGCTGCGCGAAGATGAAATCGCCTGCCGTTCACTGGGCCTGAACCCAACCCGCATCAAGCTGACTGCGTTTACCATCAGCGCCGCGTTCGCGGGCTTTGCCGGGACGTTGTTCGCTGCACGCCAGGGCTTTGTCAGCCCGGAATCCTTCACCTTCGCCGAGTCGGCGTTTGTGCTGGCGATTGTGGTGCTGGGCGGGATGGGCTCGCAGTTCGCGGTGATTCTGGCCGCGATTCTGCTGGTGGTTTCCCGCGAGCTGATGCGTGACCTGAACGAGTACAGCATGCTGGTGCTCGGTGGCCTGATGGTGCTGATGATGATTTGGCGTCCACAAGGCTTGCTGCCGATGACGCGTCCGCATCTGAAGCTGAAGAAAGAGCAAGTGAAAGGAGAGCAGGCATGAGTCAGCCATTGTTATCCGTAAGCGGTCTGATGATGCGTTTCGGCGGCCTGCTGGCCGTCAACAATGTCTCGCTCGAGCTGCATCCACAGGAAATTGTTTCACTTATCGGCCCGAACGGTGCCGGTAAAACCACGGTGTTTAACTGCCTGACCGGTTTTTACAAGCCGACCGGCGGCACCATTTTGCTGCGCGACCAGCATCTGGAAGGCTTACCGGGCCAGCAGATTGCGCGCATGGGCGTGGTGCGTACCTTCCAGCACGTCCGCCTGTTCCGTGAAATGACGGTGATTGAGAACCTGCTGGTGGCGCAACATCAGCAGCTGAAAACCGGTATTTTCGCAGGCTTGCTGAAAACCCCTGGTTTCCGTCGCGCCCAGAGCGAAGCGCTGGACAGAGCGGCCACCTGGCTCGAACGTATCGGGCTGCTGGAACACGCTAACCGCCAGGCAAGCAACCTGGCCTATGGCGACCAGCGTCGTCTTGAAATTGCTCGCTGCATGGTGACCCAGCCGGAAATCCTGATGCTGGATGAACCTGCCGCCGGCCTTAACCCAAAAGAAACCCATGAGCTGGATGAGCTGATCATGGAACTGCGTAATCACCACAACACCACGGTGTTGCTGATTGAGCATGACATGAAGCTGGTCATGGGTATTTCTGACCGTATCTACGTGGTGAACCAGGGAACGCCGTTAGCCAACGGCACGCCGGAGCAAATCCGCAACAACCCTGATGTGATCCGCGCCTATCTGGGTGAGGCTTAAGATGGAAAATGTAATGTTGTCGTTTGACAAGGTGAGCGCCCACTACGGCAAAATCCAGGCGCTGCACGACGTCAGTCTGCATATTAAACAGGGCGAAATTGTTACGCTCATCGGCGCTAACGGCGCAGGTAAAACGACGCTGCTTGGTACGCTTTGCGGCGACCCGCGAGCGACCAGCGGCCGCATCGTGTTTGATGGCAAAGATATTACAGACTGGCACACGGCACGCATCATGCGTGAGGCCGTGGCAATTGTGCCGGAAGGGCGTCGCGTTTTCTCCCGCATGACGGTGGAAGAGAACCTGGCGATGGGCGGCTTTTTTGCCGAACGTGACCAGTTCCAGTCGCGCATTAAGCGCGTCTACGATCTGTTCCCGCGCCTGCACGAACGCCGCATCCAGCGGGCGGGCACCATGTCCGGCGGTGAGCAGCAGATGCTGGCGATAGGCCGCGCACTCATGAGCCAGCCGCGTCTGTTACTGTTAGATGAACCGTCGCTGGGTCTGGCGCCGATCATCATCCAGCAAATCTTCGACACCATCGAGCAACTGCGCAGCGAAGGGATGACCATCTTCCTCGTGGAGCAGAACGCCAACCAGGCGTTGAAGCTGGCCGACCGGGGCTACGTGCTGGAAAACGGCCACGTCGTGCTGGAAGATACCGGCGATGCGTTGCTGGCGAACGAAGCGGTGCGCAGCGCTTACTTAGGCGGCTAATAAAAGCAAAACGGCAACTTCGGTTGCCGTTTTTTGTCTGCACCCTCTCCCTGTGGGAGAGGGCTGGGGTGAGGGCATCAGGCCACTCCGTCTTTCTTGCCCCTCACCCTAACCCTCTCCCCAAAGGGGAGAGGGAACAATAAAGAGTGAGTAACCATTCCATCATTCCCTCACCGCCTGGCTGCAACGTGAATTTTTCAGGGAATACATGGGAGAAAGAAAAATATATCTCCCGTCGACAAAGAAACATTTCATTCACTCCGCTGTAACTATTCCGTCATCCAACCGTTATTTTTCTGTCATTCGAGCGTGTCATGTTACCTCGCGAGCATAAAACGCGTGATTTCGCGCATCCGGCACAACAAGAGAGATAACCGAATGACATCGTTACGACACACAGCTTTAGCGCTGACGCTTGGTCTGGCATTTGCCTCCCAGGCGATGGCCGTTACCACGATTCCTTTCTGGCATTCAATGGACGGGGAACTGGGTAAAGAAGTCGATTCTCTGGCAAACCGTTTCAATGAAACGCACCCTGATTACAAAATTGTGCCGGTTTATAAAGGCAACTACGATCAAAGCCTGGCGGCGGGTATCGCGGCATACCGTTCCGGTAACGCCCCGGCCATCCTGCAGGTATATGAAGTCGGCACCGCGACCATGATGGCTTCCAAGGCTATCAAACCGGTCTACGAAGTGTTTAAAGAAGCCGGTATCAAGTTCGACGAATCTCAGTTCGTCCCGACCGTGGCCGGGTACTACACCGACTCTAAAACGGGCCACCTGCTGTCCCAGCCTTTCAACAGCTCCACCCCGGTGCTGTATTACAACAAAGACGCTTTCAAGAAAGCCGGTCTGAACCCGGATCAGCCACCTAAAACCTGGCAGGACGTGGCGGAATACAGCGCCAAACTGCGTGCAGCGGGCATGAAGTGTGGCTACGCCAGCGGCTGGCAGGGTTGGATCCAGCTGGAGAACTTCAGCGCCTGGCACGGTCTGCCGTTTGCGACCAAAAACAACGGTTTTGACGGCACTGATGCTGTACTGGAGTTCAACAAACCTGAGCAGGTGAAACACATCGCGCTGCTGGAAGAGATGAACAAGAAGGGTGACTTCACCTACTTCGGCCGTAAAGATGAGTCCACCGAGAAGTTCTACAACGGTGACTGCGCGATCACTACCGCGTCTTCCGGCTCCCTGGCTGACATCCGTCAGTACGCGAAATTCAACTACGGCGTAGGCATGATGCCTTACGACGCAGACGTGAAAGGCGCACCACAGAACGCCATCATCGGCGGGGCAAGTCTGTGGGTTATGCAGGGCAAAGACAAGCCAACTTACACCGGCGTGGCCGAATTCATGCAGTTCCTGGCTAAGCCAGAAATCGCCGCTGAATGGCACCAGAAAACCGGCTACCTGCCAATCACCACCGCCGCTTACGAGCTGACCCGTAAAGACGGCTTCTACGACAAGAACCCGGGTGCGGACACCGCAACTCGCCAGATGCTGAACAAGCCACCGTTGCCGTTCACCAAAGGTCTGCGTCTGGGCAACATGCCGCAGATCCGTACCGTGGTTGACGAAGAGCTGGAGTCCGTCTGGACCGGTAAGAAAACACCACAGCAGGCGCTGGACGCTTCCGTTGAGCGTGGTAACCAGCTGCTGCGCCGCTTCGAGCAGTCTACCAAGTCTTAAGTTCTACCCTCGCCTTCTCCCGAAAGGGAGGGGGGAGAGTACGGCGCTCTCTGTGAAAGGAGAGCGTTGTGCTAAGGGGCAAAGCAACGCCTGTTCTAACATTAACCGAGTAACCCTATGTCATCATCTCGCCCGGTGTTCCGTTCAAGTTGGCTACCCTATGCGCTGGTTCTGCCGCAGCTGATCATCACCGTTATTTTCTTTATCTGGCCGGCGGGCGAAGCCCTCTGGTACTCGCTGCAAAACCTTGACCCGTTTGGTCTGTCCAGCCATTTCGTTGGCCTGGATAACTTCGTGCAGCTCTTCCACGATAGCTACTATCTGGACTCTTTCTATACCACCATGATCTTCAGTGGCCTGGTGGCGGGCTGCGGGCTGCTGGCTTCGCTGTTCTTCGCCGCGCTGGTGGATTATGTGGTGCGCGGCAGCCGTTTTTATCAAACGCTGATGCTGCTGCCCTATGCCGTTGCGCCCGCCATTGCCGCGGTGCTGTGGATCTTCCTGTTCAACCCAGGGCGCGGGCTGATTACCCACACGCTGGAAGAGTTTGGCTACAACTGGAACCACGCGCAGAACAGCGGGCAGGCCATGTTCCTGGTCGTGTTCGCGTCCGTGTGGAAGCAGATTAGCTACAACTTCCTGTTCTTCTTTGCCGCTCTGCAGTCGATTCCACGTTCGCTGGTGGAAGCCGCAGCCATTGACGGAGCTGGCCCCGTGCGCCGCTTCTTCTTTATTTCGCTGCCGCTGATTGCCCCGGTGAGCTTCTTCCTGCTGGTGGTGAACCTGGTGTATGCCTTCTTCGACACCTTCCCTGTGATCGACGCGGCAACTGGCGGTGGCCCGGTGCAGGCAACCACCACGCTTATCTACAAGATTTATCGCGAAGGCTTTACCGGGCTGGATCTCTCTTCCTCGGCGGCGCAATCGGTGGTGCTGATGCTGCTGGTGATTGTCCTGACGGTGGTTCAGTTCCGCTTCGTTGAACGTAAGGTGCGCTACCAATGATTGAGAACCGTCGCGGGCTGACTATTTTCAGCCACACCATGCTGATTCTGGGCATCATCGTCATTCTGTTCCCGCTGTACGTGGCCTTTGTTGCCGCGACGCTGGACAACAAAGCCGTCTTCGATACGCCGATGACGCTGATCCCCGGCACTCACCTGTGGGAAAACATCAGCTATATCTGGACCAACGGCGTGGCGGTCAACAGCGCTCCGTTCGGCCGGATGCTGTTTAACAGCACGGTGATGGCGCTGGTGATCACCATCGGCAAAATCGCCGTGTCGATGTTGTCGGCCTTCGCTATCGTCTGGTTCCGCTTTCCGCTGCGTAACCTGTTCTTCTGGATGATTTTTATCACCCTTATGCTGCCGGTCGAAGTGCGTATTTTCCCGACGGTTGAGGTTATCTCTAACCTGAAAATGCTCGACAGCTACACCGGCCTGACGCTGCCGCTGATGGCGTCGGCCACGGCCACGTTCCTGTTTCGCCAGTTTTTCATGACGCTGCCAGACGAGCTGATGGAAGCGGCCCGCATCGACGGCGCCTCGCCGATGCGCTTTTTCTTTGACATCGTGCTGCCGTTGTCCAAAACCAACCTGGCGGCGCTGTTCGTGATCACCTTTATCTATGGCTGGAACCAGTATCTCTGGCCGCTGCTGATTATCACCGACGCCAATTTGGGCACCGCCGTGGCGGGCATCAAAAGCATGATTGCCAGCGGTGATGGCGTGACGCAGTGGAACCAGGTGATGGCAGCGATGCTGCTGACGCTCGTCCCACCGGTTGTTATTGTTTTAGTTATGCAGCGCGCCTTCGTGCGCGGTCTGGTTGATAGTGAGAAATAGCCCATGGCTGGTTTAAAATTACAGGCAGTAACCAAGAGCTGGGACGGTAAAACCCAGGTGATTCAGCCGCTGACCGTGGACGTTGCGGACGGTGAGTTCATCGTGATGGTCGGGCCTTCTGGCTGCGGGAAATCTACGCTGCTGCGTATGGTCGCCGGGCTGGAACAGGTGACCAGCGGGGATATCTGGATCGACAGCCAGCGCGTCACCGACATGGAACCCAAAGAGCGTGGTATCGCCATGGTGTTCCAGAACTATGCGCTTTATCCGCACATGACCGTGGAAGAGAACATGGCCTGGGGCCTGAAGATTCGCGGCCTGGGCAAAGAACAAATCCGCCAGAAGGTGCTGGAAGCCGCCCGTATTCTGGAGCTGGACGCACTGTTAACCCGCCGCCCGCGCGAACTGTCCGGCGGCCAGCGCCAGCGTGTTGCTATGGGCCGCGCCATCGTGCGCGATCCGGCGGTATTCTTGTTCGACGAACCGCTGTCTAACCTCGATGCCAAGCTGCGTGTGCAGATGCGTCTTGAGCTTCAGCAGCTTCATCGCCGCCTGAAAACGACCAGCCTGTACGTAACGCACGACCAGGTTGAGGCCATGACTCTCGCCCAGCGCGTGATGGTGATGAACAAAGGCGTGGCGGAGCAGATTGGCACGCCAGTCGAGGTTTACGAGCGCCCGGCGAGCCGCTTTGTGGCAAGCTTTATTGGCTCTCCGGCGATGAACCTGCTGGATGGCAACATCAGCATCGACGGCTCACGCTTTGAGCTGGACGGCGGCGATGCGCTGCCGACCGGTAGCCAGCGCCTGCAGTGGGTTGGCCGCCCGATGACGCTGGGTATCCGCCCGGAACATATTACGCTAAGCTCACAGGCTGCAGGTGGCATCCCGATTGTGGTGGAAACCCTTGAAATGCTGGGGGCCGATAACCTGGTCCACGGCCGCTGGGGCGGCCAAAAAGTGGTGATTCGCCTTGGGCATCAGGAGCGCCCGCAGCCGGGCACCACGCTTTGGGTTCACCTGCCGGAAGAACATCTGCACTTCTTTGATGGCAAAAACGGACAACGTTTATGAGCAACTGGCCTTATCCAAAAATCGTCGCCCACCGTGGCGGCGGTAAGCTTGCGCCGGAAAACACCCTCGCGGCAATCGACGTCGGGGCGCGTTACGGCCACACCATGATTGAGTTTGATGCCAAGCTCTCGCGCGACGGGCAAATCTTCTTGCTGCATGACGACACGCTCGAGCGCACCAGCAACGGCTGGGGGATTGCCGGGGAACTGACCTGGGACAATCTGCTGAAAGTTGACGCGGGAAGCTGGTTCAGCCGTGAATATGCGGGCGAGCCGCTGCCGCTGCTTTCTCAGGTGGCTGAACGCTGTAAACAGCACGGCATGATGGCCAACATCGAGATCAAGCCAACTACCGGTCTGGAAGCCGAAACGGGCAAAGTGGTTGCGCTGGCTGCCCGTGAACTGTGGGCCGGGCAAACGGCACCGCTGCTTTCTTCCTTCGAGATTGAGGCGCTGGAAGCGGCACAGCTTGCGGCCCCTGAACTGCCTCGTGGTCTGCTGCTGGATGAATGGCGTGATGACTGGCAGGAACTGACGACCCGTTTACAGTGCGTGTCTATTCACCTGAATCATCAACTGCTTGATGAGGCCCGGGTGAAGGCATTGAAAGCTGCTGGACTCTATATTCTGGTTTATACCGTGAACGTTCCCCACCGCGCGGCCGTACTGCTGCAGTGGGGCGTCGATGCCATCTGTACCGACCGCATCGACGAGATAGGCCCGGACTTCTCCGCATAACGCCTTACGGCGTGACTGGCGGCGGCAGCGTTGAACTGTTTGGCTTCAACATGCCGCCGTTATTTCCTTTTAGCATCCCACCATTGGTGTTCGGCAGCGGGTTCATACCCGGCTGCGACTGCAGGACACGCTGCTGATTGTTGTTCAACTGCGTCTGAAGCTGTTGTTGCTGAAGCTGATTTTGCGATTGTCTCTGCTGGTTTAACATCCCCTGCTGCTGAGATTGCTGCGTTTGCATCTGCGTCAGCATCCGTTGCTGGCTCGGGTTCTGATAGCCCGGCAGGTTAGGGTTGTTGGTGGTGTTGAGCGGCTGTGCGAGCGCGGTCAGCGGCAGCAAGGCTGCCAGAAGCCATACCTTTTTCATCGTTATCTCCTCCCATCAGGGGTTGCTTAAGTTTACTCCGTTTCCTTTATCACGGTGATTATTTCGGATTTGTGAACCAGGCTTAAGCGGGGACTTTCCCCGGGTAAATGAGGATATAACGATGATAAAGCAGTGGAAAACTTTGCGCTGGGTCGCCATTCCGGCCCTGACAATCGGGCTGTGTTTGACGGTGATAGCCGCTCCTCCGCCGGTTTCTTACGGCGTGGAAATGGACGTTTACCATCCGGTGCGCGCGGAGCACGGCATGGTGGCTTCGGTGGACGCAGCGGCGACTCAGGTGGGCGTCGATATTTTAAAGCAGGGCGGTAACGCGGTGGATGCCGCGGTCGCCGTGGGTTATGCCCTTGCGGTCACGCACCCGCAGGCGGGCAATATCGGCGGCGGCGGTTTTATGATGCTGCGCACCAAAGACGGCAAAACAACCGCGATAGACTTCCGGGAAATGGCGCCGGAAAAAGCCAGCCGGGATATGTTCCTCGACGATAAAGGCAATGCGGACAGCAAGAAGTCGCTGACCTCGCATCTTGCCTCAGGTACGCCGGGCACGGTGGCAGGCTTTAGCCTGGCGCTGGAAAAGTACGGCACTATGCCGCTGAATAAAGTGGTGCAACCGGCTATCAAACTGGCGCGGGACGGCATCATTGTGAACGACGCGCTGGCGGACGACCTGAAGCAGTACGGGGCGGAAGTGATCCCTAATCACGCCAACAGCAAAGCTATCTTCTGGAAAGCGGACGGAGAGCCGCTGCAGAAAGGTGACAAACTCGTGCAGGCCAATCTGGCGAAAAGCCTGGAAATGATTGCCGAGCAGGGGCCGGATGCCTTCTACAAGGGGGCGATTGCCGACCAGATTAGCGAAGAGATGGCGAAGAACGGCGGGCTGATCAGCAAAGCTGATTTGGCCAATTACAAAGCCATTGAGCGCCAGCCCGTCAGCGGTGAATACCGGGGCTACGAAGTCTACTCCATGCCGCCGCCGTCTTCCGGCGGGATCCACATCGTGCAGATCCTCAATATTCTCGAAAACTTCGATCTGGCGAAATACGGCTTTGGCAGCGCGGACACCCTGCAAATCATGGCCGAGGCGGAAAAATACGCCTACGCCGATCGCTCGGAATACCTCGGCGATCCGGACTTTGTGAAGGTGCCGTGGCAGGCGCTGACCAGCAAGGCGTATGCGAAATCGCTGGCGGAGAAAATTGATATCAACAAGGCTCGCCCATCGAGCGAAATCAAGCCGGGTAACCTGGCGCCGTATGAAAGTAACCAGACCACGCATTTCTCCGTGGTGGATAAAGACGGTAACGCGGTGGCGGTGACTTATACGCTAAATACCACTTTCGGCACCGGGATCGTGGCCGGGAATACCGGCATCCTGATGAATAACCAGATGGATGACTTCTCCGCTAAGCCGGGCGTGCCGAACGTGTACGGGCTGGTGGGCGGGGAGGCCAACGCCGTGGGGCCGCACAAGCGTCCGTTATCTTCTATGTCGCCAACCATCGTAGTGAAAGACGGAAAAACCTGGCTGGTCACAGGCAGCCCGGGCGGGAGCCGAATTATCACCACCGTGCTACAAATGGTGGTCAACAGCATCGATTTTGGCATGAACGTGGCAGAAGCGACCAATGCGCCGCGCTTCCATCACCAGTGGCTGCCGGACGAACTGCGGGTGGAGAAAGGCTTCAGCCCGGATACGCTCAGGTTACTGACAGAGAAGGGGCAAAATGTCCAGGTGAAGGCTGCGATGGGCAGCACGCAGAGCATTATGATTGCGCCGGACGGGAAACTATATGGCGCGTCTGATCCACGTTCGGTGGATGATTTAACCGCGGGGTATTGATTGCCCCCTCACGGAGAGGGCGGCAATAAACACTACTGGCTGTGGCTTGTTTCCCCCTCTCCCTTTTAGGGAGAGGGTCGGGGTGAGGGTAAAAATCACTCCGGCTTAAAACGCGCCATAAAATACGCATCCACATACTCGCCGTCGCGCAGCGCAAAGCGCTTCCCGGTGCCTTCCACCTCGAAGCCAAATTTGCGATACACCGCCAGTGCAGACGCGTTATCGGTATACACCGTCAGCTCGATGCGCTCGATGCGCAGCCACTTATCGCACAGGCCAACCATTTCCTTAAGCAAAGCCGAAGCGATGCCTTTCCCCTGATGATCGTAATGCACGCCCATACCGAAAGTGGCGACGTGGCTACGGCGCGGAGACTGCTCCACCGTGAGCGTTAGCTGCCCCACAATCTCATCGTCGATGCATGCCACCAGATGTCGGCTCCCCGGCCGGGGATCGGTAATTCGGTCATGCCAGGCTTTTAGAGAAGGATGAGGTAGCTGTAGCGTGTCGCGGTAAAGCGCCGGATGGGCATATATTTTCTGTAAAGCTTCCGCATCGCCAGGTTCGGCGTGACGCACAACAACTGATTTCATCCTTTTCTCCTCAATGAGTTATAGAAAACCTTTTAAACATCATTGACTTTGCACAACAAGTCAACGCTATTTTTTTCAAAAAACGCTTTACAAGTGCGAATGATAATGATTATTATTGCCATGCGTTCAGGGGAGACCCCTACGGAGACATCCTGAAAGCACGACATTGCTCACATTGCTTCCAGTATTACTTTAGCCAGCCGGGTGCTGGCTTTTTTTTTGCCCTTCTTATTTGAAGCTGTAGCCGCGTTGGCTGCACTCAGTTACCCGAATCACTTACCGAAGTAAGCTCATCGGGATGCCCTCCCTTGCCGCCTTGCTTCAGCTCCAACTAATTTGGGCAAACTTTGTGCCCTTCTTATTTGAAGCCGTAGCCGCGTTGGCTACGCCCGGCCTTTAAAATAAGTCTGCGGCTATAACGTGGCGCGGCTTTGCAGTAAGGTACAGGCAGCTCAAATCAAAAAGGACAATGAAATGACTCTGCACTGTGCCTTCATCGGCTTTGGTAAAAGTACCACCCGCTATCACCTGCCGTTCGTTCTGGTTCGCAAAGACAAACTCAACGTGGCCCACATCTTCCGCCGCAGTGAAAAACCGGAGCTGGAACAACAGCCGCAGTACGCGGGCATTCACTTTACCAGCCAGCTCGATGACATTCTTAGCGACCCGCTGGTCAAACTGGTGGTGATTTGCACCCACGTTGACAGCCATTTTGAGTACGCGAAAAAAGCGCTCGAAGCGGGTAAAAACGTGCTGGTGGAAAAACCGTTCACCCCGACGCTTGCCGAAGCGCGTGAGCTGTTTGCGCTGGCAAAAGAGAAGGGCCTGGTCGTGACGCCTTACCAGAACCGTCGCTTTGACGCCTGCTTCCTGACGATGAAGAAAGCCATCGAGAGCGGCAAGCTCGGCAAGATCGTGGAAATTGAAAGTCACTTCGATATGTACCGCCCGGATGCGCCTGCGAACCCGGGTCAACCGGCGGATGGCGCGTTCTACGGCCTGGGCGTACACACCATGGACCAAATCATCTCCCTGTTTGGTCGCCCGGATCACGTTGCCTATGACATCCGCAGTCTGCGGAACAAAGCCAACCCGGACGATACCTTTGAAGCCCAGCTGTTCTACGGTGACCTGAAAGCGATCGTGAAAACCAGCCACCTGGTGAAAATCGACTACCCGAAATTTATCGTACACGGCACCAAAGGCTCGTTCGTGAAGTACGGCATTGACCAGCAGGAAACCAGCCTCAAAGCGTACATCATGCCGGGTGAGCCAGGGTTCGGGGCCGACAGCAGCGTAGCGACACTGGAATACGTAAACGAAGCCGGAGAAACGGTGTGTGAAGAGTGGAAACCAGAAGTGGGCGACTATGGCCGCGTCTATGATGCGCTGTACGACACGCTGATCGGCGGCAAGCCTAATTACGTCAGAGAAATTGAAGCTCTCACCAACCTGGAAATCCTCGAACGCGGTTTCGAACAGCCTTCTCCTGCGACAATAAGCCTCGCCTGATAGCTTTTTGACTCCTCGAACTCGTTCACTTTTTTTGAACAGAGGAGTCAATTTTCACCCTCTATGATCCTCCGTGAAATGGGTCCACACTTATCCCATCAAACGAATTGCGGAGGACATACCATGATCTACTTAAGAAAAGCACAGGACCGCGGCCATGCGAACCACGGCTGGCTGGACAGCTGGCATACCTTCTCTTTTGCCGACTATTATGACGCCAACTTTATGGGCTTCTCGGCGCTGCGGGTCATTAACGAAGACGTGATCGACGCGGGCCAGGGTTTTGGGACCCATCCGCACAAAGACATGGAAATTCTGACCTATGTGCTGGAAGGTGCGGTTGAGCACCAGGACAGCATGGGCAACAAAGAACGTGTGCCTGCGGGTGAGTTCCAGATCATGAGCGCCGGGACCGGGATCCGCCACTCAGAGTACAACGCCAGCCAGACCGAACCGCTGCGCCTGTACCAGATTTGGATCATTCCAGAAAAAACCGGGATTACGCCGCGCTACGATCAGCGCCGTTTTGATGCGCCTCAGGGTCGTCAGCTGGTGCTTTCCCCGGATGCCCGCGACGGTTCGCTGAAGGTTTACCAGGATATGGAGCTGTCCCGCTGGGCGCTGGCCAAAGATGAGCAGTCGGTTTATCAAATTCCGGCCGACCGCCGCGTTTGGATCCAGGTCGTAAAAGGCGACGTGTCCATTAACGGTACGCAGGCAAAAACCAGCGACGCGATCGCGGTCTGGGATGAGCAAGCGATTTCCGTTCATGCCAGCGAGGCGAGCGAGATCCTGCTGTTCGACCTGCCGCCGGTATAACGTTACCCGTCACAACCTGCCCCTGAAAAAGGGGCGGGTTTTCTTTTGTCCGTGCTAAACTCGGCTGTCGAAACTTCACAAGTCGCTCAGGACAATGAAAAAGAAAAGACCGGTACTACAGGATGTTGCAGATCGCGTTGGGGTGACCAAAATGACGGTCAGCCGTTTCTTACGCAACCCGGATCAGGTGTCTGCCGCACTGCAGGTAAAAATTGCCGCCGCGCTAGATGAACTGGGCTATATCCCCAACCGTGCGCCGGATATCCTTTCTAATTCAACCAGCCGGGCCATTGGCGTCCTGCTGCCTTCCCTGACCAACCAGGTGTTCGCCGAAGTGCTGCGCGGCATTGAAAACGTCATTGATGCCCACGGTTACCAGACCATGCTGGCTCACTACGGCTATAAGCCGGAGCTGGAGCAGGAACGTCTGGAATCCATGCTGTCCTGGAATATCGACGGCCTGATCCTGACCGAACGCAACCACACGCCCAGAACCCTGAAAATGATTGAAGTTGCCGGAATACCGGTGGTGGAGTTGATGGACAGCGTTTCTCCTTGCCTGGATATCGCCGTAGGTTTTGATAACTTCGAGGCGGCTCGTCAAATGACGGCCAGCATTATTGCCCGTGGCCACAAGCACGTGGCCTACCTCGGTGCGCGCCTCGACGAACGTACCCTCATCAAGCAAAAAGGCTACGAGCAGGCGATGCTCGACGCCGGACTGACGCCGTACAGCGTGATGATTGAAAACTCGTCGTCTTATTCCACCGGCATTGAACTGCTGCGCCAGGCAAAACGCGAATATCCCCAGCTCGACAGCATCTTCTGTACCAACGATGACTTAGCGATTGGTGCGGCCTTTGAATGCCAGCGCCAGGGGCTGCGTATCCCGGAAGATATGGCGATCGCCGGTTTCCACGGCCACGATATCGGGCAGGTGATGGAGCCGCGTCTGGCGAGCGTGCTGACCCCGCGAGAGCGCATGGGGCGTATCGGCGCAGAGCGTTTGCTGGCGCGTATTCGCGGTGAAATCATTACCCCGAAAATGCTGGATTTAGGCTTTACGTTGTCGCCTGGTGGCTCGATCTAGGCCAAATTTTTTATTTGATGTAGCTCACACTTATACACTTTGCAAGCTAATGGTTATTGCTTATTGCTCAGCCAGACCGGAAAATGTTATCGGTAACAGTTACCCGTAACAAAACCAGGCGCATTGCTTTGTGTCAGAGTCGGAGCCATCATGAGCACTACTAACCACGACCACCACATTTACGTCCTGATGGGCGTCTCCGGCAGCGGCAAATCCGCCGTTGCCAGCGAAGTTGCCCATCAGCTGAACGCCGCGTTTCTTGACGGCGACTTCCTGCACCCCCGCAGCAACATCCTGAAAATGGCCTCCGGCGAGCCGCTGAACGACGACGACCGTACCCCGTGGCTGAAAGCGTTGAACGACGCCGCGTTTGCGATGCAGCGCACCAACAAGGTTTCGCTGATCGTCTGCTCGGCGCTGAAAAAGCACTATCGCGACCTGCTGCGTGACGGTAACCCGAACCTCTCCTTCATCTATATGAAAGGCGATTTTGAAGTGATCGAAAACCGCCTGAAGGCGCGGAAAGGCCACTTCTTTAAAACCCAGATGCTGGTAACCCAATTCGAAACCCTGCAAGAACCGCAGGCGGATGAAAAAGACGTGCTGATCGTCGATATCGACCAGCCGCTGGACGGCGTCGTCGCCAGCACCATCGCATTGATCAACCAAGGCAGCGCAGAGTGAGTACATTAACGCTTGTTTTAACCGCGGTCGGCTCCGTGCTGCTCCTGCTGTTTTTAGTGATGAAGGCGCGTATGCACGCCTTCGTGGCTTTGATGGTGGTTTCTATTGGTGCCGGGCTTTTCTCCGGCATGCCGCTCGACAAAATCGCCGACACCATGCAGAAAGGCATGGGCGGGACGCTGGGCTTCCTGGCGATTGTGGTCGCCCTCGGTGCCATGTTCGGTAAAATCCTGCATGAAACCGGCGCGGTGGATCAGATTGCCGTCAAAATGCTGAAATCCTTCGGCCACAGCCGCGCGCACTATGCGATTGGCCTGGCTGGCCTGATTTGCGCGCTGCCGCTGTTCTTTGAAGTGGCTATCGTGCTGCTGATTAGCGTGGCGTTTTCAATGGCGCGCCACACCGGGACTAACCTGGTGAAGCTGGTGATTCCTTTGTTTGCTGGCGTCGCTGCCGCTGCGGCGTTCTTGCTGCCGGGGCCTGCGCCGATGCTGCTGGCCTCCCAGATGCACGCTGACTTTGGCTGGATGATTCTGATTGGTCTGTGCGCCGCGATCCCGGGCATGATTATCGCCGGGCCGCTGTTCGGGAACTTCATCAGCAAATTTGTTTCGCTGGAAATTCCCGAAGACATCTCCGAGCCGCATCTGGGTGAAGGTAAACTGCCGTCCTTCGGTTTCAGCCTGTCGCTGATCCTGCTGCCGCTGGTGCTGGTTGGCCTGAAAACTATCGCCGCTCGCTTTACCGCGCCGGGTTCTTCGCTGTACGAATGGCTGGAATTCATTGGCCACCCGTTCACCGCGATTCTGGTCGCCTGCCTGGTGGCTATTTATGGCCTGGCTTATCGTCAGGGCATGGATAAAGAAAAAGTGATGGCGATTTGCGGCCAGGCGCTGCAGCCAGCGGGCATTATCCTGCTAGTTATCGGTGCCGGTGGCGTGTTCAAACAGGTGCTGGTTGACTCCGGCGTGGGTCCGGCACTGGGCGAAGCGCTGACCGGGATGGGCCTGCCTATCGCGATTACCTGCTTCGTGCTGGCGGCGGCGGTACGTATCATTCAGGGTTCCGCTACCGTGGCCTGTCTGACGGCGGTTGGCCTGGTGATGCCGGTTATCGAGCAACTGAACTATAACGGCGCTCAGATGGCGGCTTTGTCGATTTGTATCGCGGGTGGCTCTATCGTGGTGAGCCACGTGAACGACGCGGGCTTCTGGCTGTTCGGTAAGTTTACCGGCGCAACCGAAGCGCAGACGCTGAAGACCTGGACGATGATGGAAACCATCCTCGGCACCACCGGGGCGATTGTCGGGATGATTGCATTCAGCCTGCTGTCTTAATCTCTCGTCTTACCTCCCGCTTAAAACACCCGGCAATGGCCGGGTGTTTTGCTTTCCGGGTTAAGCTTCTCTCTTCCCGTGACGCTATGACTCCCTATTAAACAGGGAGTGTCTGCATGAAAACGTTCCTCTTCTTACTGCTATTGCCGTTACTAACCGGCTGCGCGACGCTGGTGGGTAACAACGATGCCACGGTGTATATCGACAGTACGCCAAAGCGCGCCGCCTTTACGATTTTTGATGACAATGGCGGTGTCGCCGCACAGGGTGTTACGCCGGAGTCCGTGACGCTTAAAAAGACGGACGGCAGCTACTTCGGAAAGAAAAACTACACGTTGACGCTCAAGCATGAAGGGTATTACTCAACGTCGCTGCCGCTGGAAACCCGCTTAAGTCATTGGTATCTCTTCGGCAATATCATCTTCTTCGGCGTGCCGGGGTGGCTGATTGTCGATCCCTTCTTTGGCGGCATGTATACTCTGAAGCAGGAAAACCTTCACCTCTTGCTGCGGGCATGCGAGCCGGGGCCGTATCGGTATATGTGTTCGTGAGGGGAATATGCCAATTTCCGGGATTGCCCCTCACCCCGACCCTCTCCCCGGAGGGGCGAGGGGGAAATAAGAGACCTGGGCAGAACTCAATCGCTCCTCATTCCTCGAGGCTGGGGAAATGTAAGAGGTTAGGAGCAGGACTCGATTCGTCCCCTCTCCCTTTTAGGAAGAGGGTTAGGGAGAGGGTTTGTCTTACCCCCGCATCCAGGCGCGAATTCCATCCAGGAACATCTGGGTGGAAATCATCACCAGCACCAGCCCCATCAGGCGCTCCAGGGCGTTAACCCCTTTCTCACCTAACAGACGCAGGAACAGCGAAGATTGCAGCAGAATCGCCACGGTACCGCCCCAGGCCAGCATTAGTGCGGCGACTAAATGCCCCATCTGATTTGGATACTGGTGCGAAAGCAGCATCAGCGTCGCCAGCAGAGAAGGCCCGGCAACCAGCGGAATCGCCAGCGGCACGATAAACGGTTCTTCACCCGCAGGCAGGCCGGACGAACTGCCTTCCTGGCCTGGGAAAATCATCTTAATGGCAATCAGGAACAGAATGATGCCGCCTGAAATCGACACGGTTTCAGCGCGTAAATTCAGGAAACCAAGAATTTTTTCCCCGGCAAACAGGAAGATAAGCATCAGCAGCAGAGCAATAAGCAGTTCGCGGATCATAATGGCCCGGCGACGCTTTGGCTCCGTGTGTTTTAGAACCGACATAAAGATCGGCAGGTTACCCAGCGGGTCCATAATCAGGATCAGGAGTACCGCGGCGGATATGATTTCAGTCATCTGTTTTCCCCAAAATCTGGCAAGTTGTTTCTGGTAATAAGCTTTGTTTCTGACACGGTGGATATCATTGATTAATTTCACTTGCGACTTTGGCTGCATTTTGTAAGGTGGAGTGATGTTCTGGCCCACGGCCAGCGCTTACACACGCAATCATCTCTGCAGGATTAAGTCGCTATGAAAAATGTTGGTTTTATTGGCTGGCGCGGTATGGTCGGCTCTGTACTCATGCAACGCATGGTGGAAGAGCGCGATTTTGACGCCATTCGTCCGGTTTTCTTCTCCACTTCCCAGCTTGGGCAGGCAGCCCCTACGTTTGCCGGCACCACCGGCGGTACACTGCAGGACGCATTTGATCTGGAAGCGCTGAAGGCGCTGGATATCATCGTGACCTGCCAGGGCGGCGATTATACCAACGAAATCTATCCAAAGCTCCGTGAAAGCGGCTGGCAAGGTTATTGGATCGACGCAGCTTCTTCTCTACGCATGAAAGATGACGCGATTATCATCCTCGACCCGGTAAACCAGCACGTTATTCAGGAAGGCCTGAACAACGGCGTGAAAACCTTTGTCGGCGGTAACTGCACCGTTAGCCTGATGCTGATGTCCCTCGGCGGCCTGTTTGCCAACGACCTGGTTGACTGGGTTTCCGTGGCGACTTATCAGGCGGCATCCGGCGGTGGCGCGCGCCATATGCGCGAGCTGCTGAACCAGATGGGCCAGCTGTACGGCGAAGTTTCTACCGAACTGGCAAATCCAGCTTCCGCTATTCTTGATATCGAACGTAAGGTCACCGAACTTGGCCGCAGCGGCAAACTGCCGGTGGATAACTTCGGCGTGCCGCTCGCCGGGAGCCTGATCCCGTGGATCGACAAGCAGCTCGACAACGGTCAGAGCCGTGAAGAATGGAAGGGCCAGGCGGAAACTAACAAAATTCTTGCGACCTCGTCCGTTATTCCTGTTGATGGCCTGTGCGTGCGCGTAGGCGCGCTGCGCTGCCACAGCCAGGCGTTCACTATTAAGCTGAAGAAAGACGTGTCTATTCCTACCGTGGAAGAGCTGCTGGCCGCGCACAACCCGTGGGCGAAAGTGGTGCCAAACGACCGTGATATCACCATGCGTGAACTGACGCCTGCCGCGGTAACCGGCACGCTGTCGACGCCGGTTGGCCGTCTGCGCAAGCTGAACATGGGGCCGGAGTATCTCTCCGCCTTCACCGTCGGCGACCAGCTGCTGTGGGGCGCCGCCGAACCGCTGCGCAGAATGCTGCGGTCACTCGCATAATTACACTTATTTACCTGAGGGGCTTTGTGGCCCCTCTTTTTTTGCCTGTCATTTAAGGTACAACGAAAGTCATTAATTAATTTCACGAGGAGTTAATAAAGCGTTGGCTATGCTTAAGTCAGCACGCGCAAGCGTTTTGGCGAGTATTGGGCGAACCGGCTTACAGGAGTTAAACGCCGTTCGTCAGGTCAATGATAAGTGTCGTACCCGCACGCAGGCGTAGGGCGGGTCATCGGTGACACATAAAAAAGGAAAATGCCATGTCTGTTCTGCCGGAAAGAGACGTGATTAATGCGCTAATTGCGGGTCATTTTGCCGATCCGTTTTCCCTGCTGGGGATGCACCAAACCGACGCCGGGCTTGAAGTTCGGGCGCTGTTGCCTGACGCCACCGAAGTGTGGGTGATAGAGCCTAAGACCGGGCGTAAAGTCGCCCAGCTCGACAGCCTCGATTCCCGCGGCTTCTTCTGCGGGCTGATTCCTCGCCGTAAAAACGCTTTTCGCTACCAGCTTGCGGTTGTCTGGCACGGCCAGGAAAACCTGATCGACGATCCCTACCGTTTTGGCCCTTTGATTCAGGAGCTGGATAGCTGGCTGCTCTCAGAAGGCACGCATTTACGCCCTTACGAAACGCTGGGCGCGCACGCCGACACAATGGATGGCGTGACCGGAACGCGTTTCTCGCTGTGGGCTCCTAACGCCCGTCGCGTCTCCGTGGTAGGGCAGTTTAACTATTGGGATGGCCGCCGCCATCCGATGCGGCTGCGGCGCGAAAGCGGCATTTGGGAGCTGTTTATCCCCGGGGCGCATAACGGCCAGCTTTATAAATTTGAACTGCTGGATGCCGAAGGGCGGCTGCGTATTAAAGCCGACCCGTATGCTTTTGAAGCGCAAATGCGCCCGGAAACGGCCTCGCTGATTTGCGGCCTGCCGGAGAAAACTACGCTCAGCCCCGAGCGGCAAAAAGCGAACGGCTTTGACCAGCCCATCTCCATCTATGAGGTGCACCTCGGCTCATGGCGTCGCCACACCGACAATAATTTCTGGCTCAGCTACCGCGAACTGGCGGATCAGCTCATTCCCTACGTCAAAGAGATGGGCTTTACCCATCTTGAGCTGCTGCCGGTTAACGAGCATCCATTTGACGGCAGCTGGGGATATCAGCCGCAGGGGCTTTACGCGCCGACGCGCCGTTTCGGCACCCGCGATGATTTTCTTTACCTGATCAGAACCGCCCACGAAGCCGGGCTGAACGTTTTGCTGGACTGGGTACCGGGCCACTTTCCGACGGATGACGCCGGGCTGGCGAAGTTCGACGGCACCGCGCTGTATGAGCACGGCAATCCGCAAGAAGGCTACCACCAGGACTGGAACACGCTGATTTACAACTATGGCCGCCGGGAAGTCAGCAACTATCTGGTGGGCAACGCGCTCTACTGGATTGAGCGGTTTGGCATTGATGGCCTGCGTGTGGATGCCGTAGCGTCGATGATTTATCGTGACTATAGCCGGGAAAGCGGCCAGTGGGTGCCGAATGAGTACGGCGGGCGTGAGAACCTGGAAGCGATTGAGTTTCTGCGTAGCACCAACCGCATCATCGGCGAGCAAACGCCGGGCGCGGTGACGATGGCGGAAGAGTCCACTGATTTTGCCGGTGTCTCTCGTCCACCGAGTATGGGCGGGCTAGGGTTCTGGTTTAAGTGGAATCTCGGCTGGATGCACGACACGCTCGATTACATGAAGCTCGACCCGGTTTACCGCCAGTACCACCACGACAAAATGACCTTCGGCATGCTGTACAACGGCACCGAAAACTTTGTGCTGCCGCTGTCCCACGATGAAGTCGTGCACGGCAAAAAATCGATTCTCGATCGTATGCCGGGGGATGCCTGGCAGAAGTTCGCCAATCTTCGCGCTTACTACGGCTGGATGTGGGCATTTCCGGGCAAAAAGCTGTTGTTTATGGGCAACGAATTTGCCCAGGGGCGAGAGTGGAACCACGACAGCAGCCTGGACTGGCACCTGCTGCAGGGCGGTGACAACTGGCACCACGGCGTGCAGCGCCTCGTGCGCGACCTGAATCATACCTATCGGCGTCACGCGGCCTTGCATCAGCTGGATTTCGACGGCTACGGCTTTGAATGGCTGGTGGTGGAAGATAAGGCCAATTCGGTCTTTATTTTCGTGCGGCGTGATGCCGAGGGCAATGAGGTGATTGTCGCCAGTAACTTTACGCCGGTGCCGCGCTACCACTATCGCTTCGGCATCAACCAGCCTGGGTGCTGGCGTGAAGAGCTGAATACCGACTCCATGCACTATCACGGCAGCAACGCCGGTAACAGCGGCACGGTGCGTAGCGAGGCGGTGCCGAGCCACGGGCGCGACCATTCGCTGTGTATTACGCTGCCGCCGCTGTCCACGCTCTGGTTGATCCGCGAGGGGGACGCATGACGCAGCTTACTCAAGGCAGCCCGGCTCCTTTTGGGGCGTATTTCGACGGCAAAGGCGTTAACTTCACGCTCTATTCCGTGCATGCGGAAAAGGTCGAGCTGTGCCTGTTCGACGAGCACGGACACGAGCGCCGCTACGACATGCCTTCGCGCTCCGGAGATATCTGGCACGGCTATTTGCCGGATGGCAAGCCGGGGCAGCTGTACGGCTACCGGGTTCATGGCCCCTGGGCGCCTGAGCAGGGCCACCGCTTCAATCCGGCGAAGCTGCTGCTCGATCCCTGCGCTCGCGTGGTCGTGGGCGGGGCAGAAGATCACCCGCATTTTCACTGCGGCTACGATGAACCCAACCTCGAAGACAGTGCCCCGCACATGGCGAAGTGCGTGGTGGTCAGAGAGAGATTTGACTGGGAAGACGACCGGCCGCTCCGAACGCCGTGGGGCAACACGGTTATCTATGAAGCCCACGTTCGCGGGCTGACGCTGCTCCACCCCGGCATCCCGGAAGATCTGCGTGGGACATATGCGGCGCTGGGCCATCCGGTGATGATCGACTACTTCAAGCGCCTGGGCATCACGGCGCTTGAGCTGCTGCCCGTGGCGCATTTTGTTACCGAACCTCGCATTTCGCAGCTTGGGCTGAGTAACTATTGGGGCTACAACCCTCGCGCTTTCTATGCCGTTGAAAGCTACTACGCGAGAGATCAAAATCCTCACAACGCCGCGAATGAACTGCGAGGTGCCATCAAAGCGCTGCATCAGGCCGGGATAGAAGTGATCCTCGACATTGTGCTGAACCACAGCGCGGAGTTGGACAAGGACGGCCCAACCCTGTCGCTGAGCGGAATCGACAACCGTAGCTATTATTGGTTAATGGACAACGGCGATTACCAGAACTGGACCGGCTGCGGGAATACCCTGAATCTCAGCACACCGGGCGTGGTTGCCCAGATGATCGACTGCCTGCGCTACTGGGTAGACAGTTTTCACGTGGACGGTTTCCGGTTCGATCTGGCTTCGGTGATGGGGCGCACGCCCGAATTTCGGCAGGACGCCCCGCTGTTTGAGGCGATCAAAAACGATCCTCACCTGTCGCAGGTGAAGCTGATTGCGGAGCCCTGGGATATCGGCCAGGGCGGTTATCAGGTCGGTAATTTCCCTCCGCTGTTTGCCGAATGGAACGATCATTTCAGGGACGGGATGCGCCGCTTCTGGCTCCAGCAGGATCTCTCTTTGGGCGGCTTCGCCTGCCGCTTTGCCGGCTCGAGCGACGTTTATCGCCACGGCGAAAGGCTGCCTTCCACCAGCATTAATTTAATCACCGCTCATGATGGTTTTACGCTGCGGGATTGCGTAAGTTTTAACCAGAAGCATAACGAAGCCAACGGCGAAGATAACCGAGACGGCACCAACAGCAATTTTAGCAACAACTATGGGTTTGAAGGGCTTGAAGCCAGCCTGATTATCAAGGAACGGCGGCGCGACAGCGTGCATGCGCTGCTCACCACGCTGCTGCTCTCGCAGGGCACACCGATGCTGCTGGCCGGGGATGAACACGGCCACAGCCAGCACGGAAACAACAACGCCTACTGCCAGGACAACGTGCTGACCTGGCTTGACTGGGAGCAGGGTAACGACGGGTTAACAGCCTTTACGGCGGCGCTCCTCCAGCTTCGACAGACTATCCCGGCGCTGACCGCCAACCGCTGGTGGGAAGAGGGTGATGGTAACGTCCGCTGGTTGAATAAAGACGCGCAGCCCCTGAACGTCGATGAATGGCAAAACGGCGTACACCGCCTGCAAATCCAGCTGTCCGACCGCTGGCTTATCGCAATTAACGCGACCGAAGAAGTTGCGGACATCGTTCTACCTGAGGGGGAATGGCACGCCGTTCCTCCGTTTGCCGGAGAGGACAACCCGGTCGTGATGGTTGTATGGCATGGTCCCGCGCACGGAGTTTGCGTGTTCCACAAGTCATGAAAAAGGAGTTCGTTATGGTCAGGTTTGAGAAAAACGATCCGCTGATGCTGGCCCGCCAGTTGCCCATCAAATCCGTTGCGTTAATTCTGGCTGGTGGCCGCGGGACTCGACTGAAGGATCTCACGTCGACCCGCGCCAAGCCTGCGGTCCATTTTGGCGGCAAGTTCCGCATTATTGATTTTGCGCTATCCAACTGCATTAACTCCGGTATTCGCCGCATTGGGGTGATCACTCAATATCAATCGCACACCCTGGTGCAGCATATTCAGCGCGGCTGGTCTTTCTTCAGCGAAGAGATGAACGAGTTTGTGGATTTGCTGCCCGCTCAGCAGCGCGTACACGGTGAGAATTGGTATCGGGGCACGGCCGACGCCGTGACCCAGAACCTCGACATTATTCGCCGTTACGACGCCGAGTATGTGGTGATCCTGGCCGGAGACCACATCTACAAGCAGGACTACTCGCGCATGCTGATCGATCACGTCGAGAAGGGCGCGCGCTGCACCGTGGCCTGTATGCCGGTGCCGGTACATGAAGCATCAGCGTTTGGCGTTATGGCGGTGGACGCTGACGAAAAAATTATCGATTTCGTGGAGAAGCCGGAAAATCCGCCGACGATGCCCAACGACAGCAGTAAGTCTCTGGCCAGCATGGGTATTTACGTTTTTGATGCGGATTACCTGTTCAAGCTGCTGGAAGAAGATGACCAGGATGAAAACTCCAGTCACGACTTTGGCAAAGACATTATCCCGAAAATCACTCGCGCGGGAGAAGCCTACGCCCACCCGTTCCCGCTCTCCTGCGTACAGTCCGACCCTAATGCTGAACCTTACTGGCGCGATGTGGGCACGCTGGAAGCCTACTGGAAAGCGAACCTTGACCTGGCCTCGGTGATGCCGGAACTGGATATGTATGACCAGGCCTGGCCGATCCGCACCCATATGGAGCCGCTGCCGCCCGCTAAATTCGTTCAGGATCGCTCCGGTAGCCACGGCATGACGCTGAACTCGCTGGTATCCGGCGGCTGCATTATTTCGGGTTCAGTTGTCGTGCAGTCGGTGCTGTTTCCTCGCGTGCGTATCAACTCGTTCTGCAACATCGATTCATCCGTCCTGCTGCCGGACGTTATTGTCGGACGCTCCTGCCGATTACGCCGCTGCATTATCGACCGCGCCTGCGTGATCCCCGAAGGGATGGTGGTCGGCGAAAATGCCGAAGAGGATGCGCGCCGTTTTTATCGCTCTGAAGAGGGCATTGTACTGGTCACGCGTGAGATGCTGGCGAAGCTGCAGGGCTGAAACGCGTAGAAGATTGGCCTGCGCACGGTGATGCCGTGCGCGGTTATTTTATCGTTCGGCGTTGCCTGATGATTAAGACACAGCGCCGCGACTTTGCATATGGGAGCGATAATGCAGGTCTTACATGTCTGTTCCGAGATGTTTCCTTTGCTGAAAACGGGCGGCCTTGCGGATGTGCTGGGCGCTTTGCCTGCGGCACAAATTGCCGGTGGCGTTGATACGCGCGTCCTGCTGCCCGCCTTTCCTGACGTGCGGCGAGGAATCGAAGATATTCAGGTGGTTACCCACCGACAGACGTTCGCAGGCCCAATGCGCCTGCTCTACGGCCACTACAACGGCGTTGGTATTTACCTGATTGATGCCCCCCATCTTTATGAACGCCCGGGCAGCCCCTATCACGACACGAACCAGTTTGCTTACCAGGACAATGTGCTGCGCTTTGCGCTGCTTGGCTGGGTTGGGGCGGAAATGGCCTGTGGCCTGGATCCTTTCTGGCATCCCGATGTGGTGCATGCCCACGACTGGCACGCCGGGCTGACTCCGGCCTACCTCGAGGTTCGCGGGCGGCCGGCGAAGTCGGTATTCACCGTACACAATCTCGCCTACCAGGGAATGTTCTATGCTCATCACTTAAGTGAAATTGATTTGCCGTGGTGGGTCTACGACATGAACGGGCTGGAATTTCACGGCCAGATTTCGTACCTGAAGGCCGGGCTTTACTATGCCGACCACATTACCGCCGTCAGTCCAACCTATGCGCGGGAGATTACCGACCCGCACTTTGCCTATGGCATGGAAGGGCTGCTGCGCCAGCGCCAGCGTGAAGGGCGTCTGTCGGGCATTTTAAACGGCGTGGACGACAAGATTTGGAACCCGGAAAGCGACCTGCTACTGGCCTCGCGGTATAACCGCGATTCGCTGGAGGAGAAAGCCGAAAACAAACGCCAGCTGCAGGTGGCGATGGGGCTGAAGGTGAACGACAAAGTCCCGCTGTTCGCGGTGGTCAGTCGGTTAACCAATCAAAAAGGGCTGGATCTGGTGCTAGAGGCGCTGCCTGGGTTACTGGAGCAGGGCGGGCAGCTGGCGCTGCTGGGGGCCGGGGATTCCGTGCTGCAGGAAGGATTTCTGGCGGCGGCGGCCGAGCATCCCGGCCAGGTCGGCGTCCAGATTGGCTATCACGAGGCATTTTCCCACCGCATCATGGGCGGTGCCGACGTGATTTTAGTCCCGAGCCGCTTTGAGCCCTGCGGCTTAACGCAGCTCTACGGCCTGAAATATGGCACCTTGCCGCTGGTGCGGCGAACCGGTGGTCTGGCCGACACCGTGTCCGATACTTCTCTTGAGAATCTGGCCGACGGTGTGGCTACCGGTTTTGTGTTTGAAGACAGTAATGCCTGGTCGCTGCTCCGCGCGATCCGGCGTGCTTTCGTGCTGTGGTCCCGCCCGTCGCTGTGGCGTTATGTGCAGCGGCAGGCAATGAATATGGATTTTAGCTGGCAGGTAGCGGCGCAGGCATACCGCGACCTTTATCAACGCTTGATGTAATTACCCATACACCAGGAATCACTGATATGAACGCACCCTTTTCCTATGCATCACCCACGCTGAGCGTCGAAGCGCTTAAACACTCGATTGCCTATAAGCTGATGTTTACGGTGGGGAAAGACCCTGCCATCGCCAATAAACACGAGTGGCTTAACGCGACGCTCTTTGCCGTTCGCGACAGGCTGGTGGAGCGCTGGCTGCGTTCCAACCGCGCTCAGCTTTCCCAGGAAGTCCGCCAGGTGTACTACCTGTCGATGGAGTTTCTGATCGGGCGCACGCTGTCGAACGCGCTGCTGTCCCTCGGCATCTATGAAGATGTGAAAAATGCCCTCGAAGAGATGGGCCTCGACCTCGAAGAGTTGATTGACGAGGAGAACGACCCCGGCCTTGGCAACGGCGGTTTGGGGCGTCTCGCCGCCTGTTTCCTCGATTCGCTGGCGACCCTGGGGCTGCCGGGGCGCGGCTACGGAATTCGCTACGACTACGGGATGTTCAAGCAGAACATCGTCGATGGCCGCCAGAAAGAGTCGCCAGATTATTGGCTTGAGTACGGCAATCCGTGGGAGTTTAAGCGCCACAATACGCGCTACAAGGTACGTTTCGGTGGGCGTATTCAGCAGGAGGGGAAAAAGGCTCGCTGGGTCGAAACCGAAGAGATCCTGGCGGTCGCCTATGACCAGATAATTCCGGGCTACGACACCGACGCGACCAACACGCTGCGGCTGTGGAACGCCCAGGCGAGCAGCGAGATCAACCTCGGTAAGTTTAACCAGGGCGATTATTTCGCGGCGGTGGAAGACAAAAACCACTCAGAAAACGTGTCCCGCGTGCTTTATCCCGATGACTCAACCTATTCGGGGCGCGAGCTGCGTCTGCGGCAGGAATACTTCCTGGTCTCGTCCACCATGCAGGACATCCTGAGCCGCCATTATCAGCTGCATAAAACCTACGCCAACCTTGCGGATAAAATTGCGATTCACCTGAATGACACCCACCCGGTGCTGTCGATTCCAGAGCTGATGCGGCTGCTGATTGACGAGCATAAGTTTGAATGGGAAGAAGCGTTCGAAGTGACCTGCCAGGTCTTCTCGTACACCAACCACACGCTGATGAGCGAGGCGCTGGAAACCTGGCCGGTAGACATGCTCGGCAAGATCCTGCCGCGCCATCTGCAGATAATCTTTGAGATTAACGACTACTTCCTCAAAACCCTGCAGGAGCAGTACCCGAACGACACGGGGCTGCTGGGCAGGGCATCAATTATCGACGAATCCAACGGCAGACGAGTGCGAATGGCCTGGCTCGCGGTGGTGGTCAGCCATAAGGTGAACGGCGTGTCTGAACTGCACTCCAACCTGATGGTGCAGTCCCTGTTTGCCGACTTCGCCAGTATCTTCCCGATGCGCTTTAGCAACAAAACGAACGGCGTAACGCCGCGTCGCTGGCTGGCGCTTGCCAACCCGGCGCTGTCTGAAGTGCTGGATGATAATATCGGGCAGACATGGCGGACGGACTTAAGCCAGCTGAACGACCTGAAGCAGCACATTGACTACCCGACGGTGCATCAGGCGGTGCGTAAGGCCAAACTGGCGAATAAAAAACGGCTGGCGACGTACATTGGGCAGCAGCTCAACGTGGTGGTGAGCCCGGATGCTTTGTTCGACGTGCAGATTAAGCGTATTCATGAATATAAGCGCCAGCTAATGAACGTCCTGCATGTAATCGCCCGCTATAACCGCATCAAGGCCGATCCGGAGGCGGAATGGGTGCCACGCGTGAATATTTTCGCGGGTAAAGCGGCGTCGGCCTATTACATGGCGAAGCATATTATCCATCTTATCAATGATGTAGCTGAGGTGATCAACAATGACCTGCAGGTTAAAGATAAGCTGAAGGTGGTGTTTATCCCGAACTACAGCGTCAGTCTCGCCCAGTTGATTATTCCGGCGGCAGATCTCTCCGAGCAAATTTCGCTGGCGGGAACCGAAGCTTCCGGCACCAGTAACATGAAGTTCGCGCTCAACGGGGCGCTGACCATCGGGACGCTGGATGGCGCCAACGTCGAGATGCTCGACCACGTTGGTAAAGACAACATCTTTATCTTCGGTAATACCGCAGAAGAGGTGGAGGCTCTCCGCAGCAAAGGCTACAACCCTCGGGAATACTACGAGAAGGATGAAGAGCTGCGTCAGGTACTGACGCAAATCGCGACGGGGGCATTCAGCCCCGGAGAGCCGGGACGTTATCGGGATTTAGTCGACTCGCTGATTAACTTTGGCGATCACTATCAGGTGCTGGCGGATTACCGCAGCTATGTGGACTGCCAGGACAAGGTGGATGAGGTCTACCAGCAGCCGGAGGAGTGGACTATCCGCACTATGCACAACATCGCCAATATGGGCTATTTCTCGTCTGACAGGACAATTCAGGAGTACGCCGATGAGATTTGGCATATTAAGCCGGTGAGATTATAGTTTGCCCCTCACCCTAACCCTCTCCCCACGGGGGAGAGGGGATCCGAACGGTAGTATGCATTTCCCCCTCTCCCTTTTAGGGAGAGGGCCGGGGTGAGGGTAAAACTCAGCACAGCTCCAGCTGCACATTATTCTCTTTAATCACCTGCATCACGCCCGCAGGCGGCACCACGTCGGTATACACGGTATCCACCAGGCTAATGCTGCCCAGATTCACCATCGCATTACGGCCAAACTTCGAATGGTCCACGACCAGCAACACGCTGCGAGAGTTTTCGATAATCGCGCGCTTGGTGCGAACCTCGTGGTAATCAAACTCAAGCAGCGAACCGTCGCTATCGATACCGCTGATGCCGAGAATGCCGAAGTCGAGGCGGAACTGGGAAATAAAGTCCAGCGTGGCCTCGCCGATAATACCGCCATCGCGGCTGCGCAGCTCTCCGCCGGCCAGGATGATACGGAAATCCTCTTTTGCCATCAGAGTGTTCGCCACGTTGAGGTTGTTGGTCACAATGCGCAGATTGCTATGATTAAGCAGCGCATGTGCCACGGCTTCAGGCGTGGTGCCGATGTCGATAAACAGCGTGGCGCCGTTAGGAATTTGGCTGGCAACCTTCTGCGCAATCCGCTCTTTTTCTGCGGTTTGCGTTGCTTTTCGGTCGTGCCACGGGGTATTGACCGAGCTGGAAGGCAGAGCTGCCCCGCCGTGATGGCGCAGAATCATATTCTGATCGGCCAGGTCGTTTAAATCCCGGCGGATGGTTTGCGGGCTGACGGCAAACTGTTCCACCAACTCTTCGGTACTGACGTATCCCTGCTGCTTAACCAGCTCAATAATCGCGTCATGACGTTGTGTCTGCTTCACAAGCTACTCCAGCATTGTTATGTTCGTTTTCGCGCATTCAGGGTATCTACCAGCGCCATCGCCAGGCCAACCAGCATGCCGGTCAGGTGCGCTGGAATGACAGCTGACTGAGTAAAGACCTCAATAACCAACCAAATCACCGCAAACGCCAGCAGCCCGCGCTGCATCTGAATGCCGCTGTCGGGATCTCGCTCTCCGCGCAGCCAGACATAACCCATCAGCGCAAACACCGTGCCTGACAGGCCGCCAAACAGCGGGCCGGTAAATTTTGCCTGCATAAAACCGCTCAGCAGGGTGGAAATAAGCGTCAGCGTCAGCAGTTTGCCGGTGCCGAGGCGTTTTTCCAGCGCGCCGCCTAAATACCACCACCATAGTAGGTTAAAGAGGATATGCAGCAAGGAGAAATGCAGTAATCCGTGTGTGAAATAACGCCAAAACTCAAAGCGCTGCTCGGGTACGAGCGGCCAGCCAAGCACGGAGATCACCGGGCCGAAGCCCACGATATTGAGCAGGACAAACAGCGCGATGCACACGCCGATGACGATAAGCGTCAGCGGGCCGGCGCGCTCTTTGATGGTGGCAAAAAAAGGATAGCGTTTATAGCTGAAACCCACGCCGCTGTGGCCGGTGCTCCAGCTGGCCGCCTGGTAGCGCGGGTCGCCAGGGTTCGCGACGAACTTTTCCAGCTCGGCTCGGACATACTGTTCCTGACTTTCATCGGCCAGCCAGACATCGCTTTGCGTATGCTGCTGAATAGTAAGAATAACGCCCTGAGTTGCCATGTAGTCGACAAAAGCCTGCGCCACGCGCGGGTTGGCGAAAGAGGTAATCATGATCATGAAAGTTTAACCAACTTCGTCTATTTACCCGTCATACTTCGAGCCGTAGGGGCATCGCTTCCTACGGCTCAAATTATCCAGGGTAAAGCTTTTATTAAGGCAAGCAGTATACCTGCAGGGAGCGACAAGGGCTGAACTTTACGCGCCGTGAGCGACTTCAGCCGGGAAATGGCGGTGCCAGGCGTCAAAGCCGCCGTCGACGCTGTAGACCTGATCATAGCCTTGCTGCAGCAAATATTGGGCGGCGCCTTTGCTGCTGTTGCCGTGGTAGCACATCACCATGACCGGCGTGTCGAAGTCGTTCTGCTGCATAAAATTCACCAGCGTGTCGTTGGTGAGGTGGTAAGCCCCCGGCGTGTGTCCCATGGCAAAGCTCTGCGGATCGCGGATATCCACCAATACCGCCTGCTGCTGCTGGAGTTTCTGGTGTGCTTCTTCCACACCAATACATTCAAATTGATCCATGGTTTTACTCGTCGAGAAAGAAAGGAAACAAGGGGCATGTTAAGGCATCGCGCCCCGCTGGCGCTGATATTAACGCCAATATGTTATCCATATCACGTAGAAATGTTTTTATTTCGTTACCAAAGCGGGCGAACACTTGCTATCATGAGCGATATCGAACATTTTTGAGCTTTAACGAAAGTGCGTGAGGGCAACATGGAAACCAAAGATCTGATTGTTATTGGCGGTGGAATCAACGGCGCCGGTATTGCGGCGGACGCCGCTGGCCGCGGGTTATCCGTGTTGATGCTGGAGGGACAGGATCTGGCCTGCGCGACCTCTTCCGCCAGCTCTAAGCTGATTCACGGCGGCCTGCGCTACCTGGAACATTACGAGTTTCGTCTGGTGAGTGAGGCGCTGGCGGAGCGTGAAGTACTGTTGAAAATGGCGCCGCACATTGCCTTCCCGATGCGCTTTCGTTTACCGCACCGGCCGCACCTTCGTCCGGCGTGGATGATTCGGACTGGCCTGTTCATGTACGATCATCTGGGGAAACGCACCAGTTTGCCGGCCTCTACCGGCTTGCGTTTTGGCGCAGATTCAGTGCTGAAGCCTGAGATCGTGCGCGGTTTCGAATATTCCGACTGCTGGGTGGATGATGCTCGCCTGGTGCTGGCTAACGCCCAGATGGTGACCCGCAAGGGCGGAGAGGTGAAAACACGCACTCGTGCCACCAAAGCAACCCGCGAAAACGGGCTGTGGGTTGTCGAAGCGCAGGATATTGATACTGGTGAAACCTTTACCTGGCGCGCAAAAGGCCTGGTGAACGCCACCGGCCCGTGGGTGAAAACCTTCTTTGACGAAGGGCTGCATCTGCCGTCGCCTTATGGCATCCGCCTGATCAAAGGCAGTCACATTGTGGTGCCTCGCGTGCATACCCAGAAGCAGGCCTATATCCTGCAAAACGAAGATAAGCGTATTGTGTTCGTGATCCCGTGGATGGACGAGTTCTCCATCATCGGCACCACCGACGTGGAATACCACGGCGATCCGAAAGCGGTGCAGATTGATGACAAAGAAGTGAGCTATCTGCTGAACGTTTACAACACGCATTTCAAAAAGACGCTGACCAAAGACGATATCGTCTGGACCTATTCTGGCGTGCGTCCGTTGTGTGATGACGAGTCTGATTCTCCGCAGGCGGTGACCCGTGATTACACGCTGGATATTCATGACGAAAATGGTCAGGCCCCGCTGCTGTCGGTCTTCGGCGGTAAGCTGACGACCTACCGTAAGCTGGCTGAACATGCGCTGGATAAGCTGGAGCGTTACTACCCGAATATTGGTCCGGCCTGGACCAAAGAGTGCCGCCTGCCTGGCGGTGATATCGGCGGCGATCGTGATGATTATGCGGCCAAACTGCGCCGTCGCTACGGTTTCCTGACCGAAAGCCTCGCCCGCCACCTGGCGCGAACCTATGGCAGCAACAGCGATCTGGTGTTGGGCGATGCTAAAACCCTGGGCGATCTGGGCGAAGATTTTGGCCATGAGTTTTATGAAGCCGAGCTTCGCTATCTGGTTGAGCATGAATGGGTCAGATGCGCGGAAGATGCGCTGTGGCGCCGCACTAAACTGGGCATGTGGCTCAACGAAGAGCAGCAGGCGCGGGTGGCGCAGTGGCTGGTAAAGCAGGCGGCTAAAGCAGGACTGTCGCTGGCGTCTTAACAGGGATATCTCTTCCCTTTCGCTGTTTCCGACAGTTCAACCGCCCCTCTCCCCAAAGGGGCGAGGGGGAAAACAGGCGGGAGGAAACAGTGTTTATTCCCTCTCCCTTCCAGGGAGAGGGTTAGAGTGAGGGTAAAAACTGAAATAAATCAGGACCGGAAGTGAACGGAATCTAAGCCAGCCTCTGCATAGACAATATTTCCAGCTAAACCCCATACCCCATCATCTTCAGTAATTTCTGCGCATGCTGTACCGCGTCCTGGCGGTGCGCCACGCCCAGCTTCTGATACAGATTCCTAATGTGCGTTTTGATGGTCGTCGCCGCAACGTCCAGCTCTCCGGCAATCTGCTCGTTGCTATAGCCGGAATAAATCAGCCCCAAGACCTGCCACTCTCGCTGCGTCAGCGGGCTGGTGCGGATAAGCTCCGGCACTTCCGGGTGATTCAGCAGGCGGTTCACAAAGCTTTCATCAAAGTGAGCAAACTTATGGCGATGGTGCTGGTTTATCTCACGCAGGATGCGTTGAGCGCGGTGCTGATCCAGTTCCGGCAGTGTGTTGAGCTGAATAAGCTGGCGCAACTGCTGCGCCATTGCTTCCCCTTCGATCACGAAGTGGCTGATGAATCCGGTGCGGTTTGCCAGTGCCAGAGCTTCCAGCAGCACGCGCTGGGCATCACTTTTACGCCCTGACTGCCAGTAAAGCTGGTTGAGCAGCAGCAGGTTACGGTTAAGGTCGCTCATCAGGCGCAGGCTGCGGGCGTTTTCGTTAAGTTCTTCCAGCACCATTTCCGCCGGATCGTACTCACCCAGCAGGATTTGTACGCGGGCGATATTCCGCCACTGACTTTGCAGGAAGTGGTTATTGGCAAATTCAGGCTTCGGCGTCTGGCGCAGCCAGTTGGCCGCCGACTTTTTATCGCCAATCATTTGCCAGTAGATCACCCGTACCTTGTCGGCGTTGGAGACCCAGTCACTATGCCAGGGACCGTTCCCAAGCAAATTTTCAAGGCGGTTAAGGTGATTACGAGCATTATCCAGGTCACCGCGCGCCAGCGAGCACTGCACCAGCAGCGCCAGGCACTGGAGCTGTTGCTGCGGCTGGAAGCTGGAAAGCACCTCCATCCCGCTGCGGGCTGCCGCTTCGGCTTCATCCAACCTCGCCCATGCCCAAAGCAGCTGGGCGCGGATACGCTGTAGAAACTCGTGCAGAGGCAATTGTTCGAGGTGCTGCTCGCGGATCAGCACAAAGGCTTTTTCCTGGGTTTCCCAGGCGGCCTGTAAGAACCCCTGAGCCAGCAGGATTTCGCTTTGCTGAATCAGGCTCCACAGCGCGTAGTGCCACACATCGTGGCGGCGGGCCATTTGCTCGGTCTGCTGCATAACGGAAAGCGACTTCGTCAGATCGCCTTTGCAGTGCAGCACTTCGCCGTGAACCGAGGTGGCTACGATACGGCTGTAAAAATTGGCCAGCGGCAGCATTTCCAGCGCGACCATGGCCAGGCGCTCGGCTTCCGCCGGATCGCCCGCGTTGATGGCAACCTGGGCCCTCAGGGCGTTAAATTCACCGTGCAGCGTGTCGTCGATAACCAAGTCCATTTCCTGCTCGGCTCTTGCCAGCAGGGTATTCACTTCGCCGTAGCGGTGCTGGCTTTGCATCAGCCAGGCCTGCAGCAGCACAAGTTTTGGGTTTTCCAGCAGGCTTTCCCACGGCAGCGCCTTCAGTGACTCTTCCAGCAACGTCAGCTCGCTGTGGTTAAACAGCGCCCACGCGTGGCCCAGCAGAATATCGCGCAGCATATTGGCGTCGCCAGCCGCCAGCGCGTGGTGAATGGCTTCGCTTGGGAAGCCTTGCGCCATCCAGCTTTCGGCTGCTGCCCGGTGGATATCCGGCAGCTCTGCGGCCAGCTCCCACTGGCAGCGCTGGCGAAGGAAGCTGCCAAACAGCGGGTGGAAGCAGAACCATTCGCCGGAATCGTCCATGCGCTGCAGGAACAGGCCCTGGCGTTCGACCTCTTCCAGACGCATCTGGCCATTTTCTTCGCCTGTCACCTGGCTTATCAGCGTGTCATTCATTGAGCGCAGGATGGAGCTTCTCAGCAGGAAGTTGCGGGTATCGGCATCCACGTTATTCAGGACTTCATCCACCAGATAATCTGAAAGATGGCTGGCGTTAATGCCCGACAGGCGCCGCGCAGAATGTTGAGCCGGCGTGTTGCTTTGCCGGGCGGACAGGGCAATTAACTGTAGCGCAGTGACCCAGCCCGCCACGTCATCACACAGGCGGCTACTGTCCGCTTGTTCAATCGGCGTTGCCAGGCGGTTGTCGAAAAACTGTTTGGCTTCCTGATGCGTAAAGGCGAGCTGCTGGCTACCAATTTCCAGGAGCTGATCGCGCACGCGGAGGTTGGCAATGCCAAGCTGCGGGAGATTGCGCGAGAGAATCACCAGCGTCAGGTTTTCCGGCTGGTGACGAATGAAAAAGCGCATGGCTTCGTGGATCACCGGGTTGGCAATCAGGTGGTAATCATCAATCACCAGATAGAGCGGTTTATCCCATCCCGCCAGCTCGATAAATAACTGTGAAAAGAGCGAAGACAGGCTGGCATATTGCCGCTTTTGCGCCATGGTTTCGCTGCTGACGCAGTGGCCGCCGGTGGCGTGCTGCACGGCAGCAATCAGGTAACTGGCAAAGCGTTCCTGCTGGTTATCCCCTTCGTCGAGGGAATACCAGCCCAGCTCTTTTCGCCCGGCCGCCCACTGTGAGACCAGGGTAGTTTTACCATAACCGGCAGGGCTGGCGATCAGCGCTAAGCGATAGTTGGCGGCAGTCGAAAGCTTCACCAACAGGCGGTCGCGAACCACAGTGTTTTCCAGCCGAACAGGGCGACTTAATTTGGATGGGATTAACATAGTTGATCACTTCACTGTGTATAAATTTCCCCAACGTATTCAGCGCCGCAAGGCGGTCTTGCCGCGCTGCAGAAGGAATCATGGAGGGAAATGTTCAAGGATGCGATTTTTTTTACGCTTCGTAATTAATGCTTACGGATAAAGTCGGCCAGAATGTCCTTTATTGCAAGGTTGTTGAACTTTCTGTGCTCGGTAAGTTGCACCCTGTCACAGTTCCATTTTTTTCATGAATATGATTGCTCACTCCTTGCGCCAGCGAGACTGAAACCCGTTACATCGCTGTAGCGAGTGGCAGAGATCACATTTTTCGCTCATCCTCGCTACTCCTCCCCGCGTAATCCGCGTCGGGAGGAGGAAGTCCACCAGGCTGCCCGGCACACTAGCGGGTAATGATTTTCGAACATTACAGGACCGATTTTCTATGTCACAGCCGATCTTCAGTAAAGAACAGTTCCAGTCCGCTCTGACGCGCCAGTGGCAGCGTTACGGCCTACATGATGCCAGTGAAATGACCCAACATCAGTGGTGGCACGCGGTTAGCGGCGCGCTTGCCGAGCTTTTAGCGGCTCAGCCTGCAGCCAAGCCTGGAGCCAAACAGCGCCATGTAAACTACATCTCAATGGAGTTTTTGATTGGCCGCCTGACGGGGAATAACCTGCTTAACCTGGGCTGGTTCACTGAGGTGAGTGAGGTACTGAAGGGTTACCAGATTAACCTCACCGATTTACTGGAAGAAGAGACGGATCCGGCCTTAGGCAATGGCGGGTTGGGCAGGCTTGCTGCCTGTTTCCTGGACTCAATGGCCACGGTCGGGCAATCGGCCATCGGCTATGGCCTGAACTATGAGTATGGCCTGTTCCGCCAGTCCTTTAAGGACGGCAAACAGATGGAAGCCCCGGATGACTGGCAGCGCGGGAGCTATCCCTGGTTCCGTCACAACAGCGCGTTGGATGTGCAGGTGGGCATTGGCGGGAAACTCGTGAAGGACGGTAAGCATTCGCGCTGGGAGCCAGCCTTTGTTTTCCAGGGTGAGGCGTGGGACTTACCGGTGCTGGGCTATCGAAATGGCGTGGCACAGCCGCTGCGCCTGTGGCAGGCAAAGCACGCTCATCCGTTTGATCTGACAAAATTTAATGACGGTGAGTTTCTTAAAGCCGAGCAGCAGGGCATTGACGCTGAAAAGCTCACCAAGGTGCTCTACCCGAATGACAATCACCTGAACGGCAAAAAGCTGCGCCTGATACAGCAATATTTCCAGTGCGCCTGTTCGGTGGCTGATATCCTGCGCCGCCATCATCTGGCAGGCCGCAGGCTCGCCGAGCTGCCGGACTACGAAGTAATTCAGCTGAACGATACCCACCCAACGATCGCGATCCCTGAGCTGCTTCGCGTGCTGATTGACGAGCATCAGCTTAGCTGGGACGACGCGTGGGCGATCACCAGTAAGACCTTCGCCTATACCAACCACACCCTGATGCCTGAAGCTCTGGAGTGCTGGGATGAGAAGCTGGTGAAAGCGCTGTTGCCGCGCCACATGCAAATCATCAATGAGATCAACAAGCGCTTTAAGCTGCTGGTCGATAAAACCTGGCCGGGGGATGAAGCCGTCTGTGCGAAGCTTGCCGTGGTGCATAGCAAGCAGGTGCGCATGGCAAATCTGTGCGTGGTCGGAGGCTTTGCGGTGAACGGCGTGGCGGCGCTGCACTCCGAGCTGGTGGTGAAAGATCTGTTCCCGGAATACCACCAGCTGTGGCCGAATAAATTCCATAACGTGACGAACGGCATCACGCCACGCCGCTGGATCAAGCAGTGCAACCCGGCGCTTGCCGCGCTGTTCGACAAGACGTTGAAGAAAGAGTGGGCGAATAACCTCGACGTGCTGGAAGGACTGGAAAAGCGCGCCGATGACGCCAAATTCCGCCAGACCTGGCGCGAAATCAAGCATCAGAACAAAGTAAAACTGGCTGCATTTGTGAAGGCTCGTACCGGCATTGTGATCAACCCGGATGCGTTGTTCGACGTGCAAATCAAACGTCTGCACGAATACAAACGTCAGCACCTGAACCTGTTGCATATCCTGGCGCAGTACAAAGAGATCCGCGAGAACCCGAAGGCAGACCGCGTGCCGCGCGTTTACCTGTTTGGCGCGAAGGCGGCCCCGGGCTATTACCTGGCCAAAAATATTATCTTTGCGATCAACAAGGTGGCCGAGGCGATCAACAACGATCCGCTGGTGGGAGACAAACTGAAGGTTGTCTTCCTGCCGGACTACTGCGTATCTGCGGCGGAGGTAATGATCCCGGCGGCTGATATTTCCGAGCAGATTTCGACTGCGGGTAAAGAGGCATCCGGCACCGGTAACATGAAGCTGGCCCTGAATGGCGCACTGACGGTGGGGACGCTGGACGGCGCCAACGTTGAAATCGCAGAGAAGGTGGGTGAAGAGAATATCTTTATTTTCGGCCACACCGTCGAACAGGTTAAGGCTCTGAAAGCCAAAGGCTATGATCCGGTGAAATGGCGCAAAAAAGATAAAGTGCTGGATGCCGTGCTTAAAGAACTGGAACAGGGCAAATACAGCGCAGGAGATAAACACGCTTTTGATCAGATGCTGCACAGCATCGGCAAAGAGGGCGGCGATCCTTACCTGTTGATGGCGGACTTCACCGCGTATGTCGAAGCACAGAAGCTTGCCGACAAACTTTACCTGGACCAGGAAGCCTGGACGCGCGCGGCCATTTTGAACAGCGCCCGCTGCGGTATGTTCAGCTCCGATCGCTCTATCCGCGATTACCAACAACGTATCTGGCAGGCAAAACGCTAAGGGAGCGCCATGGAGAGCAAACGTCTTGATAGCGCCGCTCTGGCGGCGGGTATCAGCCCGAACTACATCAACGCCCACGGCAAACCGCAGGCTATTCCTGCACAGACAAAACTGCGTCTGCTCGAGGCCATGAACCGCACCGCTGTTGCAAAAAAGTCGACCGATCCTGTGCCAGCGGTTCAGGTTTTCACTGCCGGGCAGCGGATGCAGCTGACGCTGGAAGGTGAGGGTGAATTTAGCTGGGTGCTGACCACTGAAGAAGGCCACACCCACCACGGACAAGTTTCTGGCGGTAAGAAACTAACGCTGCCGACGAAGCTACCCGAGGGCTACCATTCGCTGGTGGTCAGTCGGCAAAAGCAGAGCTGGACGAGCAGAATTATCGTCGCCCCGCCGCGCTGCTATGAGCCGGACGCGTTACTGCAGGGCAAAAAGCTGTGGGGCGCGTGCGTGCAGCTTTACACGCTGCGCTCGGCGGCTAACTGGGGCATCGGCGACTTTGGCGATTTGAAGCAGATGCTGGGGGATGTGGCGAAGCGGGGCGGGGCGTTTATCGGCCTCAACCCGATTCATTCGCTTTACCCGGCTAACCCGGAGAGCGCCAGCCCGTATAGCCCATCGTCACGCCGCTGGTTGAATGTCATCTATATCGACGTCAATGCGGTAGAAGATTTCCAGAACAGCAAAGCGGCGCAGGCGTGGTGGAAAAAATCCGCCGTGCAGAAACAGCTTCAGAATGCGAGAGATGCTGAGTGGGTGGATTATTCCGCCGTTACGGCCCTTAAGGTTGCGGCGCTGCGTTTAGCGTGGCAACAGTTCTCGCTGCGTAAACCCAGCGATGAGCAAGTCATCGCTTTTGGCCGGTTCGTTGCGGAAGGGGGAGAGGGGCTGTTCTACCAGGCCGCCTACGATGCGCTTCACGCCAGCCAGGTTAACGAAGATCCTCTGCGCTGGGGCTGGCCGGTGTGGCCGGAAGGCTATCGCGACGCCCATAGCCCGGAAGTGAAGCAGTTCTGCGAGCAGCATCGTGATGAGGTTAACTTCTGGCTTTGGCTGCAGTATCTCGCCTGGCGTCAGTTTAAGGCCTGCTGGGATGCCAGCCAGCATGACGAGATGCCGATTGGCCTTTATCGCGACCTGGCGGTGGGCGTGGCGGAAGGCGGCTCTGAAACCTGGTGCGACCGTGAGCTGTACTGCCTGAAAGCCTCCGTTGGCGCGCCGCCGGATATCCTCGGCCCCTTAGGGCAAAATTGGGGGCTGCCGCCGATGGATCCCCACGTCATGGCCGCTCGCGGGTATCAGCCGTTTATCGAACTGCTGCGAGCCAATATGACCCACTGCGGCGCGCTGCGCATTGACCACGTTATGTCGATGCTGCGGCTGTGGTGGATCCCCTACGGCGAGACGGCGGATAAAGGTGCCTATGTGCAGTACCCGGTGGACGATTTGCTTTCGATTCTGGCCCTGGAAAGCCAGCGCCATCGCTGTATGGTGATTGGTGAAGATCTGGGTACCGTGCCGGTTGAAATTGTCGGCAAGCTTCGCGACAGCGGCGTTTACTCTTACAAAGTGCTGTACTTCGAGCACGACGGAGAGAAGCAATTCCGGGCTCCGGCCACATGGCCTAAGCAGTCGATGGCGGTTGCCACAACGCACGACTTGCCCACGCTGCGTGGCTACTGGAATAGCGGCGATTTAACGCTAGGCAAAACGCTGGGACTTTATCCTGATGAAGAGGTGCTGGCGGGGCTGTATGAAGACCGCGAAAGGGCTAAACAGGGATTGCTTGACGGGCTACATAAGTACGGCTGCCTGCCGAAGCGGGCGGGGCATAAGGCCGCGTTAATGACGATGACCGACACGCTCAACCGCGGCATGCAGCGTTATATCGCCGACAGCCATAGCGCGCTGCTGGGGCTGCAGCCAGAGGACTGGCTGGATATGGCCGAGCCGGTGAATATTCCTGGCACCAGCGATCAGTATAAGAACTGGCGGCGCAAGCTAACCGTCTCTCTGGAAGCGATGTTTGCCGATGAACGGGTGAATAAGTTGCTGAAGGATTTGGATAAGCGGCGTAAGAAGCAGTGATTTGGTGACTCTCACCCTGGCCCTCTCCCTGGGAGGGAGAGGGAACCGAACGGTGAAACGTGGGATATTTCTTTCCTCCCTCTCCCCTTTGGGGAGAGGGTCGGGGTGAGGGGCTTATCTAATTAATAGTAAGAGTGCTCACCGCGCTGGTGTTCGGTCAGGTCACGCACGCCTTTCAGCTCAGGGAACTCAGCCAGAAGCTGTTTCTCGATCCCTTCTTTCAGCGTCACATCTACCATTGAACAACCGTTACAGCCGCCGCCAAACTGCAGAATGGCGAAGCCTTCGTCGGTAATTTCCATCAGCGTGACGCGACCGCCGTGGCCTGCCAGCTGTGGGTTAACGGTCGCCTGCAGCATATACTCAACGCGCTCCATCAGCGGCGCGTCGTCAGAAACCTTACGCATTTTTGCGTTAGGCGCTTTCAGCGTCAGCTGGGAACCGAGCTGGTCGGTGACGAAGTCGATTTCGGCATCTTCCAGATAAGGTGCGCTCAGCTCATCAACATAAGCCGTTAACTGCTCGAACGGCAGCGCCGTGTCGGTCGCTTCAACCGCATCCGGCGGACAATAAGACACACCACACTCCGCATTCGGGGTGCCAGGATTGATTACGAATACGCGGATTTGCGTCCCTTCTTCCTGATTTGCCAGCAGCTTGGCAAAGTGGGATTGTGCAGCATCGGAAATACGGATCATAACGATTGCTCAATAGTTGACTATTTTAGTCGGTTATAATACGCCCATCGTCGAGGGTCTACAAGGTTCGACACAGGCACCATACCTGGACAGTCGCCGCGCCCTGCCTTTTCAGCAATCGCGCTATCTCCGCAACAGTACTACCCGTCGTCACGACATCATCCACAATCGCCATATGGCGACCCGCGACGGGAATTTCAACCCTAAAGATGCCTTTCAAATTCCTCTTTCTTTCCTTTGCCGTCAACGTATGTTGGGCTGGCGATGAGCGTATGCGTTTGATTGCAGAGGGATAATGCTCCAGACCCAACCAGTGTGAGAGTGGAGTAGCAATAAGTGCGCTTTGGTTATAACCGCGCCGCCACGCTCGGGTATGGTGCAGTGGCACACTCAAAATAGCATCGGGCAATTGAAGGCTGCCCTCTCGCCTGGCTGCCAGAATACGCAGCAGCAAAAGGCGGGCTAAGGCCGGCGCGAGCGAGGGCGTTCCGGTAAATTTCAGGTGATGAATCAGCGTGCTTAACGGCGGCAGGTAGTCTGTCACATAGGCCATTGTGTCCCACTCTGGTGCTCTTTGCAGACAGCGTCCGCAGGGCAAATGCCCGCTCAACGCCGGTAAACCACACTGCAAACAACAGGCCAGGGGCTGAAGCAGCGAAGTGGTGCAGCAGGAGCAAATACCCCATGTCGGACGGGCAAGCGGTAACCGGCATAGCCAACAGCGGCCAGGGATTGTTAGCATAGCGTTCTCCTTGCTGATGAAAATGAGAACGGTAACTGATGAGTGAGCTGTGGTGGCAAACAAAAGGTGAAGGAAAACGCGATCTTGTGCTGCTGCACGGATGGGGACTGAATGCGGAGGTTTGGCACAACATAGAATCCGAACTCGGCTCGCAATTTCGGCTGCATCTGGTCGACTTGCCGGGGTATGGCCGGAGCAAGGGATTTGGTGCCTTAACGCTGGAGGAAATGGCCGACATTGTGCTGGCTAAAGCGCCTGAATGTGCCACATGGCTTGGCTGGAGCCTCGGTGGGCTGGTAGCAAGCCAGGCTGCGCTCGCCAGGCCTGAACGCGTGAGCGCGCTGGTGACGGTGGCTTCCTCACCCTGTTTTACCGCCGCAGAAGACTGGCCGGGCATTAAACCGGACGTGCTGGCCGGGTTCCAGCAGCAGCTAAGCGAAGATTTTCAGCGTACCGTGGAGCGTTTTCTGGCGCTTCAAACCCTGGGCACGGAAACCGCGCGGCAGGATGCTCGCCTGCTGAAAACCGTTGTTCTGGAGCAGCCGATGCCGGACGTGGCCGTGCTTAATGGCGGGCTTGAGATCCTAAGAACCGCCGATCTGCGCCAGGAGTTTTCGCATTCTGCAATACCACATTTACGTCTGTATGGCCGACTGGACGGGCTTGTGCCCCGGAAAGTAGTTCCCCTGCTGGACGTCCTGTGGCCGCAGTCCAGCTCGGTTATCTTCGACAAGGCCGCCCACGCGCCGTTTATCTCTCATCCGGCCGAATTCTGTCAGGCTCTGCTGGCCTGGGGGCAACAACGGCATAGCTGACGGGCAGTAAAAAGGCGGGATAGCTCGCCTTTCATCAGATTAACTTACCGCAGCGCCCAAAGTTCCCGGGCGCACTTTTTCCCTTCCGGACAGCTTTTGCAGCTTCCCGTCAGGCAACTGCTCGGGTCTTCGCTGATGCGCATGGCTTTGCCCATTGCCTCCAGTCGATCGAGCATGGCGGCTACCAACGGCAGAGGCGTGGCAAGCTGCTGGCTTATCTGCTTCGCTTCCAGGCGGCCCTGAAGCGCCAGGGCGTTACGGATATCAATCAGGCTTGCCATCATTGCTCCTTAGTGACAGTCGCCGGTGCTGCTCTGGCAGCAGGACGACGGCGTTTTTCTGGTGGCCAGTAGTGAGACATCAACGCGGCTACGAGCCCGGCGCAGGCCGCCAAGTAACAGCACATTGAACAATATCACCGCCAGGATGCAAACCAGGCTGAACTGAGGATGCTCGCTGAAGGTGACGCTCTGGTAGTAAAGCGTGGAGAGTGAATAGGCAATGTTCAGCCCCCACAGCACGGAAAACGTCATCCAGCCCCGGCTCGATTCACGGGCGATGGCGCCCATCACCGAGATGCACGGAATATAGAGCAGAACGAAAATCAGATAGCTGTAGGCGGCGGCTTCGCTACCAAACTTGCTGCTCATCACGCCCATCGGCCCGGAGGACATTTCGCCGTCGCCTTTGCTGGCTTCAATGGGGTTCGCCAGCACGCTCAGGCTGAAAGTGTTTTTTAGCCCCTGCCAGGTTTCATCGGCGGCAGCGCCCAGCTCATCAAGCAGGTTAAAGCTTGCGGCATCAAACTCATCATTATGGATATCTTCGGCGGTATAGAGGGTATTCAGCGTGCCGACCACCACTTCTTTGGCCATCGCGCCGGTAAACAGCCCGACGGTGGCCTGCCAGTTGTCATCGTGGACACCAATTGGCTTCAGCAGAGGGGTTAACACGCGGCTGACAGAGGCAAGGGCGGAATCGTTGATGCTATCTACCGTCTTGCCGCTAAAGGAGAAGCTGTTCAGGGCGCCGATGAAAATACTGACGATCACGATGACCTTCCCGGCGCGCAGCACAAAGCCTTTCAGGCGCTGCCAGGTTTGTAAAATCAGGCTCTTGAGATGTGGGACGTGGTAAACCGGCAGCTCCATGACGAACGGCGAAGCTTCGCCGCGCATGATGGTGTGCTTCAGCATCAGGCCGGTGAGAATAGCCATCACGATGCCGAGAATATACAGCGAGAACACCACCAGCGCGCCCTGCTGGCCAAAGAATGCGGCGGCAAACACCGCGAAAATCGCCAGGCGCGCACCGCAGGACATAAACGGCGCCATCATGATGGTCATCAGCCTTTCGCGCGGCGCATCAAGCGTGCGGGCGCCCATGACCGAAGGCACGTTGCAGCCGAAGCCGACAATCAGCGGTACGAAGGATTTACCCGGTAACCCAAGCGACTGCATCAGGCGATCCATCACAAAGGCCGCGCGAGCCATATAGCCGGAATCTTCCAGGAAAGACAGGAACAGGTACATCATGCCGATTTGTGGCACCAGCGGCAGCACGGTATTGATCCCGCCGCCGATCCCCTGAGCGAGGAAAATCGTCAGCCATTCAGGGAAGTGCAGCGTATAACCGAGCCACTGGATGCCGTGAATGAATATCGCCACCGAGCCGCCATCAAAAATGGGCTGCAGCGCGCCGCCAATGTTAATCGCCAGCAGGAACATCAGGTACATCACCAGCATGAAGATCGGCAGGCCGAGGTAACGATTGAGGATGATTTTATCCATCGCTACTGTCAGCCGATTGGGTTCGGCGGTCAGGCTATTGCTAACCGCGTCGCAAATGGAGGCGATGCTTTGGTAACGGGCATCTGCGATCAGCAGCGCGGGGTCCTCAACGGTCTCTGCCAGGCGCGCGCGCGCCGCGTCAAGTTTGTCTGTGGCATTGCCCGCATAAGCGAGGCTGTAGATATCCCCTTCCAGCATCTGCAGCGCCAGCCAACGGCGCTGCGTCACCGGCATTTCCTGCGGCATATCCTCGGCCAGTTTTTTTGCCTCTTGCAGCAAAATCTGCGGATAGTGAACCAGCTCGTTTTTCTCGTTGGGCTGCTTGCGGTCAATGGCGAGCTTCAGGCTTTCAATACCGCGCCCGCGAGTAGACACCAGCGGCACGACAGGGCAACCAAGGCGGGCAGCCAGCGCATCGATATCGATGCGGATCGCCTGCTTCTCGGCGATGTCCAGCATGTTCAGAGCCACCACGCACGGGATGCCCAGCTCCAGCAACTGGAGCGTCAGGTAGAGGTTACGCTCAAGGTTAGACGCATCCACTACGTTGATTAACAGATCGGCATCGCCGCTCAGGATGTAGTGACAGGCGATTTGCTCATCAAGCGAAGTTTGCGACGAAATGGTGGTGAGTGAGTAGGTACCGGGTAAATCAACCAGCGTGACCTGGTGCTCAAGGGTGGAAAACTGACCTTCTTTGCGTTCTACGGTGACACCTGCCCAGTTCCCCACGCGCTGACGAGCCCCCGTCAGCTGGTTGAATAACGTGGTTTTACCCGAGTTAGGATTGCCGATTAAACCTATGGTTAAGTTTTTCATTTTATTCGTGAACTTCGTTGAATGTGCAAAAAACGCGAACGTTTCCCCGCCGTTACGCCACGGCTTCGATATTGACCAGCGCGAGGTCTTTTTTGCGTAGCACCAGGCTTACGCGGCGCGTTTCGATATGAATAGGGTCGCCGAGAGGCGCCACGCGGACGACGTTGAATGAGGAGCCCGGCAGCATGCCGAGAGACAATAATTTTTGGCGATAAGCCGGACTGATTTCACTGGCGAAGCCGGTAATTTTCCACGCGCTATTCGGTATGAATTGCATAAGGCCTACTTAGAGCTGGGCTCTGCATTGACGCTGACTGAATGATCGTTTTATTCACGAGCGATGCGTGTAATAAAAACGAATTAAGCTATCGGAAGAAAGAGAAGAAATATCGTTCAATGCAATGATAATGAGAATGGTTACCGTCGACAATATTTATTTTTCTGGGTGAATTTAACCAAAATAGGTATTTTTCTGGCTGGTTTGGTGGGCTCGTTTTTAAAGAGCTAAAGAAGGTGGTTTCTTAATTATATGAAAAATAGAGTAATAACTTCGCTTTGGTGAGCGATGGATGTTATTTCACTATTACCGATGTTACAGGGATGATAATTGCTGGTTTCATGGTGGAGTAAATATTGAAAATTGATTTAGATCAAGGAGACGTTATTTTTCTGCTTTTTGTAGGCGACGGGAGAAATAAGACCTCTCCCCGAAGGGAGAGGTCAGGTAATTAACGCTTCTTGCCCATTGCTGCGGCCAGAGCATCCATCATCGCGCTATTTCCACCGCCGGCGTTTTCGCGCCCGCGCGGTTTTTGCTGCGCTGCTGGTCTGCCTTTTTGCTCGCGAGGCGCGTTGCTACCGCCATTACCGCGACGGCTGCCACCTTCGCCAGGCTGCTCGTCAAGACGCATGGTCAGGGCGATGCGTTTGCGCTGCAGGTCAACTTCCAGCACTTTGACCTTCACGATATCGCCCGCTTTCACCACTTTGTGCGGATCGTCGATGAATTTGTCCGACAGGGATGAGATATGCACCAGGCCGTCCTGATGCACACCGATGTCGACAAATGCGCCGAAGTTGGTGACGTTGGTCACCGCGCCTTCCAGCACCATGCCCGGTGTCAGGTCATTCATGGTTTCAACGCCTTCGGCAAACTGTGCGGTCTTAAACTCAGGGCGCGGGTCGCGGCCCGGTTTTTCCAGCTCTTTGATAATGTCCGTCACGGTAGGGACGCCGAAACGCTCATCGGTAAACTGGCTGGCTTTCAGATCGCGCAGTTCGCTGCTGTTGCCCATCAGGTCCTGCAGCGCCTGCTGAGTGGCGGCCAGAATACGTTCGACCACCGGATAGGCTTCCGGGTGAACGGTGGAGGCATCCAGCGGGTTATCGCCGTGGTTGATACGCAGGAAGCCCGCACACTGCTCAAAAGCTTTTGGCCCCAGGCGGCTGACTTTCAGCAACTGCTGGCGGTTCTGGAAGCGGCCATTTTCGTCGCGCCAGTTGACGATGTTCTGCGCCATCATGCGGGTCAGGCCTGCCACGCGGGTCAGCAGCGGCACGGAGGCCGTGTTGAGATCTACCCCAACGGCGTTCACGCAGTCTTCGACGACCGCATCCAGTTTTTTCGCCAGCTGAGTCTGGCTGACATCGTGCTGGTACTGGCCCACGCCGATAGATTTCGGGTCGATTTTCACCAGCTCGGCAAGTGGATCCTGCAGACGACGGGCAATGGAGACCGCACCGCGAATGGACACGTCCAGATCCGGGAATTCCAGCGCCGCCAGCTCGGAAGCGGAGTAAACGGAAGCGCCTGCCTCGCTGACAATCACCTTCTGGGCGGTGACTTTCGGGAACTGCTTTTGCACATCCAGGAAGAAACGCTCGGTTTCACGGGATGCGGTACCGTTGCCGATGGCGACCAGCTCGACGTTATGTTTCTCACAAAGCGCAGCCACGGCCACGGCGGCTTTTGCAGCCTGACCGGTATGCGGGTAAATAGTATCGGTTGCTACCAGCTTGCCGGTGGCGTCAACCACCGCGACTTTTACCCCGGTACGCAGGCCCGGATCGAGGCCCATGGTGGCGCGCAGGCCAGCCGGGGCCGCCATCAGCAGATCGTGAAGATTGCGGGCGAAAACGTTAATGGCTTCGTCTTCGGCGCGTTCGCGCACGGTGCCCATCAGCTCGGTTTCAAGGTGCATTAATACCTTGATGCGCCAGGTCCAGCTCACCACGGCCTTACGCCAGCTGTCTGCCGGGGCATTGTTCAGGCGCAGATTCAGATGAGAGATGATCAACTGTTCGCAGTAGCTCTCGCGCGGCGGCTCATCAAACTGCGGATCGGCATTCAGCGACAGCTGTAAAATACCTTCGTTACGCCCGCGGAACATCGCCAGCGCACGGTGAGAGGGAACGGTGGCAATGGCTTCGTGGTGGGCGAAGTAGTCGCGGAACTTCGCGCCTTCTTCCTCTTTACCGCTTACCACGGTAGAAACCAGGTGCGCATTTTTCCACAAATAGTCGCGTACTTTTGCCAGTAGCGCGGCATCTTCGGCGAAGCGTTCCATCAGGATGTAGCGCGCCCCGTCCAGCGCGGCTTTGGTGTCGGCGACGCTTTTGTCGGCATCCACAAAGCGAGCGGCTTCCTGCTCCGGGTCGTGTGAAGGTTCGTTCCACAGCAAATCCGCCAGCGGCTCAAGGCCGGCTTCGATGGCGATTTGCCCGCGGGTACGGCGCTTGGGTTTATACGGCAGGTAAAGGTCTTCGAGTTCGGTTTTGCTCAGCGTGCCGTTGATGGCCCCGGCAAGTTCGTCGCTCAGTTTCCCCTGCTCGGAAATAGACTTGAGGATGGCCTGACGGCGCTCTTCCAGCTCGCGCAGGTAGCTAAGACGAGTCTCCAGTTGACGCAGTTGCGTGTCATCCAGACCGCCGGTGACTTCCTTACGATAACGTGCAATAAACGGCACGGTATTCCCTTCATCCAGCAGGCGAACGGCAGCTTCCACCTGTTCGTTTCTGGCCTGAAGCTCACCCGCAATAATGCGGCAAAGCGAATCATTCATCATGGCTTTTCATCTGTGTAGTACGGAAAATTCAGCAAACAGTTATACGGATCGGGGCGCGAAAATGCCAGCCGCCGACCCAGCGATATTGGGTTTCAGACAGTTCTGTGCGCATTACTCGGGTTTAGGGTACTCAATTTCATTGACGTACCACTGCGCCTCTCCCGCTGGCGTTTGTACCACGGCCAAATCGCCAACTTCTTTTTTGAGCAGCGCTCGCGCCATCGGTGAATCAATAGAAATGTAGTCCTTGCGGCCAAAAATCTCGTCGTAGCCGACGATGCGAAAACGCAGCAGGTCGCCGTCATCGTTTTCGATTTCGACCCACGCGCCGAAGAAGACTTTGCCTTCCTGCTGCGGTGAGTAATCGACGATTTTCAGGCGCTCGAGGGATTTGGTGATGTAGCGAACCCGGCGGTCAATTTCACGCAGGCGTTTTTTGTTGTACTGATAGTCGGCATTTTCGCTGCGATCGCCGAGGCTGGCGGCCCAGGTCACTTTTTTGGTCACTTCGGGGCGCTCTTCACGCCACAGATAATCCAGCTCTTTTTTGAGCTTTTCGTAGCCTTCGCGGGTGATTAACGGCGTTTTCATCTTTCTGCCCTGCAGCCTGTAAAATCAGAGTGTGATTTAAACCGATGCTCAATGAAGAATGCAACCGGTGCATTTTGGGAAGCAAGTCACCAAATTTTGATTTAAAACGTTGATAACCGACTGTTTAATATGCTTTGTAACAATTTCGACTAGAATGTATACCAGAATTGACTGGTTGTATTAGCGCAGTTTTTTAAGAATACACACTCAACTGTTCGAGCCTTTGGGAGTACAAACGATGCAAGAGAACTATAAAATTCTGGTGGTCGATGACGACATGCGTCTGCGCGCGCTGTTAGAGCGTTATCTCACCGAGCAGGGCTTCCAGGTTCGCAGCGTCGCCAACGCCGAACAAATGGATCGCCTGCTGACCCGTGAATCCTTCCATCTGATGGTGCTGGATCTCATGCTGCCGGGCGAGGATGGTCTTTCTATCTGCCGCCGTCTGCGCAGCCAGAGTAACCCAATGCCGATCATCATGGTGACCGCGAAGGGCGAAGAAGTTGACCGTATCGTCGGCCTGGAAATCGGCGCGGATGACTATATTCCTAAGCCGTTTAACCCGCGTGAACTGCTGGCCCGTATTCGTGCGGTCCTGCGCCGTCAGGCGAACGAACTGCCGGGTGCGCCTTCTCAGGAAGAGGCGGTTATCGCTTTCGGTAAGTTCAAGCTGAATCTCGGCACTCGTGAAATGTTCCGCGAAGATGAGCCTATGCCGTTGACTAGCGGTGAATTTGCGGTGCTGAAAGCGCTGGTCAGTCACCCGCGCGAGCCGCTTTCCCGCGACAAACTGATGAACCTGGCCCGTGGTCGCGAATACTCCGCGATGGAGCGCTCCATTGACGTGCAAATCTCCCGCCTGCGCCGCATGGTGGAAGAGGACCCGGCGCATCCGCGTTATATCCAGACCGTTTGGGGTCTTGGCTACGTCTTTGTCCCGGACGGCGCTAAGGCATGAGGCGAGTTCGCTTCTCCCCCAGAAGCTCGTTTGCCCGTACGCTGTTGCTGATCGTCACCTTGCTGTTCGTCAGCCTGGTGACGACTTATCTTGTCGTTCTGAACTTCGCGATTTTGCCGAGCCTGCAGCAGTTTAATAAGGTGCTGGCGTACGAAGTCAGAATGCTAATGACCGACAAACTGCAGCTTGAAGACGGCACCCAACTTGTGGTGCCGCCTGCGTTTCGTCGTGAGATTTACCGCGAGCTGGGCATTTCACTTTACTCCAACGAGGCGGCGGAAGACGCTGGCCTGCGCTGGGCGCAGCACTACGAGTTTCTGAGCCAGCAAATGGCGCAGCAGCTTGGCGGCCCGACCGAAGTGCGCGTTGAGGTGAACAAAAGCTCCCCGGTTGTCTGGCTGAAAACCTGGCTGTCGCCGAATATCTGGGTCCGCGTTCCGCTGACTGAAATCCATCAGGGCGATTTCTCCCCGCTGTTCCGCTACACGCTGGCTATCATGCTGTTGGCGATAGGCGGCGCATGGCTGTTTATTCGAATACAGAACCGACCGCTGGTCGACCTGGAGCACGCTGCGCTGCAGGTCGGTAAAGGGATTATTCCTCCTCCTCTGCGCGAATATGGCGCTTCGGAAGTGCGGTCGGTGACGCGGGCGTTTAACCATATGGCCGCGGGCGTTAAACAGCTGGCCGACGACCGCACGCTGCTGATGGCGGGCGTCAGCCATGACCTGCGCACGCCGCTGACGCGTATTCGTCTGGCGACCGAAATGATGGGGCAGGAGGATGGCTATCTGGCCGAGTCGATTAACAAAGATATCGAAGAGTGTAATGCGATTATCGAACAGTTTATCGACTACCTGCGCACCGGGCAGGAGATGCCGCTGGAGATGGCGGATCTCAATAGCGTACTCGGGGAAGTGATTGCGGCAGAGAGCGGCTACGAGCGCGAAATCGATACCGACCTGCAGGCCGGCGAAATCCGCCTGAATATCCATCCGCTCTCTATCAAGCGTGCGGTGGCGAATATGGTGGTAAACGCGGCGCGCTACGGCAATGGCTGGATCAAAGTCAGCAGCGGCAGCGAGTTAAACCGCGCCTGGTTCCAGGTGGAAGATGATGGTCCGGGCATTGAGCCAGACCAGCTTCAGCATCTGTTTCAGCCGTTTGTGCGCGGCGACAGTGCCCGCAGTACCAGCGGCACAGGGCTGGGCTTAGCTATCGTGCAGCGCATCATCGACAACCATAACGGGATGTTGGATCTCGGGAAAAGCGAGCGGGGAGGGCTGCGTATCAGGGCTTATCTCCCATTGCCGATAACCCGAGTGGTAACTCACCGGGAAAGCTAGGCGACCTGTAGCCCAATAAAAAACGAACCCCGAAGGGTTCGTTTTTTTTCGCCTAATGCTTCAGATTTACAGCTTCGGACCGGCTTCGACCAGGGCTGCCCCGGCAGGAGTATCGGTGTATTTCTCGAAGTTTTCGACAAACAGTTTCGCCAGCTGCTCCGCTTTTTCCTGCCACTGTTCCGGGGACGCGTAGGTATTACGCGGGTCCAGAATCTGGGTATCAACGCCCGCGAGAGAGGTTGGAATGGCGAGGTTAAACATCGGCAGCGTAAAGGTTTCTGCGTCGTCCAGCGAGCCGTCGAGAATGGCATCGATGATCGCGCGTGTGTCTTTGATCGAGATGCGTTTGCCGGTGCCGTTCCAGCCGGTATTCACCAGGTATGCCTGCGCGCCGGATGCCTGCATGCGTTTTACCAGCACTTCCGCATACTGCGTTGGGTGCAGCGACAGGAACGCCGCGCCGAAGCAGGCGGAGAAGGTTGGCGTTGGCTCAGTCACGCCGCGCTCGGTGCCCGCCAGTTTGGCGGTAAAACCGGACAGGAAGTGGTACTGAGTCTGGTTCGCGGTGAGGCGGGAAACCGGCGGCAGTACGCCGAAGGCATCCGCAGTCAGGAAGATAACTTTGGTCGCGTGGCCCGCTTTCGACACCGGCTTAACGATGTTGTCGATGTGATAAATCGGGTAAGAAACGCGGGTGTTTTCCGTTTTGGACGCATCGTCGAAGTCGATTGTGCCATCGGCACGGACGGTGACGTTCTCCAGTAGCGCATCGCGGCGGATCGCGTGATAGATATCCGGCTCAGCCTCTTCTGAAAGGCGAATGGTTTTGGCGTAGCAGCCGCCTTCAAAGTTGAATACGCCGTCGTCGTCCCAGCCGTGCTCATCGTCGCCAATCAGGCGGCGTTTCGGGTCGGTAGAAAGCGTTGTTTTACCGGTGCCGGACAGGCCGAAGAACACCGCCACATCCCCTTTTTCACCGACGTTTGCCGAGCAGTGCATGGAAGCGATACCCTTCAGCGGCAGCAGGTAGTTCATGATAGAGAACATCCCTTTCTTCATCTCGCCGCCGTACCAGGTGCCGCCGATAAGCTGCATGCGTTCAGTCAGGTTAAAGGCCACGAAGTTTTCAGAGTTCAGGCCCTGTTCTTTCCAGTTTGGATTGGTACATTTAGCCCCGTTCATCACCACAAAATCAGGCTCAAACGTCTCCAGCTCTTCGTCCGTTGGGCGAATAAACATGTTTTTCACGAAGTGGGCCTGCCAGGCAACCTCAGTGATAAAACGCACTGACAGACGGGTATCGGCGTTGGCCCCGCAGAAAGCGTCAATAATAAACAGGCGCTTGCCTGACAGTTGATGAGTGACGAGCCCTTTGAGCTGGTGCCAGGTTTCTTCGGAAAGCGGTTTGTTATCGTTTTTGCCTTTACCGTTGTCGGCCCACCATAAGGTGTCGCGGGTGGTGTCATCGCGGACGATGTATTTATCTTTTGGAGAGCGGCCGGTGAAGATCCCGGTATCTACGGAGACAGCGCCTAAGTTAGTGACCACACCGCGCTCAAAACCCTGCAGGTTAGGGTCGAGTTCTTCGCGGTAAAGGGTGTCGTAATCGGGGTTATAGACGACTTCGCTGACGTCATGAATGCCATAAGCCTTGAGATCTTGCGGGGTTATGCCTTTAACTCGCATTTCACTGCTCCTTAGCCAATTTATACTGCCGAATATTGTAGGGTTGTTTAGGGGGTGTTAACCGCGACCACTATCATAAATTTACGCGCCTGCTTAAATTTAACAGGGGAAATGCACAGGGGATGCCGCAACGGGGGCAGAGTATGGCAGGAATTCGCTGGCTTTCGGGGAAAATATGGCGGATATGTTAATAATTAGGATAAAAACGGAGAACTTTGTGAATGAACGCGCTCTCATACGCAACGCAATGAAACAAGAGCGTCATTTGCAAGTCGCAGCAAGCCGTTACACTAAGTCCAAAATGAGCTAATAAGGGATGACAACCATGTTCATGTCTGAACCGTTACCTAAGGCGACCCGCTGGGGAATTTTGCTGGTGGGGTTTCTTTTAGGCGTGGTGCTGTATCTCACCGAAGGAGACAGGGTGAGTAGCATCTGGCTGCGAGGGGATAATCAGGCCCTGTACCTGCGCTCCCTGTCCGTAGTGCTGGCGGCGACGCTGGCGCTTATCACTGTGCGTTTCAATGGCCTGCGATTTTGGGGCCTGGCGCTACTCCCCTTGCCGATTGTGGCGTTGATGAGCGGCTGGGTGAACTGGACGACTCAGGGGCTGGAAAGCTGGAACCGGCACGATATTGTGCTGGGGTATCTCTGTTCGCTGGCGGCGATGCTGTTTCTGACCTTGCCCTGGCTACAGGGACGGCTGCATTCGAATCGCGGTTGGGGAAGCTGGCAGGTATTCTACGGCCAGCTCTGGCGGAACGGTATTACTCTGCTGCTGACCGGGCTGCTGGTGCTCTTTTTCTGGGGTGTGCTGGCGCTTTGGGCCGGGTTATTCAAGCTGGTGGATATCACTTTCTTTGATCGCCTGTTTTTCAGTTCGTCGGCGTTTGCCTGGATTGCTACCTGTACGGCAGCGGCGCTGGCGGTAACGCTTTGCCGTGACCAGGTTCGGGCTATTAACGCGGTAAAACATTTCTTCAGCGTTTTTGCGACGGGGCTTTTACCGCTGCTTTCGCTGATTTCTCTGATGTTTTTGGCGACGCTGCCGGTGGTAGGCCTGGGGTCTATTTCACTGCACTTTTCCTGTAATGCACTGCTCAACACGCTGACGCTGATGGTGATGGGCACTGCCGCAGTGGCTTATCACCCGGAAAGAGAAGCTAGACCTTATCCTGCTCTGCTTGATGGCGCGATAAAGCTGACGTTATTGCTGTCGCCGGTTTATGCCTTGCTGGCAAGCTATGCGCTGTGGTTGCGCGTTTCGTCATACGGCTGGACGCCGACAAGGGTATATGCGGCGCTGATAACTTTCACCGTGCTGGTGTGGGCCTTTGGCTATGTTGTCACGCTCGTTCGCCAGCGTCGGGAGCCTGTTCTACAGCCAGGAGTCATTAACCGCGCGGTGCTTTTGCTGGCGCTGGCCTTGCTGGTCGCGGTGAATTCCCCGCTTCTGGACCCTTACCGGATCAGCGTTAATAACCAAATGGCGCGTTACCACAGCGGCATCCTGAAGCCCGAGAAGGTGAGTATGACCATGCTGCAATACGCCGGGCGGCGGGGCTACGATGCGCTCAGCGAGCTGCAAAAAGACCCGGTGTTTACTGCCAGCCCTGATCGCAGAAGACAATTGGCAATGCTGTTGAGCAACGGCAAGACGGGCGGTGTGACGGTGGCGAAGCTGACGGTTGAGTCTCTACGTCAGCGTATCGTGCTGGCGGATAAAAACCGCGTGCCGGAAAACGCGTGGTGGCAGGCCATGGTAAAAGATGAAAGTTACCAGGCTCGCGAGTGTCTGGATGACGAGGATAAGTGTTTGCTGGTTGGGATGGATTTGAACGGCGACGGGCAGGATGAATGGCTGCTGTGCCAGCCGGAAATGAGCTACTGCAAAGTGTACGGCAAGGTCGACGGGAGCTGGAAGGATATCGGCCAGGCCCGGGATCTGGATAAAAATCAGATGATGTCGGCGCTGAAGCAAGCCGCTTCTGAAGGAAAGCTGACGGCGGCACCGAAGGTCTGGCAGGACGTGATGGTGCAGGGGCAGCGGGTTAAAATTGACTATTACCGCTGAAAGAAACGCCTCCGATTGGAGGCGTTTTGCAAACTTAGTGAACCTGCGGATCCGCCGGAGAGGCATTGTTGCGGATCGCGGCGATGTCCATGGAGTCAAACACATAGCGGCTGCCACAGTAATCACAGTTCATGTCGATTTCGCCGTCTTCGGCCAGAATGCTGTCGACTTCTTCGTCCGGCAGCGTGCGCAGCGCGTCAGCACAGCGCTCGCGTGAGCAGGTGCATTTGAACTCTACGTCCTGCGGATCGTACAGCGTGACTTCTTCTTCGTGATACAGGCGCCATAGCACATCGTTCGCCGGCAGCGTCAGCAACTCTTCGGCCTTGATGGTTTCGGTCAGGGTCGCAAGATGGTTGAAGTCGTCGGTTTCCGCGTTTTGCGCCGGCAGAACCTGCAGCAGCATACCGCCCGCCGCCGCTTTGCCGTCTACTTCACCGGTACGAATAAACAGGCGAGTTGGCAACTGCTCGGAACGCATGAAGTAATCTTCCAGGCAGGCGGCCAGCGTATCCCCTTCCAGACCGACCACGCCCTGATAGCGCTCGCCTTCGCTTGGGGAGATGGTGATCACCAGATAACCGTTGCCCACCAGATCTTTTAATGCAGCATCCGCCGGGATATCACCCTGTACGCGAGCCACACCGCGCATTTGCTGTTTGTTATTGCCGTTAATCACGGCCAGCGTCATCGGGCCATCGCCCTGAAGCTGAACGGTGATATCGCCGTCAAACTTCAGCGTGGCGGTCAGCAGGCTGGTGGCGACCAGCAGTTCGCCCAGAATTTTTTTGACCGGCTGCGGGTAATCATGGTTTTCCATGATCTGCTGCCAGGTTTCGGAAACCGTCACCAGCTCGCCACGTACGGCGTGGTTTTCAAACAGATAGCGGTGTAGTTGGTCGTGTTGAGTCATCGTCATCTCTCTTACTGGTCGGCGAATTTACGCTTCGCCACCGTGTTTAAATTTCATCAAATCTCGCCGCTCTTTTTTATCCGGGCGACGATCGGGATGCGGCATGGTCAGCGCGTTCATTTTGCGCGCCAGCGCCACTTTTTCCCGTTTAGCGATGCTTTCCGCCGTCTCTTCATAAAGCTGAGTGGCTTCCGCGGCTGGCCTGCGTTGTTCGGTGATACCCAGTACGGTTACGGTGCGCTCGTCGTTTCCCTGACGTAGCGTGAGAACCGCATGAAGCTCAACCAGTTTACTCGGCTTACTGCGCTGGCCGTTGTAGTGCACTTTCCCGCCTTCAACCATTTCCCGCGCCACCGCACGGGTTTTGTAAAAGCGCGCGGCCCACAGCCATTTATCCAGGCGTACGCCCTCGGCGGTTTTTTCTTTCATTACGCCTCCTTAAGCGGAAAGCGACGGGATCAGGCTACGGTAATCGCTCAGGCCAGGGTGGCGCTCAAACGTTTTTTCCGCTTCACCTGAATCCGGGTTGAGGACGCCAAAGCAGTAGCGAATCCCAAACGTTGCGGCTGCATCAAGAATCGCTTCGCTGTCGTCGATAAAGACGGTTCTGGCCGCATCGAATCCGGTATGCCCGGCCACCGCCTGCCATAAACGCTGATCTTCTTTCGGATAACCAAATGTGTGGGTGGAAAGTAATAAATCAAGGTGCTGGTTCAAACCCGTGTGCTCAAGCTTCACCGCCAGGTTATGCGGGTGCGCGTTGGTGAGCAGAATGCGGCGCTTGCCGCTGGCCTTCGCCGCTTCAAGAAACGGCACGGTATCTTCACGCAGCGCGGCTTTTGGCCCTTGTTCGGTGGTCATGCCACAAATATCCAGCCCGAGGCGTTCGCTCCAGTAATCGAGACAGTACCAGTTTAGCGTATGCTGCACGGCGTGGTACTCGCGGGAAAGCAATTCATAGGCGTCCTGCAGCGGAATACCGCGCTGAAGGCTAAGGGTTTCCGGCACCAGCTTTTTCCAGAAATGGTTGTCGAAGGCCAGGTCCAACAGGGTCCCGTCCATATCCAGCAGCAGGGTGTCCACGTCCTGCCAGGCAATAGCACCAGACATAGCTTTAGTCTCGATTGAGGGAAAATAGCGTACCACGGTAGCACAACCCGGTACGCAAAGTTTACCCGTAGCGGCTACTTCAGCGGCGTGGGCGGAGTCAGTGTGGGGTTGAAGCAGCTATCATAATAGCGCTGAATTTCAGCCAGCCGCGTACTGGCACGGCGATAGCGAGTCACTGCCAGAACGCTGTTTATTGCAGCGCAGGCCAGCATCGCAATCAGCATCAGAGAAATACCGATGTAGCTCCAGAGACTATGAGTGTCTGAGATCCGATGCAGGGTGACGTGCTGGGTACCGTTGGCATCCGTAAAGATGCCGGTAATGATCCCTTCGGCGTGGAACGGAGTGTGCAGCAGCATTTCCGCCAGTCGCTGAAATTCGGTCCATTGCTCCTGAGGCGGGAAGTCATACAGCGACATTGGCGGCAGCGGCTGGTCCACGAAATCACCACCTTCATCGTTGATGATGATGTAGCCACCAGGGGCAGGGCTATTTAGTGACTGTGCGGCTCGCGCCGTTTCACGAATAAAGAAGGGAGCGGTTGAGGTGGTCACCAGGTTATCCAGCGACTCGGCACTAACTGGCCGCAGCAAAACATTCACCCCGGTCAGTTTTCCTGAATCCGCGCGTTTGATCAGGGAATCCCAGTCTTTGGTGTTGCCCAGGTTTACTAGCGCATTCTTCAGACGGACGCACTCTTCTTCTGCGGTACACAGTGCCTGAGTTTTTTTCACAATCCCGGCAAAATCATCCAGCAGAACCATGCCTGATTTCTGAATGGCGTCTGCGAGCTGTGGGTTTACCTTGCTGTCAGCTTCTCCCCCTTGAGGATGGATTTGGCCGCTGACGGCTTTAGTCAGGGCAACCGCCTTGTCCATGATCTCGGACTCCGGCAAGGGCAGAGGGCGGGCGGTATTCCATATAATCTGCGAGCAATCGAATGGCGTGAATGGGAAGTTCTGGCGCGAGTGATAACCGCCTGGGGTTTGAATATTACACATCCCCGTGCCATTCACTCTCAGCGTATCGCCTACCTGCAGCTTGTATTTGGCTAACTCCTCAACGCTGGTGGCTTCGATGGACTGAGCGCCCTTCAACCATGAGGCGCTAAGTTTGATCGGCATTTCCAGCGGCACCCAAATAGTCATCATCAACAGGACTAGCAGCGCACCTGAGGCAATCAGGAGGTTACGCACCCAGTGCTGTAGCGGGAAGTTACGCACTTCATCATGCAGTGAAAGGAATCGTCCCTGACGCACCACATGGCGATCAAGGTAGATATCAATGTCGGTTTTCTGCCCCAGATCCTGAGCCACAAAAGGCTGCCAGTGCGGCGGATACACCAGATCGATAATGCCCAGGGAGATGTTGTTCATCTGTTCCTGATCGGACTCGCCGAACAGCCCCCAGCGTTTTGGGGTGCCGCGCAGGCAGTGGATCTCGCGCAATGCCGTTTTCGCTGGCGGGGCAAACAGGCCCCACAACCCAGCGACAATCAGCAGGACGGCGCCGCCAATCAGCCAGGGCAGGAACACCGACGGCGTCACGAGACTCAGGAACAGCATGATAAAAGCGATGCAAATAAGCGCGGCTTCGCGCACGCCATCGGGGCGGCTCAGGGAATACTCTTCCTGAGTTTCCTGGCGAATGTTTAGCAGCTCGATTTGCTCGCTTTCTTCGCCGCGAATGGAGGCCTGAGTACCTGAGTAGCCTTCCAGGGCGTACTGCTGCACATCCAGCGTATCGTTTTGCAGCGTATTGCCATTGAGCGAAATCACCAGCGGGATGCTGCTCGTCCGAATCAGCTCTACGTCGTTATCGTTGGTGATGAACTGTTCCCAGAGCGGCGGCAGATGAACTTCAACAGAATCAAGATAATAACGCCATTTATTGGCGTCATCGGCAGAGAGGCCGTAGCGAGTGATCGACCGGGTCAGGGAGAAAACCGTGCTGCTTTGCGCGATGAGCGTTAGTCTTGGCGGTGGATTGCTTGCGCCGGAGGGACCAATCAGCTCCTGGGAACGGGAATAACGCTCGAGGTAATTTTCGACGGCAACGCGCTCTTCTGGGGTTAGTTTACGCGTGGTGGCACCGGAGAAGGAACGATCGTGCGAAACCTGGGCACGTAGCTTCAGGCTCCGCCAAATCAGCCATCCGGCTATCAGTGCGCAGGCCAGCATAGCAGCTAACAGAAATAATAAGGTGCTCATGCTTTCCCCATCAAACAATCGTCTTTTTCATCAAACTCGGCAAAAGATCGGCCTTTCAAATGGTTAAGAAGTCAGAAATCATTATCGGCAGGTAAAGCTGCAAACTTGAGCTATTTTTAAGGCGACCGGCCTACAGTAACACAATGTTAGCAAAGCGACTTCGTCCGAAATACAAGTAAATTCCTATTCAATAGTCCCTGCCTTGACAGCGGGTCAGATTACGTGTTTTAGCGCGCCAAACGTTACAAAAATGTAAATAATAGCCAATGCTCGTTGCACGATATGTGCGGCATGCCGCACAATAACTTACCTCTTTCACTGTTGATCCCGGCCACATGAGCAAATCACTAATAAAACCAACGATTTTAAATGTCGAAACCGTGGCGCGTTCACGGCTGTTTAATGTCGAAACGGTGGATCTGGAATTTAGCAATGGCGTTCGCCGCGTCTACGAACGCATGAAACCGTCTTCCCGTGAGGCGGTAATGATAGTGCCTGTTGTTGATGACCACTTGATCTTAATCCGTGAATACGCGGTTGGCACAGAATCCTATGAACTTGGGTTCTCTAAAGGGCTGATCGACCCGGGCGAAACGGTATTTGAGGCCGCAAACCGCGAGCTGAAAGAAGAAGTGGGCTTTGGCGCGAACCAGCTAACGTTTCTGAAAAAGCTGACGATGGCACCGTCCTATTTCTCCAGCAAAATGAACATTGTTATTGCGGAAGATCTGTATCCCGAATCCCTGGAAGGGGATGAGCCGGAAGAACTGCCGCAGGTAAGGTGGCCGCTGGCGAAAATGATGGATTTGCTCAATGAAGATGACTTCAGCGAGGCACGTAACGTCAGCGCGTTGTTCCTTGTCCGGGAATGGTTAAAAGAGCAGGGCAGGCTGTAAATCTGACCGCTAAAGAATGAAAAAGGGCCGCTAAGCGGCCCTTTGCTATTTTGGCTTGGGTTAGAACAGCTCGTGCTCTTCCCCGTTATCGATAAGCGTCGTGCCTACTTCATGCACGGCTTGCTGCGTGGGCTGCGTACCTTCGATGAAATACTCTTCACGACTGTTGCCGCCGTTGGCTAACTGCCCGGTACTGCGGTCAATATTGACGGTGACGATACCCGGTGGTGGCGTCATCGGCTCTTCTGGCACACCCGCCAGCGCGATTTTCATGAAATCATCCCAGGCGGGCTGGGCGCTCTTTGCGCCGCCTTCGTAGCCGGAGATCTGATCTTTAATCGCGCCTGAAGCCGTGGTGCGGCCAAGGTCGCGGCGATGGTCGTCAAAGCCAATCCAGACCGACGTGACCACGCCCGGGCCGTAGCCGGAGAACCAGGCATCTTTCGAACTGTTTGTCGTCCCGGTTTTGCCGCCGATATCCTTACGTTTCAAATCACGGCCTGCTCGCCAGCCGGTTCCTTGCCAGCCTGGTTCACCATAAATGTTGCTGTTAAGCGCACTTTTGATCAGGAACGCTAGCGGCGTGTTGATCACGTGTGGCGCATACTCCTCGCCCTGTGCTTTCGCCACCAGAGCGCTGTTAGCTTGCTCCAGCTGAGGCATCGGTACGCTGCTGTTTTGTGGCGTTTGCGAAACGGCAACGTCTTCTACGTCCTGGTTTTCCAGTACCGTTGATTTTGGCGTATCGCCGTAGATAACAGGAATATCGCAGCTGGCACAGGCGACCTTAGGCTTGGTCTCAAATACGGTATTACCCGTGTCGTCGACGATTTTGGTGATGTAGTAAGGGTCAACCAGGAAGCCGCCGTTTGCCATGACGGAGTAACCGCGAGCAACCTGCATTGGCGTAAAGGAGGCTGAGCCCAGCGCCAGCGATTCGGTATGAACAATGTTCGCTGCCGGGAAGCCAAAACGCTGCAGGTATTCTGCGGCATAATCGACGCCCATAGCCCGCATTGCTCTTACCATTACTACGTTCTTGGATTCACCCAGCCCCTGACGCAAACGGATTGGCCCGGCATATTGAGCAGGAGAGTTCTTCGGCCGCCAGTCGGAACCCGCCCCGGCATCCCAGCGTGAAATAGGCACGTCATTAAGAATACTCGCCAGCGTCAGGCCCTTGTCCATGGCTGCGGTATACAGGAAAGGCTTGATGTTTGAACCGACCTGACGCAGCGCCTGGGTCGCGCGGTTGAACTTACTTTGGTTAAAGTCAAAGCCGCCGACCAGCGCCAGTACGGCCCCATCATGTGGATTGAGCGAAACCAGCGCCGAGTTAACGTCGGGCACCTGGCTAAGCCACCAGGCATCATCCACCTTACGAACCCAAATCTGCTGACCTGCCTGTACTACGTCGGTCACTTTGCGTGGCGTAGCGCCTTGCGCGGTGTCAGAGCGGTACGGACGCGCCCAGCGCATGCCTTCCATACCCAGCGAAACAGAGCTGCCATCGGCCAGCATCGCCGTTGCTTCATCAGGCACGGCGCGGGTGATAACCGCCGGGAAGAGTGGGCCATAAACCGGGAGGCTTTTCAGTGAATCGGTGATTTTTTTCTTATCCCAGGCGCTTTCTCCCACTTTCCACAGCACATTGGACGGGCCGCGGTAGCCATGTCGCATGTCGTAGGCCATGACGTTGTTGCGAACGGCATCCTGGGCACCCTGCTGAATTTTACGGCTCAGCGTGGTGTAAACCTTGTAGCCATCTTCGTAGGCTTTGTCGCCGTAGCGGGCGACCATGTCCTGACGCACCAGCTCTGAAAGGTATGGCGCGGAGAAGGCGATTTCAGGCGTGTGATAGCTGGCGTCAATCGGCTGACTGCGCGCTTCATCGTACTGGCTTTGGCTGATGTAACCTTCGCTCAGCATGCGCGACAACACCACGTTACGGCGTGCCGTTGAACGATCCATAGAGTACAGCGGGTTAAACGTTGACGGCGCTTTAGGCAGCCCGGCAATCACCGCTATCTCGCTCAGGGTTAGCTGATCGACCGTTTTGCCGAAGTAAACCTGAGCGGCAGCGCCGACGCCATAGGCGCGGTAACCGAGGTAGATTTTGTTCAGGTAGAGCTCAAGGATCTCGTCTTTGTTCAGCATTTGTTCAATGCGAACCGCAAGAAACGCTTCCTTAATTTTACGCATCAGGGTGCGTTCCGGACTAAGGAAGAAGTTACGCGCCAGCTGCTGCGTGATAGTACTTGCGCCCTGAGAAGCATGGCCTGAGAACAGCGCCACGCTTGCAGCACGGAAGATGCCCACCGGGTCAACGCCGTGGTGCTCGTAAAAGCGGCTGTCTTCTGTTGCGATAAACGCTTTAACCATCACCGGAGGGATCTGGTTCAGGGTTAGCGGAATACGGCGTTTTTCGCCATACTGAGCGATCAGCTCGCCGTCAGCGCTGTAAACCTGCATTGGAATCTGCAGTCGCACATCTCTCAACGTCGCCACGTCGGGCAGCTGGGGCTCAATGTATTTGTATAAACCGTAAATCGAGCCAGCTCCCAGCAGAACGCAACAGACTGCAAGGATTAATAAATACTTTACGAACTTCACCTTAAATTTCCCATCAGGTTTCAATTGGGCAGTTTCTAAACAACCGCGCGGTAGTATAAAGGCAAGCCAGGAGCTTTGATATACCCGTTACTGTTTCGGGGGCAAGGCTGTTTATCATCCGGATAAGGAGATCGAAACCATGATGTTTCCTGGTTGGCGGATTGGCCTGGATATTCAGGCGGAGGGCATACGTGCCGCAGCCGTACAATGGCACCGGCAAGGGTGGCAGTTGCGCCATTGGTGGTATTTAGCTTTCCCGAAACAAACACTTGCGGACGGCATGTTACCCGAACCTGACACACTGCGCGAGGTACTTGCCGCATGGCGTAAAGAAATCCCCGTACGTCATCATTTGCGGGTTGGTTTTCCAGCACAGAGGGTTTTGCAACGTCAGGTTCCCAGACCTCCACAGCGGTTACAGGAATCGGCCCAAGAGAAGTATATCTCGGGTGCGACGGCTCGCCAGTTGCAAATGCCCTCGGAACAACTCTGCTACGACTACCTGGAGGATGATTCGTCATTTTCCGTGACGGCGGCTAAACAGGCTGATATTGCTGCGCTGCAGGCTATTTTTGCCAGCATGAATCTCTTTCCCCGGACGATAACGCCGGGAGACAAAATTCTGAGCGCCTTGCCCCAGGATTGCTATCCAGCGCATTGTCGTTTTCTGGTTCATGAAGAACCGGGGTACTGGCTGTGGGCATCAGTCAATAACCGCGAACGCTCCGGCTGGCTGGATAAGCGGCAGGCAGTGGATTTCCTTGCCCTTTGTCAGCAGTTGGAGGCCAGCGTCGGCGAAATCGCCTTCAGTCACGCTGATGTTGAGGGTCCCTGGCCTGCCGGAGCAGAAAGGTTAAATGCATGGCAACCCCTTGTCCGCCAGCAGCCGCCATTGCCGCGTCACGGTGGGCTTTATACGCTCGCATTGGGGCTGGCTTTGGGGGCCGAACGTTAATGATGCCGCTGATAAACCTCCTGCCGTGGCGGCCGTTAAGACGCCGTCATCGGCTAAAACGCTGGGGCAGCTTTCTAATATGTGGCGTGTTTTTGATTATGGGACTGATGCTGCTCTGGACTCAGTCTCTCGCCATGAAAGTGCGCTGGCAACAGGCCCAGACAACCCAATATGAGGTGCAGGAATCCGCCCTGAAGGCACTGTTATCACGTCAGCTAACAGAGTTGAAAGATTACCAGCAGCGGTTGGCGATATTGCAGGCGGAAGCGATGCGGAAAGGCAACATTTCCCGTTGGGAAGGCGTGCTGAATATGCTGGCCTCACGGCTGCCCGAAAACAGCTGGTTGCAGAGGGTTAGTTGGCAAAACGAAAGCGCAACCATCTCTGGCGTGGCGGGAGATGCTCGAGAGCTGGAGCGGGTTGAGGCAGCTCTGGTCGATTTACCAGGAGCGTTTAAGGTCAAGCCCGGTGAACTGCGGGATGAAAAACACAAAGGTCTGGTCTTTACCTTCAGCTTAAACCCACAAGGTGGTGAGCATGTTGAATAACCTGGATCGCCTTATTGACGGGCATGTTGCATATCGGGTGTTGAGCCTGCTGGCGTGTCTGTTATTAACCGCTTTAGCCTGCTTATGGCTGCTGGTTTGGCCCCTGCGACAAGAATTGCAGGCAAAGGAACAGCATAACCATCAGCGCTGGCAGCATGTGCTCTCGCAGCAGCGGAAAATTGCAGTTTTGCCGAAACACGAGCCGCTGCCTGATGCAGTGCCTCTGGAGACGTTTTCCGCCATGGCTGCGGTAAAACGGTCTGGAGGGCGGTTGGTGAAGTGGCAGCCCGATCCACGACATTCGATGCTGGAAATCCTGCTGCCCTGGCCCAAAGTGCCGCCTTTTTTTAGGGAATTGGCCGGCTATGCCAACCTGAAGCTGCCGGGTTTTGTCTTGAGTGAAGCCGGGGAACAGGTACGGGCTGTGGTCACTCTGGAGTCTACCGATGAAAGCCGCTAGTTGGATGCTACTGGTCGCGCTCAGTTCGCCTTTGCTGTCGTCGCCGCGTAATCCTTTTCTTTTACCCGTATCACCCTGTGAAGCGCTGCTTAAGCGGCTTGATGGCTGGCAGTTACGCGGCGTGTTTTACCCGATGGGCTCTGCAGAAAGCATTGCCTTAATGCAATTCTCAGGGAAACGCTGGCAAAGGGTAAAAGAAGGTTTATTTCTGGAGCCAGGTGTGCAGGTGACCACGCTTCTTGAGCGGCAAATGAGGGTTACGCTCACCGGCACCTGCGAAGGGCGTTACTACCACTGGAAAATAGAGGGAGGAATCAATGATAAGGCATATCGTGGCAGGCGTACTGATGCTGATGCCCCTGACGGCATGGACGAATAGTCGCGTCACTCTGACGCTAGATGAAACGCCTGTCGTACAGGTTTTGCAGGCGCTGGCCGAGCAGCAAAACTTTAACGTGATGATTGCACCTGAGGTGACGGGGAATCTCTCGCTACGTTTGGCCGATGTGTCGTGGGAGCAGGCTTTCCAGCAGGTACTCAGATTAGCAAATCTGACTTCGTCGAAGACGGGCAATATTCTTCAAATCCAGCTGAAACAGGATCCGGCGCAACGACGTGCTCAGCAGGAGGCCGCCCGTAAGCAAAAAGCGCTCGAGCAGCCGTTGGTACAAGCGGTTTATACGCCGCGCTACGCGGAAGTCGCCGACCTTGCTGCGGGAATAAAAGCGAATGAAGAAAAACTGCTTGGGCCCAGGGGCAGCATTACCGTTGATAAGCGCACAAACCGTTTGGTGGTGCGCGACAGTCAGCAGGCGCAAAAGCGCATTGCGGCCTGGATTAATGATATGGATGTTTCGATGGGGCAGGTCGAGCTGTCCGCACATATTGTCACCATTAACCAGGACAAACTACGGGAGCTCGGCGTGAAGTGGAGCTCCCCGGCAGGTGATACGGAGGCAGGGCTATACCAGACCACAGCAGTCTCAAGTGAGTTAGCGGTGAAAGCGGCAACCACGACAGTGGGGTTTAATATTGGCCGAATCAACGGCCGCATGCTTGAGCTGGAGCTCAGCGCGCTTGAACAGCAACAGCAGTTGGAAATCATCGCCAGCCCACGCCTGCTGGTGGCACACCAACAGTCTGCCAGCATCAAACAGGGCACGGAAATTCCCTATCAAGTCTCTAATGGCAGAAATGAAGCCACGTCGGTGGAGTTTAAGGAGGCGGTGTTGGGTATGGAAGTCATGCCGACGATAAGTCACCACGAAACCATTCGCCTGCAGCTTCGCATCAGCCAAAATATGCCAGGGCGCAGCATCCAGCACGCGGATGGAGAAGCTTTGGCCATTGATAAGCAAGAGATTGAAACGCAGGTTGAGGTGAAGGATGGTGAGACGCTGGCGTTAGGCGGAATCTTCCAGCAACAGAAAAACCACACCCAGGATAGCGTTCCTTTACTAGGAAATATTCCTTTTATCGGTCAATTGTTCCGGCACGACGGGAAAAAGCACCAACGTCGGGAATTAGTCGTGTTCATCACGCCCAGGTTGATTGCGTTGCCTTAGCGCTTTTCCTCTTCTGCCTGCGGGTTTTTCTGCCAATCAGCGCCCAGGTGTTTGACGGCAGAGAGGAATTAGCTTACAAGGTGTACCGTTTCGGGAGGCTGGGTATTAAGAGCCTGCGACCGGTAAAGCTGGCGCACGCTTTTCGTCCCGAGCCGGGCGCCAGGTGATTTATTCGGTTGCCAAACCCCCTTGAGTGTTGAGATAATTTTTAGTCTGATTCTCGAACTCACGCTTATGAGGTTTCAGTTCATGTCCCGCCGCAGCAAGTTGTTACCGGGCGGGTTTATCATCAACGAATTGTCTTAGTAGTACCGAAAAAATGGCAGAGAAACGCAATATCTTTCTGGTTGGGCCTATGGGTGCCGGCAAAAGCACTATTGGGCGTCAGTTAGCTCAGCAACTCAATATGGAATTTTTCGATTCTGATCAAGAGATTGAGAAACGTACCGGAGCTGATGTGGGCTGGGTATTCGACGTTGAAGGCGAAGAAGGCTTCCGCGATCGCGAAGAAAAAATTATCAACGAACTCACTGAAAAACAGGGCATCGTACTGGCTACCGGTGGCGGTTCTGTGAAATCTCGTGAAACCCGCAATCGTCTTTCCGCCCGTGGCGTAGTGGTTTACCTTGAAACCACCATTGAGAAACAGCTTGCACGTACTCAGCGCGATAAAAAACGTCCGCTGCTGCAGGTTGAGACTCCACCTCGTGAAGTGCTTGAGGCACTGGCAGGTGAACGCAATCCTCTGTATGAAGAGATTGCTGATGTAACGATTCGCACCGATGATCAAAGCGCCAAAGTGGTCGCAAACCAGATCATCCATATGCTGGAAAGCAACTGATTCTGGCTTAATCAAGAAACGCCTGCGGGCAAAGCAACAATAAGGTGGGCTCCGCGTAATGGAGAGGCTGACAGTCACTCTCGGGGAACGTAGTTACCCTATTACCATTGCCGCCGGGTTATTCAATGACCCGGCTTCCTTTTGGCCGCTGAAGGCTGGCGACCAGACCATGCTGGTTACCAATGAAACCCTTGCACCGCTCTATCTGGACAAGGTTCGTGCTCTTCTGGAACAGGCAGGCGTTAAAGTGGATACCGTCATTCTTCCGGATGGCGAGCAGTTTAAAAGCCTCGCGGTGCTTGATACCGTCTTTACGGCGCTGTTGGAAAAACCTCACGGTCGCGACACCACCTTGATTGCTTTAGGCGGTGGCGTTGTGGGCGATTTAACCGGTTTTGCCGCAGCGAGCTATCAGCGCGGGGTGCGTTTTATCCAGGTCCCTACCACACTGCTTTCGCAGGTGGACTCCTCCGTTGGCGGCAAAACGGCCGTTAACCATCCCCTCGGTAAAAACATGATTGGTGCGTTTTACCAGCCCGCTTCGGTGGTGGTGGATCTCGACTGTCTGTCGACTTTGCCTGCACGGGAGCTGGCTTCGGGCCTGGCGGAAGTCATTAAATACGGCATCATTCTGGACAGCGAGTTCTTTGACTGGCTGGAAGAAAACATCGATGCATTGTTAAAGCTGGACGGCAAGGCAATGGCGTATTGCATTCGTCGTTGTTGTGAGCTGAAAGCCGAAGTTGTTGCCGCAGACGAGCGAGAAAGCGGCTTACGTGCTTTACTGAATCTGGGTCATACGTTTGGCCATGCCATTGAAGCTGAAATGGGCTATGGCAACTGGCTGCATGGCGAAGCTGTGGCGGCCGGGATGGTGATGGCGGCGCGTACCGCTCAGCGCCTGGGTCAATTCAGTGAGGCAGAAGTTCAGCGCGTGATAGCGCTGCTGGTACGAGCCGGGTTACCGGTTAACGGGCCGCAGGAAATGTCCCCTGACGCGTATATGCCCCACATGATGCGTGATAAAAAAGTATTAGCCGGCGAGCTTCGTTTGATTCTGCCGCTGGCGATAGGGAAGAGTGAAGTGCGCGGTGGAGTACCGCACGATGTCGTTCTATCAGCCATTGCTGATTGCCAGCAGGCTTAAAACTAGAATTTTTATAGTATTTAACTTCGGGCGTGATGCAGAGATGAGCATACGCCTTTGAGTGGGGTGTTAAATGGATGAGTTTAAACCAGAAGACGAGCTGAAACCCGATCCAAGCGATCGTCGTCCTGGGCGTTCCCGCAAACCTGACGAGTTCGACAAAGAACCGCAGATCAACGTTGATGACGTCGATCTTGATGCGGACGATCGTCGTCCTTCACGTTCACGCCGTGAGCGTGAAGAAGAGGTTGAGGAAGAGTACGAAGGTGATGACGGCCTCGCCGCAGAACCTCGTCCGGCGCGTGGGCGTAAAAAGGCAGCAAAACAGAAAGCGCCTGCTTCTCGTCAGCACATCATGATGGGCGTCGGGATTCTGGTACTGTTGCTGCTTATCATCGGTATCGGTTCAGCCCTGAAAGCCCCTTCATCCTCCCCAGATAGTGCCGAGCAAAAACCGGGCGCGGAGAAGAATATCGATCTCTCCGGTTCGAACGGTGCGGCACCTGCCGACCAGGCAAACGCTGCTCAGCCACAGGCAGGGAATACCCCAGTTGCTGGCCAGCAGAATCCGCAGGATGTTTCCCTGCCGCCTATTTCTTCTACGCCAACCCAGGCTCAGACGCAGCCGCAGCCGGAAGGGCAGCAGCGCGTTGAGGTTCCTGGAAACCTGAATAACGCCCTGACTCAGCCTCAGCAGCAGGGGCAGATTGACAACGTGGTGAGCAATTCCACGCTGCCAACTGAACCGGCTACCGTCGCGCCAATCGCTGGCAGCAAAACCGAGCCACGTAAGCTGGCTGGTACCCAGGAGCCAACCCGTACCGTTGAATCACGCCCTGAGCGCAAAAAAACGGTGATTGAGCCTGTGCGTAAAACCGAGCCTAAACCGCAGGTGAAAGCTGAAAGTAAACCAGTGGCCACGGCGAAACGTAGCGAACCTGCGCCGGTGGTTTCTGCTCCAGTCACCGCACCATCAACCAGCGCAGCCACTTCAACTCCGGCACCGAAAGCGACAGCATCTACTGCGCCGAAAGCGGCACCGCAAGCAGCAGCGACGGCAAGCACTGGCGGTACGGTAACGGGTGATGCGAGCGCGATTAAGAGTGCGCCAGGCAGCCACTACACGCTACAGCTGAGCTCTTCTTCAAACTCCGCAAACCTGAATGCGTGGGCGAAAAAAGAGAACCTGCAGCACTATATGGTTTACCAGACTCAGCGTAACGGCCAGCCATGGTTCGTGCTGGTGAGCGGTGTTTATGCCACGAAAGACGATGCAAAACGCGCGGTGACAAGCCTGCCGGCCGACGTTCAGGCTAAGAATCCGTGGGCAAAACCTATTCATCAGGTGCAGTCTGACCTCAAGTGAAAATAAGCGCAGTCGCTGTCGGAGCCTTTCCACAGCTGGATAAGGTGTAAATAGTAAGACAGCATGAAAAAAAATCGCGCTTTTCTGAAATGGGCAGGGGGAAAATTCCCCCTGCTGGACGACATAAAAAAGCATCTGCCGGAAGGCGACTGTCTGATTGAGCCTTTTGTTGGCGCGGGGTCGGTATTTCTTAATACCGACTACTCACGCTACGTCCTCGCCGATATCAATAGCGATCTGATTAACCTCTACGACATTGTCAAAAACCGTGCAGATGAGTACGTGCGGGAGTCTCGTTTGCTCTTTACCAAAGCGCAAAACGAGGAAGCGATTTATTACGCTTGCCGCACTGAGTTTAACCAATGCACCGACAAATTCCGGCGCGCGGTGTTGTTTTTGTACCTTAACCGTCATTGTTACAACGGCCTCTGCCGTTATAATCTGCGCGGTGAATTTAACGTGCCGTTTGGCCGCTACAGCAAACCTTACTTTCCGGAAGAGGAGCTGTACAACTTTGCCGAACGGGCCAAAAATGCCACTTTTGTCTGCCAGTCTTATGATGTCAGCATGGTAAACGTTGCTGCGGGTTCCGTAGTGTATTGCGATCCGCCCTATGCGCCGCTTTCCGCCACCGCCAACTTTACCGCTTATCACACGGACAGCTTCAGCATGGTGCAGCAGCAGCATCTGGCCGAACTGGCTGAAAGGCTGCGGGAGCAGAGTATTCCGGTGCTGATTTCGAATCATGACACCGAGCTGACTCGCCAGTGGTATCAGAACGCCACCGATTTCCATAAGCTGCAGGCTCGCCGCAGCATCAGCCGAAACGGTGGTAAACGTAACAAGGTGGACGAACTTCTGGCCCTTTATAAAGCGAAGGTTGCCTGAGCCGTTTCGCCCGCCGCCGAAAGATGAATGACTCCTGGAGAAGCGGATGAAACAGTATTTGATTGCCCCCTCAATCCTCTCTGCCGACTTCGCCCGACTGGGTGAAGATACGGCTAAAGCACTTGCCGCAGGTGGTGACGTCGTCCATTTTGACGTTATGGACAACCATTACGTCCCTAACCTGACGATGGGGCCGATGGTGCTTAAGGCGCTGCGCGATTACGGTATCACTGCACCTATCGACGTTCACCTGATGGTGAAGCCGGTTGACCGCATCATTCCTGATTTCGCCGCTGCGGGCGCCAGTATTATTACTTTCCATCCTGAAGCCTCCGAACATGTTGACCGTTCTCTGCAGCTGATCAAAGAGCACGGCTGTAAAGCAGGCCTGGTGCTGAACCCGGCGAGCTCGCTTTCCTGGCTGGATCACGTCATGGACAAACTGGATGTGATTTTGCTGATGTCCGTTAACCCTGGGTTTGGCGGCCAGTCGTTTATTCCACACACGCTGGAAAAGCTGCGCCAGGTTCGCGAACGTATTGATGCGTCCGGCTATGATATTCGCCTTGAAGTGGATGGCGGCGTCAAAGCCGACAACATTGCGGAAATCGCCGCTGCGGGCGCGGATATGTTCGTTGCAGGTTCTGCTATTTTCGGCCAGCCTGATTATAAAGCGGTGGTTGACCGCATGCGTTCTGAACTGGCTAAGGTAAGTCATGGAGAAGTTTAAAAAAATTCGGGGCGTTGCCTTCGATCTCGACGGCACGCTCATCGACACGGCGCTTGGCCTGAGTCAGGCCGTTGATCTGGCGCTTTATGCGCTTGAACTGCCAGTGGCAGGTGAAGATCGCGTCGTCACCTGGATCGGCAACGGTGCAGATATCATGATGCAGCGGGCGCTTAAGTGGTCGCTGAAAGATAAAGAACCCGACCTCGCCCAGTTGAATATGGCGCGCAAACTGTTCGACCGCTACTATACGGAAACGGTGGAAGAGGGGAGCTTCTTGTTCCCGGGCGTAGCCGCAACGCTTGCTGCTCTGAAAGAGAAAGGCCTGCCGCTCGCCGTCGTCACCAACAAACCCACGCCTTTTGTCACGCCGCTGCTGGAAGATCTGGGCATTGCCCATTATTTCCAGACCATCATCGGCGGTGACGATGTGAAAGAGAAGAAGCCACACCCGGAAGCGCTGTACAAAGTCATGGAAACCCTGGGGCTGGCTGCGGATGAGCTGCTTTTTGTCGGCGATTCCCGCAATGACATTCAGGCTGCACAGGCGGCTGGCTGCCCGAGCGTCGGCCTGACCTGGGGCTATAACTATGGCGAAGCGATTGGGCTGAGCAACCCGGACGTTGTGTTCGATCGTTTCGAAGACTTATTGCCCGCTTTCGGGCTACCACCTTTAGCAAATCAGGAAGCAGAACATGAGTAAGCCCATCGTATTTAGCGGCGCCCAGCCGTCAGGCGAATTAACTATCGGTAACTACATGGGTGCGCTGCGTCAGTGGGTAAACATGCAGGATGATTACCACTGCATTTACTGCATCGTTGACCAGCATGCGATCACCGTTCGCCAGGACCCAACCGCGTTGCGTAAAGCGACGCTGGACACCCTGGCGCTGTATCTGGCCTGCGGCATTGACCCGAAAAAAAGCACCATCTTCGTTCAGTCCCACGTGCCGGAACACGCACAGCTGGGCTGGGTGCTGAACTGCTACACCTATTTCGGCGAGCTGAGCCGCATGACGCAGTTCAAGGACAAATCTGCCCGCTATGAAGAAAACATCAACGCCGGCCTGTTTGATTACCCGGTGCTGATGGCGGCAGACATTCTGCTGTACCAGACCAATCAGGTCCCGGTGGGCGAAGACCAGAAACAGCATCTGGAGCTGAGCCGCGACGTGGCCAGCCGCTTCAACGCGCTGTACGGCGACATCTTCAAAGTGCCTGAGCCATTTATTCCTAAGTCCGGTGCCCGCGTGATGTCCCTGCTGGAGCCGACCAAGAAGATGTCCAAGTCTGACGATAACCGTAATAACGTCATCGGCCTGCTGGAAGATCCGAAATCCGTGGTGAAGAAGATCAAGCGCGCGGTCACCGACTCCGAAGAGCCGCCTGTCGTTCGCTACGACGTGAAAGAGAAAGCGGGCGTTTCTAACCTGCTGGACATTCTTTCCGGCGTCACCGGCAAAGCGATTCCTGAGCTGGAAGCCAGCTTTGAAGGCAAGATGTATGGTCATCTGAAGGGCGAAGTGGCGGAAGCCGTGTCCGGTATGCTGACCGAGCTTCAGGAGCGCTATCACCGTTACCGTAACGACGAAGCTTTCCTGCAGCAGGTTATGAAAGAGGGCTCTGAAAAAGCCCGTGCTCGTGCCGGTGAGACGCTGAAAAAGGTGTATGAGGCGATCGGTTTCGTCGCCCACCCATAATCTTTCCCTATGAATAACCCGCCGCCTGGCGGGTTATTTCTTTTTTGTGACTGCATTCTCCTTTTGTCATTTTCCCCTTTGCCATCTATATTCAATTTTATGAAGATATATTCATTCAATAAATTGAAGATAACTGATGAGCCGCAGCTTTATTAAAAAAGAGGGCGTTGCCCAATCCAGTCTGGCCCGTTATTTACTGGGTGAGAAATGTGGTAACAGACTGAAAACCATAGATGAATTAGCAGGTGAATGCGGCTTTTCCGTGGGGCTAACTCAGGCGGCTTTAAAGACGCTGGAGAAGGCCGGTGCGGTGAGCGTTGAGCGCCGTGGCCGCAACGGCAGCTACCTGCTGAGCATGGATAACAAAGCCCTATTGGCGTTCGCGGACATCGGCAATGTAGTGTGTGCTATGCCGCTGCCGTACACCCGGCTTTATGAAGGGCTTGCCAGCGGTTTGAAGGCGCAGTTTGACGGGATCCCGTTTTACTACGCCCATATGCGTGGGTCAGATGTTCGCGTGGAATGTTTGCTGAATGGCGTTTATGACCTTGCCGTCGTGTCCAGGCTGGCAGCGGACAGTTACCTCAACAACCCGGATCTTTTTATCGCGCTCTCGCTGGGGCCGCACACTTACGTGGGCGAGCACAAACTGATTTGCCGTGCCGGGCAGCAGGAGAATATTCGCCTCATCGGGATTGATCCCCGTTCGGCGGATCAGCGCATCATGACGGATGTCTATTTCTCCGGGCAGGATGTGGAATTGCTTGATGTGTCCTACCACGAGTGCCTGCACAGAATCGCGAAAGGCAGCGTGGATGCGGTGATTTGGAACGTCAGCAACGAAGCCGATTTGACGGCACTGGGGCTGACTGCCCTCCCGTTAAGCGGGGATAAATGCTTCCTGACGGCATCGGAAGCGGTGGTGCTGACGCGAAGTGAAGATATCCCCATTCAGCAATTGCTGAGAACGGTGGTGGATAAGAATGCCCTGCTGGCGCATCAGCAAAGCGTGCTGAGTGGTGAACAGGAACCAAGCTATTGACAGAGGTAATCAGTATGGAAGACCGGCTCAATCTGCTCTGTGAGGCAGGCGTCATCGACCGGGATATTTGTGATGGCATGAAAGTGGTTGTGACGCAGCTGGAGACCCACTGGGCTATTCCGCTGCAGAACGATCAGGGGGCAATGGCGATCACTCACATGGCTAACGCGCTGATGCGCAGCCGCCGTGGGGAAGAGGTGAACCCATTGGATGAAGAGCTGTTGGCGGAGATTAAAACCGACAGCGTCTTTGGTGATGTTGAGCAGGCCCACCACGCATTGCTGGCGCCGTTCAACGTGCAGCTGCACCCGAACGAAGAAGGGTATCTGCTGGCTAACCTGTTCAGCCTGTGGCTGATTCATAAGAGCTAACGGATTTATTTGCAGCGTTTTTTCTTAACTTAAATATTCAAAAAAATGATTATTTAAGAGGTTTATTTCTCAGGTCGCGAGGCAAGGCATGTTTATTGAGGCACTCAAGGCACAGAACCCGGCGTTGATTGATGCCGCCAGAACCCTTTGGCGGCAGGGCGCGGTACTTCCCGATACCTGGATTATCGATGTCGACCAGGTTCTGGAGAATGGCCGGAAACTGCTCGCGGCTGCGCAGAAGCATGACATCACGCTTTATTTTATGACCAAGCAAATCGGGCGTAACCCCTGGCTTGCCAACAAGCTGGTTGAGCTGGGCTTTAAAGGCGCCGTGGCCGTTGATTTTAAAGAAGCCCGCACTCTGCGCGAAGCCAATGTGCCCGTTTCGCATGTGGGTCATCTGGTGCAGGTGCCGGTGGCCCTGGTCGAAGAGAATGTGAACGGAGAGACGGAAATCATCACGCTTTTCTCGCTGGATAAAGCCCGTGAAGTTTCCGATGCAGCGCTGGCGAATGGGCGTATTCAGGCGGTGATGCTGAAAGTATTCGCCGAGTACGACCGACTTTACCCGGGTCAGGAAGCCGGTTTTCCGCTTGGGGAGCTGGACGACGCTGTACGCGCCATTCGCGCAATGCCGGGCATTCGACTTGCCGGGCTGACGCACTTCCCCTGTCTGCTCTGGAACGAAGAGCAGCAACAGACGCAGCCAACCCGCAATTTAATGACGCTGCTGAAGGCGCGGGACCTGCTGCATGACCAGGGGATTGAGATCGAGCAAATCAACGCGCCGTCGGCCTCAAGCTGCAGCACTTTTTCGATTCTGGCCGAGCACGGAGTAACTCATGCTGAACCGGGCCATGCGCTGACCGGCACCATTCCGGCGAACCAGCATGGTGATCAGCCCGAGGCGATTGCCATGCTCTATTTGACGGAAGTTTCCCATCAGTTTCAGGGCAAAAGCTATTGCTTCGGTGGCGGATATTATCGCCGAGGTCATGCGCAGAATGCGCTGGTGTTCAGCAGTGATACACAGCCCGAGCAGGCGCGATTGCTGCCGCCAGACAACACCAGCATTGATTATCACCTGGCTCTGGAGGGCTGCTATCCCGTTGGCAGCCCGGTAGTGATGTGCTTCCGCACACAGATTTTTGTCACCCGCAGCGATGTGGCGCTGGTGTCCGGCATTCAGAGCGGGAAACCTGTACTCGAAGCGCTGTACGATAGCCTTGGGCATCCTATTCCGGGAGGTCAACATGAGTAAGTTTCTGGTGCTGGTGATAGACAGCTTCGGCGTGGGCGCGATGGATGATGTGGCGGAGGTAAGGCCGCAGGACATCGGGGCGAACACCTGCGGGCATATTCTGCAGCATTTTCCCGATCTGCGTTTGCCCACGCTTGAGAAGCTGGGCCTGATTAACGCGCTGGGCTTTACTGCCAATGTGATGCAGCCGAACGCCGATGCCGTGTATGGCACTGCGGCGCTGCAGCATGAGGGCGGTGACACCTTTATGGGACATCAGGAAATTTTGGGCACGCGGCCACAAACTCCACTCCGTATGCCGTTTTCTGAAGTGATAAACGATGTTGAACGCGAGCTGACCGGCGCAGGCTGGCAGGTTGAACGCAGGGGCGGCGAGCTGCAGTTTCTGTGGGTAAACCAGGCCGTCGCTGTGGGAGATAACCTTGAGGCCGATCTCGGGCAGGTGTTTAACATCAGCGCCAACCTCAGCGTCATACCGTTTGAGCAGGTGCGTGCCATTGGCGAAGTTGTGCGCCGCTGCGTCAAAGTTGGGCGGGTTATTGCCTTCGGTGGCCTGCTTGAGAGCAGCGAGCAGCTGATCAACGCCGCCGAAGAGAAACAGGGCCTTTATATCGGCATTAACGCCCCGCGCTCCGGGGTATACAAAAGTGGGTTCCAGGTGGTGCATATGGGTTACGGCGTGGATGCCAGCGTTCAGGCTCCGCAGCAGCTGCATAATGTCGGCGTTAAAACCGTGCTGGTAGGCAAAGTGGCGGATATTGCGATTAACCCACATGGCATCAGTTACCAGAATCTGGTCGATTCGCAGCACATTCTTGATATCACCCGGGATGAGTTGAATAAGCCGGATAGTGCGTTTATTTGCACCAATATTCAGGAAACGGACCTGGCCGGGCACGCGGAAGACGTTGCGCGTTACGCCGAACGGCTTGAGCTGGTAGACAAAAATCTGGCCTTGCTGATGGGGGATATGCGAGCCGGGGATTGCCTTGTCGTCATGGCGGATCACGGGAACGACCCGACGATTGGCCACAGTAAACACACCCGTGAAAACGTGCCGTTGCTGGTTTGGCAGCCCGGTATAACAGGCACTTATCTGGGCGCACGCGCTACGCTTTCAGATGTGGGCGCCACAGTTTGTGACTTTTTTAGGGCAGCCGCGCCGCAGAACGGAACGTCGTTCCTGCCGCAGCTGAATATCTCTTCAACAGGTGGAGTGAACCATGACGGGGCATAAGCATATCGATCCATCGGGCTATACCTATGCCCACGAGCATCTTCATATCGATCTTTCCAGCTTCAAGGACAACATCGATTGCCGACTGGATCAGTACGAGCTGATTTGCGGTGAGATGAAGTCACTCTACGCGCAGGGCGTGCGCAATATCATTGAAATGACCAACCGCTACATGGGGCGTAACCCACAGTTCCTGCTGGATATCATCCGTGATACCGGGATGAACGTGATGGCCTGCACCGGTTATTACCAGCACGATTTCTTCCCGCCGCATGTAGCCACCACGCCAGTGAAAGTGCTGGCGCAGGAGATGATCGATGAAATTGAAATCGGTATCGACGGCACGGCATTAAAAGCCGGGATCATCGCGGAAATTGGCTCCAGTGTGGACGTTATCACCCCGGTGGAGAAGCGAGTTTTCCAGGCGGCTGCCATTGCGCATCATGAAACCGGCAGGCCGATTTCAACCCATACGTCATTCAGTACCATGGGCCTTGAACAGCTTGCGTTGCTGAAATCATGGTGCGTGGATCTTTCCCGCGTCACCGTCGGGCACTGCGACCTGAAAGACAATCTGGACAACATCCTGCGGATGATCGATCAAGGGGCCTACGTCCAGTTCGATACCATCGGCAAAAACAGCTATTACCCGGACGAAAAACGCATTGCGATGCTGAGCGCGCTAAAAGATCGCGGGCTGCTCGACCACGTCATGCTGTCGATGGACATTACTCGTCGCTCCCATTTGAAAGCGAACGGCGGGCCAGGTTTTGACTATTTGCTTACCACGTTTGTGCCGATGCTGCTGGAGGCCGGTTTCAGCCAGCCAGACATCGATTTGATGTTACGTGACAACCCCTCTGTCTTTTATAAGTAAGGATTTCCCATGAAAAAGATCGGTGTCGCTGGCCTACAGCGCGAACTCATCAAACAAACCATCGAAACTGCCGCGCCGGGCAGCTTCGAAGTGTTTATCTATAACGACATGGACGCCGCGCTGAAGGTGAAATCCGGCCAGCTTGATTACTACATTGGGGCCTGTAATACCGGGGCGGGTGCGGCATTGTCTATCGCCATCGCGGTGATTGGCTACAACCGGAGCTGCACTATCGCCAAGCCCGGTATTAAAGCGAAAGAAGAGCAAATCGCCCGCCTGGTCTCAGAAGGCAAAGTGGCATTTGGTCTCTCCGTTGAGCATATCGAGCACGCCATCCCACTGCTCGTTAACCATTTAAAATAAAGGCATCCGTATGGAATTCTACCTTCACCTTGTTGTTGTTGCCTTGCTGACCGGGATGACGGCTTTACTGGCGCACCGCTCCGCGGCGGTGTTCCACGACGGGATTCGACCGATTCTGCCGCAGCTTATTGAAGGCAATATGAACCGCCGCGAGGCGGGGAGTATCGCTTTCGGCCTGAGCATCGGCTTTGTGGCTTCCGTTGGGATCTCCTTCACCCTGAAAACCGGGCTGCTCAACAGCTGGCTGCTGTTCCTGCCGACCGACATCCTCGGCGTGCTGGCGGCCAACAGCGTGCTGGCGTTTGGACTGGGTGCCGTCTGGGGGATTTTGATTCTTACTTGCCTGGTGCCGGTGAACCACCTGCTGACCGCGCTGCCGGTGGATGTTCTCGGTTCGCTGGGTGAGTTGAGTTCCCCGGTGGTATCTGCCTTTGCATTGTTCCCGCTGGTGGCGATTTTCTACCAGTTTGGCTGGAAGAACAGCCTGTTCGCGGCGGTGGTTGTGCTGCTGACGCGCGTGCTGGTGGTACGTTTCTTCCCGCAGCTGAACCCAGAGTCGATCGAGATCTTTGTGGGTATGATTATGCTGCTGGCGATTGCGATTTTTCAGGATCTGCGCTCCCGCGGTGAACATGAACACGATGCTCACGGGCAGTCGGTGTTTGAAGAGCGGACGTCCAGAATTATCAAGAATTTGCCGTATATTGCCATCGTTGGTGGGTTGATCGCCGCCGTTGCCAGCATGAAGCTGTTTGCGGGCAGCGAGGTGTCCATCTTTACGCTGGAGAAAGCTTACAAGGTTGGGCTGGATCCGACGCAGTCTCAAAGCCTGATTGATCAGGCCGCGCTGGCCGAGTTTATGCGTGGCCTGGGCTTTGTGCCGATGATTGCCACGACGGCGCTGGCGACCGGTGTTTACGCCGTGGCCGGGTTCACCTTTGTCTTTGCCGTGGGCTACCTGATTGCTAATCCGCTAATTGCTTTTGTGGTAGGGGCGCTGGTGATTTCCGCCGAAGTCCTGTTGCTGCGCTCCATCGGGAAATGGCTGGGCCGTTATCCTTCGGTACGCAACGCTTCGGACAACATTCGTAACGCGATGAACATGCTGATGGAGATGGCGCTGCTGATCGGCTCTATCTTTGCCGCCATCAAAATGGCGGGCTATACCGGCTTCACCATTGCGACTGCGCTGTACTTCCTGAACGAATCGCTGGGTCGCCCGGTGCAGAAAATGGCCGCGCCGGTTGTGGCGGTGATGATAACCGGCATTGTGCTGAATATTCTGTTCTTCTGCGGTCTGTTTATCCCGGCCTAAGGGGGTTGTGTGGAAAGCTGGCCATTGCAAAGCCTGAGCCTGGCTCAGGCCCAGCAGAAGCAGTTCGCCCTCGTGGATATCATCTGCCGGCATTTTCCTGGGGCTGATTTTCTGAGCCTGGGGGATGTCGGCCTGGTGCCCGAACTCAATCAGCCTAACACCACACAGCGGGTTGAGGCTGTTCTGGCTGATTTCTTCTCTGCGCCAGCTGCAGCCCTGGTGCAGGGGGCCGGGACAGGAGCAATTCGTAGCGGGCTGGCGGCATTGCTAAACGCTGGCGATAAGCTGCTGATTCATCAGGCTCCGCTGTACCCAACTACGGCAGTTATTGCCGAACAGATGGGGCTGGAGCTGATTCGGGCCGATTTCAATAAGTTAAATGACGTGGAAACGGCTATTACGGCTCATCGTCCGGCTGCAGCCTTGATTCAGCATACCCGCCAGACATTGGATGACGCTTATTCACTCGCTGAGGTAGTGGCTTGCTTTAATCGCCACGCTTTGCCGTCGCTGGCCGACGATAATTATGCGGTGATGAAGGTCGACAACATCGGCTGCGAGTGCGGGACCACGCTGTCGACCTTCTCCTGCTTTAAGCTATTCGGCCCGGTGGGCGTTGGCGTTGTGGTCGGTGATAAGTCGGCCGTTCAGGCGGTACGACAGAGCATGTACTCAGGCGGCAGCCAGGTGCAGGGATTTCAGGCCATGGAGGTGCTGCGCGGTTTAGTCTTCGCCCCGGTGATGCACGCCGTTCAGGCACAGGTGAACGATGCGCTGGTTGAGTTACTGTCGCAGGGCGCTGTGCCTCAGGTTAAAAATGCGTTTATCGCCAACGCGCAATCGAAGGTGCTGCTGGTGGAGTTTCATCGACCGATTGCCGAAAAGGTGCTGGCCGCCGCACAAAAGCTGGGCGCATTGCCTTATCCGGTAGGCGCAGAATCTAAGTATGAGATCCCGCCGCTTTTTTATCGGCTTTCCGGAACGTTCAGGCAGGCCGAGCCGGAGCTTGAAAAGCGGATGATCCGCATCAACCCGAACCGCAGTGGCGCAGAAACCGTATTAAGAATTTTGCGGGAGAGCTGTGCAGAGGCAGAAAAGTAAAAGGGAGGCCTTATGCCTCCCTTGGTATTTAATGGTTTGAGAACCAGTTTAGCCTGTCGCGAAGACCCACCACGCTGCCCACGATAATCAGCGCCGGGCTGCCAACCTGGGTGGCCAGCTCTCCTAATTGGTTCAGCGTACCGTCCACGACGCGCTGATTCACTGCCGTGCCGTTTTCCACCAGTGCCACCGGCATTGTCTCTTCCATCCCGTGGGCGATCAGCTGTTGCTGAATAGCAGAGGCCTGGTTCAGACCCATGTAAAACACCAGCGTTTGTTTCTCTGCCGCCAGATTAGCCCAGTCGAGCTCGCCCCCGGTTTTCAAATGGCCGGTGACCAGACGTACGCTTTGCGCGTAGTCCCGGTGCGTCAGCGGAATACCGGAATAGGCGGAACAGCCGGACGCGGCGGTGATCCCAGGGACGACAGAGAACGGAATTCCGCCGTTGCACAGCGTTTCCAGCTCTTCCCCACCGCGCCCGAAGATAAACGGATCGCCGCCTTTCAGGCGAACCACGCGTTTACCTTTTTGCGCTTCCCGCAGCAGGATTTGGTTAATCTCTTCCTGGGGAACGCAGTGGTAGCCCGCGCGCTTGCCGACGAACACGCGATCGGCATCGCGACGGACCAGATTCATGATGTCGTCCGACACCAGGCGGTCATAAACTACAACGTCGGCCTGCTGAATTTGCTGCAGGCCTTTCAGCGTCAGCAAGCCAGCATCGCCGGGGCCAGCGCCAACCAGCACCACTTCGCCACGGTGATCGAGTGGGGTGGAGAACAGCGATTCCGTCTCTTTTTCAACGGCAAGCTGGTCTTCGTTGGCCAGATACTGCGCCAGACGATCGTTAGTAAAGAACTTCTCCCAGAAGCGGCGACGCTCGCCCATGGTGGCAAAAGTTTGTTTTACACGACCACGCAGAGTGCCAGCAAAGGCGGCAATTTTGCCCAGATGCAACGGCAGGCTGGCTTCCAGCTTTTCGCGCAGCAGTCGGGCCAGAACAGGGGACGTACCGCCGGAAGAGACGGCGACCATCAGCGGGGAGCGGTCGATAATCGACGGCATAATGAAGCTCGCTTGTTTCGGCGCATCCACCACGTTGCAGAAAACCCGGCGGGATTCAGCGGCATCGCTAACCTGCTGATTGACCTCATCATCGTCGGTGGCGGCAATTGCCAGCCAGCTTTCGTCCAGCAGCGTTTCTGAGAACGCCCCTTCGGCCAGCGTCAGCATATTTTGCTCAGCCCACACCTTAAACTGTGGGCTGAATTCGAGGGCGTTAACGGTGATGCGCGCACCTGCCTCCAGCAATAAACGCGCTTTGCGTTCAGCGACATCGCCACCGCCTACCAGCAGGCAGGTGCGGCCACGTAACTGACAAAATATCGGCAGGTGATCCACGGTCAATCCTCAATTAATTACGGGCGGTTTCCGCTGCGCCTGCGGCGGCAGGATGCGGGCGTTCGGCTTTCGGCGTAGCATACCAATAACCCAGACCCATGAATACCACGCCGGAAAGGGTGTTCCCCAGCGTGACCCACAGTAGGTTATGGCCGATGCCGGACAGCGTGTAAGCTTCGCTGTGATGGCCAAACCAGGATAGGGCAAACAGCGTCATGTTGGCGATGGAGTGTTCGTAGCCGGAGGCGATAAACGCCAGCAGGCACCACCAGATTGCGATGAACTTCGCCGCCCCTTCGGTACGAATTGCCATCCAGATTGCCAGGCAAACCAGCCAGTTACACAATGCCCCTTTAAAGAACAGCACCATCGCTGGTGCAGTGGTTTTTGCCAGCGCGACGGTGTGCACAATACTGGTATCTACCGGCAGCAGGCTGCCGCCGCCCCAGCTATACAGCAGTGCAACAAACACTGAACCTACCAGATTGCCAAGCCAGGTCTGCGGCAGAATTGCCCACATCTGGCCGTGGGAGATGGTGCCGGCTTTCACGCCGAAGGTCAGGAACATGGTGTGGCCGGTGAACAGTTCGGAACCGGCGATAATCACCAGCGTCAGGGCGATCCCGAAGGTTGCTCCCATCACCAGTGGACGAATGGCCGGATCGAGCAAATTACCGAGGGTAAAAATCAGGATGATGCCAAGGCCAACGTAGGCCCCAGCCATGGCGGAACTGACCCAGAAGCCCAGAGGGTTTGTCTGCGAGAGACGGTTAATGCGCGTGGCATTCGCGGCACACTTATTGATGGTGTCGGTGAACATTTTTGCTATCCCAATGAAGTTAAAAAATAAAAATTAAAATGAATTACCCTCACCCCGACCCTCTCCCAAAGGGAGAGGGGGAAAACCGTCGTCGCTATTGTTGCTCGATCGATTCCCTCACTCCCTGGGGTGGAATACTGTCGATACCCTCTCCCTCAGGGAGAGGGCAGGGTGAGGGTTGTTTTAAGTATTAAGCTTTTATCTGCACCAGCCCGTCCTGCACGCGAGCTTCATAGTGCGGCACGGAGCGGCTTTCATCTTCCATGCACAGGCCGTCCCGCAGGCGGAAGTGCTGCTTTTTCAGCGGGCTGGCAACCCACAGCTCGGCCTGATGCTCTGCAATCAGTCCGCGAGAAAGCACGCTGGCTTCAAAGAACGGGTCGATATTGCTGATGGCGTAAACCTGCTCGTCTTTACGCGGGCGGAAAATAGCCACCTGTGCCGAACCAACCAGGGCGCAAACGCCGGTTGCAGGCAGGATATCGTCTAGCTGACAAACGGTTGTCCACTGGCTCATGCGTGTTCCTCCACTTCTACCAGAGTGACCGGAATACGCTCATGCGGCGTGGCCGGGCGGTGTTGATCGCGCTCGTTAACAATTTGCACATTCGGGTCGCGCTGTGGGCTGTTGATAAAGTGTTTGAAGCGAACCTGCGCCTGCGGCGTATTCACTGTTTCTGTCCACTCGCAGATTACTTTCTCGCGCAGGCGGTTGAGCTCTGCTTCAAGCTGATCGTTCAGGCCCAGCTTGTCGTCGACAATCACGCTACGCAGGTAATCAATGCCGCCTTCCAGATTCTCCAGCCACACGGAAGTACGGGTGAGTTTATCGGCGGTGCGGATGTAGAACATCATGAAGCGGTCGAGATACTTGATAATGGTGTCGTGGTCGAGGTCCGCCGCCAGCAGGTCTGCATGGCGAGGTTTCATGCCGCCGTTACCGCAAACATACAGGTTCCAACCCTTCTCCGTGGCGATGATGCCCACGTCTTTGCCCTGCGCTTCCGCACATTCGCGGGTACAGCCGGAGACGCCAAACTTCATTTTGTGCGGAGTACGAATGCCTTTGTAGCGATTTTCCAGTTCAACGCCAAAGCCTACGCTGTCGCCCACGCCGTAGCGGCACCAGGTGCTGCCGACGCAGGTTTTCGCCATACGCAACGCTTTGGCATAGGCGTGGCCGGTTTCGAACCCGGCTTCAATCAGCTGGCGCCAGATTTCAGGCAGATCGTCCTTTTGTGCGCCAAACAGACCGATGCGCTGAGAGCCGGTGATTTTGGTATACAGGTTGTATTCGCGGGCGATACGACCCACTTCCATCAGTCCTTCAGGCGTGATTTCGCCGCCTGCTGAACGTGGGATCACCGAGTAGGTGCCGTCTTTCTGGATGTTACCGAGGAAGTTATCGTTGGTGTCCTGCAGCGGTGTTAGCTCCGGCTGCAGCACATAGTCGTTCCAGCAGGAAGCCAGCAGTGAACCTACGGTGGGTTTACACACTTCACAGCCGTAGCCTTTGCCGTATTTTTGCAGCAGCTGGTCGAAGGATTTGATCCCTTCCACGCGGATCAGGTGGTACAGCTCCTGACGCGAGAAGGCGAAGTGTTCACACAGGTTGTTGTTTACTTCGATACCGGCTTTGGCCAGCTCGGCGTTCAGCACCTGAGTCACCAGCGGAATACAGCCGCCGCAGCCGGTTCCGGCTTTGGTTTCGGCCTTCAGCGCCGCGACGGTATGGCAGCCTTTGTTAATGGCTTTGATCAGGTCGCCTTTGGTGACGTCAAAGCAGGAGCAGATTTGCGCGCTTTCCGGCAGCTTATCGACGCCGATAGAAGGTTTGCCGCTGCTGGCGTGTGCCGGCAGGATCAGCGAGTCCGGGTTCTCCGGCAGCTCAATCGCGTTCAGCACCAGCTGCAGCAGGTTGCCGTAGTCGCTGGTGTCGCCGACCAGCACAGCGCCAAGCAGGGTTTTGTTGTCTTCGCTGACCACCAGGCGTTTGTAAACCTCTTTGCTTTCATCGAGGTAAACGTAGCTGCGGGCGTGAGGTGTGCGGGCGTGAGCATCGCCGATACCGCCGACGTCAACGCCGAGCAGTTTCAGCTTGGCGCTCATGTCTGCGCCTTCAAAGGTGTTTTCCGTGCCGAGCAGGTGGTCGGCCGTGACCTGTGCCATTTTGTAGCCGGGTGCGACGAGCCCGAAGACGCGGTTATTCCAGCTGGCACATTCCCCGATGGCATAAATATCCGGATCGGAAGTCTGGCACTTGCCGTTGATGGTGATCCCGCCGCGCTGGGCCGTTTCAAGCCCACATTGCGTAGCCAGCTTGTCCTGCGGACGAATACCGGTGGAGAAGACGATGAAATCCACTTCCAGCTCGCTGCCGTCGGCAAAACGCATAGTTTTACGCGCTTCGGTGCCCTGTTGGACGATTTCCTGGGTGTTTTTGCCGGTATGCACACGCACGCCCATACGCTCGATTTTGCTGCGCAGCTGCTCGCCGCCCATGCGGTCAAGCTGTTCGGCCATCAGCATTGGCGCGAATTCGATAACGTGGGTTTCCACGCCGAGGTTTTTTAGCGCCCCGGCGGCTTCCAGCCCCAGCAGGCCACCCCCGACGACGGCGCCGCGTTTGCTGCGGCGGGCGCAAGATTCGATAGCGTTAAGATCTTCGATGGTGCGGTAAACGAAGCAATCCTGGGTTTCAGAGCCTTTAATCGGCGGGATCCACGGGTAAGAACCCGTCGCCATCACCAGTTTGTCGTAATAAACGGTGCGGCCGGTATTGGAGTGAATCACTTTTTCCTGGCGATTAATGGTGATGGCGCGTTCGCCAACCAGTACTTTTACACCATGTTTTTCGTAGTAGCCGTCGCGGACAAGGGAGAGTTCTTCAGCGGTATGATGGGAGAAATAAGAAGAAAGGTGCACGCGATCGTAGGCTTTACGCGGCTCTTCACAAAATACGGTGATGTCGAACTGGTCCGGCGGGGCTTTATCAAGTAAGTCTTCGATAAAGCGATGGCCCACCATGCCGTTACCGATAACTGCGATTCTGACTTTGCTCATAATTGCCTCAATTTCTTTTCTATTATCGCCTACCTTAACGATTCAGCCGTGGTGATTATTGATGCAAATCAAATGCGCCTTTATATACCCATTAAGAGGTATATCATTGATTTTGATGTGTTTTTGTAAGTTATGGAATCGACTGGTTTTTCGCCAGCAGAAGACGTTGGAGGATATTCAGTTCAGCAAAGGGTTCGCGCGGAGTCGGGCAACAATCAGATCAACAAAAGTGCGTACTTTGGCAGAAACGTGGCGGCCTTCGGTATGCACCACATGTATGGGGAGTGGCTCAAGTTCGTAATCGCTTAGTACGATTTGCAGTGTACCGTCGCGCAGGGCCGGGGCTATCTGATAATCCAGAACCCGCGTCAATCCCCACCCCGTTTTTGCGGTGGCAATTGATGACTCGTTGTTGTTGCACTGGAGCGTGGCATTGATCATGACGCGCTGCTCACCTGCAAAGCGCCACTCTGGTGAGGCCCACGCACTGTCTGAAGAGGCAATACGATGGTTTTTAAGGTCCGCAGGCGTCAACGGTGTGCCGTATTTTTCCAGGTAACCTGGGGAAGCGCAAACGACCCGGCGCACGGTGCCGACTTTGGTTGCCGTCAGCCCTGAATCGGGCAAATGCCCAATGCGTACGGCGACATCGATGCCTTCTTCGATGATGTTCACCTGGCGATCAACGAACAGTGACCGGGCGCGCATGGTTGGCCATGCATCAAGATAATCAGTGATTACCGGCAGGACGAATTTCTGGCCGAACAGCACAGAAGCGGTGACTGACAGGATCCCGGACGGCGTGGCATAGGAGCCTGCCGCTGCCGCCTCGGCTTCCTCTATTCTGGTGAGAATCGTGCGGCAGTCGTTGAGATATCGCAGGCCAGGCTCGGTCAGCTTCACTGTGCGTGTGGTACGGATAAACAGCCGGGTTCCGATGACCTCTTCCAGAGCTGCAATCGCACGCGTGACCACCGGCGCACTGATATGGAGCTGGCGTGCCGCAGCGGCAAAACTCTCGGTTTCTGCGACTTTGACGAAAATTTTCATCGCCTGCCAACGATCCATGCACTACCTCATCACCTGCCTGAAAAGAATTTCAGTATCGGGTATTCGCCGGGTATGGCGCAATCCCGGTATTACAGCTCAAGCTGAATGCGGTTTTCTTCGCCCGCAGGCAGTTGTGCCGGAACTGCGCAGCAAATCAGGACCTCATCATCTGCCGTGCTTGCGGAGGGGATTGTCGGGTAGCTGATTGAGCCTTTGAGGAGCTTAGTCCGACAGGTTCCGCAGTGGCCTTCCCGGCAGCTGAATTCAGGATTTAATCCCCGAGCTTCGGCCAGTTCTAAAAGCGAGCCTGAATCCGGCGTCCAGCGAGCCTCTTTTAGTGAACGCATAAAAGCAACCGGTACGGGGCTGGTGGAAGACGGCAGGGCGTGAGGTTTTGGCGTTTGGCTGGCTGTGGTGCGAACCAACGCTGAGGGGCCAAACGCTTCGGCATGGATTCTGTCATCGCCGATGTTGTATTTCCGCAGTCCGTCATAGAGAGATTGGGTGAACGCCGCCGGACCGCAAAGATAGAAATCGTAGTCGTTAAACGGCAGGTGGCTCGTCAGTAACGGCATATCAATATGGCCATGAACATCATAGTCCACGCCAGGTTGAGCGTTTTCAGGCTGACTGAGGACGCGAATCACCTGCACGGCACCTTTGGCTGCCTTGACCAGCTCGTTAATCTCCTGAGTAAAAGGCAGATCTTCCACCTGTCTTGATGCCTGGAACAGAAACGTCTGTCGAATACGTTGTTTGCGTAACCCTTCATAGACAATGTGCCGCAGCATGGCGAGCATCGGGGTAATGCCCACGCCGCCTGCCAGCAGTACGGCAGGGCGTTGTGTATGGGCGTCAAGAGTGAAAGTACCGGCCGGAGCACGGACGTCAATGATATCGCCAACGGAAACGCTATTGTGCAGGTGGCTGGAGACGCTTCCTTCCCGCTTGATGCTAATGCGATAAAAGCCGTCGGACGGAGCCGATGAAAGCGTGTAAGTCCGGATTGCCGGAACTTCTGCGCCGTGAAGCTTCACGCGAACAGGCAAGTGCTGTCCGGCGAGATGAGGTAACAGGCCCGCACCATCGTCCGGCTGAAGATAGAAGGAGCGGATCGACAGGCTCTCATCGGCTGTTTTTACCACGCGAAAAGGTCGCCAGCGTGCCTCGAGCTCCGCTGCTTTTATCCTGCTTGCGGCTTCCTGCCAGCTACCTGTCATTAATGAATGAGGTGAAAGACCTTCAGCCTCGAACTTCCAGCGCAGCGTAAGCGCGTTGCCGCGGCGAACAATCCGGCGGGCTTTAAACGTCCATAGCCTTTCTGCGCCCTGGAAGGCGGCGATTTCCGGTGAGTCCAGAACCACTTTGGCTTCACCGGTCATTTGCAGCATGTCACCAGTGTTAAAGTCCACGAACAACAGGCCAGCCTGGCCATTCAGCAGGATGTTACCCAGCGTGGCAAAAAAGAGATTGCCGTTGAAGTCAGGAATAGTCAGCGTGCCGTTGTCGCTGACCCGGATGAAGCCTGGTTTGCCACCGCGGTGGGAAACGTCGGCCTGCCTCTTACCCTCTCTTTCTGCCCAGGAGGCGACAAAAAAAGCATCCGCTGTCTGAATCATTTCTCTTGCTTTAGCATCCAGTCCGGGAAGCGTCTCTACCGGGCCACCGGCATGGCTACCGGGCGTGCGGGTAAAAGTAAATTCACGCAGTTGAATATAGCGCGGGCAGTTACCGAAACTTTGTTCGACTTCAACCTGAAGGCCGTCCTCTGTCTGCTGCAGAGTGCCGTTCATCCGGTTGCGCCGCCGGGTATGAAGCTCGATTCCCAGCAGGCCAATGGATGCGTTGTGTCCCATGCCTTCGATGGCCGGATCTTCCCCTGGCAACGACGCTGCAATCGTCAGGCGGGTTGGCGTGGGAGATGTTACGAAGCCGGGTTTTCCTTCCAGAAATGTTGCCCACGCTTCGCCATTCTGGGAGACGGTGCCGATGACGATAAAAGGCAACTGAGCGTAGAAGTCACGATGCTGCTCGGGCATGTAATCGCGTATCACTCGCTGGCCCACTTCAGCCATACGTTCGGTGACGCCGACTTTGTCCTGAAGGAATATTTCACCTTCATGCCAGACGGGCTTCTTCGTCGACTTCTCGCTCATTTTTTTCTCCCCGAAAGCGTGAGATTAGGCAACGGCGTTAAGGCCTGCGGCCGTTTTGACGAAAGGTACAAATCCTGGCAAGGCTTCTATCCGGCGCAGGAAAGTATTCACGGCTGGATAACCAGAGAGGTCTACATTCCCTTCGGGTGCGCTGGAGGTATAGCTGTAAATGGCGACGTCGGCGATGGTTGGGCGGTCGCCGACCAGCCATTGACGGTTGGCGAGATGCTGTTCAAGGCGTCCCAGGAATACGTGAGCACGGGCAATCACCTCATCGTGATTAAATTTGGCACCGAAAACCGTGACCAGGCGTGCTGCGGCTGGACCAAAGGCGAGGTCTCCTGCGGCGACTGAAAGCCAGCGTTGAACGGCTGCTGAGCCCTTTGGGTCTTCCGGCAGCCAGGTACTTTGGCCACTTTTTTTCGCCAGGTAGACAAGAATGGCGTTGGAGTCAGGGATCAGTGTGCCTTCATCGTCCAGCAGAGGAACCTGCCCAAACGGGTTGAGCGCCAGGTATTCCGGCTGCTTGTGCGCGCCGGCCTTCAGGTCCAGCTCAACAAGCTCATGGGGCAGGCCGAGCAGCGAAAGAAACAGGCGAGCGCGGTGAGCATGGCCAGACAGAGGGAAGTCGTAGAGTTTCATAAATCGGTTCCTGATTGGCTGAACGGGAAGAGCCCCGAACGATGCAAACAGGTTGCCACAGGCAATAATGGGCAGGAATAAGCCTTATGGGCAATTCATTATTGTGAAAAGCGTAATAATAGCGAGAAAGTGAAGGAACCCCCTCCCGGTTGGGAGAGGGTAGATCGCAGGGCGATTAGTGCGCAGCAGCCTCTGCACCATGGCGGCGGTGCTTGGTGACGAACCCAAGCAGCAGGCACATGACGAAGACGACAGCGTACAGACCGTTGGCAGTATGCAGAGCAGCCAGAGGGCCGCTGTGCGCCACGATTGGGCCAGTGACGATGAAGGTCAGCATGGTGCCTACGGTGCCGCAGGTCAGGACAAAGTTAACCAGCTTCGGTGAAGATACTTTGGTCTGCTGTGAACCCAGGGTGATGATGGTGGTGTAAATGGCGCTGGAGAAGAAACCAAGCGACAGAATAAACCAGGCCAGATGAGCCGGATCACCGTGGTTAAACAGGTACATCAGCACGGTGGCTGCACCAGCGAGCACGGTCAGAATGCGCTGCAGGTCGAAGAAACGCAGGATGAAGCTGAACGCCCACATGCCGAACATGTAAGACATCCAGAAGTCACTCACCAGCTTGCCGGCATCGTTGATGCTCATGCCGAGCCCTTTGGCGTATTCCGGTACCCAGGAAATAAAGCCCAACTGGCCGAGGATGTAGCACAGCGCCGCGATGGACAGGAACAGTACGCCAACGCCCCATTTTTCTTTGGTGACGGGCTGGTCTTCTTTCTTCGCGTGCTTGCCCAACGCCGGGAACTCACAGCCCAGAGTCAGCAGGAAGATAGCAACATAGACCAGGCCGATACACACGTAGACCCAGTACCAGTTGATGCTGCGAGCCAGCAGGATTGCGGCGACCATCGGGAAAATCATCCCGGCCATGCTAAAGAAGGAGTCGGTAAACAGCAGGCGGGAACCGCGCTGACGCCCTTCATACATGTGGGTGATCAGGAAGGTACCAATCGACATGGTTATCCCGCTCACCAGGCCCAGAACGAACATGGATGCGGAGAAGATAGCCAGATTATGACCGAAGATCAGGCCAGCGACGGCCAGTACCATCAGCAGGAAACCAAAGCGCAGCTGGGTTTTCAGCGGCACGATTTCCATCAGCCAGGCGTTCAGGAAGATAGAGATCAAAATACCGGCATTAAGGAACGTAAAGGTATTACTCATGCTGGACACCGGCAGATTAAAGTACTCTGCGATGTTTCCCATCACCATCCCGGTGACGATCACCAACGCGCCAGTCAGGGCGTAGGAGAAGAAGCTAATCCATAAGAGCTTGGTTCGGTTGCTGTTAGTCATAACGAGCCTGTGCAAGGAAATGTAAAGCGCATTGACAGCGCGGCGGACGGGCAGATTTTAGTCATTTGCGTGATCTATTTAAATGAATTATGAATTTATTGCTGAAATAAACTGAATGAATCATGAAGTGCATCACATATTTCAATCTATTTCAGTCTGTTGGCGCGGCAACTCGTTGATTTGGGTGTAAGTAAAAAACCGTAAATGGCTGGCGTCGGGTGCGGTGCCTCTTTACAATCAAGCCACTTGCTTCACTCACTGCCTTCGTAAGGAATTGTTCATGCTCAAATCGACACTGGCGGCTGTTGCAGCTGTATTCGCCCTCTCTGCGCTTTCACCTGCGGCGCTGGCTGCAAAAGGCGATCCGCACGTCCTGTTGACCACCTCGGCTGGCAATATTGAGCTTGAGTTAAATAGCCAAAAAGCGCCGATTTCGGTCAAAAACTTCGTGGATTACGTTAACAGCGGTTTTTATAACAACACCACTTTTCACCGCGTGATCCCGGGCTTTATGATTCAGGGCGGTGGCTTCACCGAAGATATGAACCAGAAGCAGCCAAACCCGCCAATTAAGAACGAAGCGGACAATGGCCTGCGTAACACCCGCGGCACCATTTCTATGGCGCGTACCGCAGACAAAGACAGCGCAACCAGCCAGTTCTTTATCAACGTAGCCGATAATGCCTTCCTGGATCATGGCCAGCGCGACTTTGGCTATGCCGTATTCGGTAAAGTCGTTAAAGGCCTGGACGTGGCCGATAAAATTTCCCAGGCGCCAAGCCATGACGTTGGCCCGTACCAGAATGTGCCGACTAAACCTATCGTGATCCTTTCCGCGAAGGTCCTGCCTTAAGTATTTCTGCGCGGGCCTCAATCGCCCGCGCTGTTCCTTTCCTGAAGCAGATAATGTCAATAAGTGGTGAGCCAGGCGTTGGAAAGCGACTAGAATAGCGCGTTCTTTTTTTGCCCTGGAGCTGCCATGTTACTGCTTATCGACAACTATGATTCCTTCACCTGGAACCTCTACCAGTATTTTTGCGAACTGGGTGAGGAGGTGTTGGTTAAGCGTAACGATGAAATTGGGCTGGACGATATTGAGCACCTGACCCCGGACAAGCTGGTGATCTCTCCGGGTCCTTGTACCCCGACCGAGGCGGGTATTTCCCTTGCCGTCATTAATCACTTTGCCGGGCAGTTACCGATTCTTGGCGTTTGCCTCGGACATCAGGCCATTGCGCAGGCCTTTGGGGCGACTATCGTACGGGCCGAACAGGTGATGCATGGCAAAACCTCCGCCATCAGCCATAACGGCGGCGGCGTATTCCGTGGGTTGAATAATCCGCTGACCGTGACGCGCTATCATTCGTTGCTCATCGATCCCGATACCCTGCCTGACTGCTTCGAGGTTACGGCGTGGACGGATAAGCAAGAAATTATGGGCATCCGTCACCGTTCGTTGGATCTTGAGGGCGTGCAGTTCCACCCGGAAAGTATTCTCAGCGAGCAGGGGCATGCGCTGCTGGCGAATTTCCTCCAGAGATGAATTGTCACTTGCCTGTGTTTGGTTTTTTATGCATATTTCGTGATTATATTTTCATTAATATCTAACGCATAAAAACGGGTGGGGAATAAATGGCAACTGAACAATCAGCGGTTACGCGGGCAACTTTCGATGAAGTGATTCTGCCGATTTATGCACCAGCAGAATTTATTCCAGTGAAAGGCAAAGGCAGTCGCGTGTGGGACACCGCCGGGAAGGAGTACGTGGACTTTGCCGGGGGGATCGCCGTCACCGCGCTGGGGCATTGCCACCCCGCGCTGGTGGAAGCGCTGAAAACCCAGGGCGAAACCCTGTGGCACACCAGCAACGTCTTTACCAATGAGCCTGCCCTGAAGCTTGCCCGTAAGCTGATTGATGCCACTTTTGCCGAGCGCGTCGTCTTCATGAACTCCGGTACGGAAGCCAACGAAACGGCCTTTAAGCTGGCCCGCTATTATGCTTCGACTCGCCATAGCCCGTACAAAAGCAAAATCATCGCCTTCTACAATGCGTTTCACGGACGTTCGCTGTTCACCGTTTCCGTGGGTGGGCAGGCTAAATACTCCGACGGCTTCGGCCCGAAACCTGCCGATATTATTCATGTGCCGTATAACGACCTCGCGGCGGTGAAAGCGGTAATGGACGATCATACCTGCGCGGTGGTGGTGGAGCCGATTCAGGGCGAGGGCGGGGTGACCGCCGCGACGCCGGAATTCCTGCAGGGGCTGCGCGATTTGTGTGATGAGCACCAGGCGCTGCTGGTCTTCGATGAAGTGCAGTCCGGCATGGGCCGCACGGGCGAGCTTTTCGCTTATATCAACTACGGCGTCACGCCTGATATTTTGACCAGCGCCAAAGCGCTCGGTGGTGGTTTCCCGGTGAGCGCAATGCTGACCACCAATGAAATTGCCTCCGCGTTCCATGTAGGCAGTCACGGCTCTACCTACGGCGGTAACCCGCTGGCGTGTGCGGTGGCCGGGGCTGCTTTCGATATCATCAACACGCCGGAAGTCCTTAAGGGCGTAGCGGCCAAACGTCAGCTTTTCGTTGAGCAACTGCAAAAGATAAACGCACAGTTCGATCTGTTCAGCGACATTCGCGGCATGGGGCTGTTGATTGGTGCAGAGCTTAACGAGAAGTACAAAGGACGCGCCCGCGAGTTTCTTTACGCTGCCGCAGCTGAAGGTGTGATGGTGTTGAACGCCGGGCCGGACGTCATGCGTTTCGCACCTTCGCTTATTGTCGAGGATGCGGATATCCTGGAAGGGATGCAGCGCTTCGCCAGAGCGGTTGCCCACGTGGTGGCGGCTTAAAACTAACTCGAGCGCCGCAGACGGCGGCTCAGCCAGATCCCATGATGAGGCCGCTGGCGCCAGGCTACCGAGGAGATGGTATGCATGGTGTTCAGGTGGCCAATAATCCGCTGTAAATGCTGCTCCATGGTGCTTAACGGCCCCGTGGGCAGCGTGTCCGGTTCCAGAATATTCGCGTCGTTTGACCCGCCAGGCCCGTCATACTCTAGCCTTTGCTGGCAGCGCTGTAATCCAATTTCACAAGACTGCAGGTACTTCTGCGCCAGGTCTGGCGTCAGCATGTTGTGTTCGCGCGCCAGGGTGGTCATGGCGTTGATATGCTCGACGATGAACTGGCTGTGGGTTACCCACAATTTCATGTCGGCCAGGTAGTGGGAGTTAAAGCCTGGCTCCTGCATCGCCTGATTGAGCGAGTTGAAAAGCGCGTTGTGCGCCTGATTGACTCGCATACGTTGCCAGGCCAGCGGCGTGGGCTCCGGATCGTTGCTTAGTATCAGCCTAATAGCATCCTGATCCGCCTCCAGTGCGTCGTGGGCGTTCTGACGCAGCAGGCCGGTTTGCCACTGCGGCCACAGCCAGATCATGCCGCCAAAGGCAATCAGGCAGCCGAGTAGGGTGTCTATGAGCCGGGGAATGATGTAACTTTCGGCGCTGAGAGTGATGAGCTGCAGGGTATATACCGCGGTGACGGTAAAACCAATGGTGGCCCAGCCGTAGCTTTTGCGGATGAACAGGTAGCTAACCAGCGTAATCATTAACATCGCCAGCAGGGTGTAGCTGTCCGGGACGTGGAAGTGCAGGGTGATACCGGCGATACACAACCCTGCCATGGTGCCTGCCGCCCTGTGAACGATGCGCACCCGTGTTGCACCGTAGCCGTTTTGCGTCACGAACATCACCGTCATCAGGATCCAGTAAGGCTTTGGCAGGTGTAAGAAGGAGCCCAGCAGGCTGGCAATGGTCAGCATCACGCCTAAACGCGCGGAGCTGCGCAAAGCAGAGGATTTGAACGAGAGATAGCTTTTCAGGGCCGGGAAAAACGGCAGACGGCGCTCACGGTCTTCCATTAAATCTCTTACGTACAGCGGCCGCTGAGTTTTCAGTACCCGGGCAATGCGGCTGAAGTGGTAATGGCAAAATTGCCCTACCGGATTATCCGGGTTCTGTCGGGCGATTTTTTCCAGCGCGTCGATCTGCTTGTCCATGGTAAAGCGCGTTGGATAGCGGTGATAAAGAATATCGTCTGCCAGCACGCGCAGACGCGCGGCGATGGTTTGGGCATTCCAGCGGATCACAGCTTCCGCATGGCTTTGCTCGACCAGTTTTTGCACCTCTTCAGGCTGGTGCAGGCTTACCGAAATGTGTTCCTGCAGATCCAGCGCAACCTGGAAAGCGCGTAACAGGCGCTTGTAGCCGTTTTGCTGGTTGGCCGACAGCATATGCAGCTGCTGGTAGCAGGTGGTGATCAGGTCGACGGCTTTTTGCTGGCGGGCCAGCAATGGGGGCAGCGCTTTTTCCGGGTCGGTATGCTGGGTTAGCAGGCTGTATTTTGCTTCGCAGTAATCTGCCAGCTGGCGGTAAAGCAGGCTGAGCGACTCCCTGAGCGGCTGTTCACGCCATAGCCGGAACCAGAACCAGTTGAAGGCGCCGTACCAGATGGTGCCGAAGATATAGAGCACCATTGGTTTCCAGATCGGCATATTTCCGGCCATGCTGAGCGTAAAAATAGCGGCGATCAGCGATGCGGGCAGCAGGCGAGCGTGAAGTGAACTGATTTCCGCCGTCACGCCGAGCAGCAGAGCCATGACGATCAATATCGCAGGCAGAGGGATGTGGGTGTAAAGCAGCAGAAGCTGCAGGATAAGGCTGCTGAGGGCGAACAGGCTGCCGCCAATAATCAAACGTTTGAAAAAGCGTTTGTGTGGCGTGTCCAGCCCGGCAATGTTGCAGCAGGCGGGAACTAACGAGAAGAGCAGGCCGTTTTGCAGGCTGCCAAGCAACAGGCCGATAGCCACGGGAAGACACAGCACAAGCGTTTGCCTAAGCGCGTAGTTAACTTCCGGGTGGTAAATTAATCTCTTCCACATAGCCTGAATTGTAGAGACAAAAAAGGCGTGTTACCGAAGCGACACGCCTTTATAAGGGCTAATTAACGGGTGCCGTAAACGACGATCGTTTTACCGTGGGCAGAAATGAGATTCTGATCTTCCAGCATTTTCAGAATACGGCCAACGGTTTCGCGGGAGCAGCCCACGATCTGACCGATTTCCTGGCGGGTGATCTTGATTTGCATCCCGTCCGGGTGGGTCATGGCATCCGGCTGTTTAGCCAGGTTAAGCAGCGTCTGAGCGATACGGCCAGTCACGTCGAGGAACGCGAGGTTGCCGACTTTCTCAGAAGTCACCTGCAGGCGGCGTGCCATCTGGGAAGAAAGACGCATCAGGATGTCCGGGTTGACCTGAATTAGCTGACGGAATTTTTTATAGGAAATTTCAGCTACTTCACAGGCGGTCTTGGCACGAACCCAGGCACTGCGTTCCTGGCCTTCTTCGAATAAACCTAATTCACCAATGAAATCACCCTGATTCAGATAAGAAAGGATCATCTCCTTGCCTTCTTCATCTTTAATCAGAACAGCTACGGAGCCTTTGACGATGTAGTACAGCGTCTCCGCCTTTTCACCCTGGTGAATCAGCGTGCTCTTCGACGGATACTTATGAATGTGGCAATGAGACAAGAACCATTCGAGAGTCGGGTCTGTTTGTGGTTTGCCAAGCACCATGCGCGGTTATCCTCTGTTATAAACTGGCTACCAAAGACAAGACATGGGACCTCTTGTCTGGCGTTGCAATCGTGAAATTTTCCCAAGCCCTGGGAGCTGGCGTGCAGGTTCGCCCTGCTGCCTGTAATTAGTCGTTTCCTCTGCTTACGGCATAAACGTCTCTGTATCGCAGCAGCATCCGGATTGTTTTAGCATAGCTTTTGGTAAGTGTCTTGTATTGTCTCGTTTCAGCATGACTTGGATCGCCTTACGTTGCCAGTTTTCACGTAGACGCGTAATCTGAAAGAAAATTTTATTACGGGAGTAGGTAAAATGCAGGCACGTGTTAAATGGGTAGAGGGCATGACCTTCCTCGGAGAATCCGCTTCTGGCCACCAAATTTTGATGGACGGTAACTCCGGGGATAAAGCGCCAAGCCCGATGGAAATGCTGCTGATGGCCGCGGGCGGTTGTAGCTCAATTGACGTGGTGTCGATTCTGCAAAAAGGCCGCCATGACGTGACGGATTGTGAGGTGAAACTGACTTCTGAACGTCGTGAAGAAGCGCCACGTCTGTTTACCCGCATCCATTTGCATTTTGTTGTAACCGGGAAAGAGCTGAAAGAGAGTGCCGTTGCCCGCGCCGTTGAGCTGACTGCAGAGAAATATTGCTCGGTGACGTTGATGCTCGAGAAAGCCGCAGAGATTAGCCACAGCTACGAAATTATTGAAGCATAAAGTGAAAAGGGCGGTATCGAGACCGCCCTTACGCCATCAGGCAATTTTCCTGCCTTCCGCCAGCCGCTGCACCAGCGGGGCCATGATCAGCTCCATCGCCAGCCCCATTTTTCCGCCCGGCACCACCAATGTATTGATGTGGGAGATAAATGACCCCTGCAACATCGCCAGCAGATAAGGGAAGTCGATGTCATCCAGCCCACGGAAGTGAATGACCACGAAGCTTTCGTCCAGCGACGGAATAGCTCGCGCGGCAAATGGGTTAGAGGTATCCACCGTTGGAACGCGCTGGAAGTTGATATGGGTACGTGAAAACTGCGGCGTAATGAAGTTGATGTAATCGTCCATGGAACGCACCACGGAATCCATCACCGCTTCCCGTGAATGGCCGCGTTCGCTGGTATCGCGCACCAGTTTCTGAATCCATTCCAGGTTAACGATGGGCACCACGCCTACCAGTAAATCGACGCAGTCGGCGACGTTATGCTGAGGGGTGACCACGCCGCCGTGCAGACCTTCGTAAAACAGGACGTCGGTGGGTTCGGGGAGCGGTTGCCACGGGGTAAAAGTGCCCGGCACCTGGTTCCACGGTACGGCTTCATCATAGGTATGCAGGTATTTACGCGATTGCCCTTTTCCGGTCTGGCCGTATTCGATAAAGGTTCGTTCCAGTAACCCGAAGTCGTTGGCGTCCGGCCCAAAGTAGCTAATATGGCGGCCAGCATCGCGTGCTTTGCGGATAGCCATGTCCATTTCCGGGCGGGTATAACGGTGGAAACTGTCGCCTTCAACTTCGGCGGCGCGCAGGTTGAGCTGCTGGAAAATCTTGCGGAAAGCGAGGCTGGTGGTGGTGGTGCCGGCGCCGCTGGAACCTGTGACCGCAATAACCGGGTGTTTGGCTGACATAGGGTGAAAACTCCGTGAGGGATCGGAAAAGAGGTCTGTAACTGCTTGTTATACTTTTCAGCCAGTATAGATCACCCTGCCAGTTAGCGGTCAGCCGCGAAACTGCCCGCGCGGCATAATGTTCACCGTTTCATGGAGTTCAGACCAAACCAGCACGGCCTCGCCGCTTTGTAACTGGCGCTTCACGTCGGCGACTTTTTGCGTCAACGAGCGCTCCTGCTCACCATAATCGGTGCCTTCCCGTAATACAAAAGATTCAATCAAATTGTCGAGCGTTTCAGGGGCGAGATCTTGCCAGGGAATGATCATTTTAGTGGTCCAGGAAGCGGGTTAGCCAGTCGGGAATACGCTGCTCAAGCCACATCTGTGGGCGCAGCAGAGTCCCGCCGACAAAGCCAACGTGGCCGCCGTAAGTCGTGAGCTGGTAATGGATATTGGGCGGCAGCGTTTCGCGATCCGGGATGACGTGGTGATCCATAAAAGGGTCGTCTTTGGCATGGATAATCAGCGTCGGAGCGGCAATTTCCGGCAACAGCGGCATGGCGCTGCACTGGCGATAGTAGTCCAGCGCGTCGGCAAAGCCATGGATCTTCGAGGTAATTAAATCATCGAACTCGCGAATGCGGCGCAGGCTTTTCAGCTTGCGGAGGTCGATAGGCAGCGAGCCAGGGTAGCTCTTCAGCTTACGGGCGGCATTTTTCTTCAGCAGATTCAGCAGGTAATGCTGATAGACGCGCGAGAAGCCCTGCTCCATGTGGTAGCAACACTGCTCCAGCATCAGCGGGGCGGAGACAATCACGCCGGCTTTCAGCGTGCAGGCCGCGCCCTGTTTTGCCATCAGGCAGGCGAGCATGTTCCCGCCCAGCGAGAAGCCAACGGCGGCTGTTGGGACTTCACCGTAGCGCTGATTCAACCATTCGAGGAAGTAGGTGCCGTCTTCCGTTTCCCCGGAGTGGTAAATGCGTTCTTTGCGGTTTGGCACGCCGCTGCAGCCGCGAAAATGCATCACCACGCCCAGCCAACCGCGTTTTTTCGCCGCTTCTATCATGCCGTGGGCGTAGGGGCTGTGGAGGCTGCCTTCCAGTCCGTGAAACACGACTAAGCGTGGTTTGTGCATGGCAGTTTGCGGATCTTCGCTCCACGCAAGATCGACAAAATCCCCGTCCGGCATATCCAGACGCTGCCAGTGGGGTTTGAAATTGATTCGACGACGAATCAAACGTGGGATCATGGTTTGCAGATGCGGGTTACTGAGTCCGCGCATCGGGCGGAAATCGTCACCTTCATCATGATGAATATTCAATTCTAAAGGACTTGTACTGGCCATATCACACTGTTAGTTTCGTTTAGTTCGCTAATTATTCTTCGGGTGTGGAGCACCCAATTCATGGACTTAACGCTTTTTCTTTCGATGCTGGGCTTTCTCTGGGTCGCCGCCATCACACCTGGCCCTAATAATACGCTACTTACCGCGTCCGGGGCGAATTACGGTTTCTTCCGCAGCCTGCCGCTGATGATTGGCATTATGCTCGGGATGCAGTGCATTTTAGTGCTTGTTGCCTTCGGCGTAGGCAGCTTAATCCTGCTTTACCCCGCCCTGCACCTTATCCTGAAGATTGCCGGGAGCGTTTACCTTTTGTGGCTGGCCTGGAAAATTGGCACCGCGAAATACGAGCGCCTGGAAACGGATGCGGCCCCGCCGTCTCCGGTACCTTTCTGGCAGGGCGGCCTGCTGCAGGTGATTAACCCTAAAGCCTGGCTGATGGCGCTGGGCGCGGTAGCCAGTTTTAGCCTTGCGGGCGCAGACTATCTGCATTCCGTGGCGATGATTAGCGTAGGGATTGCGCTGGTCAACATTGTGGCCGGGGTTATCTGGATAGCTTTTGGCAGCCTGATTGGCCTGTTCCTGCGTAGCCGTCGTTCCTGGGCTATTTTCAACGTCAGCATGGGCGTGTTAACCGCCGCCTGCGTACTGCTTATCTGGCGCTGAGGGCAAACCCTCTCCCTGCGAGGAGAGGGAAACATTAGCGTTTAGTCGCCCTGTAGCATCTGTTCAAGCTGTTCCTGAATATCCAGCCATTCCATCTCGCACTCTTCCAGCGCCGACTTCACTTTTACCTGCGTTTGCAAACATTCGTTCATCTCGGCTTTACGGCTCTGGTCGTAGATAGCGCTGTCAGCCAGCTTCTCTTCAACTTCTGCGAGCTGAGCGTTCAGCTTTTCCATCTGCTTTTCGAGCTGGGTAATTTGCTTGCGCAGCGGCTGAGTTTGGGTGCGAAGTTCGGCCTCACGACGTTTCTGGTCCTTGCGAGCCTGGGCGCTGTTGGCGTTATCCTTCGCTGATTCAGCGGGCTGATTTTCCTGTTTTTGCAGGTCGCTCAACCACTGCTGGTAATCCTCGAGGTCGCCATCGAAAGCTTCCACTTTGCCGTCATGCACCAGGTAGAGATCGTCCGTGGTGGAGCGTAGCAGGTGGCGGTCGTGCGAAACCACAACCAGAGCACCCTCAAAGTCGATTAGCGCTTCGGTCAGCGCCTGGCGCATGTCGAGATCGAGGTGGTTCGTCGGTTCATCGAGCAGCAGCAGGTTAGGGCGCTGCCAGACAATCAGCGCCAGCACCAGCCTGGCTTTTTCACCGCCGGAGAAACGAGCCGTTTGCTCCGTAACTTTATCGCCCTGGAAACCAAAGCCGCCTAAATAATCACGTAACTGCTGTTCCAGCTCGCGTGGGGCAATACGAGCCAGATGCTGAAGCGGCGATTCATCGGCGCGCAGATATTCCAGCTGATGCTGGGCGAAGTAGCCGAGCTTGATGCCTTTGGCGAGGCCAATGTCACCCTGCAGCGGCTGTAATTCACCGGCCAGCAGTTTGATTAACGTGGATTTACCCGCCCCGTTTCGGCCCAGCAGACCAATACGAGAACCAGGGACAAGGTTCAGCTTGATGGAGTTGAGGATCACCCGCTCGCCGTAGCCTGCGCTGACCTTTTCCATACGCAGCAGCGGATTGGGCAGGTTTTCTGGCGCACGGAAGCTGAAGTGAAATGGGTTATCGACGTGGGCCGGGGCAATCAGCTCCATGCGCTCCAGCATTTTCACGCGGCTCTGCGCCTGCTTGGCTTTGGACGCTTTAGCTTTAAAGCGATCGATAAAGCTTTGCAGGTGGGCCACTTTTTGCTGCTGGCTTTCGTACATCGACTGCTGTTGAGACAGGCGAGTTGCGCGCTGGATCTCAAACGACGAATAGTTGCCGGTGTACTCGAACATATTTTCCTGTTCGATGTGGATAATTTTATCGACAACAGGATCCAGGAAATCCCGGTCGTGAGAGATAAGAATCAGGGTACCCTGGTAGTTTTTCAGCCAGCGTTCCAGCCAGATGACCGCGTCCAGATCGAGGTGGTTGGTCGGTTCATCGAGCAACAGCAGGTCGGAACGGCAAATCAGCGCCTGGGCAAGGTTAAGGCGCATGCGCCAACCGCCCGAGAAATCGCTTACCGGGCGTTCCAACTGCTCATTACTGAAGCCCAGGCCGTGCAGCAGGCTGGAGGCACGGGAGCGAATGGTCCACGCATCTACCGCATCCAGCTTGCCGTGAACCAGCGCAATGGCGTGGCCGTCGTTGCGTTCGTTGGCGACGTTTAGCTCGGCTTCCAGCTTGCGGAATTCGCGGTCGCCGTCGATCACATACTCTATCGCCGGCATCGCAAGGGCGGGCGTTTCCTGATTCACCCAGGCAAGCTGCCAGTTGCCGGGGAAGCTTGCGCTCCCGCCGTCGGCGCTTATCTCGTTTTTCAGCAACGCCAGCAGCGTGGATTTTCCACAGCCGTTTTTACCCACCAGGCCGACTTTTTGCCCGGGGTTGATGGTGGCGGTGGCGTTATCCAGCAGAACGCGGGTGCCGCGACGAATTTGTAACGAGGAGAAAACAATCATAAAGCGCCGTATGTTCAGAGTATGTTAAATTGTCATTGTAATTCGTTAACATGTCGCCTGGGCAACAGGTCGGGCTGCATGGTAGCCCAAAATAATGACTATGACGACGCCCTGGAGGGTAATGATGTCGCAGCCGCCGAAAGTTTTGCTGCTGTATGCCCATCCGGAATCCCAGGACTCGGTGGCTAACCGGGTTTTGCTTCAGCCGGCTCTGCAGCTTGAAAATGTGACCGTGCACGATCTCTACGCGCACTATCCCGATTTCTTTATCGATATTTACCACGAACAGTCATTGCTGCTGGAGCACGATGTCATTGTTTTTCAACACCCTCTTTATACCTACAGCTGCCCTGCGTTGCTGAAGGAGTGGATGGATCGAGTCTTAAGCCGGGACTTTGCAAGCGGCATCGGGGGCAACGCACTGGCGGGAAAGTACTGGCGCAGCGTGATCACCACTGGCGAGCCGGAAGGAGCCTATCGCTATGACGGCTATAACCGCTTCCCCTTAACCGAAATTTTACGACCGTTTGAGCTCACTGCCGCGATGTGCAAGATGCACTGGCTGATGCCGATTATCGTGTACTGGGCGCGCCGCCAGTCTAAGCCGGAGCTGCAAAGTCACGCGAAAGCCTATGGTGAGTGGCTGGCGAATCCGCTGCCGATGGGAGGGCGCTGATGGAAGGTTCAGATTTACTGCTGGCGGGTGTGCTATTTCTTTTTGCCGCGGTTGTTGCTGTACCGGTTGCCGCACGTTTAGGCATTGGCGCCGTGCTGGGCTATTTGCTGGCAGGTATCGCCATTGGCCCCTGGGGTTTAGGGTTTATCAGCGATGTTGATGAAATCCTGCATTTCTCCGAGCTGGGCGTGGTATTCCTGATGTTTATCATCGGCCTGGAGCTGAATCCGTCGAAGCTATGGCAGCTGAGGCGCTCTATCTTTGGCGTTGGGGCGGCGCAAGTGATTCTTAGTGCGGTAGTGCTCGCGGGCCTGCTGATGCTGACGAATTTCTCCTGGCAGGCGGCAGTGGTGGGGGGTATCGGCCTTGCGATGTCTTCCACAGCGATGGCGCTGCAGCTGATGCGCGATAAAAGCATGAACCGCAGCGAATCCGGTCAGCTAGGCTTTTCGGTTCTTCTGTTCCAGGACCTGGCGGTGATCCCGGCGCTGGCGCTGGTGCCGCTGCTGGCCGGGAACGGCGACGATCATACCGACTGGATTAAAGTCGGCCTGAAGGCGCTGGCGTTTATCGGCATGCTATTGGGCGGACGCTATCTGCTTCGCCCGGTTTTCCGCTTTATTGCCGGGTCTGGAGTGCGTGAAGTCTTTACCGCCGCATCTCTTTTGCTTGTACTTGGTTCGGCGCTGTTTATGGATGCGCTTGGATTTTCTATGGCCCTGGGGACGTTTCTGGCCGGCGTGCTGCTGGCGGAAAGCGAATATCGCCACGAGCTTGAGATTGCTATCGATCCGTTCAAAGGCCTGCTACTGGGGTTGTTCTTTATCTCTGTTGGCATGGCGCTGAACCTGGGCGTTTTGTTCACCCATTTGCTGTGGATTGCAGTGAGCGTGGTTGCGCTGGTGGCGGTGAAAGCCACCATTTTGTATGGCCTGTCGCGCGTGTATGGTTTGCGCAGCTCCGAGCGGCTGCAGTTTGCCGGTGTACTAAGCCAGGGGGGCGAGTTTGCCTTCGTGCTGTTTTCCGCTGCGGCTTCACAGAAGCTGTTCCAGGGCGATCAAATGCCGCTGCTGCTGGTGACGGTGACGCTGTCGATGATGACCACGCCGCTGCTGATGAAAGGCGTGGATGCGATTCTTGCCCGGCGCTTTAATCCTGGAGATGAAACTGAGGAGACGCCTTACGTTGAGGACGATCATCCGCAGGTCATCATCGTCGGATTTGGGCGTTTTGGTCAGGTGATTGGCCGCCTGTTGATGGCTAATAAGATGCGTATCACCGTTCTTGAACGGGATATCAGCGCCGTAAGCCTGATGAGAAAGTACGGCTATAAAGTGTATTACGGCGATGCGACAGAAGTGGAACTGCTGCGTTCAGCGGGAGCGGAAGAAGCCAAATCCATTGTTATTACCTGCAATGAGCCGGAAGATACAATGCGGATTGTCCACCTCTGTCAGCAAAACTTTCCACATCTGGCCATACTGGCGCGTGCTCGCGGCCGCGTTGAGGCTCATGAATTGTTGCAGGCCGGCGTTAAACTGTTCTCGCGTGAAACCTTCTCCAGCGCCCTTGAACTTGGGCGTAAGGCTTTGCTCACGCTGGGTATGCATCCACACCAGGCGCACCGGGCTCAATTACACTTCCGTCGGTTGGATATGCGTATGCTGCGTGAACTGATGCCTATTCACACTGACAGTGCGCAGATTTCCAGGGTGCGGGAAGCCCGGCGCGAGCTGGAAGATATTTTTGAGCGTGAAATGCAGCAAGAGCGTCGGCAGCTGGACGGCTGGGACGAATTTGAATAAGGGTGAAGCCAATGTCAGTGCGTAAGCGTTTTATTGCCGGGGCGGTTTGCCCTAAGTGTCAGGCTAAGGATTCCCTCGCGCTATGGCGTGAGAACAATGTCGATATCGTTGAGTGCGTTAAGTGTGGCCATCAGATGCGCGAGGCCGATAAGCAGGTTCGCGAGCACGTTCGCGAGCAGGAGCAAGTGATAGGGATTTTTCATCCCGACTAGCGAGATGAAGCAGCTTTTTTTAAGCTAGAGGGTACAGCGGCGCAGATTTCCGCTACAATCGGCGCCAGTTTTTTCCTTACGCTCGTTCAGGAGATATCATGAAAGTAGCAAAAGACCTGGTGGTCAGCCTGGCCTATCAGGTACGTACAGAAGACGGTGTGTTGGTCGATGAGTCTCCGGTGAGCGCGCCGCTGGACTACCTGCACGGTCACGGCTCCCTTATCTCTGGCCTGGAAACGGCGCTGGATGGTCACGAAGTTGGCGACAAGTTTGACGTTGAAGTGGGCGCGAACGACGCTTACGGTCAGTACGACGAAAACCTGGTGCAGCGCGTGCCGAAAGACGTCTTCATGGGCGTTGACGAGCTGCAGGTTGGTATGCGCTTTATGGCGGAAACCGATCAGGGTCCAGTTCCGGTCGAAATTACCGAAGTGGAAGACGAGCACGTTGTGGTTGACGGTAACCACATGCTGGCTGGCCAGAACCTGAAATTTAACGTGGAAGTTGTTGCTATCCGCGAAGCGACCGCTGAAGAGCTGGCCCATGGCCACGTTCACGGTGAGCACGACCATCATCACGACCACGATCACGATGGTTGCTGCGGTGGTCACGGCCACGATCACGACCATGGTCACGAGCATGGTAAAGGTGGTTGCGGTAACGGCGGCTGTGGTTGCCACTGATCGCTGTGAAAGAGAAAAGGCCGCATTAGCGGCCTTTTTTGCGTCTGTTATTCAGTAATGGGGCGGTGGCGTCTCTTCGGACTCTGACGCGATCATCGACGGCTGGCTGGCCTTAAGCTTTTCAACCAGCAGGCGGAAATGCTCGCGAAGTTTGACCATCTCAAGCTCGTGCGCCGTCACGGTCTGGTTCAGCTCTTCAATCGTTATCTCCTGAAAGGCGAGACGACTCTCGAGATCTTCCAGCCGTTGTTCGGTGGATTTAGTGTGCATGGCGGTTCCTCTTTTGCCTGCGCGATGGACAATATGCGGTGATTTTACTGAAAATGACCCAGCTTTACAGCGCAGAAGCACGTTGAAGGAAACTTCTTTAAACAAAAAGAATCTCAATTTGACTCGATAACTCGCTGAGAGATTGTGTAGATTTCTTTCACGACGTTATAGTACGTCACTTATCTTATTTGAAACCTTGGGGTGAGAGGCCCCGGCCCTTGGAGAAATGGATGAAATCATTATTTAAAGTAACGCTTCTGGCGACCACAATGGCCGTTGCCCTTAATGCCCCTGCTTTTGCGGCCCCTGCTGCTGCGAAAGATGCACCTGCAGCTCAGGCTGACAGCAAAGCGGCCTTTAAGAACGACGACCAGAAAGCAGCCTATGCACTGGGCGCATCGCTTGGGCGTTACATGGAAAACTCTCTGAAAGAGCAGGAGAAACTGGGGATCACCCTGGACAAAGCTCAGCTGATCGCGGGCGTACAGGATGCATTTGCGGATAAGAGCAAACTGTCTGACCAGGAAATCGAACAAACTCTGCAGGCGTTTGAGACTCGCGTAAAAGCCTCTGCTCAGGAGAAAATGGAAAAAGACGCTAAAGAGAACGCGGACAAAGGCAAAGCCTTCCGTGATGCTTTCGCCAAAGAGAAAGGCGTTAAAACGTCTTCTACCGGCCTGATGTATAAAGTTGAGAAAGACGGTACCGGTGATGCGCCGAAGGATACCGATACCGTTGTGGTTAACTACAAAGGTACGCTGATCGACGGTAAAGAGTTTGATAACTCCTATACCCGCGGTGAGCCACTGTCCTTCCGCCTTGATGGTGTGATCCCTGGCTGGACCGAAGGCCTGAAAAACATCAAGAAAGGCGGCAAGATCAAGCTGGTTATTCCACCAGAGCTGGCTTACGGCAAAACCGGCGTGCCGGGGATCCCTGCCAACTCTACGCTGGTGTTTGAAGTTGAGCTGCTGGACATTAAACAAGCGCCAAAAGCCGACGCTAAGCCAGCCGCTGCTGCAGATGCTAAAGCCGCTGACGCAGCCAAAAGCAAGTAATTAGCAGGTTGTTTGAGCCGCCGCCCACCGGGCGGCGGTTTTGTTTTTGGGACTAGCTTTATTTTCCCCATACGCAATGAGGAGAATAAAGACTGGAAAGCACGTCTTACGTTGTATTACCTTAGCGGGCAGCGTTTCAATCGAGTATGAGTCTGCCCTGACACCATCAAAGCGCGACAGGCTCTCTTTAGAGTAAATTGCTGGCAACGTCTTTTATCCATAACACGCTCAATTTGCAGCAATAAAAATAATGGACGAAGTCTTCTGATTTACCCCAAACGCCCGAGAACCCCGTTGTCCGGACGTTTGTCATCAATCTGAGAGGGTGGTATTTTTTCATGTCCAATTCGCTTTTAACCAACGAAACCAGTGAACTTGATTTACTGGACCAGCGTCCTTTTGAACAAACCGACTTCGAAATATTAAAATCCTATGAAGCGGTAGTGGACGGGTTAGCGATGCTGATTGGCTCCCATTGCGAAATCGTTCTGCACTCCCTGCAGGACCTGAAATGTTCAGCCATTCGTATCGCTAATGGTGAGCATACCGGGCGAAAAATAGGCTCGCCAATCACCGATCTGGCCTTGCGCATGCTGCATGATATGACCGGTGCCGACAGCAGCGTCTCTAAATGCTACTTCACTCGCGCAAAAAGCGGTGTTCTGATGAAGTCGGTGACGATTGCGATTCGCAACCGCGACCAGCGAGTGATTGGTTTGCTTTGCATTAACATGAATCTCGACGTGCCGTTCTCCCAGATCATGTCGACCTTTATTCCACCAGAAACACAGGATCAGGAAGTGCCGTCCTCGGTAAACTTTGCGTCCTCCGTGGAGGACCTGGTGATGCAAACGCTGGAATTCACGATTGAAGAAGTGAATGCCGACCGCAACGTCTCAAATAACGCCAAGAACCGCCAGATAGTGCTCAACCTCTATGAGAAAGGGATCTTCGACATCAAAGATGCCATCAATCAGGTTGCCGATCGGCTGAACATTTCCAAACACACCGTTTATCTCTACATTCGCCAGTTCAAAAACGGCGACTTCCTCGGTCAGGATAAGTAATGCGTTTTGCCTTGATGGTCACTGGCCCGGCTTATGGAACGCAGCAGGCGAGCAGCGCATTGCTGTTTGCTCGGGCGTTGCTTGCCGAAGGGCACGCGCTGGAGAGCGTTTTTTTCTACCGCGAGGGGATTTATAACGCCAATCAGCTGACCGCTCCGGCAAGCGATGAAGTTGACCTTGTCCGTGAGTGGCAGAGCCTGAGCGTGCAGTACGGTGTGGCACTGCATATCTGCGTGGCTGCGGCATTGCGTCGCGGCGTGACTAATGAAGATCAGGCGAAATCTTTGGGGCTCAAGGTGAGTAATCTCCAGCCGGGTTTTACGCTTAGTGGCCTGGGGGCGCTGGCAGAAGCCGCGCTGACCTGCGAAAGAATGGTGCAGTTCTAATGAAACGTGTCGCTTTTGTTTTTCGATCGGCGCCGCACGGCAGCACCGCTGGCCGGGAAGGGCTGGATGCGTTATTGGCGACATCGGCCCTGTCAGAAGATATCGGCGTGTTCTTTGTTGGCGATGGCGTTCTGCAACTGCTGCCGGGGCAACAGCCTGCCAAAGTGCTGGGCAGGGATTACATCGCCACCTTCCGTATTTTGCCGTTGTACGATATTGAGCAGTGTTTCCTTTGCGCTGCCTCAGTAAGGGAAAGGGGGCTGTCGGATAGGCCATCCTGGGTTATTGATGCGGAAGCGCTTGAGCCTGATGCGCTCCGGGAAAAACTGAATCACTACGATGTGGTACTTACCTTCTGAGGCTCTTATGCTGCATACCTTACGTCAGTCGCCCTTCCAGTGTGATATCACCGAGATTCTGCGTTATACCCAGCCAGGCGACGATTTACTGCTGATTGAAGATGGCGTGATTGCCGCACTGAATGGCAGCCGGGCGCTTGAATTACTGCTTTCTGCCCCCATTACTGTTAGCGCTCTGCAAGAAGATGTTGAGGCTCGCGGTCTCTCTGCTCAAATTTCGTCCAAAATTGAGCGTGTCGGCTATACTGATTTCGTCAGATTAACGATAAAACATAGCCAGCAGTTCGCCTGGTGAGGGCGGATCGCTGTATATTTCTTGACACCTTTTCGGCTCAGCCCTAAAATTCTGCGTCCTCATATTATATGAGGCCGTTTTATTACGTGTTTACGAAGCAAAAGCTAAAACCAGGAGCTATTTAATGGCAACAGTTAACCAGCTGGTTCGCAAACCACGCGTACGCAAAGTTGCAAAAAGCAACGTGCCTGCGCTGGAAGCTTGCCCGCAAAAACGTGGTGTATGTACCCGTGTATATACCACCACTCCTAAAAAACCAAACTCCGCACTGCGTAAAGTTTGCCGTGTGCGTTTGACTAACGGTTTTGAAGTCACCTCCTACATCGGCGGTGAAGGTCACAACCTGCAGGAACACTCCGTGATCCTGATCCGTGGTGGTCGTGTTAAAGACCTGCCAGGTGTTCGCTACCACACCGTTCGTGGTGCGCTTGACTGCTCCGGCGTTAAAGACCGTAAGCAATCTCGCTCCAAGTATGGCGTGAAGCGTCCTAAGGCTTAATGGTTCTCCGTTAAGTAAGGCCAAACGTTTTAAATTAATGTCAAAATAAACTCTTTGAGTTTTGGACAATCCTGAATTAACAACGGAGTATTCCTATGCCACGTCGTCGCGTGATTGGTCAGCGTAAAATTCTGCCGGATCCTAAGTTCGGATCAGAGCTGCTGGCTAAATTTGTAAATATCCTGATGGTAGATGGTAAAAAATCTACTGCAGAATCTATCGTTTATACCGCGCTGGAAACCCTGGCTCAGCGTTCTGGTAAAAACGAGCTGGAAGCTTTCGAAGTCGCTCTGGACAACGTCCGTCCGACCGTCGAAGTTAAGTCCCGCCGTGTAGGTGGTTCTACTTATCAGGTTCCAGTTGAAGTTCGTCCGGTTCGCCGTAATGCTCTGGCAATGCGTTGGATCGTTGAAGCTGCTCGTAAACGCGGTGATAAATCCATGGCTCTTCGCCTGGCGAATGAACTGTCTGATGCTGCAGAAAACAAAGGCACTGCAGTTAAGAAACGTGAAGACGTTCACCGTATGGCTGAAGCCAACAAGGCGTTCGCTCACTACCGTTGGTAATAAATCCTTCGTAGTGTTACCCAAGCGGGCGCTTCATGAAGCTGCCCGCTTTGGGTTACTTAACTTGAACGTCCCAGGATATAGAGGAATCAAATGGCTCGTACAACACCCATTGCACGCTACCGTAACATCGGTATCAGTGCACACATCGACGCCGGTAAAACCACTACTACCGAACGTATTCTGTTCTACACCGGTGTAAACCACAAAATCGGTGAAGTTCATGACGGCGCTGCAACCATGGACTGGATGGAGCAGGAGCAGGAGCGTGGTATCACCATTACCTCCGCTGCAACTACTGCATTCTGGTCTGGTATGGCTAAGCAGTATGAACCGCACCGCGTAAACATCATCGACACCCCAGGGCACGTTGACTTCACCATCGAAGTAGAACGTTCCATGCGTGTTCTTGACGGTGCAGTAATGGTTTACTGCGCAGTTGGTGGTGTTCAGCCACAGTCTGAAACCGTATGGCGTCAGGCTAACAAATACAAAGTTCCACGCATCGCGTTCGTTAACAAAATGGACCGTATGGGTGCAAACTTCCTGAAAGTTGTAGGCCAGATCAAATCCCGTCTGGGCGCGAACCCTGTTCCGCTTCAGCTGGCGATTGGTGCTGAAGAAGGTTTCACCGGCGTTATCGACCTGGTGAAAATGAAAGCCATCAACTGGAACGATGCAGATCAGGGCGTTACCTTCGAATACGAAGATATCCCGGCTGACATGCAGGACCTGGCTGACGAATGGCACCAGAACCTGATCGAGTCCGCTGCAGAAGCCTCTGAAGAGCTGATGGAAAAATACCTGGGTGGCGAAGAGCTGTCCGAGGAAGAAATCAAGAAAGCTCTGCGTCAGCGCGTTCTGAACAACGAAATCATCCTGGTTACCTGTGGTTCTGCATTTAAGAACAAAGGTGTTCAGGCGATGCTGGATGCGGTAATCGATTACCTGCCAGCACCAACCGACGTACCGGCAATCAACGGTATTCTGGATGACGGTAAAGACACCCCGGCTGAGCGTCACGCAACTGACGACGAGCCGTTTGCTGCTCTGGCATTCAAAATCGCAACTGACCCGTTCGTTGGTAACCTGACCTTCTTCCGCGTTTACTCCGGCGTTGTTAACTCCGGTGATACCGTGCTGAACTCCGTTAAAGCTGCTCGTGAGCGCTTTGGTCGTATCGTTCAGATGCACGCTAACAAACGTGAAGAGATCAAAGAAGTTCGCGCAGGCGACATCGCGGCTGCTATCGGTCTGAAAGACGTAACTACTGGTGACACCCTGTGTGATCCAGATTCGCCTATCATTCTGGAGCGTATGGAATTCCCAGAGCCGGTAATCTCCATCGCCGTTGAACCAAAAACCAAAGCTGACCAGGAAAAAATGGGTCTGGCTCTGGGCCGTCTGGCTAAAGAAGACCCATCATTCCGCGTATGGACTGATGAAGAATCTAACCAGACCATCATCGCCGGTATGGGTGAGCTGCACCTCGACATCATCGTTGACCGTATGAAGCGTGAATTCAACGTTGAAGCGAACGTCGGTAAACCTCAGGTTGCTTATCGTGAAGCGATTCGCGGTAAAGTTACCGATATCGAAGGTAAACACGCCAAGCAGTCTGGTGGTCGTGGTCAGTACGGTCATGTTGTTATCGACATGTACCCACTGGAGCCGGGCTCTAACCCTAAAGGTTACGAGTTCATCAACGACATTAAAGGTGGCGTAATTCCTGGCGAATACATCCCTGCCGTTGATAAAGGCATCCAGGAGCAGCTGAAATCTGGTCCACTGGCGGGTTACCCGGTTGTAGATCTCGGCGTGCGTCTGCACTTCGGTTCTTACCATGACGTTGACTCCTCCGAACTGGCGTTTAAACTGGCCGCTTCTATTGCCTTCAAAGATGGCTTTAAGAAAGCTAAACCAGTTCTGCTTGAGCCTATCATGAAGGTTGAAGTTGAAACTCCGGAAGAGAACACCGGTGACGTTATCGGTGACCTTAGCCGTCGTCGTGGTCAGCTGAAAGGCCAGGAATCTAACGCTACTGGCGTACAGATTCATGCTGAAGTTCCGTTGTCTGAAATGTTCGGGTACGCAACTCAGCTGCGTTCTCTGACCAAAGGTCGTGCATCTTACTCCATGGAATTCCTGAAGTATGATGACGCACCTAACAACGTTGCTCAGGCCGTAATCGAAGCTCGTGGCAAATAAGCCAACGCTTTTAACACAATGATCCCGTGCTCTCTCCATAAGGGGAGGGCACAATAGTAAGGAATATAGCCGTGTCTAAAGAAAAATTTGAACGTACAAAACCGCACGTTAACGTTGGTACTATCGGCCACGTTGACCACGGTAAAACCACTCTGACCGCTGCAATCACTACCGTTCTGGCTAAAACCTACGGTGGTTCTGCTCGTGCATTCGACCAGATCGATAACGCACCAGAAGAGAAAGCTCGTGGTATCACCATCAACACTTCCCACGTTGAGTACGACACCCCGACTCGTCACTACGCGCACGTTGACTGCCCAGGGCACGCCGACTACGTGAAAAACATGATCACCGGTGCTGCTCAGATGGACGGCGCTATCCTGGTTGTTGCTGCGACTGACGGCCCTATGCCTCAGACCCGTGAGCACATCCTGCTGGGTCGTCAGGTTGGCGTTCCTTACATCATCGTGTTCCTGAACAAATGTGACATGGTTGATGACGAAGAGCTGCTGGAACTGGTTGAAATGGAAGTTCGTGAACTTCTGTCTCAGTACGACTTCCCAGGCGATGACACCCCAATCATCCGTGGTTCTGCTCTGAAAGCGCTGGAAGGCGAAGCAGAGTGGGAAGCTAAGATCGTTGAACTGGCTGGCTTCCTGGATTCTTACATCCCAGAACCAGTACGTGCAATCGACCTGCCGTTCCTGCTGCCAATCGAAGACGTATTCTCCATCTCCGGTCGTGGTACCGTTGTTACCGGTCGTGTAGAGCGCGGTATCGTTAAAGTGGGTGAAGAAGTTGAAATCGTTGGTATCAAAGATACTGCGAAATCTACCTGTACCGGCGTTGAAATGTTCCGCAAACTGCTGGACGAAGGCCGTGCTGGTGAGAACGTAGGTGTTCTGCTGCGTGGTATCAAACGTGAAGAAATCGAACGTGGTCAGGTACTGGCTAAGCCAGGCTCTATCAAGCCACACACCAAGTTCGAATCTGAAGTGTACATCCTGTCCAAAGACGAAGGCGGCCGTCATACTCCGTTCTTCAAAGGCTACCGTCCACAGTTCTACTTCCGTACTACTGACGTGACCGGTACCATCGAACTGCCAGAAGGCGTAGAGATGGTAATGCCAGGCGACAACATCAAAATGGTTGTTACCCTGATCCACCCAATCGCGATGGATGACGGTCTGCGTTTCGCAATCCGTGAAGGCGGCCGTACCGTTGGCGCAGGTGTTGTTGCTAAAGTTCTGAGCTAATCCTCTGATACTTTTAATGCAATAGTGAAAAGGGCATCTTAGGATGCCCTTTTTTATGCCTGAAATTTGCTACTTGAGTGGGAAAGCCTTCTCTTACTGCCGTTCGCGTCGTTTTTTGCATTTGATTACTATTCTCTGCCTTCTGCTCCGCCACATCCCTTGTAAAGCCAATCATTCTCATTTACAATTTGCGCAGTTTTTGAGCGGGAGTGATCATGTACGTTTGCTTGTGTAACGGTGTAAGCGATAAGACAATTCGTCAGGCGGTGCGACAACATCACCCACAGTCTTTTCAGCAACTTAGAAAATTTATCCCGGTGGGAAATCAGTGCGGGAAGTGCGTTCGCCAGGCGCGTGAAATCATGCAAGACGAACTGATGCAGATCCCGGAATTTAAAGAGATCGCTTAAAACACGCTCATTTTTTTGACTTACACCCCGTGACATCTACGCTTCAATAAGTGGAAGCGGAGGATGTCAAAATGAAAGGTGATGTTAAGATAATAAATTATCTCAATAAATTATTGGGAAACGAGCTTGTCGCGATTAACCAGTATTTTCTGCATGCCCGCATGTTCAAAAACTGGGGATTAAAACGTCTCAACGACGTTGAGTATCACGAGTCCATCGATGAAATGAAGCACGCCGATAAGTACATCGAACGTATTCTCTTCCTCGAAGGCATTCCAAATCTGCAGGACCTCGGCAAGCTGGGTATTGGGGAAGACGTCGAAGAGATGCTTCGCTCGGACCTGAAGTTGGAACTGGATGGTGCAAAGGATTTGCGTGAAGCCATCGCCTATGCCGATAAAGTTCATGATTATGTTAGCCGTGACCTGATGATCGAAATTCTGGCTGATGAAGAAGGCCATATCGACTGGCTCGAAACTGAACTGGATTTAATTCAGAAGCTGGGCATTCAGAACTACCTGCAGGCTCAGATACGGGAAGAGTAACCCCGCATAATCAAGACAGAGGGGCTCCCCTCTGTCTTCTTTGATACCTCACCCAAACACCTGCCAGCAAAAATTCGCCCAGCCCGAGATGGCAAGCCAGGGGCCAAAGGGCATTTCAATGATTTCTCGGCGCCTGAGCAGATAAAGTATTCCTGCGTAAACCATGCCCAGAGAAGACGCCAAAGCGACGATAATCGGCAAGTGCTGCCAGTAGCTCCAGGCTCCAATTGCTGCCAGTAATTTGAAATCACCATAACCTAATCCTTCTTTGCCGGTAGCATAACGGAATACCTGAAAGATAACCCACAGGAAGAGGTAGCCGGCTATCGCGCCGAATACGGCGTGATAAACATGGTGGGGGTTAACCAGACTATGAAACAACAATCCCAGCCACAGTAAGGATAGGGTAAGTCTGTCCGGTAGAAGCATAGTTTTGAAATCACTTACGCTTAGCGCCAGCGCCAGGCAAAGATAGAGCAAAGCAGCGACGGGGAGTAGCCATGCGATCTGTATGTCGGTAAGTATCATCTTTTTATCCCGCTGAGGATTAAGTCCTGGGATGCTACGCGGTTGTGCTGGCTAAACCTATCAAGCTTCGAATTTGGCGTGTGATACTGCGTAATGCCTCGAAGATGTGGGAGATACTGAACGTGAAACTCACTAAATGAATGGCATCGGTGAAATTTCAACCCATATGACTTGCAAGCAGCCTTGAAACCCGTATAATGCGCGGGCTGTCTTAATAGACCGCTGGTTCAATATGAACCCTGATAGTAGTCAGTCGAAGAAATTCAGTTGCTATCAAACAATGTCCCCAATTGGGGGACTATGTATGAACGATTACACTCCTCCATCAATCGTAATGGATGTGAGTAGTAATTTTTTTCGTCTATAAAATAATTGGAGCTCTGGTCTCATGCAGAACCAAAGAATCCGTATCCGCCTTAAAGCGTTTGATCATCGTCTGATCGATCAATCAACTGCGGAAATCGTCGAGACTGCTAAGCGCACTGGTGCGCAAGTCCGTGGTCCGATCCCGCTGCCGACCCGCAAAGAGCGCTTTACCGTTCTGATCTCCCCGCACGTCAACAAAGACGCGCGTGATCAGTACGAGATCCGCACTCACAAGCGTCTGGTTGACATCGTTGAGCCAACTGAGAAAACCGTTGATGCTCTGATGCGTCTGGATCTGGCTGCCGGTGTAGACGTGCAGATCAGCCTGGGTTAATCAGGTCATTGACGATTGAGAGGTTGAAACAATGATTGGTTTAGTCGGTAAAAAAGTGGGTATGACCCGTATCTTCACTGAAGACGGCGTTTCTATCCCAGTAACCGTAATCGAAGTAGAAGCAAACCGTGTTACTCAGGTTAAAGACCTGGCTAACGACGGCTACCGTGCTGTTCAGGTGACCACTGGTGCTAAAAAAGCTAACCGTGTAACCAAGCCGGAAGCTGGTCACTTCGCTAAAGCTGGCGTTGAAGCTGGCCGTGGTCTGTGGGAATTCCGTCTTGCTGAAGGCGAAGAGTTCACCGTAGGTCAGGACATTAGCGTTGAACTGTTTGCTGACGTTAAAAAAGTTGACGTAACCGGTACCTCTAAAGGTAAAGGTTTCGCAGGTACCGTTAAGCGCTGGAACTTCCGTACCCAGGACGCTACCCACGGTAACTCCTTGTCTCACCGCGTTCCGGGTTCTATCGGTCAGAACCAGACTCCGGGCAAAGTGTTCAAAGGCAAGAAAATGGCAGGCCAGCTGGGTAACGAACGTGTCACTGTTCAGAGCCTGGACGTAGTACGTGTTGACGCTGAGCGCAACCTGCTGCTGGTGAAAGGTGCGGTCCCGGGTGCAACCGGTAGCGACCTGATCGTTAAACCAGCTGTGAAGGCGTAAGGGGATAGCAATGGAATTAGTACTGAAAGACGCGCAGAGCGCGCTGACTGTTTCCGAAACTACCTTCGGTCGTGATTTCAACGAAGCGCTGGTACACCAGGTTGTTGTTGCTTATGCAGCAGGCGCCCGTCAGGGTACTCGTGCTCAGAAAACCCGTGCTGAAATCACTGGTTCCGGCAAAAAGCCGTGGCGCCAGAAAGGTACCGGCCGTGCGCGTTCTGGTTCTATCAAGAGCCCGATCTGGCGTTCCGGTGGCGTAACCTTCGCTGCTCGCCCGCAGGACCACAGTCAAAAAGTTAACAAAAAGATGTACCGCGGCGCGCTGAAAAGCATCCTGTCCGAACTGGTACGTCAGGATCGTCTGATCGTTGTTGAGCAGTTCTCTGTTGAAGCACCGAAAACCAAGCTGCTTGCTCAGAAACTGAAAGATATGGCTCTGGAAGATGTGCTGATCGTGACCGGTGAACTGGATGAGAATCTGTTCCTGGCTGCTCGCAACCTGCATAAGGTTGACGTGCGCGATGTAGCTGCAATCGACCCAGTTAGCCTGATCGCCTTCGACAAAGTCGTTATGACTGCTGAAGCAGTTAAGCAAGTTGAGGAGATGCTGGCATGATCCGTGAAGAACGTCTGCTGAAAGTACTGCGCGCGCCGCACGTATCTGAAAAAGCGTCTACCGCGATGGAAAAAACCAACACCATCGTACTCAAAGTTGCGACTGACGCGACCAAAGCAGAGATCGTTGCTGCTGTACAGAAGCTGTTCGAAGTTGAAGTTAAAGACGTTAACACCCTGGTAGTTAAAGGGAAAACTAAACGTCACGGACAGCGTGTTGGTCGTCGTAGCGACTGGAAAAAAGCTTACGTCACCCTGAAGGAAGGCCAGAATCTGGACTTCGTCGGCGGCGCTGAGTAAGTCGGAGGAGAAAGACAATGGCAGTTGTTAAATGTAAACCGACATCTCCGGGTCGTCGCCACGTAGTTAAAGTGGTTAACCCTGAGCTGCACAAGGGCAAGCCTTTTGCTCCGTTGCTGGAAAAAAACAGCAAATCCGGTGGCCGTAACAACAATGGTCGTATCACTACCCGTCATATCGGTGGTGGTCACAAGCAGGCTTACCGTATTGTTGACTTTAAACGCAACAAAGATGGTATCCCGGCAGTTGTTGAACGTCTTGAGTACGATCCGAACCGTTCCGCGAACATCGCGCTGGTTCTGTACAAAGATGGCGAACGCCGTTACATCCTGGCCCCTAAAGGCCTGAAAGCTGGCGACCAGATTCAGTCTGGCGTTGATGCTGCAATCAAGGCGGGTAACACCCTGCCGATGCGCAATATCCCGGTTGGTTCTACCGTTCATAACGTAGAAATGAAACCAGGTAAAGGCGGTCAGCTGGCTCGTTCCGCTGGTACCTACGTGCAGATCGTTGCTCGTGATGGTGCTTACGTTACCCTGCGCCTGCGCTCCGGTGAAATGCGTAAAGTCGAAGCTGACTGCCGCGCTACCCTGGGCGAAGTTGGCAACGCTGAGCATATGCTGCGCGTTCTGGGTAAAGCAGGTGCTGCTCGCTGGCGTGGTGTTCGTCCTACCGTTCGCGGTACCGCGATGAACCCAGTCGATCACCCACATGGTGGTGGTGAAGGTCGTAACTTTGGTAAGCACCCGGTATCTCCGTGGGGCGTTCAGACCAAAGGTAAGAAGACCCGCAGCAACAAGCGTACTGATAAATTTATCGTACGTCGCCGTAGCAAATAATTTTAGAGGATAAGCCATGCCACGTTCTCTCAAGAAAGGTCCTTTTATTGACCTGCACTTGCTGAAGAAGGTAGAGAAAGCGGTGGAAAGCGGTGACAAGAAGCCCCTGCGCACTTGGTCCCGTCGTTCAACGATCTTTCCTAACATGATCGGTTTGACCATCGCTGTCCATAATGGTCGTCAGCACGTTCCAGTCTTTGTTTCCGACGAAATGGTCGGTCACAAACTGGGTGAATTCGCACCGACTCGTACTTATCGCGGCCACGCTGCTGATAAAAAAGCGAAGAAGAAATAAGGTAGGAGGAAGAGATGGAAACTTTAGCTCAACATCGCCATGCTCGTTCTTCTGCTCAGAAGGTTCGCCTTGTTGCTGACCTGATTCGCGGTAAGAAAGTGTCGCAGGCTCTGGATATTCTGACCTACACCAATAAGAAAGCGGCTGTATTGGTTAAGAAAGTACTGGAATCTGCCATTGCTAACGCTGAACACAACGATGGCGCTGACATTGACGATCTGAAAGTCGCGAAAATCTTCGTAGACGAAGGCCCTAGCATGAAGCGCATTATGCCTCGTGCAAAAGGTCGTGCAGATCGCATCCTGAAGCGCACCAGCCACATTACTGTGGTTGTGTCCGATCGCTGAGACTCTGGAGACTAGCAATGGGTCAGAAAGTACATCCTAATGGTATTCGCCTGGGTATTGTAAAACCATGGAACTCAACCTGGTTTGCGAACACCAAAGAATTCGCTGACAACCTGGACAGCGATTTTAAAGTACGTCAGTACCTGACTAAGGAACTGGCTAAGGCGTCTGTATCTCGTATCGTTATCGAGCGTCCTGCTAAGAGCATCCGTGTGACCATTCACACCGCTCGCCCAGGTATCGTTATCGGTAAGAAAGGTGAAGACGTAGAAAAACTGCGCAAGGTCGTAGCGGATATCGCTGGCGTTCCTGCACAGATCAATATCGCCGAAGTTCGTAAACCTGAACTGGACGCAAAACTGGTTGCTGACAGCATCACTTCTCAGCTGGAACGTCGTGTTATGTTCCGTCGTGCTATGAAGCGTGCTGTACAGAACGCAATGCGTCTGGGCGCTAAAGGTATCAAAGTTGAAGTTAGCGGCCGTCTGGGCGGCGCCGAGATCGCACGTACCGAATGGTACCGTGAAGGTCGCGTGCCGTTGCACACTCTGCGTGCTGACATCGACTACAACACCTCTGAAGCGCACACCACTTATGGTGTAATCGGCGTTAAGGTATGGATCTTCAAAGGTGAGATCCTGGGTGGTATGGCTGCTGTTGAACAACCGGAACCGGCTGCTCAACCTAAAAAGCAGCAGCGTAAAGGCCGTAAGTAAGGAGAGTCGCTGATGTTACAACCAAAGCGTACAAAATTCCGTAAAGTGCACAAAGGCCGCAACCGTGGTCTGGCGCAGGGTACGGATGTTAGCTTCGGCACTTTCGGTCTGAAAGCTGTTGGCCGTGGTCGTCTGACTGCCCGTCAGATCGAAGCAGCACGTCGTGCAATGACCCGTGCAGTTAAGCGTCAGGGTAAGATCTGGATCCGTGTATTCCCGGACAAACCGATCACCGAAAAGCCGCTTGAAGTGCGTATGGGTAAAGGTAAAGGTAACGTGGAGTATTGGGTTGCCTTGATCCAGCCAGGTAAAGTCCTGTATGAAATGGACGGCGTACCTGAAGAGCTGGCCCGTGAAGCCTTCAAGCTGGCAGCAGCAAAACTGCCTATCAAAACCACCTTTGTAACTAAGACGGTGATGTAATGAAAGCAAAAGAGCTGCGTGAAAAGAGCGTCGAAGAGCTGAACACCGAGCTGCTGAACCTGCTGCGTGAGCAGTTCAATCTGCGCATGCAGGCTGCAAGTGGCCAGCTGCAACAGACTCACCTGCTGAAGCAGGTTCGTCGTGATGTTGCACGTGTTAAGACTTTACTGACTCAGAAGGCGGGTGCGTAATGACCGATAAAATCCGTACTCTGCAAGGTCGCGTTGTCAGCGACAAAATGGAGAAATCCATTGTTGTTGCCATCGAACGTGTTGTGAAGCACCCGATCTACGGGAAATTCATCAAGCGTACGACCAAACTGCACGTACATGACGAGAACAACGAATGCGGTATCGGTGACGTGGTTGAAATCCGCGAATGCCGTCCGCTGTCCAAGACTAAGTCCTGGACGCTGGTTCGCGTTGTAGAGAAAGCGGTTCTGTAATACAGTACCCTTTCTCAAACAAATAAACGGCTCAGCGATGAGCCGTTTATTTTTTCTACCCATATCCTGGAACCGGTGTTATAATGCCGCGCCCTCGTTTATGGGGCTTTTTAACGACCTGAATTCCAGGTCCCGAAGTAGTAGTTGACATTAGCGGAGCACTGAAATGATCCAAGAACAGACTATGCTGACCGTGGCCGACAACTCCGGCGCGCGTCGCGTAATGTGTATCAAGGTTCTGGGTGGCTCGCACCGTCGCTACGCAGGCGTCGGCGACATCATCAAAATTACCATCAAGGAAGCAATTCCTCGCGGTAAGGTGAAGAAAGGCGATGTGCTGAAAGCGGTAGTGGTGCGCACCAAGAAGGGTGTTCGTCGCCCGGACGGTTCTGTCATTCGCTTCGATGGCAATGCATGCGTTATTTTAAACAATAACAGCGAGCAGCCAATCGGCACGCGTATTTTTGGGCCGGTAACTCGTGAACTGCGTAATGAGAAGTTCATGAAAATTATCTCTCTGGCACCAGAAGTACTCTAAGGAGCGAATCATGGCAGCGAAAATCCGTCGTGATGACGAAGTTATCGTGTTAACCGGTAAAGATAAAGGTAAGCGCGGTAAAGTAAAAAATGTCCTGTCTACCGGCAAGGTCATTGTTGAAGGTATCAACCTGGTTAAGAAACATCAGAAGCCGGTTCCGGCCCTGAACCAACCAGGCGGCATCGTTGAAAAAGAAGCTGCAATTCAGGTTTCTAACGTTGCTATCTTCAATGCGGCTACCGGCAAGGCTGACCGTGTAGGCTTTAGATTCGAAGACGGCAAAAAAGTCCGTTTCTTCAAGTCTAACAGCGAAACTATCAAGTAATTTGGAGTAGTACGATGGCGAAACTGCATGATTACTACAAAGACGAAGTAGTTAAGAAACTCATGACTGAGTTTAACTACAATTCTGTCATGCAAGTCCCTCGGGTCGAGAAGATCACCCTGAACATGGGTGTTGGTGAAGCGATCGCTGACAAGAAACTGCTGGATAACGCAGCAGCTGACCTGACAGCAATCTCCGGTCAAAAGCCGTTGATCACCAAAGCACGCAAATCAGTTGCAGGCTTCAAAATCCGTCAGGGCTATCCGATCGGCTGTAAAGTAACTCTGCGTGGCGAACGCATGTGGGAGTTCCTTGAGCGTCTGATCACTATTGCTGTACCTCGTATCCGTGACTTCCGTGGCTTGTCCGCTAAGTCTTTCGACGGTCGTGGTAACTACAGCATGGGTGTCCGTGAGCAGATCATCTTCCCAGAAATCGATTACGACAAAGTCGATCGCGTTCGTGGTTTGGATATTACCATTACCACTACTGCGAAATCTGATGATGAAGGCCGTGCTCTGCTGGCTGCCTTTGACTTCCCGTTCCGCAAGTAAGGTAGGGTTACTTCATGGCTAAGCAATCAATGAAAGCACGCGAAGTAAAGCGCGTTGCTTTGGCTGAAAAATTCTTCGCTAAACGCGCTGAACTGAAAGCTATCATTTCTGATGTGAACGCGACCGACGAAGACCGTTGGAACGCTGTTCTCAAGCTGCAAACTCTGCCGCGTGATTCCAGCCCGTCCCGTCAGCGTAAACGCTGCCGCCAGACTGGTCGTCCACATGGTTATGTGGGCAAGTTCGGGTTGAGCCGTATCAAGTTGCGTGAAGCCGCCATGCGCGGTGAAGTACCTGGCTTGAAAAAGGCTAGCTGGTAATTGTCACCAATTGAATCACGGGAGTAGAGACAGATGAGCATGCAAGATCCGATCGCGGATATGCTGACCCGTATCCGTAACGGTCAGGCCGCGAACAAAGTTGCGGTCACCATGCCTTCCTCCAAGCTGAAAGTGGCAATCGCCAACGTGCTGAAGGAAGAAGGTTATATTGAAGAATTTAAAATTGAAGGCGACATCAAGCCTGAACTGGAACTGACTCTTAAGTATTTCCAGGGCAAGGCTGTGGTAGAGAGCATTCAGCGAGTCAGCCGCCCAGGTCTGCGCATCTATAAGAAAAAAGATGAGCTGCCAAAAGTTATGGCCGGCATGGGTATTGCTGTCGTTTCTACCTCTAAAGGTGTTATGACTGATCGTGCAGCGCGCCAGGCTGGTCTTGGTGGCGAAATTATCTGCTACGTAGCGTAATTGGAGGAATAAAATGTCTCGTGTTGCTAAAGCACCGGTCGTTGTTCCTGCAGGCGTAGAGGTAAAACTCAACGGTCAGGTTATTTCGATCAAAGGTAAAAACGGCGAGCTGACTCGTACTATCAACGATGCTGTTGAAGTTAAACACGCTGATAATGCTCTGACTTTCGCTCCGCGCGAAGGCTTTGCTAACGCGTGGGCCCAAGCGGGTACCACTCGTGCGCTGTTGAACGCAATGGTTGTCGGTGTTACCGAAGGCTTCACTAAGAAGCTGCAGCTGGTTGGTGTAGGTTATCGTGCAGCCGTTAAAGGCGACGTGGTGAATTTAGCCCTGGGCTTCTCTCACCCTGTTGAGCATAAGCTGCCTGCAGGTATTACTGCTGAATGTCCGACTCAAACTGAAATCGTGCTGAAAGGCGCTGATAAGCAGGTGATCGGTCAGGTTGCAGCAGATCTGCGCGCCTACCGTCGTCCTGAGCCTTACAAAGGCAAGGGTGTTCGTTACGCCGACGAAGTCGTGCGTACCAAAGAGGCTAAGAAGAAGTAAGGTAACACTATGGATAAGAAATCTGCTCGTATCCGTCGTGCGACCCGCGCACGTCACAAGCTCAAAGAGCTGGGCGCAACTCGCCTGGTGGTACATCGTACCCCGCGTCACATTTACGCACAGGTAATTGCACCAAATGGTTCTGAAGTTCTGGTAGCTGCATCTACTGTAGAAAAAGCTATCACTGAGCAACTGAAGTACACTGGGAACAAAGACGCCGCTGCAGCTGTAGGTAAAGCTGTTGCTGAGCGCGCACTGGAAAAAGGCATCACCGTTGTTGCTTTTGACCGTGCTGGTTTCCAATATCATGGTCGTGTCCAGGCACTGGCAGATGCTGCCCGTGAAGCTGGCCTTCAGTTCTAAGGTAGAGGTGTAAGATGTCTCACATCGAAAAACAAGCTGGCGAACTGCAGGAAAAGCTGATCGCGGTAAATCGCGTATCTAAAACCGTTAAAGGCGGTCGTATTTTCTCCTTCACTGCTCTGACAGTAGTAGGCGACGGTAACGGTCGTATTGGTTTTGGTTACGGTAAAGCGCGTGAAGTTCCAGCAGCGATCCAGAAAGCGATGGAAAAAGCCCGTCGCAACATGATTAACGTCGCGCTGAACAGCGGCACCCTGCAGCACCCTGTTAAAGGTGTGCACACAGGTTCCCGTGTGTTCATGCAGCCGGCTTCCGAAGGTACCGGTATCATCGCCGGTGGTGCAATGCGCGCCGTTCTGGAAGTCGCTGGTGTTCATAACGTCCTGGCTAAAGCGTATGGTTCTACTAACCCGATTAACGTGGTTCGTGCAACTATCGATGGCCTGGCGAATATGAAGTCTCCAGAAATGGTCGCTGCCAAGCGTGGTAAATCCGTTGAAGAAATTCTGGGGTAATTGACCATGGCAAAGACTATTAAAATCACTCAAACCCGCAGTGCAATCGGTCGTCTGCCGAAACACAAGGCAACGCTGCTTGGCCTGGGTCTGCGTCGTATTGGCCACACCGTAGAGCGCGAGGATACTCCTGCTGTACGTGGTATGGTCAACGCGGTTTCCTACATGGTTAAAGTTGAGGAGTAAGAGATGCGTTTAAATACTCTGTCTCCGGCCGAAGGGTCTAAGCACGCTTCTAAGCGTCTGGGTCGTGGTATCGGTTCTGGCCTCGGTAAAACCGGCGGTCGTGGTCACAAAGGTCAGAACTCTCGTTCTGGTGGTGGCGTACGTCGTGGTTTCGAAGGTGGTCAGATGCCGTTGTACCGTCGTCTGCCGAAATTCGGTTTCACCTCTCGCAAAGCAATGATCACGGCAGAAGTTCGTCTGTCCGATCTGGCGAAAGTTGAAGGCGACGTAGTTGACCTGAACACGCTGAAAGCAGCAAACATTATCGGTATTCAGATCGAGTTCGCGAAAGTGATCCTGTCTGGTGAGGTAACTCGTCCGGTAACTGTTAGCGGCCTGCGTGTGACCAAAGGCGCTCGTGCTGCTATCGAAGCTGCTGGCGGTAAAATCGAGGAATAAGTAGCAGATGGCAAAACAACCGGGATTAGATTTTCAAAGTGCTAAAGGCGGCCTCGGCGAGCTGAAACGCAGACTGATGTTTGTTATCGGTGCGCTGATTGTGTTTCGTATTGGCTCTTTTATTCCGATCCCTGGTATTGATGCCGCTGTACTTGCCAAACTGCTTGAGCAACAGCGAGGCACCATCATTGAGATGTTTAACATGTTCTCTGGTGGTGCTCTCAGCCGTGCTTCTATCTTCGCGCTGGGTATCATGCCGTACATTTCGGCATCGATCATCATTCAGCTGCTGACAGTGGTTCATCCCGCTTTGGCAGAGCTGAAGAAAGAAGGGGAGTCTGGACGTCGTAAGATTAGCCAGTACACCCGTTACGGCACTCTGGTGCTGGCAATATTCCAGTCAATCGGTATTGCTACCGGTTTACCGAATATGCCTGGTATGCAGGGCCTGGTGTTAAACCCAGGCTTTGCATTCTATTTCACCGCTGTTGTAAGTCTTGTCACCGGGACAATGTTCCTGATGTGGCTGGGCGAACAGATTACTGAACGTGGTATCGGTAACGGTATCTCAATCATAATCTTCGCGGGTATCGTTGCGGGACTTCCGCCGGCCATTGGCCATACCATCGAGCAAGCAAGGCAAGGCGACCTGCACTTCCTCCTGTTGCTGTTGGTTGCAGTATTAGTATTTGCAGTGACCTTCTTCGTTGTTTTTGTTGAGCGTGGCCAGCGCCGCATTGTGGTCAACTACGCTAAACGTCAACAGGGTCGTCGTGTCTATGCTGCGCAGAGCACACATTTACCGCTGAAAGTGAACATGGCCGGGGTTATCCCTGCGATCTTCGCCTCCAGTATTATTCTGTTCCCTGCGACCATCGCGTCATGGTTCGGGGGCGGTACCGGTTGGAACTGGCTGACAACAATTTCGCTGTATTTGCAGCCTGGGCAACCGCTTTATGTGTTACTCTATGCGTCTGCAATCATCTTCTTCTGTTTCTTCTACACGGCGTTGGTCTTCAACCCGCGTGAAACAGCAGATAACCTGAAGAAGTCCGGTGCATTTGTACCAGGAATTCGTCCGGGAGAACAAACGGCGAAGTATATCGATAAAGTAATGACCCGCCTGACTCTGGTTGGTGCGTTGTACATTACCTTTATCTGCCTAATCCCGGAGTTCATGCGCGATGCAATGAAAGTGCCGTTCTACTTCGGTGGGACCTCACTGCTGATCGTTGTTGTCGTTATCATGGACTTTATGGCTCAAGTGCAAACTCTGATGATGTCAAGTCAGTACGAGTCTGCATTGAAGAAAGCGAACCTGAAAGGCTACGGCCGTTAATCGTCGCTTGAGAAGTTACGGAGAGTAAAAATGAAAGTTCGTGCTTCCGTCAAGAAATTATGTCGTAACTGCAAAATCGTTAAGCGTGACGGTGTTATTCGCGTGATTTGCAGCGTAGAGCCGAAGCATAAACAGCGTCAAGGCTGATTATCTCGCATATTTTTCTTGCAAAGTTGGGTTGAGCTGGCTAGATTAGCCAGCCAATCTTTTGTATGTCTATGCGTTTCCATTTGAGTATCCTGAAAACGGGCTTTTCGGCATGGGACGCATAATCTAAATAGTAGGAGTGCATAGTGGCCCGTATAGCAGGCATTAACATTCCTGATCAAAAACACGCCGTGATCGCGTTAACCTCGATCTACGGTGTCGGCAAGACTCGCTCCAAGGCCATTTGCGCTGCGGCGGGTATCGCTGAAGATGTTAAGATCAGTGAGCTGTCTGAAGAACAAATCGACACGCTGCGTGACGAAGTTGCCAAATTTGTCGTTGAAGGTGATCTGCGCCGTGAAGTGAGCATGAGCATCAAGCGTCTGATGGACCTTGGTTGCTATCGCGGTTTGCGTCATCGTCGTGGTCTGCCAGTACGCGGTCAGCGTACTAAGACCAACGCACGTACCCGTAAGGGTCCGCGCAAACCGATCAAGAAATAATCGGGGTGATTGAATAATGGCAAAGGCACCAATTCGTGCACGTAAACGTGTAAGAAAAACAGTCTCTGACGGCGTGGCTCATGTCCATGCTTCTTTCAACAACACCATCGTTACTATTACCGATCGTCAGGGTAATGCGTTGGGTTGGGCAACTGCCGGTGGTTCCGGTTTCCGTGGTTCTCGCAAATCCACTCCGTTTGCAGCTCAGGTTGCAGCAGAGCGTTGCGCAGAAGCCGTGAAAGAATACGGTATCAAGAACCTGGAAGTTATGGTTAAGGGTCCTGGCCCAGGCCGCGAATCAACTATTCGTGCTCTGAACGCCGCTGGTTTCCGCATCACTAATATTACTGATGTGACTCCAATCCCTCATAACGGTTGTCGTCCGCCGAAAAAACGTCGCGTATAACGCGTCCGTTTTCTAGGATTGTTGGAGAAAGAAAATGGCAAGATATTTGGGTCCTAAGCTCAAGCTGAGCCGTCGTGAGGGCACCGACTTATTCCTTAAGTCTGGCGTTCGCGCGATCGATACCAAGTGTAAAATTGAACAAGCTCCTGGCCAGCACGGTGCGCGTAAACCGCGTCTGTCTGACTATGGTGTGCAGTTGCGTGAAAAGCAGAAAGTTCGCCGTATCTACGGTGTGCTGGAGCGTCAGTTCCGTAACTATTATAAAGAAGCAGCTCGTCTGAAAGGCAACACCGGTGAAAACCTGTTGGCTCTGCTGGAAGGCCGTCTGGACAACGTTGTTTACCGTATGGGCTTCGGCGCTACTCGTGCAGAAGCACGTCAGCTGGTTAGCCATAAAGCTATCATGGTAAATGGTCGCGTTGTTAACATCGCTTCTTATCAGGTAACTCCGAATGACGTAGTCAGCATCCGTGAGAAAGCCAAAAAGCAATCTCGCGTTAAGGCCGCTCTGGAGCTGGCTGAGCAGCGTGAAAAGCCAACCTGGCTGGAAGTTGATGCTGCCAAGATGGAAGGTGTGTTCAAGCGTAAGCCTGAGCGTACCGATCTGTCTGCGGACATTAACGAACACCTGATCGTCGAGCTTTACTCCAAGTAAAGCTTAGTACCAAAGAGAGGACACAATGCAGGGTTCTGTGACAGAGTTTCTAAAACCACGCCTGGTAGATATCGAGCAAGTGAGTTCGACGCACGCCAAGGTGACCCTTGAGCCGTTAGAGCGTGGCTTTGGCCATACTCTTGGTAATGCACTGCGCCGTATTCTGCTTTCATCGATGCCGGGTTGCGCGGTGACTGAGGTTGAGATTGATGGTGTACTGCACGAGTACAGCACCAAAGAAGGCGTTCAGGAAGATATCCTGGAAATCCTGCTCAACCTGAAAGGGCTGGCGGTAAGAGTTCAAGGTAAAGATGAAGTTATCCTTACCCTGAATAAATCTGGCATTGGCCCTGTGACCGCAGCCGATATCACCCATGATGGTGATGTCGAAATCGTCAAGCCGCAGCATGTGATCTGCCACCTGACCGATGAGAACGCCGCTATTAGCATGCGTATCAAAGTTCAGCGCGGTCGCGGTTATGTGCCGGCTTCTACCCGAATTCATTCGGAAGAAGATGAGCGCCCAATCGGCCGTCTGCTGGTCGACGCCTGCTACAGCCCTGTAGAGCGTATTGCCTACAATGTTGAAGCTGCGCGTGTAGAACAGCGTACCGACCTGGACAAGCTGGTCATCGAAATGGAAACCAACGGCACAATCGATCCTGAAGAGGCGATTCGTCGTGCGGCGACCATTCTGGCAGAACAACTTGAAGCTTTCGTTGACCTACGTGATGTACGTCAGCCGGAAGTTAAAGAAGAGAAACCAGAATTCGATCCGATCTTGCTGCGCCCTGTTGACGATCTGGAATTGACTGTCCGCTCTGCTAACTGCCTCAAGGCAGAAGCTATCCACTATATCGGTGATCTGGTACAGCGTACCGAGGTTGAGCTGCTCAAAACGCCTAACCTGGGTAAAAAATCTCTTACTGAGATTAAAGACGTGCTGGCTTCTCGTGGTTTGTCTCTGGGCATGCGCCTGGAAAACTGGCCACCAGCAAGCATTGCTGACGAGTAACCGGATCACAGGTTAAGGTTTTACTGAGAAGGATAAGGTCATGCGCCATCGTAAGAGTGGTCGTCAACTGAACCGCAACAGCAGCCATCGCCAGGCTATGTTCCGCAACATGGCAGGTTCACTGGTTCGTCATGAGATCATCAAGACGACCCTGCCTAAAGCGAAAGAGCTGCGTCGCGTAGTTGAGCCGCTGATTACTCTTGCCAAGACTGACAGCGTTGCTAATCGTCGTCTGGCATTCGCCCGCACTCGTGATAACGAGATCGTGGCAAAACTGTTTAATGAACTGGGTCCGCGTTTCGCGAGCCGTGCAGGTGGTTACACTCGTATTCTGAAGTGTGGCTTCCGTGCTGGTGACAATGCTCCGATGGCTTACATCGAGCTGGTTGATCGCGCCGAGTCTCAAACAGAAGCTGCTGCAGAGTAATCTGTAGTAACGTAGAAAAACCGGGCTTGCCCGGTTTTTTTATATCCAGAATATCCCATTCTCTCTTTTCCCCGTATTCTTGTGTTACTCCTGACAAATTTGAGGTCGCTATGTGGTTGCTCGATCAATGGGCAGAACGGCACATTCTTGATGCGCAGCGAAACGGAGAGTTCGAGGGGCTTGCCGGCAGCGGTGAACCAATATTGCTCGACGATGATAGCCATGTTCCTCCCGACCTTCGTGCCGGATACCGTCTACTAAAAAATGCAGGTTGTTTGCCGCCAGAAATGCAGCAAAGGAAGGATGCGCTTGAGCTGGTTGATCTGCTGAAAACGGTGCATATTCAGAGTGAGGAATATCAGGCGATTAGCAAAAAGCTTGCACTTCTGGAGTTAAAGCTTCGACAGGCGGGTATAAACACCGACTTTTTACACGGTGAATATGCCGAAAGACTGATGCAGCATATCGATGAGGAAAGATGATGTTTCGTATAGGTGAGCTAGCAAAACTGGCGGATGTGACGCCGGACACTATTCGTTATTACGAAAAGCAAAACATGATGGATCACGAAGTGCGAACTGAAGGTGGTTTTCGCCTGTATAGCGACAGTGATCTTCAGCGTCTTAAATTCATCCGTTACGCTAAGCAACTTGGTTTCACGCTTGAGGCCATTCGGGAGCTATTATCGATCCGTATTGATCCTGAGCATCACACTTGCCAGGAATCGAAAGGGATTGTGCAAAGCCGGTTGAGTGAGGTTGAGTCTAAAATCAAAGAATTGCAGAATATGAGGCGCTCGCTGCAGCGTCTGAATGATGCTTGTTGTGGCAGCGCGCACAGTAGCGTTTACTGTTCTATCCTTGAAGCGCTGGAACAGGGAGCAAGCAGCAAAAAATAGCCGCTTGATCTTTTATAGGCTCAGACATAGACTCGCGGCGATCGTTTCATCCATCTGGAGTAACTATGAGCACCAAATATCGCCATCAAAAAGGTCAAATTAAAGATAACGCCATTGAAGCGCTATTACACGACCCACTGTTCAGGCAAAGAGTTGAGAAGAATAAGAAAGGGAAAGGCAGTTATCAGAGAAATGAGAAACACGGTAAGAGAGGTAACTGGGAGGCCAGTGGCAAACAAGCAATTCGCTTTTTTACCACTGGCCTTCTGCTTTTAATAACCCGTATTAATTCCGTTGGTTCTGTTCTTTCAGCAGGTCACGAATCTCGCTCAGCAGAACTTCCTCTTTAGACGGTGCCGGAGGTGCGGCTGGTTCTTCCGCTTTCTTACGATTCAGTTTATTGATCACTTTGATAGCCATGAAGATAGCAAACGCGACAATCACGAAGTCAAAAATATTCTGAATAAACACGCCGTAGTGCATGACTACCGCAGGTACATCGCCCTGGGCATCGCGTAATGTTAAAGCAAACTGCTTAAAATCAACGCCACCAATCAGCAAACCCAGCGGCGGCATAATAATATCCGCGACCAGTGAAGAAACAATCTTCCCGAATGCTGCACCAATAATCACACCCACTGCCAAATCAACAACGTTTCCGCGCATCGCGAATTCGCGAAACTCTTTTAAAATGCTCATTTATCTCTCCTTGTGCCAGCTGACAGTAATAATTCTAACAAAGGTTGTCTTAATTTCCATTGCTGCTGGAAATAAGAATGCTTTGTTAATTCCATAATTTTAAAATGGTTTTTGGGTGAATAAACAAGGCAGAAATATTTCTGCCCTGCTGAGTTTAGAGGAAGAATGGGCTTGGCTGGAACAGGCGTTCGACATCGCTGACAAATTTCTTATCAGTTAAGAACATAATAACGTGATCGCCCTGTTCTATACGAAGGTTGTCGTTGGCAATCATCACATCATTGCCCCTTACAACTGCGCCAATGATAGTGCCTGGCGGCAGTTTAATCTCATCGATGACTCGCCCCACAACGCGAGAAGTGTTTTCATCTCCATGAGCGACGGCCTCGATGGCTTCGGCAACGCCGCGGCGAAGAGATGAAACGCCCACAATATCGGCTTTACGCACATGCCCGAGTAGAGCAGAAATGGTTGCCTGCTGAGGTGAAATCGCAATATCAATCACGCTCCCCTGCACTAAATCGACATAGGCATTACGCTGAATGAGGACCATGACTTTTTTGGCTCCCATTCGCTTAGCCAGCATGGCCGACATGATGTTAGCTTCATCATCGTTGGTGACCGCAATAAAGAGATCAACCTGATCGATATGTTCCTCTGCTAAAAGTTCCTGATCTGAGGCGTCACCATAAAATACGATGGTGTTTTGCAGCATTTCTGCAAGTTCAGAAGCTCGCTGCTGATCTCGCTCGATCAGTTTTACGCTGTAATCTTTCTCAAGACGATGTGCTAAACCTGCGCCTATGTTACCGCCACCCACCAGCATTATGCGCTTGTAAGGTTTTTCGAGGCGCTGAAGCTCGCTCATTACCGCGCGGATATTTTGCGACGCGGCGATAAAGAAGACCTCATCACCGGCTTCGACAATAGTTGAACCCTGTGGGCGAATAGGACGGTCGTGACGGAAAATTGCTGCGACACGAGTATCGATGTGCGGCATATGTTCGCGCATGGTGGAAAGTGCATTACCCACCAGCGGACCGCCATAGTAGGCTTTTACTACTGCAAGGCTCACTTTCCCTTCGGCAAAATTCACGACCTGAAGCGCACCCGGGTATTCAATCAGGCGGTAAATATTGTCGATAACCAGCTGCTCTGGAGCAATCAGGTGATCGATGGGAACGGCTTCTGCATTGAACAGTTTTTCTGCATCGCGAACATAATCAGGGGCTCGAATACGGGCGATTCTGTTCGGTGTATTAAACAGCGAATAGGCGACCTGACATGCGATCATGTTTGTTTCGTCAGAGCTGGTGACTGCGACCAGCATATCCGCGTCATCGGCCCCTGCTTCACGAAGTACTCGGGGATGAGAGCCGTGACCCTGGACTACGCGTAAATCGAACTTATCCTGCAGGCTGCGCAGACGAGCCTGGTTAGTGTCGACGACGGTAATATCGTTGTTTTCACCGACCAGATTTTCTGCCAGAGTGCCGCCGACCTGGCCCGCACCCAGAATGATTATTTTCATCGTTTATCGCTTCACGAGTGATGAAACTTATGACTCACCCTGTAGGGAGTCAGCTCTTAATTAGCTTAGCGTAATAGAAGCCGTCGCCGTCGTCTGCCGCAGGGAGATTTTGAATGCCCGGCGTTTTCTCGTCACCGGATTCCACCAGTTTGGCATCGGTATGGCGCGCCAGAAACGCACTCACTTGATCTTTATTCTCGTCGGGGAGAATAGAACAAGTGGCATAGACAAGCGTACCGCCGGTTTTAAGGTGAGGCCAGATAGCATCCAGAATCTCTTTTTGCAGAGCAACAAGCTCAGAGATATCTCTGTCACGGCGCAGCCATTTGATATCAGGATGGCGGCGAATGACGCCGGTTGCTGAGCATGGCGCATCAAGGAGAATGCGGTCAAACCTGGTTTCGCCACACCACTGAGCAGGGAAACGGCCATCTCCCTGTTTTACTTCGGCTTTCATGCCAAGGCGTTCAAGATTTTCATGCACGCGTTTCAGGCGCTGAGCGTCAACGTCGACGGCCATAACTTTTGCATTCGGAGCCGCTTCCAGAATATGCGTTGTCTTGCCGCCCGGTGCGGCACAAAGATCCAGAATAGCTTCGCCGTTTTGGGGAGCTAAAAGGTCGACGCTGCCCTGAGCTGAAGCATCCTGCACGGTCACCCAGCCTTGCTCAAAACCAGGCAATGCCTGAACGGGGGCGGGTGAATCAAGGCGAACAGCATCCTGGTATTTGGGATGTATATGGCCTTCCTGGCCGGCCTCAGCCAGCAAAGCCATCCATGCTTCACGCGTATGGTGCTGGCGATTTACGCGCAGCCACATAGGAGGGCGCTGGTTATTAGCCTCGACAATGGATTCCCAGCTGTCCGGGTAAGCTTTTTTCAAACGCTGCAGCAGCCAGATCGGGTGCAGAAAACGGCTTTCATGCTTAGCAGCTTCTGCCATCAGGCTTTCTTGCTGGCGCTGGAACTGACGTAATACGCCATTGATTAAGCCCTTAAAAGCCTGGCGCTTAATCGCGATGGCGCCCTCAACGGTTTCAGCCAGCGCAGCATGCGCAGGAATACGGGTATACAGAAGCTGATAGATGCCGACCATAATTAAGTAATGGATTGTGCGCTGCTTTCCGGTCATCGGGCGTGACATGAGCTTGCCAACCAGCCAGTCCAACTGCGGAAGAGTACGCAGCACGCCGAAGCACAGCTCCTGCAGTAGAGCTTTGTCTTTATCAGACACTTTCTGCTGAACCGCAGGCAGTACATTACTTAATGATTGTCCTTGCTCGACAACTTGTTCAATTGTTTGGGCAGCCAGGCTGCGAAGATTCAGTGTTTTTTTCATTATCGTGCTCTGGTTTTTCCAGCGCTATAAACAAAAATGCCCAGGTTAACCTGGGCGTATAAATGCGGCTTTATCAGGAAAGGACTGTACCGGGTTCAAACCACTCGCGGCGTGAGTTCAGGAGATCCTGCGCCTTCATGGCTTTTTTACCTGCGGGTTGTAGCTCTTCAAGATTCAGAACGCCCTCGGTGGTCGCAACCTGGATGCCTTGTTTGCTGGCGGCCAGAATGGTGCCCGGTGCTGAATTTGTTTGGGTGTTGATCACCGACGCGCGCCACACTTTTAGCGGCTGCCCGTCGATTTCCAGCCAGCTCATTGGCCATGGGTTAAAAGCACGGATACAGCGTTCCAGTTGAACGGCAGAAAGATTCCAGTTGATACGGGCCTCTTCTTTGCTGAGTTTATCCGCATAGGTCACCAGCACTTCGTCCTGAACCTCCGGCGTGGCGGTGCCGTTGGCTAACTGCTCCAGTGTGTCCAGGAGGCCTTTAGGACCCAGTCCTGCGAGCTTATCGTAGAGGGTTCCGCTGGTGTCTTCTGCCTCAATCGGGCAAGAGAGTTTATACAGCATGTCGCCGGTATCGAGACCGATATCCATTTGCATAATGGTGACGCCAGTTTCAGCGTCCCCGGCCCACAAAGAACGTTGGATCGGTGCAGCACCCCGCCAGCGCGGCAGCAGTGAACCATGAACATTTACGCAGCCCAACCGAGGCATATCAAGCACCGGCTGAGGCAAAATCAGGCCATATGCAACCACCACCATAACATCGGCGTTGAGGTCGGCAACCAGCTGCTGATTTTCTGCTTTACGCAGCGTAGCCGGCTGAAAGACAGGAATACCTTTCTCTTCCGCCAGCACTTTTACCGGGCCTGGCATGAGTTTTTTACCGCGGCCTGCCGGACGATCTGGTTGGGTAAATACACCAACGACCTGGTGCTGAGAAGACAACAGCGCGTCAAGGTGACGCGCTGCGAAGTCTGGTGTTCCGGCAAAAATAATACGCAGAGAATCTGACACGTGGTTTGTTGTCCTTAAGCTTTCGCTTTCAAACGGTCGAGTTTTTCAACTTTCTGGCGAATACGTTGCTGTTTCAGCGGCGACAGATAATCGATAAACAGTTTACCGACCAGATGATCCATTTCGTGCTGAATACAAATCGCCAGCAGGCCATCTGCTTCCAGTTCATAGGCTTTACCGTCACGATCCAGCGCACGAATTTTCACTTTTTCTGCACGAGGTACCAGAGCACGCTGTTCAGGGATGGACAGGCAACCTTCTTCAATACCGGTCTCACCGCTTTTTTCCATCAGTTCCGGGTTAATCAGTACCAGCTGTTCGTCACGGTTCTCGGACACATCAATCACGATGATGCGTTGGTGAATATCTACCTGCGTAGCTGCCAGGCCAATGCCTTCTTCGGCGTACATCGTATCGAACATATCATCAACGATACGCTGAATGTCCGCATTCACTTCTTCAACCGGTTTAGCGACTTTGCGAAGGCGCTCGTCGGGAATATGTAATACTTGCAAAACTGCCATAAATTTCCAGAGCTGTGTTCAGTAGTAGAAAGGATTATTCCCTCTATTCTAGACATTTCCCCGGCTGATTGACAGCATCAGTGACCAATCGCAAGGATTGCTTTGATGGCCTGTGGCAGGGGGATTGAGTGCAGATAACTGAGATTTGGCTACGTCTTATGGCTGTTCAGGGGCTGAGCGGTGATAAGTTCCTAAAAATAGTCCACTTCCTTGAACGATGCCCAGTGGTAGAAAGGGAGAGTCTGCTCGCGGCGGGATTAAACGCCCGAGAATGTGCATTATTTACTGCATTCGATGAGCGCCAGCTTGAAGCCAGCCTTCTTTGGCTTGATAGGCCAAATCACCATATGCTGACGGCAGAAGACGTTCTCTATCCTGAGCAGCTCAGAGCCATAAATGATTATCCTGCCGCTCTTTTTGTTGCCGGTGAACCTTCACTACTCAGCCAGAATCAACTTGCGGTTGTTGGTAGTCGCAACCTGTCAGATTACGGCGAGCGCTTTTGCCGGCAGTTCTGTGAAGCGCTTGCCGCGTCTGGGCTGGTGATAACCAGCGGGTTGGCATTGGGCATTGATGGGGTGGCACACCGTGCGGCACTGAGAGTCAAGGGTAAAACCATTGCTGTGCTGGGGAATGGATTAGGCAGCGTTCACCCTAAACGTCATTTGATGCTAGCCCGGCAAATTATTGAGCAAGAAGGCGCCGTGGTTTCTGAGTTTCCTCTTTCCTGTACGCCCTGGCCCTCGAACTTTCCTTGGCGCAACCGTGTTATCAGTGGGTTGAGTAGAGCCGTTTTTGTCGTAGAGGCCGGTGAGCGAAGTGGATCGCTGGTGACTGCCCGCTATGCTGTTGAGCAGGGTAGAGAGGTGTTTGCTCTGCCCGGTATGGTAGGAAGTCCGGGGAGCGATGGCCCACACTGGCTTATTCAGCAAGGGGCAAATTTAGTACGAAGTCCGCAGGATATCCTCGATTATCTCGCCTCTGAACTCCACTGGCTTCCCGCTTCGCACAATGTGTCAATATATTCGCCAAATCAACAGGACGGCGCATTGCCATTTCCCCATCTGTTGGCTAACGTAGGAGATGAGGTTACACCTGTTGACGTCGTCGCTGAACGTGCCGGCCAACCTGTGCCAGAGACGGTAGCTCAGTTACTCGAACTGGAGTTAGCAGGATGGATCGCAGCTGTACCCGGCGGCTATGTCCGATTGAGGAGGGCATGCCATGTTCGACGTACTAATGTACTTATTTGAAACCTACATCCACAGCGAAGCAGAAATGCGCGTTGATCAGGATAAGCTGACGAGCGATCTCACCGACGCTGGTTTTGATCGTGAGGACATTTTTAACGCATTAGTGTGGCTTGAAAAGCTTGCCGACTATCAGGATGGCTTGACCGAACCGATGCAGCTTGCTGCCGATCCTCTTTCTATGCGTATTTTCACCGCAGAAGAGAGCCAGCGGCTTGATGCAGACTGTCGGGGCTTTTTACTGTTCCTTGAACAGATTCAGGTGCTAAATCTCGAAACCCGCGAAATGGTGATTGAGCGCGTGCTGGCGCTGGACACAGCAGAATTCGAACTGGAAGATCTGAAGTGGGTTGTGCTGATGGTGTTGTTCAACATTCCGGGGTGTGAAAACGCCTACCAGCAAATGGAAGAATTACTCTTCGAGGCAAATGAAGGTATGCTGCACTAAATTGAGTAGCAGCATGAGATGTTATGGCCAAGTCAGCACTGTTCTCGGTGCCAAAAAATGAACCCTGCCCCCAATGCGGGGCAGAGTTAGCAATACGTTCCGGTAAACACGGCCCATTTTTGGGGTGTTCTCATTACCCGGAATGCGATTATGTTCGCCCGCTAAAGAGCCAGGCCGATGGGCATATTGTTAAAGTGCTTGATGGCCAGCAATGCCCGGTTTGTCAGTCAACGCTTGTGCTGCGTCAAGGGCGGTTTGGCATGTTTATCGGCTGCAGCAATTACCCTGAATGCGAACATACCGAAATCATTGATAAACCGGATGAGACGGCAATAGCGTGCCCTCAATGCCAAAAAGGGCAACTGGTTCAGCGTCGCTCGCGCTACGGGAAAACGTTCTGGTCTTGTAACAGCTACCCGGACTGTCAGTTTGTCATTAATTTTAAGCCGGTAGCGGGCATCTGCTCTGAATGTCAGTACCCGCTGCTTATTGAAAAGAAAACGGCTCAGGGCGTGAAACGCTTCTGTGCCAATAAACAATGTGGAAAGCCGGCAACGGCGGAACAAGCCAGTGAATAATAACCTGCCTGAAGGCCAGCTCGCGCAGATCGTAGCGGCCCTGAAAGAACAACAAGTCATCGCTTACCCAACCGAAGCCGTTTTTGGCGTTGGTTGCGATCCCGATAGTGAACTCGCGGTTACTCGCCTGCTTGAGCTGAAACAGCGTCCGGTAGAAAAGGGACTTATCCTTATCGCCGCCAATTTTGAGCAGCTGAAACCTTATATAGATGCCGCTGCGCTTAATGAAGCACAGCTTTCGGTGGTGTTTGCAAACTGGCCTGGCCCGGTGACGTTTGTTTTCCCGGCTTTGCCTTCCACCCCAAAATGGCTGACCGGGCGTTTTGATTCTCTGGCGGTGCGTGTGACCAATCATCCGCTAGTGAAAGAGTTATGTCTTGCCTATGGTAAACCTCTGGTGTCTACCAGTGCGAATCTTACGGGCTTGCCTCCGTGCCGCAGCTCGGAAGAAGTTCAGCAACAGTTTGGCCAAAGTTTCCCTGTACTGATGGGGGATACCGGTGGGCGGCTTAATCCTTCAGAAATACGCGATGCCTTAACCGGCGAACTCTTCCGTCAGGGGTAATAATGGAAACTTTCGCCGTCTTTGGTAACCCTATTCAGCACAGCAAATCCCCCCTTATTCATCGCCTTTTCGCGGAACAATTGGGTATTGAACATCCTTATGGACGCGTGCTTGCTCCGTTAGATTCTTTTGTTGGAACACTTGACGACTTCTTCAATAAAGGAGGAAGAGGCGCCAACGTAACCGTACCTTTTAAAGAGCAGGCTTTTGCCCGTGCAGACGAATTAACTGAGCGCGCTGCGCTTGCCGGGGCGGTCAATACGCTCAAGCGCATGGAAGATGGGCGTTTGCTTGGAGACAATACGGACGGTATCGGCTTGTTGAGCGATCTTGAGCGTTTAAAACTGATCAAACCTGGCGACCGTATTCTGCTGGTGGGGGCAGGCGGTGCAGCGCGTGGCGTACTGCTGCCTTTGTTGTCATTGGATTGTGCGGTCACGATAACCAACCGAACGTTTGCCAAAGCGGCAGAGCTTGCTAATTTGTTTAACCATACTGGGAGTGTTAACGCCGTAGCAATGGATCAGCTCGAAGGGCATGAATTCGATTTACTGATCAACGCCACGTCCAGCGGAATTGGCGGTGAGATCCCCGCGCTGCCGGTTTCTCTCCTTTCCCACCACGTAAGCTGCTACGACATGTTTTACCAGAAAGGGCTGACGCCATTCTTGAGCTGGGCTACAAGCTACGGCGTAGTGCATTACGCAGATGGTCTTGGCATGCTGGTGGGCCAGGCTGCTCACGCCTTTATGCTCTGGCATGGCGTTATACCGGATGTTGCGCCAGTCATTGAGACGTTGAAAAGAGAAATGGCGGCGTGAATCAGGCCATTCAGTTCCCGGATCTAGAAACCTGGGATGAAGAGCGACAAGCTATCCGTTTTCCGGCGCTGGTGCAGGGGTTCCAGGTTGAGTGCGCGATAAGCTCGTCGGCCATTGCCAGCCGCTTCGGCGGCAATGGCGCCGAAGAGTGGCTTTCTTTGTTTCGGGAAAATCGTTGGGACCTTGAAGAAGAAGCCGAAGGCCTGATCGAAAGTGAGCAGGAAGGCGATCAAGGTTGGTACTGGCTATCCTGAGCCAGATACTCATCTTTCCAGCGCACATAATTGTTAGCGGAATAGGTTAATCCAGCCAGTTCCGCTTCAGTCAGGCGGCGAATCTGTTTCACCGGGCTGCCTAAATAGAGAAAGCCGCTTTCCAGGTGCTTGTTTTGTGGTACCAGGCTACCGGCTCCAATCATCACATCATCTTCTACTACTACACCGTCCAATAGGATCGATCCCATTCCAACTAAGACGCGATTACCGATCGTGCAGCCGTGAAGCATCACCTTATGGCCCACCGTCACATCTTCACCAATAGTCAGCGGGTTCCCTTCAGGTTTATAAGAGGACTTATGGGTAACATGAAGCACGCTGCCATCCTGGATGTTGGTGCGTGCTCCAATTGTCACGTTGTTTACGTCCCCACGAATAGCCACTAACGGCCAGATGCTGACATCATCCGCCAGCTTTACATCTCCAATGACCACGCTGGTGGGATCAACCATGACTCGTTCACCGAGTTGAGGGAAAGTTTTTTGAAAAGCACGCAGTACCGCAGACATAAACACCTCAGGTAAGTTCATTACAGACATAGACTGTGGTCGCTTTCTTGAGCAATGGCAAGGGAGTAAAGGGCCGGAAAGAGGGCAGATCGAACATGATCTCAGCGAAAAGAGTGAAAACTAAACATTCAGAAAAAAAGATCGAAAAAGTACTTGTGCTAAAAAGTGGGATCCCTATAATGCGCCTCCATCGAGACGGCACAGTGAATCACTTCACAAAATGGCCGGTTCGATAAAGAGAAAAAATCCTGAAAATCGGGGTTGACTCTGAAAGAGGAAAGCGTAATATACGCCACCTCGAGTTAGCAAGCGAAAGCGCCTAACTCACTGCTCTTTAACAATTTATCAGACAATCTGTGTGGGCACTCGCAGGATTGATATCTCAGCATCTTCGGATGCAAAAAAATATCAAGTCTTGAAGAGTGACTACTGATTTTATAAACAGTTTTAATTCTTTGAGCATCAAACACTTTTAAATTGAAGAGTTTGATCATGGCTCAGATTGAACGCTGGCGGCAGGCCTAACACATGCAAGTCGAGCGGTAGCACGGGAGAGCTTGCTCTCTGGGTGACGAGCGGCGGACGGGTGAGTAATGTCTGGGGATCTGCCTGATGGAGGGGGATAACTACTGGAAACGGTAGCTAATACCGCATAACGTCGCAAGACCAAAGAGGGGGACCTTCGGGCCTCTTGCCATCAGATGAACCCAGATGGGATTAGCTAGTAGGTGAGGTAATGGCTCACCTAGGCGACGATCCCTAGCTGGTCTGAGAGGATGACCAGCCACACTGGAACTGAGACACGGTCCAGACTCCTACGGGAGGCAGCAGTGGGGAATATTGCACAATGGGCGCAAGCCTGATGCAGCCATGCCGCGTGTATGAAGAAGGCCTTCGGGTTGTAAAGTACTTTCAGCGAGGAGGAAGGCGTTAAGGTTAATAACCTTAGCGATTGACGTTACTCGCAGAAGAAGCACCGGCTAACTCCGTGCCAGCAGCCGCGGTAATACGGAGGGTGCAAGCGTTAATCGGAATTACTGGGCGTAAAGCGCACGCAGGCGGTTTGTTAAGTCGGATGTGAAATCCCCGGGCTCAACCTGGGAACTGCATTCGAAACTGGCAAGCTTGAGTCTTGTAGAGGGGGGTAGAATTCCAGGTGTAGCGGTGAAATGCGTAGAGATCTGGAGGAATACCGGTGGCGAAGGCGGCCCCCTGGACAAAGACTGACGCTCAGGTGCGAAAGCGTGGGGAGCAAACAGGATTAGATACCCTGGTAGTCCACGCCGTAAACGATGTCGACTTGGAGGTTGTGCCCTTGAGGCGTGGCTTCCGGAGCTAACGCGTTAAGTCGACCGCCTGGGGAGTACGGCCGCAAGGTTAAAACTCAAATGAATTGACGGGGGCCCGCACAAGCGGTGGAGCATGTGGTTTAATTCGATGCAACGCGAAGAACCTTACCTACTCTTGACATCCAGAGAACTTTCCAGAGATGGATTGGTGCCTTCGGGAACTCTGAGACAGGTGCTGCATGGCTGTCGTCAGCTCGTGTTGTGAAATGTTGGGTTAAGTCCCGCAACGAGCGCAACCCTTATCCTTTGTTGCCAGCGGTTCGGCCGGGAACTCAAAGGAGACTGCCAGTGATAAACTGGAGGAAGGTGGGGATGACGTCAAGTCATCATGGCCCTTACGAGTAGGGCTACACACGTGCTACAATGGCGCATACAAAGAGAAGCGACCTCGCGAGAGCAAGCGGACCTCATAAAGTGCGTCGTAGTCCGGATTGGAGTCTGCAACTCGACTCCATGAAGTCGGAATCGCTAGTAATCGTAGATCAGAATGCTACGGTGAATACGTTCCCGGGCCTTGTACACACCGCCCGTCACACCATGGGAGTGGGTTGCAAAAGAAGTAGGTAGCTTAACCTTCGGGAGGGCGCTTACCACTTTGTGATTCATGACTGGGGTGAAGTCGTAACAAGGTAACCGTAGGGGAACCTGCGGTTGGATCACCTCCTTACCTAATAGATACAACCCGCGTAGTGCTCACACAGATTGTCTGATAGAAAACGAGCAGTAAAACCTTATAGGCTTGTAGCTCAGGTGGTTAGAGCGCACCCCTGATAAGGGTGAGGTCGGTGGTTCAAGTCCACTCAGGCCTACCAAATTTTCCGCTATCCTGCGTTACAGCACCACTCACATACAAAAGTATGCTTCGTGGCGCTGCGCCTTGACTAGCAAAGAATTCATGGTAATTCAAAGGTTTTACGAAATCGATGGGGCTATAGCTCAGCTGGGAGAGCGCCTGCCTTGCACGCAGGAGGTCAGCGGTTCGATCCCGCTTAGCTCCACCATCATTTCATGCACCAAAACTTACTTCAGAGTGTACCGGTGACGGTGTACTGCGAAGTATTTGCTCTTTAACAATCCGGAACAAGCTGAAAATTGAAACGACATGTCGTCTCGTTCTTCCGTAATAAAGAATGAGGTTAAGACATGTTCGAGTCTCTCAAATTTTCACAATATCGATTGTGTCTTACGAGACACCTTCGGGTTGTGAGGTTAAGCGACTAAGCGTACACGGTGGATGCCCTGGCAGTCAGAGGCGATGAAGGACGTGCTAATCTGCGATAAGCGTCGGTAAGGTGATATGAACCGTTATAGCCGGCGATTTCCGAATGGGGAAACCCAGTGTGATTCGTCACACTATCATTACGTGAATACATAGCGTAATGAAGCGAACCGGGGGAACTGAAACATCTAAGTACCCCGAGGAAAAGAAATCAACCGAGATTCCCCCAGTAGCGGCGAGCGAACGGGGAGCAGCCCAGAACCTGAATCAGTTTGTGTGTTAGTGGAAGCGTCTGGAAAGTCGCAGGGTACAGGGTGATACTCCCGTACACTAAAATGCACAAATTGTGAGTTCGAAGAGTAGGGCGGGACACGTGGTATCCTGTCTGAATATGGGGGGACCATCCTCCAAGGCTAAATACTCCTGACTGACCGATAGTGAACCAGTACCGTGAGGGAAAGGCGAAAAGAACCCCGGCGAGGGGAGTGAAAAAGAACCTGAAACCGTGTACGTACAAGCAGTGGGAGCCTCATTTATGGGGTGACTGCGTACCTTTTGTATAATGGGTCAGCGACTTATATTCTGTAGCAAGGTTAACCGTATAGGGGAGCCGCAGGGAAACCGAGTCTTAACTGGGCGTTAAGTTGCAGGGTATAGACCCGAAACCCGGTGATCTAGCCATGGGCAGGTTGAAGGTTGGGTAACACTAACTGGAGGACCGAACCGACTAATGTTGAAAAATTAGCGGATGACTTGTGGCTGGGGGTGAAAGGCCAATCAAACCGGGAGATAGCTGGTTCTCCCCGAAAGCTATTTAGGTAGCGCCTCGTGAACTCATCTTCGGGGGTAGAGCACTGTTTCGGCTAGGGGGCCATCCCGGCTTACCAACCCGATGCAAACTACGAATACCGAAGAATGTTATCACGGGAGACACACGGCGGGTGCTAACGTCCGTCGTGAAGAGGGAAACAACCCAGACCGCCAGCTAAGGTCCCAAAGTCATGGTTAAGTGGGAAACGATGTGGGAAGGCACAGACAGCCAGGATGTTGGCTTAGAAGCAGCCATCATTTAAAGAAAGCGTAATAGCTCACTGGTCGAGTCGGCCTGCGCGGAAGATGTAACGGGGCTAAACCATGCACCGAAGCTGCGGCAGCGACACTATGTGTTGTTGGGTAGGGGAGCGTTCTGTAAGCCGTTGAAGGTGAACTGTGAGGTTTGCTGGAGGTATCAGAAGTGCGAATGCTGACATAAGTAACGATAAAGCGGGTGAAAAGCCCGCTCGCCGGAAGACCAAGGGTTCCTGTCCAACGTTAATCGGGGCAGGGTGAGTCGACCCCTAAGGCGAGGCCGAAAGGCGTAGTCGATGGGAAACAGGTTAATATTCCTGTACTCGGTGTTACTGCGAAGGGGGGACGGAGAAGGTTATGTTAGCCGGGCGACGGTTGTCCCGGTTTAAGCATGTAGGCGGGAAGTTTAGGTAAATCCGGACTTCTGTTAACGCTGAGGTGTGATGACGAGGCACTACGGTGCTGAAGTAACAAATGCCCTGCTTCCAGGAAAAGCCTCTAAGCATCAGGTAACATTGAATCGTACCCCAAACCGACACAGGTGGTCAGGTAGAGAATACCAAGGCGCTTGAGAGAACTCGGGTGAAGGAACTAGGCAAAATGGTGCCGTAACTTCGGGAGAAGGCACGCTGTCGGTAGGTGAAACCCCTCGCGGGTGGAGCTGAAGGCAGTCGAAGATACCAGCTGGCTGCAACTGTTTATTAAAAACACAGCACTGTGCAAACACGAAAGTGGACGTATACGGTGTGACGCCTGCCCGGTGCCGGAAGGTTAATTGATGGGGTTATCCGCAAGGAGAAGCTCTTGATCGAAGCCCCGGTAAACGGCGGCCGTAACTATAACGGTCCTAAGGTAGCGAAATTCCTTGTCGGGTAAGTTCCGACCTGCACGAATGGCGTAATGATGGCCAGGCTGTCTCCACCCGAGACTCAGTGAAATTGAAATCGCTGTGAAGATGCAGTGTACCCGCGGCAAGACGGAAAGACCCCGTGAACCTTTACTATAGCTTGACACTGAACATTGAGCCTTGATGTGTAGGATAGGTGGGAGGCTTTGAAGCGTGGACGCCAGTCTGCGTGGAGCCAACCTTGAAATACCACCCTTTAATGTTTGATGTTCTAACGTAGACCCGTGATCCGGGTTGCGGACAGTGTCTGGTGGGTAGTTTGACTGGGGCGGTCTCCTCCTAAAGCGTAACGGAGGAGCACGAAGGTTAGCTAATCACGGTCGGACATCGTGAGGTTAGTGCAAAGGCATAAGCTAGCTTGACTGCGAGAGTGACGGCTCGAGCAGGTGCGAAAGCAGGTCTTAGTGATCCGGTGGTTCTGAATGGAAGGGCCATCGCTCAACGGATAAAAGGTACTCCGGGGATAACAGGCTGATACCGCCCAAGAGTTCATATCGACGGCGGTGTTTGGCACCTCGATGTCGGCTCATCACATCCTGGGGCTGAAGTAGGTCCCAAGGGTATGGCTGTTCGCCATTTAAAGTGGTACGCGAGCTGGGTTTAGAACGTCGTGAGACAGTTCGGTCCCTATCTGCCGTGGGCGCTGGAGAATTGAGGGGGGCTGCTCCTAGTACGAGAGGACCGGAGTGGACGCATCACTGGTGTTCGGGTTGTCATGCCAATGGCATTGCCCGGTAGCTAAATGCGGAAGAGATAAGCGCTGAAAGCATCTAAGCGCGAAACTTGCCCCGAGATGAGTTCTCCCTGACCCTTTAAGGGTCCTGAAGGAACGTTGAAGACTACGACGTTGATAGGCTGGGTGTGTAAGCGTAGCGATACGTTGAGCTAACCAGTACTAATGATCCGTGAGGCTTAACCTTACAACACCGAAGGTGTTTTAGAGAGATTTTCAGCTTAGTTCAGGATTAGATTGATGGTTATGCGCGAGCATAACGGTCAATAACAGAATTTGCCTGGCGGCCGTAGCGCGGTGGTCCCACCTGACCCCATGCCGAACTCAGAAGTGAAACGCCGTAGCGCCGATGGTAGTGTGGGGTCTCCCCATGCGAGAGTAGGGAACTGCCAGGCATCAAATTAGCAGTAATGGTAGTAATACGAGGCAGTTCACTACTCTCAGAGAGTAGGACTGACTCACCAAAAGGTGAGTCTGAACGCTGCGAAGCAGCGGCCCGTAGGGTGAACGAGAGTTCATCAACTGCCAGGCATCAAATTAAGCGTGCTGATATGGCTCAGTTGGTAGAGCGCACCCTTGGTAAGGGTGAGGTCCCCAGTTCGACTCTGGGTATCAGCACCACTTTTTAGGTTAAAGTTCGGCACGTAGAAAAGAATTTGCCTGACGGCCGTAGCGCGGTGGTCCCACCTGACCCCATGCCGAACTCAGAAGTGAAACGCCGTAGCGCCGATGGTAGTGTGGGGTCTCCCCATGCGAGAGTAGGGAACTGTCAGGCATCAAATAAAAGAAAAGGCCCAGTTTTTGACTGGGTCTTTTCTTTTATTTGCTGTTTACCGGTGAGCTACTGCTCCTGAGTAGGACAAATTCGTCGGGAACGGATTTGCACAGCCTTAGGCTGCCTGAAAGGTTGCGGGCAGGACAGCCCGGCATACAACTGTCAGGCATCAAATTAGCAATAACCCCGACCGAAAGACCGGGGTTTTTTGCTTTCTGAGATGTGCAAAACAGCATGAAAAGGCCGCATCAGCGGCCTTTGTCATTTAATGGATAACCTGAGACAAGAAAGCTCGCGTTCTTTCCGATTTCGGATGGGCAAAAAACTCTTCAGGAGGCGCTTGTTCTACGATCTCGCCACGATCCATAAAGATAACCCTGTCAGCAACGGTGCGCGCAAATCCCATTTCGTGAGTCACGCACAGCATCGTCATCCCGGATTCGGCCAGACCAATCATGGTATCCAGCACTTCCTTTACCATTTCCGGGTCAAGCGCAGACGTTGGTTCGTCGAAGAGCATGATTTTAGGCTTCATGCATAGCGAGCGAGCAATGGCCACACGCTGCTGCTGGCCACCGGATATCTGCCCCGGGAATTTATGCGCATGTTCAGCGATTCGTACTCGTTCAAGATAGTGCATCGCCAGCGCCTCGGCTTCTTTCTTGGGCATCTTACGCACCCAAATCGGGGCCAAAGTGCAGTTCTGCAAGACAGTTAAATGCGGGAACAGGTTAAAGTGCTGGAAGACCATGCCGACTTCGGTACGGACTTTCTCTATGTTGCGGAGATCGTCATTCAGCTCTGTACCGTCGACGACAATACGCCCCTGCTGATGCTCTTCAAGATGGTTAATACAGCGAATAGTCGTTGATTTCCCGGAGCCCGATGGCCCACACAGTACGATACGCTCACCCTGCTTTACATTGAGATTAATATCTTTCAAAACATGGAATTGCCCGTACCATTTGTTCACATTTTCCAACGTGATCATCGTGTCGGCAGCCTGCAGTGTCATTTTACTCATCATAATCCTTAGTGCGGCGTGCGGCCGGTGTGGAAGCGCTTCTCCAGGTGCTGGCTGTAGCGCGACATACTGAAACAGAAAATCCAATAGACGATAGCGGCAAAGACATAGCCTTCTGTCGACATCCCCAGCCAGGCCGGATCGACAGTGGCTTGCTGTACGCTACTAAACAGGTCGAACAGGCCGATGATGATCACCAGACTGGTGTCCTTAAACAGCGCAATAATCGTGTTCACCAGGCCCGGGATCACCAACTTCAGGGCCTGAGGTAAAATCACCAGTCCTTGTGTTTTCCAGTAACCGAGTGCCAGTGACTCTGCGGCCTCATATTGCCCTTTGGGCAGAGCCTGTAGCCCGCCACGAACCACCTCAGCCACATAGGCTGACTGGAACAAAATCACCCCGACTAATGCCCGAATCAGTTTATCGATGGTGGTGCCTTCCGGCAGAAACAGCGGCAGCATCACGGAAGACATGAACAGCACCGTGATCAGCGGTACGCCCCGCCAAAATTCGATAAACATTATCGAAAGGATTCTCACTACCGGCATGCGTGAGCGCCTGCCCAGAGCCAGAACGATACCCAGCGGCAGGGCGCCTGCAATGCCGACGGAAGCAATGATCAGCGTGAGGGTTAATCCGCCCCAAAGACGAGTCTCTACGCGGTCCAGTCCCAGTAAACCACCGTACATCAACACCCAAACGAGGAGCGGATAGGCCACGGCCCAGCCAGCGATATAGCGACCGCGGTGAGGCAGAGACTTCCAGAACATTGTGGCCACGGAAAACAGCCCAATGATGAGGGCAAAATTGATGCGCCAGCGCTGATCGTGGGGGTAAAGCCCATACATGAATTGCCCGAAGCGGTCGTGGATAAAGACCCAACATGCTCCGCCTTTTGTGCAGTCGGCTCTTGTCTCACCGACCCAGTTCGCCTGGAAAACCGCCCAGTCGAGAAGCGGAGGGATAAGCGTCCACATCAGCCCAAGACAAAGCAGTGTGAGCAGAGTATTCAGCCAGCTGGAGAAGAGATTTTTACGCATCCAGCGCCAGATTCGCTCCGGGTGGCTGCCTGCCGGGCGGGCGCTGTGCGCCGTTAAAACTTTAGTCATCGACATTCCTTAACGCTCGACCAGGGCAATGCGGCGGTTATAGACGTTCATCAGCAGCGAAATAACCAGGCTGATAAGTAAATAAACGGACATCGTGATAGCGATGGTTTCTATTGCCTGGCCCGTCTGGTTCAGCACGCTGCCGGCAAACAAAGACACCATATCCGGATAACCAATGGCCGCTGCCAGCGAAGAGTTTTTGACGATGTTCAGGTACTGGCTGGTCAACGGCGGAATGATGACTCTCAGCGCCTGAGGCACAATCACCTGGCGAAGCGTCACCTGCTTAGGCAGGCCCAGAGACAAAGCTGCCTCGTGCTGGCCAAAGGGGACGGACTGAATACCTGAACGAATGATTTCCGCGATGAACACCGAGGTGTAAACCGACAACGCCAGCGTTAAAGCCGCCAGCTCAGGAATAAGTACAATCCCGCCACTGAAGTTGAAACCGTGCAGAGCCGGGATATCCCAGTGAAGGGCTGCCCCGAAGATCAAATGTGCCAGCAGCGGTAACGCAACGATCAACGCGATCGTTACAGGCCAGGTGCGACGAATCTGCCCGGTTCTCATTTGGTGCATTTTGTTATAGCGATACAGGCCCGCGGAGACGAGCAACGCGCACAGAATGGCAACCGTAAATGCCAGCAGACCTTCCCCCATAATCGGAGCCGGAAGAGACATGCCACGATTGCTCAGATACATCAGGCCAAAGGCATCCATAGCCTGGCGTGGGCCCGGCAGATTACGAAGTACGGCAAAGTACCAGAAGAAAATTTGCAGCAGTGGGGGGATGTTGCGAAACGTCTCTATATAAAAGGTAGAGAGTTTACGCACCAGCCAGTTATCAGAGAGTCGTGCCAGGCCCACAAAGAAGCCGATAAACGTCGCGAATACAATACAGAGAACAGACACCAGCAGGGTATTCAGCAACCCAACAACAAAGACTTTGCCGTAAGTATCTCCCTGATCGTAATCGATCAGATGCTGGACAATGCCGAACCCGGCGGCGCGATCGAGAAAAGCAAAACCGGAGGTAATACCGCGGCTGTCCAGGTTGGTAATTGTGTTGTGAATCAGATAAACCGCCACGCCAATAACGAAGGCGATAGCGACGATCTGATACAGCCAGGCGCGAACCGAGGGGTTAGAAAAAGATAAGTCGGCCTTCACGGCTGGACGGTGATGACGCATAAGCAAACCTCAGTAACAGGAACATAAATCTGGGGCACCGCAATGGGCAGTGCCCTGTTCTGGTCTTTCGCTTAGCGAACTGGTGGGGCGTACTGGATCCCGCCGTTGTTCCACAGGTTATTCTGGCCGCGTTTGATTTTCAGCGGGCTTTGGGCGCCGACGTTGCTCTCGAAAATTTCAGCGTAGTTACCGACCTGCTTCACGATGTTGTAGGCCCACTTGTTATCCAGCTTCAGGTCTTTGCCGAAATCACCTTCTTTCCCTAACAGGTGTGCCATATCCGGCGTGGTTGGATTGGCGGCCATCTGGTCGACGTTTTTAGAATTAATACCCATCTCTTCGGCATTCAGCATGGCGAACAGCGTCCAGCGCACGATAGAGAACCAGTCATCGTCCCCGCGGCGTACAACAGGCCCCAGGGGTTCTTTCGAGATGACTTCTGGCAGCACGAGCCATTCTGCAGGATTGCTGAGCTTGATGCGCAGGGCGTACAGCTGAGATTGATCCGAGGCCAGAGTATCGCAGCGCCCGGACTCCAGCGCTTTGGCCGACTCGTCTGAACGGTCAAAGGTGACCGGCGTGTACTTCATCTTATTGGCTTTGAAGTAGTCGGCGACGTTCAGCTCGGTGTCGGTCCCCGCCTGAATACAAACTGTGGCACCGTCGAGCTCTTTCGCGCTTTTGAGGCCAGCTTTATTGTGGGTCAGGAAACCGATACCGTCGTAATAAGTGACGCCAGTAAACACCATCCCCATCCCCGCATCGCGGGAGGAAGTCCAGGTGGTGTTACGTGAAAGAATATCCACCTCGCCGGACTGCAGCGCAGTAAAGCGCTCTTTTGCCGTCAGCGGAGTGTATTTGACTTTGGATGCATCGCCGAAGACGGCTGCTGCAACACCGCGGCAAACATCCACGTCGATACCGGTGAACTTGCCGCTGCCGTCAGCGTAAGAAAAGCCCGGCAGACCATCGCTGATCCCACATTGCACGAAGCCTTTCTTTTTGACGGCATCCAGTGTAGTGCCTGCGTGAGCCTGATTAACCATCGCAAACAGCGTGCCGGTAGCGACCAGAGTGGCGATCATCATCTTCTTCATAAATGCATCCTGAGTGGCAAAATTATCGTTATTGGCGAAATGGCATCCGGGAGGCGCCAGATCCGTATTCGTGGCAAATGCCCGCGTCACAGTCTTTAAAGCAAAGTGGATGCCAGGTTTTTATGGCGGCGTCTTATGGAGAAGAAGGCCGGCAGCAATGAGGACAAGGGGAAAAAAATGCGCCGAAATAGTGCAGGCCTGCAACTAACGGCGCATTTCAGAGCAAAATGATTCAGGTGTTGCAGGAAGACGAAACAAAAAAGCGCGAGAAGCTCGCGCTTTGCCAGAAGGGGAGACTTATTTGGTGAGTGCCACGATACCCAGGGCTACCCCTGCCACGGCAGCGGTACCCGCGGCAATCGCGCCAGCGGTTTCCCAGTTATCCTGGGTGGTGCCTTTCATACAGGTATTGGTGTGCACCAGGCGCCCCTGGTCGTCATAGACCGGTACGCAAGGGGAATCGGTCGCACAGCCTGCCAGGAAAGTCGTGAGCAATGCGACGGCGATGAATTTAGTCATTTTGAACCTCGGTTTTACCAAACGCCGGGACAGGGATTGCTCTCGTAGGTGCCCATAAAGGTACGAAGCTTTCACGGATGCTGCACCGGTGTGAATGTGGCTATTTTACCACTGCGACTCAGACCACAGGATCGGGGAATAATTGCAAAGCGTGTGAAGTGTAAACAAAGTGAAGGAAAGGGCGGTACAGGGAGCAATGATGAGGGAAAACGTCAGATTCGGGGGATAGAAAAGAGAAAAGGCGCTTTCCCATGCCGAGTCGCGCCTTTTCACAACACTAACTGATTAGTATCAGTTCATGCCGTATTTTTTCAGTTTCTTACGCAGCGTACCGCGGTTGATGCCCATCATCAGGGCAGCGCGGGTCTGGTTGCCACGGGTGTATTGCATCACCATGTCCAACAATGGCTGTTCTACTTCAGCCAGTACCAGCTCATACAGGTCATTCACATCCTGACCATTCAGTTGAGCAAAATAGTTCTTCAGTGCCTGTTTCACGGAATCACGCAGGGGTTTTTGGGTTACCTGATCCTGAGAGTTAACGGTAGAAACGGTCAGTACGTCAGAATTTACGCGTTGTTCGAACATAGTTCTGTCAGCTCTTTATTTCTGTTTACGCAAAATTTTCGAAGTATGCCTCCAACGCCTCCAGCTGTTCGCTGGCATCCTCAATGGCGTTGAATGTGCGCCGAAACTGGTCATTTGGAGCGTGCTCCTGGAGATACCAGGAGACGTGTTTACGAGCAATTCGGTAACCTTTTACATCGCCATAAAAGCTATGCAGTTCCCGAACGTGCGAGCAAAGTAAGCGCTTCACCTCTGCCAGAGGCAAGGGGGGCAGCAGCTCTCCAGTGTCCAGATAATGCTGGATTTCCCGAAAGATCCAGGGTCTTCCCTGAGCCGCACGGCCTATCATCAGGGCATCAGCCCCCGTATAGTCAAGTACAGCTCTGGCTTTAAGCGGGTCAGTAATGTCACCATTCGCGATAATCGGAATGGAAACTTTCTGCTTAACTGCCCGAATGCTGTCGTATTCAGCATCGCCCTGGAATAAACAGGCGCGTGTGCGTCCATGAATTGTCAGAGCCTGAATCCCACAGTCTTCAGCCAGTTGGGCA